>JAENZP010000018.1 GCA_016841205.1 Desulfoscipio geothermicus
AAGAAGAAAGAAGCGTAATAGTGCTATGGTAACTGAAAATAAGTTGTGAACGTAAGCTAACGGTTGATAATTTTAGGGGCAGCATAAAATGTCGGAAAAATCCCGACATTTTATGCTGCCCCTAATGCTTTACGTAGACAGTCACATGAAAAAAAGCATTTACCCTGCTGAGTTAATTTGTAGTATAATGATTCAGGTCAATATGCTGAAATTATTCTGCCTACCGTGAGGAGGAATTGGCTTATGATGGAATACCTGGACGACGAACAAGCCACCTTTTTTAAATGGTGCGATGAAATTGTACGTGAGTATATTTCCCAGGAAGGCATGACCCTGAGACAATGGCACCCCCGCAAAAACCGCGACGGGGAATACGAACTTATCTTTGAATTGACCCAACCCGGGGGTGTGCCCTTCAGACAGGTGGTTGCAATACCGGAGCAGTTTCACCAGCTTTTGGAGAGGGAATATTTTATCTGTCACCCTGATGACGAGGACGAGTTTTAAACTCAGCCTTCATCGCTAAAATTCTTTAACATGCTTATAACGGACAGGGATGCTAAATCCCCTGCTTGTTCAACAAATAAACCATGCCTGTTAACGGCATGGTTTATTTGTTGAACAAGCAGTTTCGTTGTCCACTGTCAGTCATTTGAACATGTATGTTTTTATGACATATTTTTTATCATGAATAAAAATTCTATTAATTTATCACTGTAAGAGTTCTCGTAAAATAAGGGTTTTATTTTTCATTTAACAACAAATTATTATAATTTTTTTGCTGGTACAGAAGTTGCTAATATTAAATATAATGACAGCTATAATCTGTGTATTAAATAGCTGGTATATGAATTGTGTTAAGGAGTGAGTAATAGTGGTGGAACGCAAGACCGTGGTAAGCGACTGCATGTCATGTGTGTGGGACTGTGGCATTAAAGTTACGCTGGAAGACGGCAAGATGGTAAAAGTAGAAGGATTACCTGAACACCCGGTAAGCAAAGGGTATATCTGCCCACGCGGAGAGTTTCTCCCTGAATTTGTTTATTCGCCAGACCGCATTAAATATCCTATGCGTCGTGTAGGTAATACTTGGGAGCGGATGAGCTGGGATGATGCGCTGGACTATGCTGCCGATGAACTTGGCAAAATTAGAGACAAGTATGGCGCCAAAGCCCTGGCTATTTTCTGTGGCTCAATGGGTGTGGAAAATATTGAAGTAGCCGGGTTTGCCCAGCGGTTCAAATCGGCCTATGGCACGCCAAACCTGTTATCAGTGGAAAACATTTGTTATCGTGCCCGTATCATGGCCCGTCAGTTGACCTTTGGCCGGTATCCGATGGATTACCCGGCTGATGCACATTGTATCGTTCTCTGGGGTCATAACCCGGACGGCTCCAAGGGTATGCTGGCCGAAGATATTAGGAAAAAAGCAGAAAATAGAGTACTTGACCTGATTACTATTGACCCCAAGCGGACAGAGTTATCCGAACTGGGTCTGCACCTGGCAATCCGTCCAGGAACTGACGGAGCACTAGGGTTGGCCATGCTCAACGTAATTATCAACGAAGGTCTCTATGATAAAGAGTTTGTAGAAGGCTACTGTATTGGTTTTGAAGAGCTGAAGGCGCATGTCCAGCAGTATACACCTGAGTGGGCGGCAGAAATTACCTGGTTGTCCGCATCCGATATTAAATCAGTAGCCCGTATTTATGCCCAGTCCAAGCCAGCGTGTATCGTGCAGGGTATCAATACACTGGATCAACACGTTAACGGGCTGCAGCTGTCCAGGTTGCTGAACATCCTGCAGATTGTTACCGGCAATATCGACAAGCCGGGTACATGGGTAACCATTCCCTTCCTTCGCATGACCGACCTGCGTTTACCGATGGATGAAGTGCCTATCGGTGCAGATCAATACCCTCTGTTCTATGAATTCTGGGGCAGAAAATCGCCTTACGGCATTGCTACTTTGTTCCCGCAGGCAGCCCTGGAAAGCAAGCCTTATCCGGTCCGTGGCGCTATTGTTGCTGCAGCTAACCCGGTGGTTTCTTTCCCGGAAGCGAACAAGTTTATCGATGCCTTTAAGTCAATGGACTTTATGATGGCTATTGATCTCTTTATGACAGAAAGTGCTGAGCTGGCTGATTTAGTATTGCCTGCTTGCACCTTCATGGAAAAGGATGCTCTGGCTTACGTTTATGGCGTAGTGCACGGCGAACCATATGCCATGTATCACCGGAGAGTTATTGAACCGGTAGGTGAGTCCAAGCCTGACTGGTGGATTTGGACCCAACTGGCACACCGTCTGGGATTTGGAGAATTATTCCCCTGGAAATCAGACGAAGAAGTGATGGACACTCTACTGGAACCCAGCGGTATTACTGAACAGCTAAAAGCAACCGAAATGGGCATTTATTTTGCTGAGCAAGACTACTATGCTTATAAGAATAAGAAGATCGGCACACCTAGCGGCAAAATTGAAATATATTCCAAGACCCTGGAAGATGCCGGCTATGATCCGCTGCCTAAATATTATGAACCGGCACAAAGCCCGGTAAGCACACCTGAACTGGCCAAGGAATTTCCGATAATTCTAATCAGCGGGGCCCGGCGGCAAGCGTTTACCCACACCCAGATGCGGCATGTCCCGCAACTCAGAGCGCAAGAGCCGGAGCCATTTGCCGAGATGCATCCGGCAACCGCTAGCCGTTACAACGTTAAGGACGGGGAGCGTATTCGTCTTTCCACCCGCAATGGCAGTATCATTATGCGGGTTAAGGAAGAGCCAAGGTTGATGCCTGGAATAGTGTCGGTACCGCATGGCTGGTCTAATGCTAACGTTAACTTCCTGACCGATATGGACGTGCGTGATCCCATTACCGGTTATCCCGATTTTAAATCCCTGCTGTGTAAGGTTGAAGCGATATAGAATTGCAGTAAACTAAAGGCAAACAAAAGAATTAAACCATGCCCCGCAAGTGGCATGGTTTAATTCTTGTAAGTTCTTACTCTCTGTTTGAAATGCCAACGAGACTGTCTGTAATTTGAACATGTCTGTTATTTCGACAATATAATTTGTTGAAGTTTGACTGATTTTAGTTTTTTAACTTTTTTTAATAAATAAATTATAGATAAAACGCCTGGATTAAATAAAGACTTGTGTTTATCTATAAATTTTCTCTGCAGGTATAGAAGTTGCTTATATACTTTTCAAGATTTTAAAAAGATTTTTATAAGATTCTGAAAAAGACGCGGATATTGGACAAGCTAAAAACCATCTAAAAAACATGTAATTTAATTAACAAGGATTCCATCAATAAAACCAATAAAAAGGGGGAGGTAATGTTACTGAAACCGCCTTACTAAAGATAGTGGTTGTTGGGATGGTTCAGATCAAGGAGGGGTGACAATCCAGCATTATTACACCAAGCAATAGAAACGAAAAATCTGCGGTAAGTAATAGGCTGTTTTTGCTCCTATGTGCCGGGAATAATGTAGCGCAGTTCCAAGACTATGGTTGCGCGGATACCCCGAAAGATGCTAAAAAAATATGTAGAGGTGTTGAAAAATGAGGTACGCAGAGGCAGGGTATAATTTAGAAGTCGATTTATCAACTGGAAACATTGAGCGGGTAGAAACCGACCCCAAATTAATGGAGACTCATCTAGGGGGTCAGGGTGTTAACGCCAAGATAATCTGGGATAGGGTTAAACCCGACACTAAACCCTTTAGTGAAGATAATTTGCTGATCTTCGGCGCCGGTCTTTTGCATGCCACACCTGTTGTCGGATGCAACCGTACCAGTGTGAATACCATTAATCCCATGACAGGCATATTTGGACATTCATGTATGGGAGGACATTTCGGTCCGGAACTGAAACATGCCGGTTACGACAGAATAATCATTCGCGGCAGAGCCCCCAAACTGGTTTATTTGTATATACACAATGAGAGAGTGGAAATACGTGATGCCTCCCATCTCGCGGGGAAAGGCCCTGGGGAAACTACAAGTCTCGTTAGAGAAGAGTTAAATGAACCCTTCGCCCAGGTGGCCTGTATCGGTTTGGCCGGTGAAAACAAGGTCTTAACGGCTAGCGTCGAACACGGTTATTCCAGTGCGTCTCGCGGACCTGGCCCAATCATGGGCGACAAAAGGTTAAAGGCAATTGTTGTTCGTGGAACAAAGGACATTAATATCGCCCACCCGCAAGAACTCTTTGAGTTATGCCTCAGAATGAAGAAGTGGATTAATGATAGCAATGGCTGCGGGGACTGGATGGCGGTCGATGAGGATGATAGTTTCCACCACAATAACTTTGCTTGGGGTTATTCGCGTACGCGTATTAAAAATTATTGGAGTGAAGAACTTCAAGACAGATGGACTCACTGGAAATATGACAATATGGACAGACAAGCAGGTTGCTATAACTGTCCCAAGGGATGCATTAACGTGATTTCCTGGCCGGGCACGAAGAGATTTGGTTATAAATGCTACGGCAAAGATACCTATCATATGGCAGCCTTTAAAGAACTGGACTATACTTATGGAATGCTTGGTCAATGTTTGGATTGGGGAGTGGATTCATACTCTACGCCACAAGCTATTTCCCTTGGCATTGAACTCTACGATAGCGGCGTTTTAACTGACCAGGACATTCCTAATTTCCCGACTGATCCTGGGGAGAGAGTTAAGTTTTTGTTAGAAAAAATTGTTCACCGGGAAGGGATTGGCGATATACTGGCCAATGGCTCTTGGTGGGCGTCCCGCATGATTCCCGGAGCAGAATCATTTGAACATAATACCGTGAAAAAAATGGAACAGTTACCCATCAAGCTGGGCAAACTGAACCCCGCCTATTACCTCATGATAGCTACCGGTGAGAAAATGGCCATCACCCAGATTGAAGGTTCATTCCCTCAGGATCCGATTAGGGATCCGGTAAAGAGGAAGGAGTTTGTCGATAATTGGGATGCTGCCCCATATCAAAAATTTAAAGATATGTTTATGAACTGGGAAAAGCGTGATCAGATATCTATTGAAGATACTTGCGCACTTACTGACTGGAATGAGGCCATGCACTATATTGATGACTCCACCGGACTTTGCGGTTTTGTGTCATCATTTAGGGGGCAGTTTGGCGGTCAGGTTGCATATTCCTTCAATAATGTGCCAGAGCTAATTACACTTGCAACCGGTATGGAAATGGATAAAGAGGGACTTTGGGAAATCTGCCGCAGGAACCGTGATTTGGTCAGATGCATTAATAATAGATTGGGCATGAGAAGAGTCGATGATGATCCGCCTAAGGATCACTGGGCGGTAAGAGACCCTGAGCTTGAAGAAAAGTTGCTTGACGCCTACTATGACTTTAGGGGATGGACTAAGGATGCAGTTCCTACTAAAGCAGAGTTGCATAGAGTCGGCTTGGACTATGTAGCAGACGAATTGATTCAGTTAGGGATTTTGGATCCTAATGAAGGTACTCCAGCCCAAGAAGCGGCAAAAGCCGAAGAACAAAAGTCAGGGGGGTGCTAATTGTGGGTGAAAAAGTGAAGAAAATAGTTAAAACAATAAGGGTTGACCTTGATAAATGCAATGGTTGCCGTGGCTGTGAGATAGCCTGCTCTGCATATCATGCTACGCCGAAATACAGCGCAATGAATCCCTCAAGGTCTCGGATTCGCGTGGTTATGGATCAATTTAATGATGAATATGTTCCCATTCGTGCCACTGATTATGCTAAAGCCGGATGTGACGGCAGACGCATTTATACTATTAAAGGGAAGCAATACAGCGAGTGCAGCTTCTGTGGGACTATCTGCCCGACTAGGGAAATGTTTTTCGATCCCGATTCCGGTCTTCCTCTCCAATGCGATTTGTGTGCGGACGAAAAAGAACCCTTGTGTACTCAGGCATGTCCACAAGGCTGTCTGACATACGTAGAGATGGAAGTGGAAGAGGAAGACAAGGAAGAAGTAAAGATGGACGAGATGGAATTAGGAATGAAGGCACTTTTAGATAAATTTGGAGTACAGAAGGTAGCGGATACTTTTAACCGTATAGCACAGAAGGGCTAAAACACAATGTGAAAGGAGGGATTAAAAAGTCGTGCAGACTGAAACCCCCATCAAAGATATTATCCTAGAGATAAAAGAGTACGGCGGAGACCCGGTCAAGTATTGCTTTCAATGCGGCAAATGCGATTCTGTCTGTCCCTGGAATAGGGTAAGAAATTTCAGTATGCGCAAGCTAATTCGACAGGCCACCTTTGGCTTGACTGAAATTGAAAATGAAGAGATCTGGCGTTGCACTACCTGCGGCAGGTGCGCTGAAGTATGCCCCAGGGAAGTAAAACAGATCCAGGATATGATGGCCGTGCGTCGGATGGCCACGGGGTATGGCGTTTTCCCCGAACATATCAAACCTGTGCGTGCCGTAACCGCTGGTCTAGGCGCAGAAGGTAACCCCTTTGGCGAGCCGAGAGCCAACCGGGCAGACTGGGCCAAGGGCCTGAATGTGAAAACCTTCGAAGAAGGTATGGAAGCCTTATATTTCCCCGGCTGCTACTTGTGCTATGACCCACGGTTAAAGAAGGTCGCAGCCGCTACAGCCAAAGTCCTCAACGCGGCAGGCGTGGATTACGGTATCCTGGGCGAAGAGGAAAACTGCTGCGGGGAAAGCATTCGCAAGACCGGTAACGAAGAAATGTTTAAGGAGCTGGCCAAGGCCAACATTAAAAGCTGGATCGGTCACGGGGTCAAGAAAATAGTGGTTTCTTCCCCGCACTGCTACCATACCTTTAAGAACGAGTATCCTGAGTTTAATGTGAACTTTGAGATAGTGCATATCTCTGAGTTTATCTGCCAACTGATTAAAGAAGGCAGGCTTCAGATCAATAAAGAATATGCGAAGAAAATTATCTATCATGACCCCTGTTACCTGGGCCGGCACAATCACATCTATGACGAGCCGCGTGACGTGTTAAAGAATATAGCGGGACTAGAACTGGTTGAGTTTGAGGAAAATCGGGTAAACAGTCTCTGCTGCGGCATGGGTGGCGGCAGGATTTGGGTGGATACTCTTATGGCTGATCGCTTCGTTAACATTAGAATGGAACAAGCCGTTGCCCTTGGGGCCCAGGAGCTTGTTACCACCTGCCCGTACTGCGTCACTAACTTTGAGGATGCAAGAGTAAATATGAACTTTGATAACGTCATTGAGATCAAGGACCTTACGGAGGTTCTTGCGGAAGTTATCTAATGGCGGGAAAGCTAGACTCGCATAGGATCAATCCTGTCTAGCGATATGTATTCATAATTCATGTAATTTAAGGGCGCTAGTCACCATCCTGTGTACACCAGCCAAATTTGATTATCTAGTCTTCGGAGCTATATGGACATTGGCTACGTGGCGGGCATACGGATGAGTGAGGAGGAGTTGCTGGCCGATGTGAGGCTGAACAGAGCCTTAAAGTTGAACTACTGCTGATCATCGGTCGCATATCGTCCGAGATGCTGCGCAAAGCAGCAAAAATGCAGGTCCCAGGTCCCGATCGATGGTCCGCGGCATGCGCTGGCGAAGAACGCCATTTTGCCAGCCTGTGATACGGGCATTGCCATGGTTGGACAGGTGCGCGGTGAACGCTTGGCGGTGTTACCCACCCGGAGCGGCTTGGCTGCTCAACAGATTAAGTTTGGCTGACCCGGCCAACCCCGGACAGTACGGGTAAATAAAAACTGATGAGGATTGATAGATATGGAAAAAGAAATTGAAAGCATTGGGGGAAAGCTTGTTAATTGTGCAGATAGTAATTTAGGAGATGTCATGATTGTCGGTGGAGGGATTAGTGGTATTCAGGGTGCTCTAGATCTTGCCACTGCGGGATTTAAAGTTTACCTGGTTGACAAATCGCCCAGCATTGGCGGCCACATGGCCCAGCTGGACAAGACCTTTCCCACTAATGACTGCTCCATGTGTATTGAATCGCCTAAGTTTGTTGAATGTAACAGGCATCCCAACATAGATATTTTGACCTATACAGAAGTTAAAGATGTAGAAGGGGAAGCAGGAGACTTCACGGTAACACTAATTAAAAAGCCGAGGTATATTGATGAAACCATATGCACGGGTTGTTCTACCTGTGTAGAATACTGCCCGGTAGAGTACCCTGATCAATTTAACCAAGAGATATCGAAGAAAAAAGCCGTTCATATATACTTTTCTCAGGCAGTACCATTGATTACTTATATAGATCAAAGCTGTCGTTACCTTAAAGATAAGACATGTACTGTTTGTCAGGGAGTTTGTAAGAACGGTGCTATAAACTTTAATCAAACACCTGAAAAAGTAGAAGTAAAAGTAGGTACGATAATTCTGGCTCCTGGCTTTGAGCCATATGATCCCAAGCTGCGAGAGGAATATCGCTACGGAGAGTTTGAGAACGTAGTTACTAGTCTGGACTATGAACGGTTATTATGTTCCACAGGTCCTTACGAAGGTGAAATATTACGTGCTACTGACAAGAAGCATCCCCATAAAATCGCTTGGATTCAATGCGTTGGTTCCAGACAGGTTATTCCCGGCGGTAACAGCTATTGTTCAGCCGTATGCTGCACCTATGCCCAGAAACATGTGATTTTGACTAAAGACCATGATGCAGATGCCGAATGTACGATATTCCATAACGATATTCGTTCCTATGGTAAAGATTTTGAGCGCTTTTTCCAGAGAACAGAGAAGCTTCCCGGTGTTCGGTTTGTCAGGGGCTATGCATCAATAATGAAGGAAGACCCGGTTACTAAGAATGTCACGATAAGATATGCTACCAATGATGAAGGAGTAAAAGAGGAAGAATTTGATATGGTAGTATTATCTATAGGTTTAACCCCGCCTGTTGATGCCAAGAGTATGGCTGATATATTTGGCATCGAGCTTAATGCGCACGGGTTCTGTAAAAACAATCCGGTTAACCCAATGGAGACCACTCGCAAGGGTATCTTAATTAGTGGAGCCTTCCAGGGGCCTTTAGACATTCCCGAGTCGGTTGTTACCGCCAGCGGAGCCGGTTCTCAATGTGGTGAAATGCTTGACTTCCGGAGAGGGGACTTAGCCAAAGAAAGGGTATATCCGTCGGAAAAGGATGTCTCCCAAGAGGAGCCAAGAATTGGCGTATTTGTGTGCCATTGCGGTGCTAATATCGGCAGGATAGTAAATGTTCCTTCTGCAGTTGAATATGCCTTGACCTTACCTAACGTTGTGCACTCTGAAGATAACCTTTTTATATGTTCTACAGATGCGGCCAAGCATATAACAAGTTCGATTCTGGAAAAGGGGCTCAATCGCGTGGTTGTCGCGGCCTGCACCCCCAGGACACACGAGCCGCTATTCCGGGACACCCTCAGAGAAGCTGGAATTAATCAATACTACTTTGAATTTGCCAACATTAGAGAACATTGCTCCTGGGTACACTCTAAGGAACAAGAATCGGCAACCCAAAAGGCCAAGGATTTAATCCGCATGGCGGTGGCCAGAGTTTCCCATTTGGAGCCCCTGGAAGAATTCGATCTGCCCCTCAACAAGGCAACGTTAGTAGTCGGTGGTGGCGTGGCTGGTATGACCAGTGCTCTTTCCATCGCTAAACAGGGACACCATGTATACCTGTTGGAAAAGGAACAAGAATTAGGCGGAATCGCACGGAAACTTCACTATACCTTAGAAGGACTCGATGTTCAAGCCTATTTGAACGAACTGATTCAAAAGGTATATAAAAACCCCTTAGTCCATATATATACCGATGCCAAGGTTATCAACGCTGCTGGTTATATAGGTAATTTTGTGACCAAGGTTGAGTCAAAAGGAATGGTCAGCGAAATAAAACATGGAGCGACTGTTATCGCTACTGGTGCTGAAGTATATAAACCAACTGAATACCTATATGGCGAAGATGACCGGGTAATGACCCAACTGGAGTTGGAGGAGCAAATTGCTAAAGCAGATGAAAAGCTGCTTAACTCAGATAATTTAGTGATGATTCAATGTGTAGGCTGCAGAAATGAAGACAGAAATTACTGCAGCCGTGTATGCTGCAGCGATGCGATCAAGAATGCTCTGAAACTTAAAGAAATAAACCCGGAAATGGATATCTACATTCTCTTTAGAGATATCAGAACCTATGGCTACAAAGAGGATTATTACCGGGAGGCTGCCGATAAGGATGTCAAGTTCATTCGCTATGAGCCGGAAGATCTGCCTGTGGTAGAACCTGGTGAGGATGATGACGGTAAGGAAGTCTTAAAAGTTACCGTGACCGATCCTATTTTAGGTGAAAAGCTTGAACTTGATGCTGATGCAGTAGCTTTGGCTGCCGCCGTTATTCCTGCTGCAAGCAGCACAGACGTAGCCGCAATGTTCAAGGTATCCTTGAGCCCGGATGGTTTCTTCTCGGAAGCCCACGTCAAATTAAGACCTGTAGATTTTGCTGCGGATGGTGTCTACCTGTGTGGGATAGCGCATTATCCCAAGCTTCTTTCAGAAACGATTAGCCAGGCATATGGAGCAGCCGGTCGGGTCGTAACGCTTCTCTCAAATGATACGGTTACCGCGTCCGGTTCTGTTGCAGGAGTGAATGGGGATATTTGTATTTCGTGTGGAGCTTGTATTGCCGCCTGTGCATATGGTGCTATAGAATTTCGTGAGACACCACATGGCAAAAAAGCCACGGTTAATGCTGTGCTCTGTAAAGGAGACGGTCTCTGTAACTCCAAGTGCCCAACAGGGGCTATTTCACTAAAACATTATACGTTCGAACAGGTTTATAGCCAAATTGACGCGGCGACTTCTGATACCCTGTAGAGGTTGATCTATAGAAGTTTAACTAAAAAGGGGACAGACCTCCTTTTGGAGGAATGTCCCCAATGAAAGAGCCATGCCGAGATTACTAACTAAAGAGGTGGGATAAGAGTGGCTACAGGAACTGATTCTAAACCAAGAATTCTAGGTTTCGTATGCAACTGGTGAGCATACGGTGCTGCTGATTTGTCTGGAGTTTCCAGGCAACAATATGCTACTTACATTAGGCTTATCCGTATGATGTGCTCTGGCCGGGTTGACATGTCCTTTATATTCCGTGCTTTTGCCAACGGAAATGACGGGGTGTTTGTCGGCACTTGCCATCTTGGTGACTGCCATTATGTTACGCATGGAAATTACGATGCACTAAATATGGTGATGCTGAGTAAAAAAATACTTGCGCACCTGGGTCTAAATCCCGAGAGAATAAAATTAGAACATGTATCTGCCGGTGAAGGACTACGTTTTGCTGAAGCTATGAATGAATTCAGCCAGACGATGAAAAACTTGGGACTACTTGGCCAATCTGAGGGAATAGACCAAGATGTACTTAAGTTGAAACTTCAAACAGTTAATGAATTAATCCCTTACATCAGAGTAGTGCAAAATGAGAGACTGAAAGTGCGTTTTGATACTGTAGAACAATATGAAGAATTCTATGCTAGTAAAGAATTAGAAAAAATATTTAATGAATTAATTGGAGACAAACTAACCCTAGGTCAAATTATTTCACTGCTACGTGAAAAACCGCTTGCCCCGGGAGAAATGGCGGCGATTTTAGGTCTAACCTCGTCTGAAGTTTCAAGACAACTTAATAGTTCAGCAATGCAAGGATTAGTTAAATACGAGGAAAGCCAAAAGTGCTTCGCTCTCGCCTAAGGTGAAAGGTTAGACGGTGGATTAGGGGAAAGAAGGAGGTCAGAACAGTCGCTATGAATAACGATAAAATCGAGCAGATTTTAAATGAACACCAGGGACAAGCCGGTGCACTGATTAAAGTATTAATGGAGATACAGGAAGAGAATAAATGGCTGCCGAGAGAAGTACTAGTACAGGTTAGCGAGAAATTAGAGGTGCCCTTAAGCCGGGTACTGCGCATAGCTACCATTTATAAAACATTTAGTTTAACTCCTAAAGGGCGTTATCAAGTTAATATATGTACGGGTACTGCCTGTCAGGTTCGAGGCTCGCAGCAGGTTCTCGAAGAGGTGCAAAAACTGACTGGAATTAAACCCGGCGAAACGGACCCGGATATGAAGTTCAGCCTGGAAACCGTAAACTGCCAGGGTTGCTGTTCTTTAGGTCCGCTAGTAGAAATCGATGGAAAGACTCACGGTAAGACGGCGCCTGCCGAGATAGCAGACGCGTTAAAAAAATATGAGTGAGGGAACGTTATGCCACGTATAAATTCAACTGCGGAGTTGGAAGAACTCAGGAAAGGTATCTTAGCACAAAAAGATCCCAATAAGCCTTGTATTTCCGTATGTGCGGGAATCGCCTGTCTTGGTTCCGGCAATGCTCAAGTGATCAGCGCTTTTGAAGAAGAAATAAAAAAACAGTCGTTGGATGCAAAAGTTGATCTTATAGCAACCGGCTGTCATGGATTTTGTGAAAAAGGGCCGATCGTTGTTATCTATCCTGAGGAAATTTGTTATTTGGAAGTAACACCGGAAGATGTACCGGAAATTGTCTCTCAGACTGTAGTTGGTAAGCAAGTGATTGACCGATTAATTTATACCGATCCCAACACCGGTACAAAAGCAGCGCATCAATCTGAAATACCTTTCTACAAGAACCAGTCGCGATTGCTGATTGGTAATAGCCAGAAGATTAATCCCAAGAGTATTGATGATTACCTGGCGATGGGCGGTTATTCAGCGTTATCCAAAGCGCTTTTTGAAATGAGCCCCGAAGGTGTTCTGGATGAAATAAAGAAAGCCAACTTGCGCGGCCGGGGCGGCGGTGGATTTCCTGCCGGCTCGAAGTGGGAAACCACTCGCAATGCACAGCCCGGAGTAGAAAAGTATGTTATCGTAAACGCTCACGAAGGTGAGCCTGGGGCGTTTATGGACAGAGCCCTATTTACAGGGAATCCGCATCTTATATTGGAAGGCTTGATCATCGGTGCCTATGCCATCGGCTCTCATCAGGGGTTTATTTACACCCGACATGATACTCCCGTTCTAAGAAAGAATCTTGATCTTGCCCTTACCCAGGCGAAGGAATACGGGCTTTTAGGTGACAATATACTTGGTTCCGGATTCAGCTTTAATGTTGAGGTACATCTTGATGTAGGGATATTCGTTTCCGGCGAATCAAGCGCATTAATGAGGTCCATAGAAGGGATGCCACCGGAGCCAAGGCCCAAATATATCCGCACTTCTGTAACTGGTATTTGGGATCGACCCAGTAACCTGAACAACGTGGAAACCTGGGCCAACGTGCCTCAGATAATTAATCAGGGGTACGAGTGGTACAGCAGTATCGGGACCGAGCGGAGCAAGGGAACAAAACTCATATCCCTATCAGGTAATATAGTAAACTCCGGAGTCGTAGAAGTTCCCATGGGTACTTCGCTCAGAGAGATTGTCTTCGACTTTGGCGGTGGAATTCCAAACGGAAAGAAACTTAAAGCGATACACTTTGGAGGACCAATGGGAGGTACTATCCCCGAAAGTCTTATCGACACCCCACTTGATTTTGATGAACTGTCAAAACTAGGTGCTTCACTGGGTGCAGGCGACATGCTGGTATTGGATGAAGATACCTGTATGGTTGAAATGGACAGGTTATTCCTTGACTTTTTAGCTGGTGAATCCTGCGGCAAATGTGTGCCCTGCCGTGAAGGCATGAGGCAAATGCTTAAGATTCTCACCAATATGACCCAAGGTGAAGGAAAAGAGGGGGACATCGAGCTTTTGGAGGAAATATCCGGGGTAGTTGGCGAAGCGGCCCTTTGTTCGCTGGGCAGGAGTATCCACAAACCGTTAATTAGCATGTTAAAATATTTTAGAGATGAGTTTGAGGCTCACATCAAGGAGAAGCGCTGCCCGGCTAATGTCTGCAAAGAGCTGAACTAGCGAGAACTATAACCTAAAGGGAGCAAAGAAAAATGAGTGAAATTATTATACAGATTGACGGAAGAGAAATTGCAGCAGATGAAGGGATGACCGTTTTAGAAGCAGCGCAAAAGGCTGGTATATCGATTCCGACACTGTGCTACCTTGAGACATTAGAGCCTTATGGTGCTTGCCGCCTTTGCTCAGTGGAAGTAGAAGTGCGCGGTCGGACCAATCTCGTTGCTGCCTGCCTTTATCCGGTGGAAAAGGATTTGATCGTCAGAACCAGGACGGAGAAGGTAGATAGAATTCGTAAAGTGATTTTGGAGCTACTGCTGGCTCATGCTCCAGAGGCCAGGGGATTGAAGATGCAGGAATATGCTGAAGAATATGGAGCAGACAAAAACCGTTATGAAAAAGAACCTTCATTTTGCATTCAATGTGGTCTATGTGTAAGATACTGTGCTGAGATCAAAAAGAAGAGCGCTATTTGTTTTGTTAACAAAGGGCCATCGCGTGAAATACAATTTATTCCTGAAATAGCCTCAAAGGAGTGCTGGAACTGTACTGAATGTTTCCCGCTTTGTCCGACAGAGTATCTACAAGGCGTTTTTGTTTTAACTAAAGCCCTGGCGTTCCCCTCAACTCCTATGGGGCCATCAGCAGAGTAATAAGCAAAGATTAATAGTCTTGTTAGATCGAAACCTATTTTACATGAAGCAAATGAAAGTAAGAAAAAGTACTGGGAGCAGCATATTATGATGCTCCCAGTACTTTTTTAGTGCTTTTAGGCTTGTGAATTGCACTATCAACAAAACGTCGATATACAGTTAAAGGGATATATCTATCACCTTTATAAGGAAAATATTAACTATCTAGATATGTGGTCCATAGCTGTACCGCTTTTATATCGTGCCGGGCTAGTTTGCGTACCACGCTTGAATGGGCGATGCCAAGCGCCTGAGCTGCTTTTCTGGTGGTCTTGTATTTGTCCAATGCCTTCTGGAGGAGATCCCTTTCCAACATCTCCTGGGCATCTTTAAGAGGGAGCAAGCCATTCACAACTATTGGCTTTGTCGTTGGCTTTGCGTTGCGATTGAGCTGCTCTGCCACTAGTTGGTGGGAAATTACATTGCTTTCGCACAATATAACCAACCGTTCAATAACATTTTTTAATTCTCTGACATTTCCAGGCCAATGGTACGCTTTTAGTAAGGCTAAAGCCTCTTGATCGAAACATTTATCAACGTGGTATTTCTCCTTAAAATAGTTAAAAAAATACATTACAAGTGGAATAATATCCTCTCGGCGTTGCCGCAGAGGCGGTACATTGATAGGAACCACGTTAATTCGGTAAAAAAGATCCTCACGGAAAGTCCCAAGTTCTACGCACTCCCATAAATCCTTATTTGTAGCGGCTATTAATCTGGCATTAAGCTTTATGGTTGTGGTGCCGCCTAGACGATAAGTTTCTTGCTCCTGTAGTACCCTGAGCAATTTCACTTGCAAATTAATGGGCATCTCAGCAATTTCGTCCAGTAATATGGAACCATTATTAGCTAGTTCAAACAAACCGGCCTTCCCCTGACGCCTGGCGCCGGTAAAAGCGCCTGCCTCATATCCAAAAAGCTCAGCTTCCAATAGATTTTCAGGTATTGCGCCGCAGTTGATCTGAATAAAGTTACCTTTTGATCTTTCACTTACGTTATGAATGATTCGAGCTACAATTTCTTTCCCTGCACCAGATTCGCCTGTTATTAGTATTGTACTGTCTGTTTGAGCAACTCTTACCGACATGTTTAGAATTTTAATCATTTCTTTGCTTTCGGCAATAATTTCATCATGTCGTAATTTGCCTTTTAGCACATGCGGTATCTCTGTATGACGAAGTGCAGTCACCACCTGCGACTTTTTTAACCTTTCATTGAGCTGGTTTAACTCGGTGATATCCCGCAAATTGGTTATCGCCCCGGCAATGCTGCCGTCATCTTTATAGACTGGATTAGCAGTTACCATTAGTTCTTTTTTAGTAGGAATAATATATTGTAAACCGGTAACTGTACGACCTTCATTGAGTGCTTTGGCGGTTATTGATTCATACTTTATAATTCCATTTCTAAATAAGTCATCTATGGACTTACCTACAAAATTAGATTTGTCCAAACCGGTCAAACGGGTATGTGCTTTATTTAATCTAAGAACAATGCCCTGGGCATCGGTTGCCATAATACCGTCAAAGGAGGCTCCAATAAAAATTTCAAGTTGATTATAAAGATGGCGCAAGCATTCTAGTTCTGAAGTAACGCGTTCCATTTCAGTTATGTCCTGGAATACCGCAACCGCTCCTGTTATCTTATTTTCTGTAAACAAAGGCATGTGATTATAAAGCATGTTTCGCCCGTTAACATTAATTTTCAAACTGTATTCTGGCTGGCCGGTATCGATTACACGGAATAGAGGAAAAAACACCGTGTCAAAAACTTCCGGCAATGTTTTGCCGATTATATCCTTCTGATTTTTACCTAGTAAGCGTCCGGCTGCTTTATTGCAAACTGTAATAACTCTATTTGTATCAATAGCCAGTACGCCATTGTGTGTGCAATCCAGTATTTCTTCGGTATGGCCACAGAACTTTATCACCTGTATTTCCACCTTTTTCAGATATATTTCAAGCGCTGGCGGAATCATGTATTAAGCCGTCTTGTATTATGGGTGCTAAAATAATTTTAAAACTTATTGCCTTGTTTGTCATTGTATTAATAAATCCAGGTTAACAATATAAAAAGATTCGATTAACAAATTTATTAAATAATTAAAAAACATGCCTTGCAATTAAACGTTTTGGATAATATAATAATTATGTCGTATTTAATCAATTAATGCAAGATAATGTTGACTTTCAACTAAAAAAATAATCTCTTTTCTAACAAAGAGATTTGTTTAGATTTCTTTTAAATGTGGGAATTAAAGTATTTTATACCATGATTAATAGCCTGAGAACGGTTCTTAACGGCCATTTTACGGAAGATGTTGCGCAGGTGAGTTTTTATTGTGTCAACAGCCAGATGTGTAGTCGCTGATATTTCTTTGTTGGTCATACCCATAGTGAGGTGATAAAGTATTTCTTTTTCCCTCGGTGTAAATTCTAATTGTTGGGATTTGTCTTCTTCTGGTTCCTCGGCTAAATGAGACAGCTTAATATAATCATCTACTATAGTGTTAAATACTGTAGGATCAATGATTGTTTCCCCCCGATGTGCCCGGCGGATGGATTCAATTAATTTTTCTTTGGTAACATTTTTTAAAATATATCCTACTGCGCCGACCTGTAAAGCTTGGCGCATAAATTCAGCGTCTTCAAAAACTGTGAGGAAGATAATTTTCATTTCCGGGCAGGCTTTAAATATCTGTCTGGCAGCGTCAATACCATTGGTGCCTTTCATTTTTATATCCATAAGGATAATATCTGGGTTTATTAATGGTGCCTGTTGATGGGCTTCATCCCCGTTTTGGCATGCACCCACTATGCTTATATCTTCACACGTTCCAAGCATGGTGGCTAGACCTTCTCGTATCATCGGGTGGTCATCTACGATCATGAGCTTAATCTGGGACATGATATGATTCCTCCTTTTTAACTGTAAGGTTGTAGTATTATTGATTAAACAGTTGCGTAGTGACTATCACCTCTATAGCTTTATTGAGGATAAATAATACATATAGACTGCTATTTTGCCTTGTATCGATTTGTACCATACTTGTACTTGCGCCAGGCAAGGAATTCCAATAAAGGTATAAGCTTACTAGAACTGTATAAGTAACTTGCATTCATAGTAGGTGACAACTTGTCTCACATAATTAATGTGCCTTATTTATATGATTGATAACAATCACTGCTGGGTGATGTTTTTTTATGTTTTTAAAATAAATTGAGAAAACCACCTTACATATAGATTTTAATTCTTGTTGGTAATGCTGTCAACATTTAAATAGCCTAAAAAGGTTAATCCTTGGTTCACCCTTTATGATAAGCAGGTTGATGGGGCAGAGGTTAACATGAGACAATGAGGTCAGTAAAATAAAAACATTAACAAAAGGAAAAATATAGGAAAAATTTGATATTTCGGGGTAAGATAATCATATTTATTGGATACCCTGCAGGGAATGGACAAGACGTAGTGCAGATACAGGGAAGGGGAGTTTCCACAATTGGAAGGTGGGACTATTGATCAAGTACCTGAGGCTCAACTCATGGCACAATTTTTCAACCGCCGTCCATTATTTGGCCCTAAGCTGTTGTAGGGGTAGTTCGAGCATCTTGCAGTTATTCTTTAATCTTACCTGTAGTGTTAAAGAAAAACCTCGTTTTGAATCTCCAACAAGATGACTGAGGTGAATAACCTTTGTTATTGTTTGAGTAAAAATTAATGGATTGTAAAATTAAGGATAAAAAGTTTTAGGTGGATTAAAGAGAAATAAAGAAGTATTTAATAGGTTAACCTATATGGGCTAACCCTCGTTTCACCCTCAAGTAACCTGGTATCCATTCTTTTTAGTGATTTTGGAAAATTCCTAATTGCCTTATAGTATATTCATGGACAAACACTATAGGTATGCCGGTAATTAGAAATCTACGAAATTGGTGAGTACACAGGCGGGTAGAAAACTGGTAGAAAAATATAAATAAATATCTGCCATTGGCGGACTTGTCGTGGTCTTTTAGATAAGTTGGGCACATCTTCTTATGCTTTAGACTTTGCTAGGGAGTTCGGGTAATGTTCCGGTGCTTACCGTCTTCTATGTTAATCTTAATTCCGGCATGTTGGCTTGGTCTACTGGATGTGCGGATGAATTTGTGAATTGAAACTCATGATGATTAATGGCATCCAGGTAATATCCAGGTTTTATGTTCATTGGTAAAAATGTTGCGGCAGACTTTTTGCAGTTTGTTTTCCCACCGGTTCAGTTGGGTGGTGTGTGTCGCATATTCCAATTCTTAAAGGGGGGGATGTATTAGAAATGAGACTGCAGGGGAAAGTTGCCATTGTGACGGGTGCTCGCCAGGGGATTGGCGAAGGTGTGGCTTTGGGCCTGGCCAAGGAAGGTGCGAAGGTAGTTGTAGTTAGCCGTAGCATCAACGAGGATAGTGAAATTTGTCAGAACCTGAGGGACGCTGGAGCTGAGTATCTAGCTCTGGCCGTAGATGTGGGCGATCGTGACGCAGTGCAGAAGATGGTAGATGACACCATGGCTAAATTCGGAAGAGTTGATTTTCTCTTCAACAACGCTGGGGTAAGCATACCCGCCATGTTGTGGAAAATGAGTCCCCAACAATGGGATGATGTAATTAGGATTAATCTTACCGGTACATTTAACTGCATCCAGGCTGTTTCCGGGCCGATGATGGAGCAGAAGAGCGGTTCGATACTTAACGTTACCTCTTCCGCGGGTCTGATTGGCACCATCGGGCAGGTTAACTATACTGCCTCCAAGGGCGGGGTTACTGCATTATCTAAATCCTGTGCAAAAGAACTGGCGAAATATAATATCAGGGTTAATGTAATTGCACCTATGGTCGTAACGCCAATGACCAGGAAAATTACCACTGATCCTAAGTTAGCTCCTAAATATTTAGAACGCATACCGCTGGGTAGGTTCTGCGAACCTGAAGAGGTTGCCCCGACGGTAGTATTCTTTGCATCTGAAGATTCATCTTATATAACCGGCCAGATCCTCTGTGTGGACGGCGGCATGGTTATGCTATAATATGCGAACCGAAAAAGTATCTATCGCGGGGAGGTTCATTTATGTCCAAAGATGTAGCCATAATTGGCGTTGGTCAAAGTTATTTTACTAGGGAATATCCGGGCTCGATCAGAGAGCTGGCTTTTGATGCATGGAGAGAAGCCGCACAAGACGCCGGCATAACCGCTAAAGATATTAGTGCCTCGGTTATTTGCTCAGCTCCGGAATACGATGCACAGCGTAGTCCCGCCGGAGTAATTTCCGAGTACCTCGGATTTGTTCCCGCACCGACATTTGCCATCGAATCAGTGTGCTCCTCCAGCACCTCTGGCCTGAGAGCGGCCTATAGTATGGTCAAAGCAGGTTTACACGATATCGTTGCCGTTGTCGGTTTTCAAAAAATGTCGGAAATTACTTCCGCTGATTCTCAGGAGAGAATGGGCCGCGGTTCCGACATTCAGTGGGAATCCCCATTTGGTACCATGATGCCTGGTTATTACGCTTCGCACGCGCAGGCGCATTTTAAACAGTACGGCTCTACTGAAAGAGATCTGGCCATGATCAGGGCTAAGTCCACCAAATATGGCGCACTGAATGATAGAGCGGTATACAGGAAAGTTGTTACCGTGGAAGAATGTTTAGCAAAACCGGTTGTGACCAGCCCGCTGAAAGTGTTTGATTGCTGCGGCAATGCCGATGGCTCTTCCTGTGTAATTGTTGCTAATGCGGACAGGGCTAAGGAATTATGCAAGAAACCGGTTTGGTTTATGGGATTAGGTTCCGGTTCAGCCAGCGTAACGCTGACCGGCCGCAGCAATTGTTACGGTTTAACAGCCGCTATGAAGGCTGCTCAAGATGCCTATGCCATGGCTGGTATTACTGCCCAGGATGTTAAGGTAGCGGAAGTACACGACTGCTTTACTATCGCTGAATTGATGGCTTACGAAGCTCTTGGCTTTGCCGAGCTAGGTAAAGGCGTAGAACTGGTACGCGAAGGGCAAAATGAGATAGGCGGCAAAATACCTGTGAACGTGGATGGCGGTTTGCTGTCCAAGGGTCATCCCATCGGCGCTACCGGTGGTTCGCAGGTGCGTACCATTGTCCTTCAGCTGCGTGATGAAGCCGGTCCCATGCAGGTGCCGGGACAACCTGAAATCGGGCTAGTTCATAATGTTGGCGGCGTAGGGCTTTACGCTAACGTAACCATTCTGGGGAGGTAGAAAATATGAGTTTTAAAAAATTCGGACGTAAAAGTTTTGCTTCCCAGACCAAGGTTGATGCTTTTATTGATTACCTTGAAAAGGGCGAAGTAAGGGGCACACAATGCAAATCCTGTGGGACAAAGTTCTTTCCTCCCCGGGCAGATTGTGATCAATGCTTAAGTAACGATATGGATTGGTTCAAAATCGAAGGAGTCGGAACTCTGGTAACTTATACCAAACAAGGTTTTGCTCCTACCGGCTTTGAGAAGGATGTACCATACACCACCGCCATGGCAATTTTTGACGGCGTGCAAATATTTGGCCGGCTTGACGGCAGCATTCCTGATGACGAAGTTGCCATTGGCATGAATGTGGGCGTCAGAACACTGCAATACGACGACGGTCAGTTGTCTTATGAATTCATAAAAGCATAACAACGATTTTTTACTACCTTAAACAGGGGGGTGGTAAAAGCTGGCATGACTAATACCAGCACAATGTTGGAATAATGCTTACTAGAGGTAAAAAATTAAAAAAAAATTATTTAATAGGAGGATGACTAATGGATCTGAATAAATGGCCCCGCCAAACCGATGTAAAGAATCATGAAATATTTGGTGATGAACATTTTGGTACCGAAGCACCGTGCGTTATTTATGAAAAAAGACCTATCATTGACCCCAAAACCAAACAAGAAGTTCCTGGGCTGTATACCGCATGGCTGATCCTGAATAACCCCGCTCAGTTTGGTTCCTATACCACCGAAATGACTAAAGGCGTTATCGCCGGTTGCGCAAAAGCTTCCTCAGACCGCTCCGTAGTAGCCCTAATCTTTACCGGCACAGGCGACAAAGCGTTCTGTACTGGTGGTAACACTGTAGAATACGCTGAATACTACAGCAGCAACCCCAGTGAATACATGCAGTACATGGACCTGTTCAACGGCATGGTTGACGGTCTGCTGGATTGCAAAAAGCCGGTTATCTGCCGCGTAAACGGCATGCGCGTAGCCGGTGGCCAGGAAATTGGTATGGCTTGTGACCTCGCTATTTCTTCTGACCTCGCTATTTATGGCCAGGCTGGTCCCAGACACGGTTCCGCACCGGTTGGCGGCAGCGCTGACTTTATCCACTGGAACATCGGTATGGAAAGAGGCATGTGGAACTGCATTTCCTGCGAAATGTGGAGTGCCTATAAAATGCAGATGGTTGGTATGATTACAAAAGCCATTCCCGTACTCAAAGTCGATGGCAAATTTATCCCCAACCCGGCAGTTATTACCGATAAAATGGTTGATGAAAACGGCCAGATCTGTTACGGTGAAAATAAGACCGGCGAAGAAGCAGCTGCAGCCAAAGCATTAATCAAGACTGCTGAAGTTGACTTCTCAATGCTGGATGCTGAAGTAGAAAAACTAGTCTGGACTTTCACCAACCTGTTCCCCAACTGCTTACAGATGTCCATCGATATGATGAGACAGAAGAAGAAATTCTTCTGGGATATGAACAAACTGGCATATCGTCATTGGCTCGGCACCAACATGAGCAGTGAAGCTTATCTCGGCTTCAACGCTTTCGCCACCAAGAAACTGACCGGTAAAGACACCATTGACTTTATTAAGTATCGCCAGCTGCTGGCTGAGGCTCATGTGTTCGATCAAGAACTGATCGACGCAGTTTTGGGGCCCCGTAAATAATCATATAACTTTAAGCAGATGCTTTAATATTTGCCAAATTAATATAGGTGGAGAGGCGGGGCTTAGCCTCTCCGCCTGTTATTATTTATTGTGCGGTTGTTACTTTGCAGCGTAGTCTGCGATTGAACATGGGGGTATAGTATGAGTTATAAATTTATCAAAACAAATAACGCGGATGGATTAATTACCATAACCCTGGACAGCCCGCCACTTAATGTTTTGACTATTCCTATGATGGAGGAATTAGCTGACGCATTTGTGTGGGCCAAAGGGCAAGCCGGAAATATTATCCTCTTAGATGCAGCAGGGAAAGCCTTTTCAGCCGGTGTAGACGTTGCTGATCATACACCTGATAAAGTAAACAAAATGATTGAGGTTTTCGATAGTATCTTCCATAGCATGTATGACAACGAGAAGCCTATTGTGTGCGCCGTTAATGGCGCGGCTCTGGGTGGCGGCTATGAACTAGTGCTTTTTGCCGACATGGTAGTGGCTTCGGAAAAAGCAAAGCTGGGGCAGCCGGAAATTCAGGTTGGCGTATTCCCACCCTTGGCTTCATACATGCTTCCCAGGCTAACCTCTTTACCCCATGCATATGAATTGATTTTAAGCGGTGATGTCATCAATGCTGCCAGGGCTGATAAGCTAGGGTTGGTGAACGCTGTTTTGCCTGCTGATAACTTTGCTGAAGGCGTTAAGGAATTTTGTAAAAAGTTCATGTCTCTGAGTCCGGTAGTGCTGGCGTACACCAAAAAGGCCATAAAGGCAGGATTAAATAAGGGCTTTATTGAAGGACTTAAGGCAATTGATGATGTATACCTGAATGAATTAATGCCTACCGCTGACGCCAAGGAAGGCTTAAGTGCCTTTATGGAAAAACGCAAACCGGTATGGCAGGGTAAATAATATTTAAAATTATTGAAATATATTAAAATTTTAAGGAGGTTTAAGAATATGACAGTACCGACCATGATAGATACCTGGCAAATGGTGGAACCCACTATACCGAAAAAACGCGGTAAAGACGGTGCACCCGATACCCCCGCCGTACCTGGTAAACTCGTCAAAACTCAGATTCCTGTTCCGGAACTGGCTGACGGCGACGTATTGGTTGAAGTAGCCGGTTGTGGCGTATGCCATACTGACGTAGGTTACTTCTATGATGGAGTACCCACAGTACAAAAACCGCCTTTGACCTTGGGGCATGAAATCAGCGGTGTTGTTGTCAAGGCTGGGAAAGACTTCGAAAACCTGGTTGGCAAAGAAGTTATTATCCCTGCGGTTATGCCCTGTAATAATTGTGCTATTTGCGCTTCCGGTCGCGGCAATCGCTGCTTAGCCCAAAAAATGCCCGGCAACAGCTTGGGTATCTATGGCGGCTTTTCCAGCCATATTCCCGTTCCGGCTGCCGACCTGACCGTTGTGGATGACCGCGGTGACTTTGAATTAGCAATGTTGTCCGTAGTGGCGGATGCCGTTACTTCTCCTTACCAGGCTGCTATTAAGGCTGAAGTAAAAGAGGGAGATCTGTGCATTGTTACCGGCGCTACCGGTGGTATCGGCGTTTACATGACTCAGATTTGTAAAGTATTGGGAGCAAAAGCCGTTGTAGCTATCGCTCGGAATCAGGAAAAATTAGAGCGTTCCCTAAATTATGGCGCTACCAAGGCTATCAGCACCCTTGACAAGTCCAATAAAGAAGTCGTGGGCGAATTTAAAGCATATTGCAAAGAGAATAAATTACCGTCCGCAGGCTGGAAGATCTTCGAGTGCACCGGCAGCAAAGCTGGCCAGGAAATTGCCCTTGACATGCTCTCCTTCGTAGGCCGCATGATGGTAGTTGGTTTCGGTATGGCTAAAGTTGAGTATATGCTTTCCAAATTAATGGCTTTTGACGCTGAGATTATGGGCACCTGGGGCTGCCTGCCAAAGTATTACAAGGAAGTTATGGATTATGTCCTTTCAGGCCAAATTAAAGTTAAGGAATTCGTGGAATATCGCCCGATGAGTCAAATTGAAACCGCATTCCAAGATTCCCATGCCGGCAAACTGACTCAGAGAATCGTACTGAGACCAGATTTTTAATTAGATAGAGTATATTTTTTATTGGTTATGTAAATATTTATAGTTAGGAGCAGGCCCCCGATATTATATTATAACGGGGGCTTGTTTATTATAAGAATAATTAATTAAAAATATAAGAATAGTGAATATATTAGGAAATTAGGTGATTGCTGGTGGTTGCTAAGGGTGATTTATTTGACATCAATATGGAAGAGTATAAGCGTTTAATTCAAGTGCCCCTGGGCAAAGCACAAGCCGATAAATTCATAACCAACGCTAAAATAATTAATGTTTATACCGGAAAAATACAGTCCGGGCTTAATGTGGCTATCAAGGGCAGTCGAATTGCTTATGTGGGTACATCAAATAATATGGTGGGTGAGGCTACAGAAGTTATAGACGCCACAGGTTTGTTTTTGGCACCGGGCTATATTGGCCCTCACGAACACACCGATTTTGGCGCTAACCCAATAGCTTTGGCAAATGAAATATTACCTCATGGCACAACGGCAATTTTGACGGACACCACGTCAATAACGGGTGCCTTGAGGGCGAAGGGTGTTCAGGGCATGATGGATATGACTGAACATTTGCCATTGAAATTTTTTTATTGTGTTTGTGCATCCAATCCCATTCTACCCGAAGTAGAGGGTGAAGAATGCCTTACTATGGAGGAGTTCACCAGTTTTCTTAAGCATCCCAGGGTAATTACAGTGAGTGAGATAGTGGCCTGGGTAAGGGCACTGGACCTTGACGAAGCTTTGTTAAGTAGGCTGGAGTACGCTCATAGTATCAATAAGCGCATTGAAGGCCACGGGGCAGGCTGCTCGCCGGATACACTAAATGCATTGGTAAATGTTGGTATAACATCCTGTCATGAAGCCATTACCGCTGAAGAGGTACATCTGCGGGTTAGTCTCGGCCTGCACGCTATGCTTAGGCATGGGTCTATTCTTAGCGATATGGAAACCCTCTCGCGTGTAACCACCCAGGATCCGGAATTTGATACCAGGTGGTTGATGATGACCCCGGACTGGTTTAGTGCGAGTGATATACTAACCAAGGGGTACATGAAATCCCTAGTTGAAGATGCCATTAAGTACGGTGTTCCTCCGGTAACGGCGATCCAAATGGCCACTATCAATGCTGCCCAGTACATAGGGGTAGATCGGATAATCGGGGGGATTGGGCCATCACGGTTTGCTGATATTTTATTTTTGGAAAGCCCATCTTTGCCTGATCCGGTAAAAGTTATGGTTAATGGTGAGATAATAGCGGAGAATGGCAAGCTACTCCAAAAATTACCCTTAAATTTACCGCATCTTACTATTGAAGACTGGCGCCCCGGGAGGGTACCTATCTTTAAGGCTACTGCGGAGCACTTTGCTGTTAAAGCGACCGCAGCTGATGGAGAATATGAGCGGGTTCCGGTGGCTAAAATTGTCAATCGCACTATTACTAAGTTGGATTACGCCAATCTACCGGTCAAATCCGGCCAGTTAACCGTTGATGGTGAGGATATGCTAAAAATTAGCATGTTGCATATAAGTAGAAACAGGCTTGTCTCAGCCTTTATAAAAGGTTATGGAGCTTCCATTGGCGGCCTGGCCACCAGCACTGCTCATGACCATCATGCACCATTTGTAATTGGCAATAACGATGCTGATATGGCACTAGCCTTTAACAGGATGATAGAAATAGGCGGAGGGCTTGTCCTTGTGGATGGTGGTGAAATCAAGGCGGAATGCCCAATGGTGATCGGAGGAATTATGTCCGACCAGGACGTAGCCAGTTTGGATAGACAATTTAAGGTGATTGAACAGTATCTGATGGATAAGGGCTGCCGCTCCGGTTCAATAATAACGTTGGATTTCATGTCCCATACCGGGGTTCCTTTTGTCAGAATGACTCCCTCGGGACTTTATGATGTGCGCAGTAAGAAGCTATTGTTCTCATAATCTAAGGGTGGTTAGTCTTTCCGAATTTTTAAGGTATACAAATTACTAAACCAATGTTATAAATCAATCCTGAACATGGGGGTATATCTTATGAGTTTTAATTTTATTAAGGTGAATAATACGGACGGATTAATTTCCATAACCCTAAACAAACCGCCACTTAATGTTCTGACAATTCCTATGCTGCAAGAAATATCCGACGCATTTGCCTGGGCCAAGCAGGAAACAGGTAAACTTATTCTCTTAAATGCGGAAGGGAAAGCTTTTTCGGCTGGTGTAGACGTTGCTGATCACACTGCTGATAAAGTAAAAAAAATGATTGAGGTTCTGGATAGTCTCTTCATTAACATGTATGAAAATGACAAACCTATCGTGGCGGCCGTTAATGGCGTAGCTCTAGGTGGCGGCTATGAACTGGTGCTCTCCTGTGATATGGTCGTAGCTTCGGAAAAAGCCAAGTTTGGGCAGCCGGAAATAGCTGTCGGCGTATTTCCGCCCATCGCTTCCCTCGCATTTCCCCAATTAACCTCTATTTACCATGCTATGGAAGTAGTTTTGGGAGGCGAGGTCTTCGATGCTGCCAAGGCCGATAAGTTGGGGCTGGTGAATGCTGTTTTACCTGTTGATTCCTTTGATGAAGGCGTGCAGCAATTTTTACAAAAGTTTATGGCTATGAGCCCAGTAGTGCTTGCATACACCAAAAAGGCCGTGAAGGCCGGTCTGAATAATGGCTTTGTCGATGGGCTAAAGTCTATTGATGATATTTATCTTAATGAATTAATGCCAACTGCGGATGCCTTGGAAGGGCTAAAAGCTTTTATGGAAAAGCGTCAACCAGTATGGCAGGGTAAATAAAATTATTAATATAAGGTATTAATATAAGGAAGCGGGCCCCCTATGTTAATCATAACGGGGGCCTGTTTATTTTAAGCAGTTTATTAATAGTGGTATTGCTACGAACAACTGGAGAACAGGCAGGTTGACCGGTGGATATAAAGGATTATTCAAGGTCCTAATTAGGCTTGGGAATTTTGGAGCTTGGCCCGAACTGAGGAAGTAAGATTATCGGTCTGCTGTAAAGTGATTAGATGAGCAAGTGGCTGTTGAATAAAAGGTATGAGATTAGTATAGTAACTGTTGACAATAAAAAAATAAATGGTATTTTAAGAGAATATATTAAAAAATTAATGGATAGTTGGGGAATGTCTATGAATGAATACCAGATTAGTCAAAAACTAAGCAATAGTAAGCCAGATTTAATGAACAAAGATCATTACTTGGTATCGGAGGTATTACTGCCGCTTGTAGAGGGCACCGGCGGTCTGGAGCTATTGTTTGAGGTGCGCTCTATGGAACTGAACAGGCAGCCTGGAGAAATTTGTTTTCCCGGGGGACATGTCGAGGAAGACGAGCTTAGACGGCCGGGTTCCGCTGCACTTAGGGAGGCTATGGAGGAACTGGGACTGTCCACTAATGATATAGTGTCCATTGGTGCGCTGGACCGGTTAATTACTCCTATGGGCATGCTGGTATACCCCTTTGTAGGGAGGATATTGTCCCCTGGGAATATTGTTCCCAACCGGGCTGAAGTGGAAAAAATTTTTACGGTGCCATTATCCTTTCTGCGGAACTATCCTCCGCAAGTAAGTTGCGTAGAGGTAGCTACTCGCTATGGCCATAATTTTCCTTTAGGCCGGATTCCGGAAAAATACAGGGGTGGCTGGACTAAACGATGGTCTTTCCCCACTTATATTTACGAATATAAAAATTATTTTATTTTCGGTTTGACGGCTATTATTTTACATCATTTTTTATGTATTATCGAGGAAAGTTAACAAGATTGACAAAGCCATACTCAGATGGGCTATCTTAAATTCACGACCGTAATTTATACTTATTCAGTAGGGTTACCTGGCCTATTTCCACGTCTATGGCCTTATAAAATCATTCAGTAAGCCATTGGCAGTTTCACAGGAAGTACCAATGAGTTAGCCAGGTCCTAATTGGTGAGTGAAATGTCAATCACGATTAGTTGATTTTGAGCTATGCTGTTACGGGTATGAAAAAAGCCGGAACTTTTATCCGGCTTTAACCAGGTCAACAAATTCGTTGCCCAAATTGGTAGCACTGCAAATTTTGCTTTTCCCCTCAGTAAATATTTCGACCAGGCCAAGGGCATATAGCTGCATAATAATATGATCTAGGACAGCCCTTTTGACACGGGCCGTTAGTGAAAGATCCTCTTTATTCATATTACCCTGTTCCAGCAGTGTCTGCAACACCCTCTCCGCTTCCTCGGGCAGTCTTTCATTGGCTTTACATAAAAATTCGGCAAGGCTGGTTGTAGATAGCATTTTATTCCTTAACCTCCTGTTTAACTAGTTTTATTTAGATATAGTATGTGCACTTTTTGCTTGATTAATAAGTCAAAAAAACCCGGTTCAAAACGACCGGGCCGTGTTTGTTAAATCCCCTTTGTTTGAGGAAATCGTAAATTAAATAATTAAAGCATACGCAATGAAGCGCGTAACAGTTTATTTGATTATGTAAAATGTTCAAAAAATGGTAATGATTTAGCATGAGTTGTAGGGCTATGGTTCATGGATATTATAATGGACAAAATAAGCATCACTTAATAAGCCTGAGATAAAATCTTCGTGAACTTTTATATCAAGATAGAATTCTGGTATGTTAACTCATCAAACATCTCTACATGGCTTTTACCTACATTCTTACCTATGCGTACCATCAACATGTTGGCGGAATGCTCCAGTATTTCAGGGTCATCTGTGTGCCGCCGCTTAAAGCCTACCGATCCGTAAATGCGCTTAATCATATTCTGGTATTCCCACACGCCCAGTCCGCTTGTTCTCAGATTCCAATGCCAATAAAATTCAGTGCTAATTAGAATATATTCATCCAATACGGGATTTTTAAACGCTTCTTGTAAAAGCTCTTTTGCAATCCCCTTTTGCTGCCAATCCCGGCTGATCTCAATCGCACCTAATTCCAGAACGCGGGGATGCCTGACCCAACGGCTGTACTTGTTAGGATAGTGAAATAATACATAGCCAATTATTTCCGGACCAGATCGAGCAATATACACTAATCCTTCGGGATGGTTGGCTACTAGACCTAGGGCCTCCTTTTGACGCTTAGGATGTCTGAAGTTGTTTAATGCCCGGTTAATTTCCAATGAGTCCAGATACTCCGAGGAAACCGGCCCTTCAAATATTACCGGTCCTTTGTTTGTAATTATTTCTTTAGCCATAGACACCACCGCTTTTCGATTAATTTCTAAAATGTGCCTGACCTGATAAGTTAATGCTGTTTATCATTATCAAACGTATAATATTTAATAACAAGGTTTGTTGTCAAGAGCCATTGTAGAAAATATTCTGAATTAAATTCAAAAATCCTGCTCGCTCGTTAATTATTTTTTTAATAAAATGAATTTTAAATAATCACTTTCAATGATTAAACAGCAGTAGTGTTGATTGTTTTGAATCCTGCCACCAGCATGTGGTATGATATATAAAATATGCCGAGTTATGCAAGGGGGTTTTTAGTTGTCCAGTATTATGCAGACGGTTGCTGAGCTTATGGCGGTGGCCGCCAGGACGGCTCCCAAGGGTTCGGGACAGGACTATTTGGATATTGATGTGCTGGCAGGTGATGATCTGCGCCGTTTGGCCGATGAGATGGACAAGTTCGGTCAGGAAACCGGCAAGATAAATTTTGACCGGGATGCGGAAAACATTCGTCATTCTGATGCCGTATTATTTGTGTCTTTGCGAGAAAATCAGCCGCTGGGTCTTAATTGCGGTGCCTGTGGGCAGGATAAATGCACTAAATTGGACAGCAGGCAAGGGCCGGAATTTGAAGGGCCGCTTTGTGCCTGGCGGGTAATGGACTTGGGTATTGCCATTGGCTCTGCGGCAAAAACAGCGGGCCTATTAAATGCAGATAACCGGGTAATGTATCGCCCGGCTGCAGTGGCTAGAAAGATGGGTCTGGTCAATGGTGCCCTTGTCTGTGCCATTCCCATATCTGCCACAGGTAAAAATTTTTATTTTGATAGGCCGGTAAAATAACTGGGGGGGCGTAAGGCTATTATCAGAAAAAAGCGAAAGCTTGAACATGTTAAATACGCCGTAGAACTGCCTGAGGTATTGGGCCAATCCGGTTTTGCCGACCTTAAGCTGGTGCATAATGCATTGCCAGAACTTAATTGGGATAAGCTGGATACTTCCTGTAGCTTTATGGGTAAAATATTACATGCGCCGCTGATGATAAATGCCATTACCGGCGGGCATGCCGATGTGCTGGTAATCAATCGGGAGCTGGCCAAAGCGGCTGCTGCCACGGGAATTGGCATGGCAGTGGGTTCGCAGCGGGCAGCGCTGGATGACCCGGCGGTGCGAGAAACGTTTACTGTCGCCAGGGAAGAAAATCCACGGGGGCTGTTACTGGCTAACCTTAGCGCTTTTTGTACTCTGGAAGACGCGCAGGAAGCTGTTAAAATGATTGGTGCCGACGGTATCCAGCTTTACCTTAATGTAAGCCAAGAACTGGTTATGTACGAGGGAGAAGCTAATTTCAGCGGTGGCCTGGATAATATTAGACAGCTTGCGCTTAAATTACCGGTGCCGGTGCTGGTCAAAGAAGTGGGCTGTGGCATGGCGATGGAGACCGTAACGGCCCTTGTTAACGCTGGAGTATGTTATCTAGACATCGGTGGCTATGGCGGCACTAACTTTGCCGCCATAGAAGGAAAACGCCGTGGTAAAAACGGCGCACCTTTGGACAAATGGGGTATTCCTACTGCGATCAGTTTGCTGGAAGCGCTAAATGTCGATCAAAGGATTTCTGTGGTTGCCTCGGGGGGGGTGCGTACGGCCGAAGACGCAGCCAAGGCGCTGGCTGCCGGGGCTTCACTAGTGGCTATAGCGGGACCTTTTTTACGGGTTTTAAAGAAACAGGGACTAGATGGGCTCATAAAATTCATCAATGAATTAACAACGGGTCTTAGACGGGTTATGATGCTTACAGGAGCGCAGCATCCGGCCGATCTGGCCCAAAAGCCCCTGGTGATTACCGGGTTTGTTGCAGAATGGCTTAAACGCCGGGGTATAGATATTGATTGTTATGCAAGGCGATAATTAGAATTGCCTGGGCTTGCAGATAATTTCTTTGACTTTGGTGTCAAAGAAATGGTTGGAATGGGCAGGTGTAATGACTACAGCGGTATCGGCACCTTTGGCCGATCCGCCGATGGCTACTATCTCTTCCCCAAAAGGAATAAGTCCGGCATCCAGGGCCATACCGCTGATTTCTACACATACCTTTACTCCCTGTCCCAGCATGCGTAGGGTTTGAGCCATGATTTCGGCAGGGTAAACGCCACCGAATTGGTTGCGGATAGCCCGGTCTACTCCGGCCAGCAGGTGGGTGGTAAATAATACCCGGATATCTTTTTGATTAAGCTCGGCCATAGTCTCTTCGCTCATACTCCTGCTGCCGGGGTCTTTAAAACCCACATGGTAGCTAACACATACCACCCGGTGGCCACAGTCAATTAGCTTGCGGGCTGTATCCCCACTGCTGGAGGCCACCACAATATATTGGATATTTAGTTCGGCAGCCCGGTCCAGTGCGGCTTTAATTGTTGCATCTGTGTTATCGGGACCTTTTTTTTCCCAATACATAAAAACCCTCCTGGTATTTTTCTTCCATTTTAGTCCAAGATTATTAATTTGGCAAGGATACTGGAACAGGGCAGCTGATATTATTCAATAAAATATGCTATGATGAATATAAAAAAAGGCCTAAAGGCCTTTTTGGTGGACGAGAGGGGATTCGAACCCCCGACCCCTGCGTTGCGAACGCAATGCTCTCCCGCTGAGCTACACGCCCATATATAGTTTTATGAACAAAAATTATAATAACATAAAACCTATTTACAATCAAGGGGTAACACTTAACCATAATGCAGCCAATCCGTCGGTTAAATTGTTATGGGTTAGGGTATAAAACGTTTTTATATTGATCCGTTGGTTTGGTACCGATATACCAGTTCAGAAAGATGCCGGATAACTTCTCGTGCTTCACCGTAACCAGGTGTATCTTTGCTTGTAACGATCAATATATAGGGTTTTTTCGGGTGAGCAACATAAGCGGCATCGTTATATGTGTTAGTCGGGGGCCAGGTGCCTATTTTATTGGCTACTTGAATCTCCGGCGGCAGGGGCGCGGGAATACGATCTTTTAGCTTATTGTCAAAGAGATTTCTAAGCAGCTTTTCTCCTGCCGGCTGCTCGGCAAAATGCAGCACTTCTTGCATATATAAAGCTAAGTCATAAGGGCAGGTAATATTTTGCTCATTATCCACCACCCGACCACCCAGGGAACGCATATATCCCTTTACGTTTTTCTTGCCCAGGCGGTCCAGTAATATATTGGTGGCTACATTATCGCTGTACAATATAGAGTAGTCGGCCAGTTGGGCTATAGTATAGCTGCTCCCTGGTGATTGGTTCTTTAATATGCCGGTGCCTCCTTCCATGTGCTTGTCTGTGAAGATCAGCTGCTCCGTAAGGTCTATTTGGTTGTGCTCAGCCGCACGGTAAAGGTACAGGTTCATAGGCACTTTAAATGTGCTGGCGGCATAGAAGGCCACATTGGAGTTATAGCCAAATTCCTGGCCGGATTGTATATCAATAAAGTAAAGTCCGTAAACACCCGGTTGACCATCTAAGTAGGCGGTGATTTGTCTTTGCAGTGCTGAATAATTAGGGGTTGACTGAATAGTTTTCTTTAACGGTTCACTAATACCTGCAGCGCTGGATAATAAAAAAACCGCTAACAATGCGTAGAAAATAACTTTTTTCAAGCGCATTTAAGACCTCCTGGGATTAGTGTTGGTATAATATAAATAAATTACCACATAATGTAAAATATGTCCAGCTGCTAAATTGTCATAGAGCGGTAAGTTCTTGGATATCAAAGACTGGGGTCCTTAAAAACTTATACGATAAAGCATGGTGCTAATAGATGATATTTAATCCCTTGACTATGGTAAATAAAGAAGAAGTGCGCCGCAGGGTGGAAAAACTGCGCAAACAGCACCCGGACTTAACCAACCGGGAACTATGTGAGCTGATTATTACCCGGAAAAGCCGGTTTTGTGCGGCTAGCGGAGCAGTTACTGCTCTGCCGGCTGCAATGCCGGTTATTGGTACGCTGGTTACGCTGGTGGGCGGCACATTGCTGGATATGACGGCTGTGGGGTATTTCACAGCTGAAATGGTTCTGGAAATGTCCACTGTATACGGGCGTGATTTGTATTTGCCCGGAGTATCCCGGGAGGCGTTATGGGTTATGGCTTCCGCTGTTGGCGCAGATGCGGCTAACAAGACCATTGGCAAGCTGGCGATGCGGCAGATGCAAAACCAGTTTTTTACACGCATGGCTCGCGAGCTGTTGGTATCACTGGGTATTCGGGTCTCCCAGCGTACAGTATTGAAACTGATACCTTTTTTAGGGGTGATTATCTCGGGTTCAGTTAATTATTTTATATGCCGTCAGATTGGACGCATGGCCGCTGACTATTATGAAGAAAATAATTATGAAAATTGGATGGGGGATACCATAGATATTGAAGGGGAGATTATTGATTAGCAGGTAAGCATAAATAAAGCCCTGGTTTAAAAAACTGGGCTTATAGTTCTATGTACTCCACTGTTATATTCGGTTGATCCCATAAATTCTTGATAACCTGCCTAACATAGCTAGCGCTGCCGCTGGTATAAAAATTTTCAGTGGCGTACTCGGGAGCCCTATTTGCCAGAAGGTCTTCCTCCTGCAATACTTGGTGCACCCTTTTGGCTACTGCGCAGCCGGTATCAATTACCTTTACTCCGGGGCCCATTATGGACTCCACCAGAGGGCGAAGGAAGGGATAATGGGTGCAACCCAGTACCACAGTATCCACGCCGCATTTTATGAGCGGGCTCAAATATTTGCGCAGCAGGGCCGCCGTTTCCGGGGTGTCCAGCAGGCCCATTTCCACCTGTTCCACCAGACCAGCGCAGGGCACATTGATGACCTCTATGTCGCATGCAAAACGTGTTAAAAGGGAGTTGAACCGGTCACCGTTGATAGTGACACCTGTGGCCAGCACACCTACTTTGCCATTGCTGGTTATTTGGGCGGCCGGTTTAATAGCAGGCTCCATGCCCACAATGGGTATCTGAAACTCTTGGCGCAGGTAATCCAAGCCTGCTATAGATGCAGTATTGCACGCCGCAACAATTATTTTAGCCCCGGCATTTATTAAAAACTTGGTTATTTTAATTGTCCGCCTTCGAATGCTTTCCGGCGGTTGTGTTCCATATGGACAATGGGCGGAATCGGCATAGTAAAGAATGTTTTCACCCGGCATTAAGAGGCGAATTTCCTTAAATACCGATATACCTCCCACACCCGAATCAAAAATCCCAATGGGATTCGGGTTGGGCAAGGCTGCCTCACCTTCATTTCTTTAATATATTCTATGTCAGAATATCATTTTAACAAGCGGTATGCAATATCCGGCGTTTTTTGGTTCTATTTTCTATCCATCTTTCCGTGATATAGCTGGTGTGTGGCGGCCAGTACCGCTGCCAGGGTCAGCAGGCCTGCGATCAGGTGGTATTTAGCTGCGTTCTCAACGCCCAGGTAAGCAGCCAGCCCTAGTACAGCGGTGATAATAGTAATAATGGCCGTAACGGCGGCCAGGAATTTTGCCATAAGCGATTCACTCCTTTTAGTTCAATCTTTATTGATATTTATATTTAACATTTGACGGGGACTTTCCTTCTATAGTATTTTTATTTGGGTAAAAAGACATGCTCCGGAGCAATATTCTAATTGACATACGGTTGCAATTAAAATATAATTATATTTGCTTAAATTGAGTTGCCGGAGTGGCGGAACTGGCAGACGCAAGGGACTTAAAATCCCTCGTTCGTTAAGAACGTACCGGTTCGAGTCCGGTTTCCGGCACCATTAGATATGCCAGTTAATGCATCCCCGTTTTCGGTGGGTGCATTAACTTTTTTTATGCCCACCGACTGGCTGCGCATTAGATCTGCAGTTCGAGATTGTAAATAGAACTTGCTGAAAAATTCTAAACAGTATATTGCCTCCGGTCTCAACTAATTCTTATTTCAACTAAAACACCATAATGACTGTCTAAAAAAAGCCCCAGATTAGACGAAATAGATGATGATTATCGGCTCTAAACTTACCTTCATGGGGGAGTAAATAGGTTAAATATAAAAAAGTCAAAATTCCTGTGTGTTAAAGGATCCTGACTATTATTTATGGGGATTTAAATAGAGTGGGAGTTCATGAAGAAAAGAAAGATCGGATATTACAACCGACCTTTCTTTTCAATGTTATCTGTTTGTTTAAAGGAGGCGCTTTGAAATGACCCCCTTTACTTATTTAGTTCGAGTGAGGTCTAGTACTAAAAAAACATGGGGTTTTTGCCCTACAAATATAACCTTGAAACCAAACGAGTCGACTGTTTTTTAAATTATCCCCAGCATTATCGATAAATTACCCTGTATGGCCAAGAGAAGCCTTCTTTCTACTTCAGTCCAGTTAACTAGATTCCACCAAGCCCTAACGTAGTCTTCCCGCCGGTTTTGGTAATCCAGGTAATAGGCATGCTCCCAAGTGTCCACCACCAGAATGGGTATCCCTCCCCACTGGGTCAGGTCCTGGTGTTTTTCGGCCATCAAAATCTCCAGTCGGCCCCAGGCCGGGTGCCAAACCAGCACCGCCCAGCCGGATGCTTCGACCTTTATTGCGGCCTCGCTGAATTGCTCTATAAAAACCGGGACGCTGCCAAAGTAGCTGAGGATCTGGTTTTGTGTTTGAGGACCAAGCTGCCCGCCGGTTCCGGGGGAAGTCATCACTGTCCAGTAGATGCTGTGCAGAATGTGACCAGAACCGTTAAAGGCCAACTCTCGCTCCCAGTGTTTAATCAGGCTGAAATCTCTGTTGCACCGTGCTTCGACCAATTCCAGTTCCGCTTTATTCAAGCCTTCTACGTAGGACTTGTGGTGGCGATCATGGTGGATAGTCAGGGTGGTGGTGCTAATGACCGGTTCCAGGGCGTTATAGGGATATGGCAGCGGCGGCAAACGATGGCCGCCCGGAGGTACCGCCGGTTGTAACCAGTAATTTTTTGTGTTCATTTAAATCCTCCTCAAAAACACCCAACCTCCGGTATTTACACCAAGACCAGGGCTAAGCTTTAAGTACCACTATTATTATATGTAGTCATTCTTTTTACTGTGCATAGTAAAAAGTAACACCCTGCGTGGCATCGTTGGCATACCGGATGTTGTATATATTCCTTAAACGCATAGCTATGAGCAATCCATATCTTGGAGATAGAACTTTACCCGCGATCCATTCATTTAACCTTCAGTTTCCATTAAGGTACAATTCAGTTTCAGGGGGTACTATTGCAAGAAACGAAACATGAGAAATCTAATATGGAATAAGACATTGCGTTTCGGGCGATGCCTGATTAAAAGCTGTCCTGATTTCTGGGTGCTTTGGCCGTGATCGGTGTCGGCGTTAATATGAAAATGCTGCAAGCATACATTGGGGAACTTTTAATCAAAGAAAAGTAGACAAACAGGAATATTGGATTGGCTTAATTTTGAAAGGAGCATTTGCTGGTGGCTTATAAAAACCGTATCCTTAGAATAAGCTTAATAGTAGTAATGTTAGTCGCAGCATTGTTATGTGTTTATTCAATATGGAATTATAGTAATCATGATAACAATCAATCCGCTCCAGCTCAAAGCAGTATCAGATTTCAGAATTCCTTGCACAATGAAAAGGGACGGTTGCCGGATATTCAGAATCATCAACCAGGAGGCCAGTTTCAAAATTCCAATTCCACCCAGCACAGGCAACCTCCCAATGGTCTCACCTGGAAAGGAATGACAAGTGAGGGCGCAGGATATGCTCCATATCTAATCACCTATGCAATAATATTTTTAGCTGCATTTATAATAATCTACTACCTGTATATCTATAAAAAATTAAAAATTAACCCTACTAATGAGAGATTACTAATATTAACTTTACTTTGTGCCGGACTGTTGTTTCGGATTTCTGCCTCTACGTTAATAGATGGACATCCTTTTGATATTAATACCTTCAAGAGCTGGGCAACTGCTGCTGCAAATAATATTTTTCAAGTTTATTCAGGCTCCAGGCCAAGCGATTACCCGCCATTATATATGTATATTTTGTTTTTAATTGGCAAAGTTGCGAGCTTTCCGGCGGTGAATCCCTATTTTACATTGCTTTTGAAGCTTCCATCTGAGCTAGCCGATATTGCGACGGCTCTGCTTATTTACAAACTAGCCAGAAAATATATGTTTTTGGAAATAAGTATCCTGGCAGCTGCATTTTATATCTTCAATCCGGCCGTTATGATAAACTCTACCATTTGGGGGCAGGTGGATTCATTCTTTACCTTCCTGGTAACTCTTTCGCTATACTGGCTTTCGGAAAATAAGCTTAACTATGCAGCTATATTATTTACAGCCACCGCACTGATGAAACCCCAGGGAATTATCTTCTTGCCTGTGCTTTTCTTTGAACTGGCAAGAGTAAGGGACTTTAAAAACATTTTAAAAGCGATAGTTTTCTCCTTGCTTACAGCCGCAGTTATTCTATTCCCATTTTCCTTGAACCAGGGAGCGCTGTGGATTTTCAAGCTCTTTTCAGGAACTGTAGCAGAGTATCCTTATGCCTCCGTGAATGCATTTAACTTCTTTAGTCTAATAGGAAAAAACTATGCCAGTGATTCTGCGACTATGCTAGGTTTCAGTTATCATAGCTGGGGACTATTCTTCATTGTTGTAATAACGGCAATTTCCTGGCTGATGTACCATAAGGCAAAAAATAATAAATTTGCTGCGGCAGCAGCCCTTGTACTGATAGCAGGTGTTTTTACCTTTTCTACCAGCATGCATGAAAGGTATTTGTTCCCTGCTGTCGCCTTGTCAGTTATAGCTTTCATATATTTGAGAGATAAAAGACTGCTGCTTTTATCTGCCGGCTTTAGCACCACCGTATATATAAACACTCATTCTATTCTCTTTGCTACAATTATCGGTATAAATCAGGCAGCCTATAATTTTACATTAATTCTTACTTCTCTGCTTAACGTATTATTGTTTATTTATCTTTTAAAAGTTTTAATTGATATCGTTTTCAAATCGCAGAAAATATTTCCTTAGTCTATGATAAAAGATGGTGTAATGTTACTATGTTACTATCCAAGCACTGTTTTTGGGGACTTTTTACTTTTTTTATATTCATACATGTTTCTATCAGCCGCCAGAAAAAGGTAATCTATATTTGCAGGTTCTTTATCACTAACTGAAAAACCAATGGACATACTTATTGGCATTTCTGGATGTTCAATATTATGTAGAGTGATCAATTTTTGAATTCTGATACATGAATCCTTAACAATACTACGAGTGCATTTGGACATAATAATTGCAAATTCATCCCCTCCAATGCGAGCTATCACATCGTTTTGTCGGAAACACCCTTTTAGTAGAGTAGCAGCAGCTTTAATTAACTTATCTCCTGTTTGATGCCCTAAAGCATCGTTAGTTTCTTTTAGTCCATCCATATCACAAACTATAATACCCACTGGTGCGTTACGTCCATCTCCAAGACGGCTTTTCTCCTCCTCAAAGTATTTACGGTTATAAAGACCAGTGAGGGAATCGTGAAGACTTATATATTCAAGTTGTTCTTGCATCTGTTTTAACTGAGTTATATCACGACCGACCCCAACGACACCCACAATTTTGTCTTGTGAATTTTTTATCGGTGATAATGAAATCTGATAAAATCGTATCCCTAAAGCATCTTCCGTCGACCATTCATAAACAGTATTTTCTCCTGCTATTGCGTTCTTATAGGCTTTTTCATTCAGTAAAATATTATCTACTCCTAATATGTCATGGTAATTTATACCTGTACCACTATTTTCCTGATTTATATCTTCTTTAATGCATTTCCCATAAAACCCCATAAAACGTCCTTCACAATCTAACATAAATACAATATCATTCATTGAATCAACAAGTGATTTAAATCTTTGTTCACTATTCTGTAAATCCTCCTCTGATTTCTTTTTCAGTTCCATATTTAAAAGCTGTAGGGTATTTAGTAAAGATTTATTCTCTAATAGGGTGCTTATTTGTCTTACTATAACAAGCAATATAGTAATTATTAAACCAAATTCAGTACTCTTAACATAAGGGCGTTGCCAAATAACTATAACTAACAATAATAATATACTTAAGTAAGGGAGCAAAAGTTTAAAACGATCATCCTTATCAAGTATTCCTTGAGAAGAAGCAGTTATTCTCGGCTCTAAAACGTTCTGCTCATCACGATAAATACTTGCAAAACCTATCAACAGAAGGGCCAGTCCCCATAAAGGGTCAATATAGCTCCCGGAAACATAAGAGCCTAATGCTTGTAGGTATAAGTAAACGGCGTCAGCGACCATCTCAAGAAAAAAACCCATACAAATTAACATTAATACTCTGTTAGCAAAAAAATCTTTCGAGACAAGGTAAATGCAAAAAACACTAAATATAAGAGTTAAGTCTCCAACTGGATAGACAGTCGACACCAACACATTTAGTACCGGTGTTTTCCCTGACAACAGAAGTGGTTCAATAATAACCTCCCATATTAAAGAAATAGTAACTGTCATTACAATCAATAAGTCAAAAATAAGACGAATTAGCTGATATGTACCTTTATTTTCGTACATTTTACAAGCAAAAGCTATCAAGTAAAGCACATACACAAATGCATAAAAAAAGTCTGCATATCCTGGAAAAGGATTCTTTTTCAAAACCAATTCATAATAAGACCAAATTATATTGGCCAGCGTATAACTTAAAGCACCCAAAGATAAAAACAGCCAAAATCTACTACCATGTTCTTTACTTTTTTTGAAGGCATAGAATAGTAAAATAGCACTAACTGCAGAAGATATTATTAGTAATATATCGCTACCTAAAGCCATCTTATACGGTACATTATGCCAAAAGTATAGCCATGCAAAATAAATAATCATGTACCCTAAAAAGATGAAAATACTATATTGTCTTAAAATATTCAAACTATCACCTCGTACTTATTCTAAATTTATCATATAAATATTCAGGCTTTTCCGTTACACAAACAAGGTAATATTTGCTAATCTTCTGAATATCCTGATTAGGTCTAAATAATTAATTCAGTAGTTCCAATTAAAAATAATATCACAAAATTATAATACATACAGCGAGAATTTTGGACATAAATTTTTTCTTTATAGCGGTGGCATGTACGTCAAAAGTTTTTAGGTTTGAAAATGCCATCACCATTCTAATTGCAAATCAAGCCTTAATAATGTGGTGTAATCTCTGCATGTAATTATTCTGATGATGCATCCTTGATCGTATCGTCTATAATTCATACAAAATGAACATCGCGGGTATTCCCATGCTAATATTTCATAAATAGTTCAGCTAGTAATATAAATAGATAAGAACGCTAAAATAGGCCGGTGACAATTAGTATTGGGTGGTTGGCAATGCATGAATTATCTTTAATTCAAGCTCTGATTGAAATGGTCGTCAAAAGCGCTATGGAAAACAATATTAAAAAAGTGAGCAAAGTTCAGTTGGTTGTGGGTGAAAGCCACGGAGTACTTCCTGATGCGCTGGGACTCGCTTTTGAGATATTGACTCAAGGCACCGTTTGCGCCGGCGCGGTACTTACCATAGAAAAAAGTACCCTGCTTTTAAAGTGCCGGGAATGCGCTCAAGAGTTCTGCCCTGAGGGTTACCTGTACCGCTGTCCCAACTGTGGTGCGGTAAATGCCGCTCTTATCAAGGGCAGGGAATTATATGTGGATTATTACGAAGGTGACTGACTAGCTTGGTTTTGATAAAACAGTTTTGACTGTTAAGAAGGGAAAGATTGTAAATTTGAAGGTAATTGTTGGTAAAGATTTATTATACGTAAATGCGGGTCAGGCCGTGGAAAACCGGGTTTTGTTTGATAATAATAAAGTAGCCGCAATCAATCTAATCAGTTCCCCTGGTTCAGGTAAAACTGCTCTGCTGGAAAAAACCGCGGAGTTATTGAAAGGTAAGTTGAAACTAGGCGTAGTTGTGGGGGATTTATACACGACTCGGGACGCCGAGCGGATCGAGAGGGCCGGTATGACAGTTGTACAAATTAATACCGAGGGGGTGTGCCACCTTACTGCTGACATGGTAGCCCGGGCGTTGCGGGAATTACTGCTTTCCCAACTGGATCTGTTATTTATTGAAAACGTGGGTAATTTAGTATGTCCGGTCTCCTTCGATTTAGGGGAAAATGCCAAAGTGGCTCTGTTGAGTGTTGTCGAGGGCAATGACAAACCGGCCAAATACCCCGGTATATTCAGGGAGGCTGTGGCCACAGTCATCAGTAAAGTTGATTTATTGCCGCATACTGATTTTGACCTGCCCGCCTGCCTGGCCGAAATACAGCAGATTAACGGTGAGCAGCAGGTCTTTGTAACTTCGGCCCGTTCCGGGCAGGGTCTGAGCCAGTGGTGCGCCTGGTTGGAGCAATTGGCCGCAGGGAAAGCCGGCGGTAACCATACAGCAGACAATTGTTAAGAAAGGAACTGTACAACGATGTGCCTTGGTATTCCTGCACTGGTAGTAGAAGTGCCCGAAAAACAGTGGGCTGTAATTGAGGTGGAGGGCATCAGGCGTAAAGTGGGGGTGCATCTGGTGGGAGAAGTGGTACCAGGGGATTACTTGTTGGTACATGCCGGTTTTGCGGTGGAAAAGCTGGAATTGGCGGAAGCTGAAGCCAGGCTTGCTATATGGAAGGAGTTACTAGCTTTTGATCGTGCTGAACAAACTTAACGATCCGCAATTGGGCCGGGAAATGTTTAGGATAGTCAAGGAGCAAGCGGGCCAGGTAGCCGAGCGCCTGGGGCGGGCGGTTACGTTGATGGAAGTTTGCGGCACCCATACTATGAATATCACCAGCACCGGTCTGCACGGTTTACTGTCGGGGTTGGTGGAATTGCGCAGCGGCCCGGGCTGTCCGGTGTGCGTAACCGCGGCCGGGGAAATTGAGCAAATGCTGGCCTTTACCCGGGTACCCCGGGTGACGGTAGCTACCTTTGGTGATATGGTGCGAGTACCTGGCTTGGTGTCCTCGCTGGAAATGGAGCGGGCCAGGGGTGCCAGGGTGCAGATTGTTTATTCCCCGGCAGATGCTGTGGCATTGGCTCGGGATAATCCTACCCGGGAGGTGGTCTTCCTGGGAGTGGGTTTTGAAACGACTGCGCCTTTGGTGGCCCTCAGTATTAACCAGGCGGCTAACCTGGGCCTGGCTAATTTCAGTGTTTATTCTGTACATAAACTGGTGCCGCCGGTGATGAGGGCGTTGCTTAATGCGGGAGAGGTCAGGGTGGATGGGTTTCTTCTACCGGGGCATGTTTGCGCTGTAACCGGCAGCCATGCGTTTGCCTTTATCGGGGAAGATTATGGCATACCGGCGGTGGTTACGGGTTTTACCACGGTAGATATATTGGATGCCCTTTATGTTTTGCTGAAAAAAATACACACCGGGGATAACCGGGTGGTTAACGGCTACCGCTGGGTGGTCCGGGACGAGGGTAATCTACAGGCCCAGGAGGCGATGAAAGATTATTTTTACACCGGTGATGCCTTCTGGCGGGGTTTTGGTGTTGTTAACTGCAGCGGGTTGTTTATCAAGGAGAAGTTTGCCAGGTACGACGCCATGCGCAAGTTTGTGTTAGGTGAGCCGGATAGTACCGGCGGTCTTGATTTAGTGGTGCAGCCAGCGAATATTGCCGCTAGTAAAGCAGGCGCAAGCGGTGACTGTTTCACAATAAATAATGCCGCTGAGCCGCGTGGATGTCGCTGCGGCGAACTGCTAAGAGGCCTTATTACCCCTGAAGGCTGCGCCCTGTTTGGGCGCAAATGCACCCCGGCTACCCCTGTAGGTCCCTGCATGGTTTCAGCGGAAGGGGCCTGCGCTGCCTACTACCGTTATGGCGCTGCCATAACAAACTAGGAGGACTCTTCCTGTGCGGTGTGCAGGGAGTGGTATCGAAAGCCAAAGTTTTGACTTGGCCAGGTTATTTGATTACTGGGTTATCCGGTTAACCCAGTTACTTTAAGAAAGTTAAGTCTAACCCCGAGGTGATGGTATGTCAGTTGTTTTATTGGCTCACGGGGACGGGGGGCTTTTAACCAGGAAACTGGTAAAGGGGCTATTTATCAAGTATTTTGATAACCCGCTGCTACGACAGCTTTCTGACGCCGCGGTCTTTAATTCGCCGGGGAGCCGGATGGCCATTACTACCGATGCCTTTGTTGTGGACCCTATCTTTTTTCCCGGCGGGGACATTGGTAAATTAGCGGTATGCGGCACAGTAAATGATCTAGCGGTGAGCGGCGCGCAGCCACTATATATTACTGCATCTTTTACTATTGAAGAGGGCTTTGCCTTGGTTGATTTGGAAAAAGTGGTGGACTCTATGGCGGCAGCCTGTACTGAGGCCGGGGTGGACGTGGTAGCAGGGGATACCAAAGTGGTGCCCCGGGGACACCTGGATAAACTGTTTGTTACTACGACGGGAGTGGGCATAGTGCCGGAAAAACTGGACTGGGGCTATCACCGCGTGGTGCCCGGGGATGTTGTGCTGGTAAATGGAAGTTTGGGCAATCATGGTTTAACTATACTTACGGCCCGGGAAAATTTGGGCCTTACTGGTGCTTTGGCCAGTGATTGTGCGCCGCTGAACAATACTATCAATTTGCTGAGGGACCAGTGCCCCGGTGTTAAAATGATGCGCGATTTGACCAGGGGCGGGCTGGCCACCGCCGCCAAAGAAATAGCCGAAGCCTGCGGGCTGGATATACGCTTGCAGGAGGCTGAGCTGCCACTGGACCCCGCGGTGCGGGGGGCGGTGGATATACTGGGCTTGGACCCGCTGTACCTGGCTAATGAAGGAAAGTTCTTAGCTATTATCGACCCGGCCCAGGCTACAAAGGCAGTGGATATTTTAAAACAAAATGCTTATGGGCGTGATACACGGGTAATTGGTGAAGTATGTGCGGGCAATGGCAATTTATATTTACAAACCCCTTTAGGTGGCAGTAAAATTTTAGGCTTGCTAGCTGGTCAGCCTATGCCAAGGATCTGCTGAATACGATCAAGCAATGCGCATACTGAAAGCATTTTTTACAAAGGAGCAAATATTGTGGCATTTGTATATTGGTCATCTATATAATCTGATCTTATATCTTTATGTGACGCTTTGAAGAAATTCCATACTATAGTTTTGGGGGGAAGGGAGAAGCTGTACCCGTGGGTCAAATTGTAGCCAGACAGATTTCCATAACCGGTATTGTACAGGGCGTGGGCTTCAGACCTTTTGTGTATAATTTGGCCCAATCTTTTAATTTAGCCGGGATGGTATGCAACACGGGCTGGGGTGTGCTGGTGGAGGTGGAGGGGCAAAAAGCTAGCGTGGAATGTTTTACTAATTTACTCCGGGCCAACCCTCCATTTTTAGCCCGGGTTGATAATTACGAAATAACTAGCCACCCTCCCCGGGGATTGGCCGGTTTCACCATTATACATACCCGGGGCGATGCCACGGGGGAGTCGGTGGTGCCTCCGGATGTAGCCACCTGCCCGGATTGCCGCCGGGAAGTTATGGACCCCTCTAACCGGCATTACGGTTACCCCTTTACAAACTGTACTAACTGTGGTCCCCGGTTCACTATAGTAAAAAGTTTGCCCTATGACCGGCCCGGCACGGCTATGTCTGATTTTGTTATGTGCACTGCTTGTGCAGCCGAATATAATGACCCGGTGAACAGGCGTTATTATGCCCAGCCCGTAGCTTGCCCGGACTGCGGTCCTCGGGTGAGGCTGGTGGACCGGTATGGCAAGGCTATAGATGGTAGTTGGCTTGATGTAACCAGGCGAGTGTTGATAGCGGGTAAAATAGTCGCTATAAAGGGGCTTGGGGGGTTCCACTTGGCCTGTAGCGGGGTGGATACCGCCGCTGTACAGCGCTTGCGCCGCTGCAAGCAGCGGCCGGCCAGGCCGCTGGCGGTGATGTGCCGGGATATGGCGGTGGCGCGTGAGCACTGCCGGGTATTGCCGGGGGAAGAGGCGCTACTGTGTTCTCCGGCAGCCCCGATTGTTGTGCTGGAAAGAAAAACTTCCTCTACTTTGCCCCAGGTATTGGCCCCAAACCTGAAAACTATTGGGGTGATGTTGCCTTATACCCCACTGCACCTTTTGCTTATGCAAAACGGCCCGGCAGTACTGGTCATGACCAGCGGCAATCGGAGCGGTTTGCCGCTGGTTAAGGACAACCGGGAAGCGCTTAGTGAACTGGGCGATGTGGCTGATTATTTTCTGCTGCATGACCGGGATATTATCAACCGGTGCGATGATTCGGTAGTTTGGCTGGTCGACGGGCAAATGCAGTTTTTGCGGCGTTCCCGTGGTTATGTGCCGCAGCCTTTGGTGGTTTTGCCGAGTGTTGAAGGGGTGGTTGGGCGGGAGATAGCTGTCCTGGGGGTAGGAGGGGATATGAAAAATACCTTCTGCCTGTTAAAAGCAGGCCGGGCATATCTCAGCCAGCATATCGGTTCGGTGGATGTACAGGAAGGGGCGAAAGATTATCAGGTCAGTTTGGCCAGTTTTAGCTGTGTACTTAATGTGCAGCCGCTAGTTGCGGGTTATGATTTGCACCCGAATTTTCACAGCTCCAGGATGGCCCGGGCACTAGTGCCCACCGCCATCGCCGTGCAGCACCAGCATGCTCATATGGCCGCGTGCATGGCCGAGCACGGGTTGGAGGGACAGGTTATCGGCGTTATTTTGGACGGCACAGGGTACGGAACAGACGGCTGCATCTGGGGCTTTGAGGTGCTGCAGGGTGATTATTTGGATTATTCCAGGGAGTGGCACCTGAACTATATTCCTCTGCCCGGCGGAGAGCGAGCCGTACGCAACCCGTGGATGACTGCCGTTAGCTACCTGGTGACAATGCTGGGGGAGCGGGGCCGTGCAATAGCGGAAAAAATATTTCCCGCCCGGCTAAGTGAAATAGTCATTATCGATAAAATGCTGCGGGCTGGTATTAACTCCTCGCTTGCTTCTAGCTGTGGCCGGCTCTTTGACGCTGTGGCCGCATTATTAGGGGTTTGCCAGATAAATACATACGATGGCCAGGCGGCTATTGAATTGGGAGAATTAGTACCGGTCACGTCGTTAGACAGTTGCTCCCGGCCTGCGCTCAACCCGTACCCTTTTACCTTAAGGGAGGGTATCATTGAAACCAGCGCTACTATTGCAGCGTTGGTACAGGACATTGAACATGGCCGTGCCACGTCAGTTATCGCCCGGTGCTTTCATGATACGATAATTAGCATGGTGGTACAGGCGGTTGACCAGGTGCGGTCACAAAGCGGCCTGGAGCGGGTGGTGCTGAGTGGTGGGTGCTGGTATAACCGGTACCTGCTAACGTTGATTTGTAAAATGCTTGATGGTAAAGGCTATAAAGTATACCGGCATACTAAAATACCCACCGGCGACGGTGGGATTAGTTTGGGGCAGGCGGTGATCGCCGGTCAGAAATACAGCCATGTTTTGTTAAAGGCTCCCTGATAATAGTCTGAATATCTCAACGGTTAGTTGCTCTACAAAATGGGGCAGCTTTTTTTTAATTACAGGGGACAGTGCATGGCCAAAACTCACATCGTATGGTTCTACCCCATAAATCAATAAATTGGTGGGATACCCGCTTATTTTTCTGGCCAGCGCTATTACATCGGGAAAGGTGAAGCCGTGCGCACTCCTCCAGCAGTCCGGCAGGTGCAATATGTCACCTTCGCTCAGGCGGTAAATACTACCGGGTTTTCCCCTGGCCCGCAATGCATCTACTGCAATAACATTATAGGCACTGCTAATCTCTTCTAAAAAATAAAATGCCGCAGTCCCGGTATCCCTAACTGCCACCCCGGGTGGCCACTCCTTTTTCATCAATATATGCGCGGCCAGTACGCCAAAGCCATCGTCGGACATTAATAAGTTGCCCAGACCCAGCACTAAAACTTGATAGTTTAATTTGTCCATGGTATTTAATATTCTGTTTGTGGTAAAAAAATTCGAATCTGCACCTATTTCCAGGGCAAATGAATACAATACATTAGCAGTTTTAATCGCGGGGACATTCCTCCGAAGGGGGTTAATCCATGCAGCAACAGGAATTTATTGAGCTCTGCAGGGAACTGGCGTTGGTTGATGATCACGCGCTGACCAGAGTCATCCTGCCGGTGATTAAAGAACACCTGACTAGAAGTAACCAAAACAAGCTGCCGGTGATCTGGGTCGAAACCAACGATAGCGGCGATAACAATATAGCCTTTATGAATACTACCTTTCCTTACCTAGGCCAGGTTTTTAGCGAGATGATTGATCTTTTGTACAGTAACACTTTTATGGCCGCCCAGGGCGTAGACGCTTTAATGGTCCTGGAACAGACCGCTGTGCTATATAAAGGAAGATTTACCTTAGTAGTTGAAGGGGCCGTACCGGTGAAAGACAACGGTATATATAACATAATTGCCCGCACGGAAAATCGCAATATCACCGCCCTGGATGCGGTAAGCCGGCTGGGCAAATTAGCTCAATATGTGGTGGCCAACGGTACCTGTGCCAGCTTTGGAGGGCCTACGGCTGCTCGGCCTAACCTCAGCGGCAGTGTCGGTGTTAGAGATGTATTGGACAGAGAGGTGATTAATGTAAGCGGCTGCCCGACTAACCCCGACTGGTTTGTGGGCACTCTCGCTCATCTGTTGCTGTACGGCCGTCCGGAGCTTGATAATCTGGGACGTCCGACTCTGTTTTACGGTTTTACGGTACACCGGCACTGCCAGCGCCGTTCCTATTTTGACCGGGATGATTTCGCGGAAAAGCTGGGGGACATTGAATGTATGTTTTCACAAGGATGTGTGGGGCCACGGACCTCCGCTGACTGCCCGTACCGGCAGTGGATTAATTACGTAAACTGGCCGGTTAGAGCCAACACTCCTTGTATTGGCTGCACCAATGAAGATTTTCCTGATGGATCTACGCCGTTTTTTACTCCCCTGCCGGAGAAAAGTGGCCAGGCTGCAACGCCCGGCGGAGCTCAAACGTCGCCCGGTGTGCAAATAACAGTTGGGGAGGGCCGCAATGAGTAAACAGAAAATCATGTTTAGCCCCGTTACCCGTCTGAGCGGCCTACTGTCCGTGGAGGTAATTGTTGAGCAAGGCCGGGTGGTGGAAGCCAACGCCAGCGGCACCATGTTCCGGGGTTACGAGTGGATTATGCGGAACCGTCACGTCACTGATGCCGTCTACTTGACCCAGCGTGTTTGCGGGATCTGCTCCCTGGCCCACGGCGCTATGGCCAGTTACCTGCTTGATGAGTTATATGCTAATGAGCTGTCGGAGAACGCCCAGTTTTTGCGTAATGTGATGTACGGGGCAGATTTTCTGCAAAACCACATTCGCCATTTTTACTTGTTCAGCCTGCCGGATTTCGTACGCATGCCTGATTACCCTCCATATCACGGGCAGAATCTTACCGATGCCAGGCTGGGTCCCATTGACAACCAGCGCCTGGTGGACAATTATTTCGAGGCAATTAAGGCCGCCCAGCGCAGCCATGAAATCCTGGCCTTATTTGGCGGCAAGGCTCCCCACCAGCACAGCTTTGTTCACGGGGGCGTGGCAGTGGCTCCTACTGCGGATAAAATTAACCGGGCCCTGGCTTTGCTCGATAGTATTCATGAATTTGTAAAAACCTGTCTGATCCCTGATACAGAACTTATTGCCCGGGTTTACGACGATTATTTTAAAATCGGTCTTACCTTTGGGCGTTTGCTATCCTTTGGTTTGTTTAAGTTTGGCCCTCATAATGAACAATTGTTATGGCGAGGCGGGGTGCTGAACGATGGCCGGTTGACCGCTCCCCGGCTGGATCTAATTAAGGAGGACGTTACCAGCTCCTGGTACGCCGTACAGGCCGTTCCGGGTGCGGATGATTGGGGGGTAGAGCCTGCCCCCCAAAAGCCTGGTGCGTATACCTGGATTAAATCAGTCCGCTACGCGGGGCAGCATTATGAAACAGGGCCGCTGGCCCGAATGATTATTAACGGTTTTTATAATGGAGGCACTTCCACGATGGACCGTATCTATGCCCGTTCCCTGGAAACGATGCTGATTACCGAGTTAATGCGGGAATGGCTTTTAAAACTGCAGCCCGGACCCGCGCCGCTTAAACAAAACCCGGAGCCGGTGAAAAGTGAGGTTGTAGTTACCACGGACGCCATGCGTGGGGCTCTCTTGCACAGCGCTCGCATTGTTGATGAACAGGTGGAAAGGTATAACATCATCACGCCCACGGTGTGGAACTTTTCGCCTAAGGACCAGCATGGCCGGGGGCCAGTGGAAAGTGCGCTGGTAGGTACATCAATACCTAAGCTCGATATGCTGAGCACAATTTTGGGCCGTATAGTGCGATCATACGATCCGTGTATCTCCTGCGCCACCCACGTTATGGATGCCGAAGGAAATAAGCAGGATAAAATAGTATTTTAACAAGTAGACCCTTTCCCAATGCCTGTAAAGGAAAGGGGTGCAAAAAATGAATTTTAGTGTCAAACAATTCACAATAAACGAAACATTGACGGTTCAATGGCCCATAAGTCTTGTTGATTATTATGGGTTGTTTTGCAGGTCCGGCACTGGCTTAATGTCATTTCGTTGTGGCAGTTGCGGCCAGCAATATCTTTGCATAAGCTGGTTGAAAAGGGTGATGTGGTGCAACTCGTCCAAGATGACTCTCTCCAGTAATTCTTTTATATACAGGTCATCTATCATGTACTGGTGTTTGCGGTAGTTGGCAATAGCCGCCCATTCGCCGGCGATATCCATAGAGATCCGGTCACAAAAATCGATACCGTAAAATACATATGAGGCGTTCCAGTATTTTTCCTCGTTGGTAACTGTAAATACTCGGTAGCAAGGGTCTACTCCGAGCATAATAATGGTTGATGCCAGCATTTCCTGGTGATGCATTTCAACTAGGGATATACACGCAAGCAAGTCGGCCGCATCTTTGTATTGGTTTTTCAATACAAAGTGGTGGTAGTTATATTGCATAATTGCACTTGTTTCACTGACCACCCCGGCGTAATCCTCCAGCAGCAGCCGGGCATAGGATGGGTTTTGCTTAACAACCCGTATTTCCGGGTAGGGAGCTGGGTAGGCGCACCTATAAAGGGCGGGCGTAACACATCCTTTTTCTTGTGAATTTTGGTTCATAAATAAACCTCCTTTTGAACTACAATTCTTTTTAATTGTATTGGGGTGCGGTGATGTTTATGAAAAAGAAATACTTTTCCTGGGTCGGGAGCATATTGGGGCAAAACACTGCAATGTAGGGATGTCAGGAAAGGGATTACATATATGAGTTAGCAATAAAGTGTGAGAGATAGTAACCTAAAGGTTAATCTTTTTTTCATCCCCTGGTTAATCATTCTTCCATACTAATAAGCGATTATATTTAATTTTTATTTCCTCTACAATACAATTATAATAGTGTAATAGTTACTTCCATTTATGAAGTAAGCTGTTAAATGACCGATCGTTATGCTTAAATAAGCATAACGATATTAAAAGCCAATAATTAGAGTTATGCATAAAATAATTTTACCGCAATTTTTAGTTAATATTTTTTAGTTTTTAAATGCCTACTTAGAAAGCAATTAGCATCAATAAAATTAAAGGAGGTATACAGCATTTTTAATTAATAATTACTTTCACTTACTTAAGCAACAATTGAAGCAACCGATCGTTATGCTTTAAGCATAATTTGTTTGCCATAAAATATTAAATATATTCAAAAGCTTAGCTCCAAAGCTACTTTCCCTAAAGCTTCGGCCATGGGGACTTAGCCGACATGGTATACCGCCTGTACGGTAAATTCAGAAATGGGTTTACCTCCCTTACTTGGAAAGGAGTAACTAGCTGGTGAAAGCAATTTATATTGCCCGATTATTTGCCGGGGAGCTTTGGGCATTGATCTGCATTCGGCACTGTGAATTGTTTTCGGATAGGGGGAGCGTGCATTTGAAACAAAGTGACGTCCTGTTTTATCAGGAATCTAAAAAGCACCCCCTTTAATAGGGAGGTTTTTTTATTGCATGATGCGTGTAAAACATTGGGAGAGACGGCGATAATGGTACTTATCAAAATAGAATATAACGTAATGAATGTTTAACCCCGCAGGGATTACCATACTTTGATTTAAAATAACCGACCGTTATGCTTAAAAAAGCATAACGGTAGTAAGAAAATAATTAGCGTCAGCTAATAGCATTTAAAATAATATGGGTATACCAACTGTAGATTTTAAATAAAGGTTTGGCGGAGATGCTCAAAGGCGGGGTGATAACGGATGCCACTATATACTATTCTGATTTACATGACAAACAAACATAATTACTGGTTTTATCGGTTAACTTCTGCCTGTATTCTTTCTGGAGGTGACAACTTGGTAAATGTTGATAAGAATATAATTGATAAGGAGACTATTCCAGCATTATTACAGCAAAAAATAATTGCTGCAATAAAAAGTTTAAAATTTGGTTCAATCAATATTATAGTTCAGGACGGACACATTATTCAGATAGAGAAATTGGAGAAAGAGCGTTTCAAATAATTTGTTTATGCTGAGCTAACTTGATATTTAGTTTTTTTAGCTAGTTGACCAGACAAACTGGAGGCTAAGGATTGTTTTTATTTAACAATTCCTTAGCCTTTTTCAATTAATAAGGCAGGTGAGAATAGTAAATAACTGTAATCAGTTAATCGGTCCAAAACAAGTTGAACGCTATACATGTCGACTGTCGCGCGATGGGAAACATTGGGATAAATCCCGGCAGGTTAAGACTGCAAAGATAAACAAACATAATTACTGGTTTTATCGGTTAACTTCTGCCTGTATTCTTTCTGGAGGTGACAACTTGGTAAATGTTGATAAGAATATAATTGATAAGGAGACTATTCCAGCATTATTACAGCAAAAAATAATTGCTGCAATAAAAAGTTTAAAATTTGGTTCAATCAATATTATAGTTCAGGACGGACACATTATTCAGATAGAGAAATTGGAGAAAGAGCGTTTCAAATAATTTGTTTATGCTGAGCTAACTTGATATTTAGTTTTTTTAGCTAGTTGACCAGACAAACTGGAGGCTAAGGATTGTTTTTATTTAACAATTCCTTAGCCTTTTTCAATTAATAAGGCAGGTGAGAATAGTAAATAACTGTAATCAGTTAATCGGTCCAAAACAAGTTGAACATCTGTTAATCAAAACATGGAGCAAGTGGCCAGGAATATGGCCGGAATTGGAGCATCTCTGATGACTATCATACCGTTGATTCCGCAATATGAAATGAAGTCATATCGCCAGCCGGATTACCGGGAACTAAACGCGGCCAGAGAGAATAAGACCCCAATGGTCGGGTCTTTTGATAAGTTTCAACCACTACGGGATTAGTTTTGGTATCACCTAGTTAAGCAAATCTTCAGTGAACAGCTGTGATTACCGAGGAATGAAGTTCGACAGAACTTAAAAAAGTAGCGCTGGAGCAGCCGTGCTGTGAATGATACCGAGATAGCCTGAGATATTTGAGCTTCATTTAAAAATAACTATCAAGGAGGGGTTTTATATAGTAATATAGCTAGTTCTAGCCGACCGTAATGCCTAAATGTTAGAACCGTAGTTGAACGCGGCTCCAGCCGAAAGTAAGACAGTGACAAAAAAGTTATGTAGAGGGGTTGAAAAATGAGATACGCAGAGACAGGCTATAATCTAGAAATTGATCTAGCCACAGGGAACATTGAGAAGGTAGAAACTGACCCGAAATTATTAGAAACACACTTGGGAGGTCTTGGTACCTCCGTCAAGATACACTGGGATAGGGTACCACCCGAGACTAAGCCGTTTGATCCTGAGAATTTGCTGATAATGAGTGCAGGTCTTTTTTGCGGTACACCAGCTCATAGTGCTAATCGTACCCTTTTTACCTTCCTTTCTCCTCAGACTAATTTGCTTGCCTATCCTATGATGGGGGGGTTTCTAGCGGCGGAATTAAAGTATGCCGGTTATGACAAAGTGATCTTCCGCAACAAGGCCCCGAAGCTGGTTTATATATGGATAAATAACGACAAAGTAGAAATACGTGATGCCTCTCATTTGAAGGGTAAAGGCGCTCTTGAAACGCAAGAACTTATTAAGGAGGAGCTAAACGAACCAAGAGCTCAGGTGGCCGCTATCGGCCTGGCCGGTGAAAATCGGGTTTTCGTTGCTTCCATTGAACAGTCCAGGTCAAGCTCCAGTCGGGGCGGTGGGGGCGCCATTATGGGTGACAAAAACATAAAGGCGATAGCTGTACGGGGGACAAAAAACCTCTATCTTGCCAATGGTGCTAAATTCATGGAGCAATTGCAGGAAGTAACTGATTATATAAAATTCCGCAATGCCAATCCCATTCCTAAGGTAATGACCATCTTATCCGGGATTGGGTCGCCGCAGGAGATGAAACACACCGATGAAAAGTGGCATACTGAAAGTTTCGCCTGGGGAAATGCTCGCGAACGGAGAAAGAGTTTCTGGACCGAAGAAGTTGAAGAGAGTTGGACGAAGCTTCAATTAAACACGGTAAAGCGGCTCATCAGCTGCTATAACTGCCCGCAGCAATGCGGGGGCTTAATTGATTACAAGGGTGTCCCAGCATACATGATGAAATGTTTCTCGAAACTTACTTATGCTATGGGGGCTTATGTAGACGACCTGAATTTTTCATTTAAAATTTGTAAGCAAGCCTTTGAATATGGGGTGGACTCATTCTCAACCCCGCAAATTTTAGCATTTGCTGTTGAGCTTTATGAAGATGGCATCTTCACTGACAAAGACTTTGAAGGCTGTCCGACTGATAAAGAGGGAAGATTTTTCTGGTTGCTTGATCGTTTAGCTCGTCGTGAAGGAATTGGCGATTACCTAGCCGACGGCACTTATTGGGCAGCCCGCAGGATCGCCGCCGATCGCGGCGATACCCGCACGTTGGCATACGATCATAATACTACTAAGAAGCATGAACAGATGAATATCAAGTTGGGCATGCTAGATCCCCTGTATTTCCTTATGTATGGTACCAACGAGAAGTTAAGCATTACCCAAATTGAAGGGAACTGGCCCCAGATGCCTTTCGGAAAAATGGAGGATAGAATTGAATTCGTCAAGGACTGGCCTCAGCTTCCGGATGAAAAATTTAAACAATATTTCTTAGATTGGGAACCGCGGGGAGAGATGGGCAATCCATATTACCCAACTCCTCAAATCGCTAGTGAAATTGTGGATTGGATGGAGCAACTCCACAATATAGATGACGCCCTCGGGATTTGCGCCGGTATGTCATCATTTTGCCTGAAGCCACCTTATCATGTACATGTTTTCCCCAAATTAATCTCGGCAGCGACCGGTATGGATGTAGATGAAGACGCGGTAAAGAAAATAGTCAATAGGAGTCGTAATTTACACAGAGCAATTAATATCCTGAGAGGCGTAAAGAGAGAAGATGAGAGACCGCCGCAAGACCATTGGAAGCATAGATTTCCCGAGATCGAAGAAAATCTCTTAACTACTTACTACCATTACAAGGGATGGAATTATGACGGTGTTCCTACTAAAGAGAGATTGCATGAGTTAGATTTGGATTATGTGGCAGACGAGCTTCAAAGGAGAGGGGTGCTAAAGGATGAGCAAAATTAAGAAGAAGGTCAAGACTATCAAAATTGATGCAGATAAATGCAATGGCTGCAGGGCATGTGAGATAGTTTGCGCCGGTTTTCACTCTACGCCCAAATATGACATAATTAATCCGGCGAGGTCTCGTATTCAGGTGATTACTCACCGGCTAAAAAATATATGGCTGCCGGTATTCGCTGGTGAGTATACTCCAGCCGAATGCATGGGTAGAGACATATATGTGATTGACGGAAAGGAATATGAAGAGTGCGCCTTCTGCAGGGCTACCTGTCCGTCCAGGGATTTATTCAAAGAACCCGATTCCCATCTTCCGTTAAGATGCGATATGTGTGAAGACGATCCGCCACAAGAAAAGCCTCTCTGTGTGCAAGTCTGCTTAAATGATGTCCTGATTTACGAGGAAAGGGAAGTGGAAGTCGGAGAAGAAGAGAGCGTAGACCTTGCTGAGGTCGGCTTAAGATCATTGATAGACAAACATGGATTTGATACACTGGTGGACACTATGGTCCGAATTGCAGAGAAAGGTTAAACATTAGCTGAAGGGAGGGATTATAAGTCGTGCAGACTGAAACCCCCATCAAAGATGTAATCGAAGAAATAAAAGAGTACGGCGGAGACCCGGTTAAATATTGCTATCAATGCGGAAGATGTGATACTGTCTGTCCTTGGAACAGGGTAAGAACCTTCAGTATGCGCAAGCTAATCCGCCAGGCTACATTTGGCTTGACAGAGATCGAGAATGAAGAGATTTGGCGCTGTACTACCTGTGGCAGGTGCGCTGAGGTATGCCCCAGGGAAGTAAAGCAGATCCAAGATATGATGGCCTTGCGCCGGATGGCCACTGGCTATGGTGTCTTCCCCGAACATATCAAGCCGGTGCGTACCGCAACCGCAGGCCTGGGCGCAGAAGGCAACCCGTTTGGTGAACCGCAGGCTAACCGGGCAGACTGGGCCAAGGGCCTGAATGTAAAGACCTTCGAAGAAGGCATGGAAATATTGTATTTTCCCGGCTGCTACCTATGCTATGACCCGAGATTAAAGAAGGTTGCCGTAGCCACAGCTAAAATTCTCAACGCGGCAGGCGTAGACTACGGTATCCTGGGCGAAGAGGAGAACTGCTGCGGGGAAAGCATCCGCAAGACCGGTAACGAAGATTTATTTAAAGAGCTGGCCAAGGCCAACATCAAAACCTGGATTGATCACGGGGTCAAGAAGATAGTGGTTTCATCACCACACTGCTATCACACCTTTAAGAACGAATATCCTGAATTCAATGTAAACTTTGAGATAATGCATATCTCCCAATACATCTGCCAACTGATTAACGAAGGCAGGCTTCAAATCAATAAGGACTATACGAAAAAAATCACTTATCATGACCCCTGTTACCTGGGCCGGCATAACAGTGTATATGACGAGCCACGCGACGTATTAAAGAAGATACCCGGCTTGGAACTGGTTGAGATGGATGAAGCGCGGGTAAACAGTCTCTGCTGCGGCATGGGCGGCGGCAGGATTTGGGTGGAAACGATCAAGTCTGATCGCTTCGCCAACCTCAGAATAGAACAAGCCGTAGCGCTTGGGGCTCAGGAACTGGTTACTGCCTGCCCCTATTGCGTCACCAATTTCGAGGACAGTAGAGTGGTTATGAATTTTGATGATGTCATCGAGATTAAGGACATTACAGAGGTCCTCCAAGAGGTGATTTAGGCGAAAGAAGTAACATGTCTAAAGCGTTTAGAGAAGTACCGGATATGAAATGAGGTGATAGAAAATGGAAAAAGAACTAAAAGAAAAACTTCAACGCCTTTCGAAAAGTAGTCAAAAAGGTAATTTGGGCGACGTAATGGTTGTTGGCGGCGGTATCAGCGGCATTCAAGCCTCGCTTGACT
>JAENZP010000033.1 GCA_016841205.1 Desulfoscipio geothermicus
TTAGTGGTAAACAAATTCAATATCAAGAGGTAAACTTTTTCGTTGACATTCAGACATAAAAGGGCAATTTCATTGGTTGCAACTTTCTCATTATTATCAGGTGGTACGTACGGATATATCGGAGGCTCGTAAAGCCAGTTTTTTATTTTCATATATTGAATGAAATTGTCAATTCTGAATATTGCTGATTTAGCAAGATCAACCATGAATGACCAAACCCCATCATTGGTAGGTGTGAATTTTAAACTTAATGTTATTAAATTAACATCCAACCTTAAAAAACGATACATGACCTCAGCCGCTTCCTGATCTAGTACTATTTCAGAATTACCTGCTGTCTTACGCTTATCCACAGCGGGTTCAGGGCCGACTATAGAGTATTTTTGCATTAATTTCTCTATGGTATTACATTCCTTTTTTAAATCCTCAATAGTTTTTGACAGATAAACCACAAAATCAGCATCATGAATGAAATTTCTTAATAGGCTCATATGGCCTATGGAGATATTCCTATCAGTATAAGCTCGCCAAAGGGTATAAGCCTCATGAACATCCAGTTTTTCAGATTCTATTTGCCTGGGGATTTTTAAAAAGTTCATTAAGATGCCTCCAAGATAATTTATCTTTTATTATCCGTTTATGTATTATTTTATAATTTCCAAAAAAGTTACCATATATGAGTTGTTATGTGTTATAGACAAACTAAATTGTGTATTGTAACTATACCAATAGCACTACACACCATTATGGCGGCAATGAGAAGCAGCTAGTTTCAATAAATTTAAAAATATGTTAAATAAATCATTTTATGTTTCTGGGGATTTTCTTAGCTTAAACAATGGGAAAAGAGAAGCATCTGATAAATACGTGTTATTATGGTTGGGGTGTGCGTGACAGCCAGGTGTTAGCAATATTACCCCTGCCCATAGCTGGTCTGATGTCCGATGCACTGGTGGAAGAGGTCGCCGAACAGGTACGTGCTGTGCAAAGAGCCTGGAAGGGACTGGGCTGCCATTTAGTGTCCCCCTTTATGACCATGTCGTTGCTTTCCCTGCCGGTGCTGCCTGAACTGCGTTTAACCAACCGGGGCCTAGTGGATACGAGACAATTTAAGTTTGTGAATTTAATTTCAGGGTATTATATAAGGTTTGCTACAATTAATTCTTTTATATACTTCGCAAAATATATCTTTGCTAGCTCATTCAACGGTTTGGGTTATCCTGGCAGTACCTCAGAGCAGTAATAACCTAGCATTGAATAAAAGCCTCACCAGGCTTACCACCTTCACTTGGCCTGTTATTATTGAGTTCTCGGGGTGAGGATATTCTAATTGAGAAAATCATATCTCCACCGGATTCTCACCTTGAAAAGCCCTGATATCCTGACGAGTAGCGATGGTGGCGGTAGTGAGGATCTTTTTGTGGACTTTAAAGTTATATGTCTCATTTTGACCCTTTAAAGCAAATACTTGGCTGGTGGAGTAAGCTTCCAGGAAACGGGATACCTTTAATAATCACATAGGAACAAGGCCAACGGGAAAAAAACTAAAGTCAGTAGGGTAATACGCTCGGTTTTAGTCTGGCTACTGCCGAAGTAGGCCGCTGAATTTCTCGTAATACTCGCGATCAAAGTGGCTGAGTGGTAGATTATAAAAATACTTAAATAGTGCATGCAATTCCCGGAGACTTTGGTAAAATAGCGTGCCGCTTATCCCTGATTGTCGGTTCTTTACTTGCTGGGGTTTTTTAATCCCCGTGCACACCTCGGCAGCCAACACCTTTGTAAGCTCGGTAAGGAATAGCATGTTCCCGTATATGCGTAGGCGGGGTCTCTTGTAACGCTTGAGAACTGTTGTTGTATCCAACTTGCTATGGATTTCCAAGTACGCCAGAATAAAATCACGATGACCAATCGACATGGCGGGGTAATTACGCTCTGCAGCCTGTCGCGCTTGCCAGCCGAGCCAATTAAGATACTCAATATCAATACCATATATATTCAATCGGTATTGGGGCTTGCCATTGTGTTGCACAATGCGGATTTTACTCTGTAGGGCCAGTTCCTGTTTTACAACCTGCAAGAAGTAAGGCCTACAGTGCCTGAGCTGAAAATAACGGGAAATGGTTTTGGTTCCCGCATGTTCCTCGTAACTGCCCAGCGCCCACAGTATGCCTAAGACATATGCATTCAATTGCTGATCCCTCAAACCAATCTTTTCAGGGCCGCGGTAAACTAGGGCTTTCATAGTGTCACTCATTTTTTTTCCTCCTCTTTATGATATTTAACCTAGGTTGCTACTGCCAGTCATGAATCTCTTTTCAAAGTCTAAGCCATTATCTTTATAAATAAAAATAGATAAGACCAATGTTATTAAGGGTTAATCTATCGAGTTCCCTTAATAACATTGGTCTTCTGCGAACTACCCGAAGGTCTCTCTTAAGCCTACCAAACGTTATATATTTAATTAGAAGTTTTAGATACAGATTAAATTTTCCTTGATGGAGCAAAACATTCGCCATTAAAGCCCAAACATCCTTTGGAGAAATAGTCGTTTCCTGTCGATATCCTTGCAAAACTTTAAAATAACCATACGGCATGATCAATAAGATCCATAAGGATATTCTTGATTCGTGGAAACGCTGCCAACGGTATGGATTTAATGCATTCAGTCAAAATAAAATACTATACTTGCATAAGGAATTTATAGCAAATTACATATGCCGAATTACTAAGCTGTAATCGTTCAAATTTATCCATCTTTTTTCACATTGACCCTGCCACCCGGAGACGGGCAGAGCTAAACCTGCATTTCTTATTACACCATCGTGGTATTGAAAACCATTAAAACTTCTACTTATTTTATCATTATTTATTATAATAGTAGGATGTTCTAACAAAGAATTGCCACATAAATTTAATATTGGAATGGAAGCCTCCGACATAATAGTAGGAGTCTCAGGAAAATTCGGAGAGTCTAAACCTAAAAACGTTGGGGGTAGAAAAATCAGTAAATAATGGAATAAACAAATTTATAATGAAAGGTAAGTTTACATACTTTGGGGAACCAGATGCACCCAAAGCTGATAAAATTACTTTTCCTATTGAAAATGCATCACCTAATAATAAAAAGTGAGGTTTAAGACTGATGATTAAGCATATTGTCATATGGAAGTTGAAAGAAACAGCTCATGGAAAGTCAAAGCAGGAAAATGCACTGATAATTAAAGATAAGCTTGAGACTTTAAATGGCAAAATACCTGGAATGTTAAAAATTGAAGTAGGGATAGATTTTTCTAAAACCGAAAGTAGTGCAGATATTGTGCTGTATTCTGAATTTGAGACTAAAATAGACTTTGATAATTATCAAATACATCCTTTGCATAAGGTTTTGAAACCGTATATAAAGGAAGCAAGACTTGATAGAATAGTAGTTGATTATGAAATTTAATCTATGCGAAGGATTTAATAGTACAGCTAAATTGCTAAGGTCCAGGGTCGGTCTATACAAGAAGTCTTCGTAAAAGAAAACTGATACTTGGGCGATAAATCATATATGTCAATATTACAGAGCCCGAACATCACTTATCATACAAAGGGGTAAACTAAATATAATATTATCACGCCAGTATTTTATCTATTTTATCAGTCACACCATCCTTGATTCCTAAGCATAAAACATCACCGTACCTTGTAAAGTCAAATGGAAGCTGAATCATTTTTACAGGTTTCCCTCGGCCGCTAAGGGAAGACCTGCAACCTGGCCGAGTAACGACCGTTATGAAAAGCTTATTTATGGGGCCAGGGGGGCAGAACTGTATTATAAAGACTTACTAGGATTACGTATAAAAATATAATGCTTAGGCAATTTTTTGTAAAAATATGCAGGATACGACATTTTATCGAGTAAGCATATTATCAACTTGTGCCAGCATTAGAAGCTATCAATATGCTCCTAAGCCCTTGATTTTCTTGGGTTTTTGTTTGGTTCAGCAAGCCCTAAATATAAAATAATCCCGAACTTTGATAAAAGCGAAGACCCGGAAACAATATCTAAACTATTAAATCATAATATCCCTTTTAACTCCACAACTTTTTTTAGCAAGTTTCAATAACTGTTTCTTTATAGCTTGTACTATATAGTGAACTAGAGTTGCAATAGCCAGACCTAATATATAATCCATTTGATCAACCACCTTTCCAATAGTATAGTTAGTTGGTAAATAAAGACACAAAAAACACACTAGGCAGTTTCTCGTGAGTGCTCTTTCTTTGTAATCATATAAATTGCCAGGGCTGTAATTGATAATAGTCCGATAATGTATGGTACAGAAATATATTCTTGTGGCACTGAGGTATATAAACCGATATAGCCAAACGCGATAAATATCAAAGCCGATACCCATTTTACTGCTTTTTCAGGAATCCTTTTACCTGCCACAACACCAACATAAATTCCCAAAGCATCAGCAATGATCATTCCGGTAGTTGTTCCCATTAACGTTTCAAATGGAGAATTATATTTTGCCGCTAGGGCTACCGTAGCAAGTTGGGTCTTGTCCCCCATTTCCGCAATGAAAAATGCTATAGTCACAGTTATTACCGGTCCGAGAAAAGTCTTTCTCTTATCTTCTCCATCCAAACTATCACCACGAATGGTCCATAAACCAAATAGAATAAAGGAGGCTGAAGCAACTATCTGAATGATTCCCATATTAAGGGTTGTACCAAGATAATCACCTACTGCAACTGCTAAGGCATGGTTAAATATAGTTGCAAGAAATACCCCTATTAGCACAGACTTTGCTGGAAAACGGGTAGCCATAGCCATTGCCAGTAGCTGTGTTTTATCACCCATTTCCGCTAGGACCACCATTAATGCGGCCCCAGAAAAAACCACCATTTTTGATACCTCCCCATGAAAATGTTGATATAATAAATAAAACGAGACTTTTAGTATAGCTCAATAAAACAGCTACGCTAAAAGTCTCGCTAATTGGTATTTATACCAACGATGAAGCCAGGATTAAATCCAGTATGTTGACTTCATCTAGCCAGCTACTCCCTTTTAACCATTGTCAGTTACATTTATTTATAATTTATTTTATACGTTTCCTGACACCCTGTCAATGTAAGCCTCTGTTGGTATATTATCATTTGCCGAATGGAGCAAATATATATTTGTCTTATGCCAGGATCTGATAGGCATATTTTAATGAAGATGCAAATAGGAAAATCCCCATACAAAATGATAAGCTCCCCTTTGAGTAGACACCTGAAAAAACAAAAATTCAGGGCTACACA
>JAENZP010000034.1 GCA_016841205.1 Desulfoscipio geothermicus
TAGAACGCCAAACCTCAGAAATTCAATCATGGGTTGATAATAACCCCGAACAACTTCAAAAAGGACTAATATTCCTCAAGGAAACATTGGAGCCAATGATCAAGCTGGCACAAAAAATGGGCATAGGGCCGAAGGTGGGTTAACCAAGTGACATTTGCGACCGGATTAGCAACGGGACTTGTAACGGGTATGGCTTTAGCATCTATTCTTTGGTTGTATCTGATTGGCAAAAACCAGTCAGATACAACGGGAAATGAAAATTAGTGGGTTCTTTGAGGAAGTAAAAATTTCCTTTATGTCGCAAACATGTCGCAAACACTAATCAATTAATAGGCAAAGGAGCTTTATATATAATGCCGAGTGGCCGTGAGTGGTTTCGTCTTTACAATAGAATGACTCAAGATCCCAAGGTACAGCATCTTAACGATTATGAATTCAGGTTTGTCATTCATATTTGGTGTCTGGCTTCAGAATCAAGCGAAAGGGGAGTGGTTTTTGTTGCCCCAGGGGTTGGGTATGAGCCTGAAATATTAGCTCGTGGAGCAGGTTGTCGTAATGGCGATCCTATTGCGGCCCTAGGTACTTTGCAAAAGATGCAATTAATTAAAGTTGATGATGATGGGGTTATTTATATCCAGAACTGGGACAAGCTTCAGTATGAATATGATTCATGGAAACCAGAAGCGCGAAGAAATCAGAAGGCTAAAGAGCGAAGTCGCAAGAAACAGGAAGGTCAACAATCCCAAGGTGTTGGCGATGATGCAAATAACATTGGTGTAAATGTGTCGCAAGCATGTCGCAAGACAGATACAGATACAGATACAGATACAGATACAGAAATAAAAAATAATATGTGCGATTTGAATAACTCAAATTCAAACAAGCCTGAAAACAACACAGGTGAAGCGCAGCAGAATACTGCTGGCAACGGGAATAATGATGTTCCCCCGGCTGAGAAACCTGCCAAAAGGCAAGGCACATATGAAACTGAGTTTGAACAGTTTTGGTTTGTTTATCCCCGCAGAGTAGAAAAGCAGGGTGCATATAAAGCATGGATCGCACGGCTTAAAGAGGGTGTAACTCCTGACATATTAATAAATGCATCTCAAAACTACGCTATCAGCTGCAGGGAAAACGGCATAGAGAACCGGTTTATTAAACATGCTAAAACCTTCCTAGGGCCAAGTAAACCGTATGAGGATTATGTAGGAGGGCCACTTTTAAACAACCATAGAGCACCACCAATAGAACCTAAGGGCTTTCAAGCGCTACGTGAGTACATCGAGGAGGAGGGTATACATTGACTGAAAAAGAGGCTATTACCCTGGTGGGAATGCTTTTCGCTGCATACCCGAAGTTTGAAGTGCCTAAGGCCACGATTAAGCTGTATCAGCAGTTTTTACAGGATCTTGATTTTGACTTAGCCAGGGCCGCAGTTGCTAAGCATATTGCTTTGAGTCAGTATTTCCCTACGGTTGCTGAGCTACGTGACGCTGCTCTATCCCTTACCAATAGGACACCAAGTTCAGCTGATGCCTGGTGTGAGGTAATGGAGCAAATCTCCATGACTGGATCTTATGGAGTACCAAAATTTAGCCATCCGGCTATTAAGAAAGCGGTTAAGGCTATTGGGTGGACAAACCTATGTTGGACGGAGGAAATAGGGGTTGAAAGAGCCCATTTCATGAAAATTTACGAAGTCTACCGCAAACGCGAAGTTGAGAACGCTAAAATATTGCCGTTGTTTGAGAAGCTTGGATTAAAAATGCCAGAAATGCCAGTGTTACCGGAAGGATCAGTTAGTTAGCGCAGGAAGGATGAACCGCATTGCAAACAGGATGCTTGAACCTGACCGGATGGGAGTTAAAAAGGACCAGGCGCAAATGCCCGAAGTGTCAACGCCGGTCCGCGCAAACCTTCCAGGCGGTGAATGTGGAATACCATTTATGCCAGTATTGTCTACATAAATGGTTGACGGGGAAGAAGATACGGCTGAAGCGCAGCTTAAATAATGCTAAACAAAGAAAGGGGAATGTCTATGCCGGAGAAGGTATTTGTAGATATTGAACTCAATTTACCGAAGCAGCTGGAAAAAGACCTTTTGGAAAACGAGCGTATATGCACTACCTGTAAAGGGTTGGGAATAGTGATTATGGATAATAACTACGGCCTTAAAGAAGAACCTTGGATACGTGGATTCCCGTATAAACATCAATCTTTATGGCCTTGTCCAGATTGCTACAACGGTGTTCAAAAAGTATGCTCTTACTGTGGACAACCCGGTCCACGCCAGTATATACATCCAGAGGCACATTGCTTATGTGAAAAAGCAACAAATGAACGAAATAGTTTAGCAGCAAAAAAAGAAAAAGAGCGCTGGGAAAAAGCGGATAAAATGGGTATCGAAGAAGCAATTAAGCGTTTTAAGCTCGTTTTTGTGGACGGGCCGGATGAATATATTTTATCTGAGGACATTAAAAAATATTTAGCCGAATTAAGAGAAGAACCAGGCTTACCTATGCCTTATGTATGGGGAACAAGAACTGAAGCCTTGGCCCTGCCAGGTGCAGACAGTCTTATTGATGATGCCTGTGAAAATCTGCATGAAGAAGCTAGAGATAATATTTCAAGAGAAGATATTAAAGAATTACAAGAATTATTAGATCAGTGGACGGAAGAGGTTAAGTCAGAAACAATTACCTACTTTCCGGATTATAAAATAGGTATTCTGGTTGAATAGTTAATAAATTATGCGGCAGCAAGAGGGTGGTGGAAGTAGCCAAATTAGAATTAACACTAAAACTTGAAAGAGAGATATGGAACGCTACTCATAAACAAGGAGTGTTTGGGTGCTTTGAGGTCACTATAGGCTGGTTTGGTAAGGAAAGAGTGGATTATTTAACATATGACACAAACGGAATATGGCGGTGCTATGAGATAAAAGTATCAAAATCGGATTTCCATAGCAAAGCCCATAAAACTTTCGTAGGACACTATAATTATTATGTAATGCCTAAAGAATTATACGAGCAAGTAAACAATGAAATACCAAGACATATAGGGGTTTGGAATGGTAATAGCTGTATAAAAAGAGCCAAAAAACAAGAATTAGCTGTAGATGAACAGATTCTAAAAGATTCGTTGATTAGATCGTTATATAGGGAAGCAGAAAAAGTTATAAAAAGTGAAAATCCTACAGTAGTTGAATCATTAAAAAGACAAGCCAATATTGCTATAAGTGAAGCTAATAAATTTAAACACAAGTATTGGGAACTAATGAGAATTGGCCAAGAAAAATATGGTTTAAGGTGGTATAAGGTTTAGCTTTGCAGTATAACCATTATGTAATAAAGAGGTGTTAATTTGGATACCAAGCTAATAGAAAAAATAAAAAAGCTGTTAGCTCTGAGTGAAAGCAGTAATAAACATGAAGCTGAATTATCCATGTTAAAGGCACAGGAGCTATTGGCAAAACATAAACTTTCTCTCAAAGAAGTGAGGGAATTTAATATTGCCGATAATGCCATTAAAGAAAATATTACTAAAATATCCTTCACTAAAGCCAAATGGAAGGCAAATTTAGCAAGGTTAATTGCGGATAATTTTGGCTGTGAGCTTTATTTTAAGACCAAGTATTCACATACCATTACTTATCTTGGCAGGGAAGAGGATATTACGGTATGTAACATTGTTTTAGAATATGCGATTGATTGTATAGACAGCGCCGTTAAGAGGATCAAATATGAATACGTTAAGTATGGTTATAGCACCAGGGGCCTGGAAAACGATTATGCAATAGGCTTTATTAATGGTTTACATGAAAAGTTTGAAGCTCAAAAAAAGGCAAACCAAGAATGGGGCCTGGTTTTAGTTAAAGACCAGGAGGTTATTGATGCGTATAAGCAAATTAAATTCAGAAAAAGGAAAGTCAACACCAGTACCCAATTTCAGGGTCATTCAAAGGCATATGAAAAAGGCCATGAAGATGGTGAAAAGTTTAGTATCTCCGATAAAATCACAGAAGGGGAAACTATAGAAAAAATAGCTTTGGCCTCCGGTGATTTGTGAAAGGATGGAATATAGAAGCGTGGTTTAACGAACAGCGGGAACAACAGCTTTTCAAAATTTTTAAAGATGCAGCGGCGTAGATGCATTATGCCCGGCTTATAGCGTCCCTTACGCCGACGTGTTTACGGCTTCCGCGCCGCGTATGTTTACTATTAAAATACTATGTATTTAATTAACCAAATGCAAAATGGAGGGTATTTATATGGCCCAACTTGCAGGATTAAAAAAAGAGAGAATGATGTTTAGTAAAATAGAAAGTGAACTAAAAAGTTATAAAATTTATTCAGGTTTTCTTAATTTATCAAAAGAACATAATTTAGAGTTGGATAGCATTACAAGTAAAAAAATAAGTATAGTTAAATCACTAGATACTTTAAGCGAAGGTTTTCCGGAACATTTGCAGGAATTTATTGTTTTACATTATAAAAACGGTTTAACAATTAAAAAGACAGCAGAGAGGATGGGCATTACAACAAGAACAGGTTATAGATACCGTTTGCAAGTTCTATGTAAGCTAAAAGTAATTTTTCAATTTAATTAAGCAACTCACATAAGAGTTGCTTTTTTGTGTCACAAATATGTCACAAATATGTCACAAAATTGTCAGGTTGTTTTTTATATAAAGTTATGTAATTATAGTAGTGGGGATAAATAATGTTTAAGTATGAAGTTTTAACACCTCACGGTGTTTTTGAAATAATACAAAGTTTATCATACGGGGAAATGATTATAGCTATATTGTTGATAATTTTAATTGTTGTAACCGGCATGAAGTTCCTCTGGGAGGTAGCCACACGGGAAGGGTGGTTTTAAATGTGGCTGGTACTATCCGGGTCGGAATTAGCTCAGTTATGGAGCTTACTAATGTTATCTAGCGCCTTGGTGCTTTACTTCTTTTCAA
>JAENZP010000019.1 GCA_016841205.1 Desulfoscipio geothermicus
AATTTAACTGGAAATTCTTCGAAAAGAAGATTCTAAAAATACTATACGAGGAGGACAAGTTATGAGGCGAAAGATTTTTGTTTTGTGGTTAGCGTTGGCGATGGTTCTCGCATTTGCATTACCAGCTATGGCAGCGCAGGTGTTTGTGGACGGTTCGCAATTGAAGGTTTCAACTGCCAGCGAATACAATACCACCTTGGTACCACTGCGGTCAATATTCCAGGCGCTCGGTGCCACTGTTGGCTGGGATGCATCCACGCAAACAGTCACTGCTACAAAAGCGCAAACCTCGGTAAAGCTCCAGATTGGTTCTAGAACAGCTTACGTTAACGGTCAGGCGGTAACCCTGCAGGTACCCGGTAAAATAATCCAGGGTAACACTATGGTTCCGCTCCGCTTTGTATCCGAAGCTTTGGGGGCCAGTGTTGAGTGGGATGGGACTACCCAAACTATCAATATCGCTTCGCAAGTGATGGGGGCAGCAGTTACCGGCACTCTCAAAGTACATATCATAGACGTTGGCCAGGCAGACGCTATTTTGATCCAATTACCTTCCGGCCAGAATATGCTGATAGATGCAGGCAAAAGCAGTGATGCTTACACGGTAGTAAACTATCTAAAAAATAAAGGTATCAATAAGCTTGACCACGTGATTGGAACCCACCCCCACGAGGACCACATAGGTGGCCTTGATGTTGTTATAAAGTCTTTTGATATCGGTAAAGTATATCTGCCCAGAGTTACCCAAACCACAGAGACCTATGAAAATTCAGTATTAGCGATAAAAAACGAAGGGCTAAAGGTTACAGAAGCCAAGGGTGGCTTAAAGCTTGCTGTAGGCCAGGGGGCAACAGCAGAACTGCTTGCACCTAACGGTACCGGCTACGAAGAATTAAACAATTACAGCGCTGTGTTAAGGCTAGTATTTGGTAATACCAGCTTCTTATTTGCTGGTGACGCTGAGGATATCTCTGAAGCTGAAATGATCAGTGCCGGTTATAACCTTAAAGCTGACGTTTTAAAGGTTGGCCATCACGGGAGCTCAAGCTCCACCTCAGCAGCTTTTATAAAGGCAGTCTCACCCAAGCATGCTGTCATTTGTGTGGGTAAGGATAACGATTACGGTCATCCACATGTAGAAACTTTAGCTAAATTATCAACAGCCGGCATTAAGCTCTTTCGCACAGACTTACAGGGCACTATTATTGCCACCAGTGATGGCAAGACAATAACTTTTAACACACAGCCAACAACAGTAGGAGTAAGTTCCGCAAATACAGGGACAATAAACCCGGTCGTATTACCGGGCAGCGCAGCGTTGCCAGGAAGCAATGCAGCTGCTAACGTTATTATAGCAAATATTGATTTAAAGTCTGAATTGGCCACCATTAAAAATAATGGCGCTAATGCGGTTAATATCTCTGGCTGGAAGCTGGTCAGTGAGAAAGGAAATCAGGAATTTATTTTTCCTGCCGGGATGACACTGGCAGCAGGTGCAGCTGTTAAAGTAGCAACCGGCCCTAATGCTGCGTCAGCACCAGGCTTTATTGTTTGGACAACAACGAATATATGGAATAATGATGGCGACCCCGGTGCTCTTTATGATTCAGCTGGCAAGTTAGTATCAAGGTATCCGAGGTAAGCTGGAAATGTTATTTATTGACCGCTTAGAAGAAAGTGGACGGTCATTGAATATTGTGATGTAACCTTAATTTATCAAAGTGGCCTCTTACCTAATGGGGCTAAGGAAGGTGATTGAAAAATATAATCCCTTCTGGGAGGTTCCAACCCTGGAGATCAAAGGGGTAATTCCTGATTGACTGAAAAAGCCGTAGTTCCTTGTGGGAAAGGATCTACGGCTTTGCTGCTTTTTCTGTAAATACCATAAAGAAAGCTGAAATTGGTCTGAAACGCCTTTTTCAGGTTATTTTCAGCTATGCGTTGTATGATAGGGTAAATAAAATTAGCTAAGGGAAAGGTGCTAACCAATATGGGAAAAATTGAGCCAAGCAAACTTAGAAAACGCAGTGTTGTAATAGTCCTTATTTTTTGTTTATCTATCATGACAGGGATTTTATCAGGCTGCAGTAGCAGTAAATCAAGCGCCAACGAAAGCGCTAGTGCAACCCCGGAATATGTCGAAAAAATATTTGGCGCAAACATAATCTCTATTGATATTCTTGCTGATGAAACTGAGTGGCAAACCATGCTCGATAATGCTACAAAGGAAGAGTATATCAAGGTGGATGTCGTGGTTAACGGGACCAAGTTTACCGATGTGGGTATTCGTCCGAAGGGTAATTCCAGCTTGAAGCAGGTTGCCGCCTCGGACAGTGACCGTTACAGCTTCCGACTAAAATTTGACGAATATGTAGAAGATCAAACTTGTTTTGGTTTGGAGAGCTTTGTGGTCAACAATATGCTTGGTGACAACACCTATATGAAGGAGTATATCTCCTATGACCTAATGAAAACCATTGGCGTTGATTGCCCGTACTTTGGTTATACCAATATTACCGTAAACGATGAGCCATGGGGTTTATACCTGGCGGTGGAATTATACAACGACAGCTATGAAGAGCGGGTTTACGGCGACACATCCGGCATGCTTTATAACGTTAAAATGAGCATGGGCAATATGGGTGAGTTTGGCGGTAATCCTCCAAATAGGCCACAGGATATGCCGCAAGCCCCCAACAATCAAAATATAGAAAACAACAGTACACCAAAAGCAGCCCCCGGCATAAATAATGATGAAAAGCTACCAAACGGGGGAGGCGGTAAAATGGGTGCCAGCGATACCGGTGGTTCTTTACAATATAGCGATGACAGCTCCTCCAGCTATAGCGCTATTTTTGAAAATGCTGTTGGTAAGAGTGACGAATCGGATTATCAGCGTGTTATAACAGCGTTAAAAGCACTATCCAATGGAACTGATCTGGAAAAATATTTTGACGTAGATGCCATTTTACGTTACCTTGCCGCACACACCATTGTGGTAAATCTGGATAGTTATTCATCCCGGATGGCTCAAAATTATTACCTCTATGAGAATGAAGGAAAGCTTACCATTTTGCCTTGGGACTACAACCTGGCCTGGGGCGGTTTTCAAAATGGGGATGTTTCAGCGGTGATAAACTTCCCGATTGATACACCGGTCAGCGGCGTCGAAATGTCCTCTCGTCCGCTTATAGATAAGTTATTTGCCAACAGCGAGTATCTGGAAACATACCATCTGTATTTACAGGAACTTATCGACAGTTACTTTGCTGACGGCAAATTTGAAGCTAAAGTACAGGAATTGAATAAACTTATCTCTGATTATGTGAATAATGATCCAACAGCCTTCTGCACCTATGAGGAATACGAAAAAGCGTTTAAATCCTTTATTACCCTGGGGAATCTTCGTGCCGAGAGTGTTCAGGGACAGCTTGAAGGCACGGTTCCAATCACTACTGCCGAACAAACGGCAAATCCTGATCAACTAATCAAGGCCGGAACCTTGAACTTAAGCGATTTGGGGTCAATGATGGGTGGTAGAGGTCCAAATGACGGACCGGATGGCAACATGCCAGATAGGGAAACAATGCAAAAGGTAATGCAAATCCTTCAAGATGCCAATGGCAGTATAACCAATGAAGTCAAGATCAAATTAAAAGAGCTTGGTTTAAATGATAACCAAATTTCAATGTTAACAAATATGCAAAGACCCGGACAAAACGGAAACACTCAAAATAAACTGTAATTTAATTTGACGCTACTCAAAGTGTGCCAGTCAAAAAGGCTTCCGAATTATCGGAAGCCTTATCATTTGGAGGCGTTGACAATTTAAAGTGGGTGTGTCCTGAATTTTGAGTTAAGTCCAAATCCGATGCCCAAATAAGGCAAAATATTTACCTATACCAACCCAGTTTTCTGCTAATCGTATTTTGGTATGAGATCATAGCGTTGTTTGATCTAGCTTTCCTTTTTTCCATCATCATATCGTAGCGCAGCATCTTTTCAGTTAGTTTTTTCTTTAGCGAATTAAAATGTAGCTAGCTCGAAGTTCTTCCGGAACATGTGAGAGATCATCAATCTGCAAGGGCTTGCCCTGACCCTGCAGGTCCTCAAATTCTTCCTTCAGCATAGACTCACGAATTTTATTTTCAGCTATAATGGCGAACATGTCCATTAATCCTCACCCTTACGATTAAAGATTTATAAATAATCCTGATGTGATAGCTGTAAAATAGTACTGCCTTTAATTTTATATTCGGACCAGTTCTAAGAAATTCCTTGTATACTTTCTATAATGCTCCCAAATAGTGAGACACAATATTAAAAATGTGAGTTGTACTGGAAACATGTCAAAGAGAAATCATTATTCAGCCGAGTTGAACACAACTAATACAGTGCGCAGGGAGGTCATGGAGGAAGTGGCCTGAAGGTTAAAAATATCCGCTATTATAAAAGCCAGCCCTTGCCGTTTACCGACACCATCCTGGCGGGTTTTTATGCTGAACTTGATGGTGATGATACGATTCGTCTTAATGAGGATGAGCTGGCTATTGGAGTTTGGCTGCTTAAGACAGTTTACAGCAAATTGAAGGCAAAAGTGGAAAGCTGCCGGTTATCCTGGCCCACTAATGCTTTCTCATAAAATTGCACTTCTCCACTGGTGCTAATCAGAATGATTGTTTGAAATTGGGTGCCATAATTAGTGGTGTCCACATAAATAGTAGACAAAGCTCGCTCTTTTTCTAAAGTAAGGCCGGTATGGGGAAGCGCTTCATCCGGAGGAACTTCAGTATCTTCTAAAATATTGAAGAGCTGTTGGACCGAAAAATTAGTAGCTAAGAGACTAACCAACCGTTCCTTGGCTTTAGTTACTTTAAGCCAGGGAGTGTCCAACAAAGCGTTGCTTAAACCATACACCCCTGGTTGAACGGGACGAATTTGATTTTCCATATTAGAATAATAATATAACTCCGTCTGTGTACCCACTACTAAATTAAAGGGATCATAAGCTTTCCGCTGCCCCTGGATATCTTGCAGGTATTCTATCGGTGCGGCGGAATCAATTAAAAAATCACGGGTTAAGGCGCCTCGCGAAAGGGTAGCGTTTCTAGGTATAGAAAAATCACGGTAGTTGGTGACAAAAGCCAAGCGTCCTTCTTTGGTTATACCAGTCCAGGTGCCGCCTTTGGACAAATCAACTCCAGCCAAAAGGATCGGGTAGGCCGGCCAAAAATGGGCTGCCCTGGACGGCCTGTCTTTGTATTCATCTCTGTTGCCGAGAAAAATAAAATTATATGCAGGATGAAATTTATATGCCATGAGCATTGTACACATGCTTTTCACCTCAGCTAATTATAGCAACCTGGCTTTATCGTTCTCTTTCCTGTGCCTTGGTATCTTCTAGTATCTCTTTCTATAAAAAGTTAAATCCCACCTGCGTTAATTTTGGTGGGATTAGAATGAAAATTCTAACATGCGATTACTTATACCGACCTAGTTTTCTGCTAATCTTATTTTGGTATGAAATCATAGCGTTGTTTGATCTAGCTTTCCTTTTTTCCATTATCATATCGTAGCGAAGCATCTTTTCATTTAGTTTTTTCTTTAGCGATTTAATTTCACCATCATCGGTCTGGTCTTCATAGCAGCAGTTTATTAGATTTTGTAAATTCATAATTTCTTTCTGTAATTGCATTTCCTCCGGCAGAACCCCGGAGTTTTTTAATATAATGTAGCTAGCGCGTAGTTCTTCTGGAACACGTGAGAGATCATCAACCTGTAAGGGCTTACCCTGACCTGGCAGATCCTCAAATTCTCCCTTCAGCATAGCCTCACGAATTTTATTTTCAGCTATAATGGCGAACATGTCCATTAATCCTCACCCTTACGATTAAAGATTTATAAATAATCCTAATGTGATAGCTGTAAAAATAGTACTGCCTTTAATTTTATATTCGACCAGTTCTAAGAAATTCCTTGTGCACTTTTTATTAATGCGCCCATAATGATTAATCAGCACAGACGCCACGATTGGTCCTTGCGGATCATATCGTGGCGTTGTTGCGATGGACATCCTTGCCTTGCGGACTTATTTCAGTCAAAAAGTGTACTTACCGGCAGATTCTCATGTATGTGCATAATAGTCTCTCCCAAAAGCGGTGCTACTGACAGTATTTTTATTTTATCAATTCTTTTGCTTTCCGGTAGGGGGATAGTATTAGTAACAACTACCTCCCGTATGGGTGAACGCGCCAGCCGATCCACGGCAGGACCGCTGAGCACGGGGTGGGTGCAACAAGCATAAACATCTTCCGCTCCCAATTCTTTAAGGGTTACCGCTCCCTGGGTAATAGTACCGGCCGTGTCTATGATATCATCAATCATAATTACATTCTTACCGCGAATATCACCAATGATATGCTTGATTTCAGCTGCATTTGGTTCAGCGCGTCGCCTATCGATAATGGCGAGAGGGGCGCCAATTATTTCCGCAAATTTCCGGGCTCGTTGTACACTACCCAAATCGGGGCTCACCACCACGACATTGTCCAGTTTCTGCTGAATAAAATACTGGGCCAAAAGCGGTACGCCCGGTAAATGATCCGCCGGAATATCAAAAAATCCCTGAATCTGCCCGGCATGTAAATCCATAGTAACAACCCGTTTGGCACCGCTGGCGGTGATTAAATTAGCCACCAGTTTGGCGGTGATGGGATCACGTGCCCGAGCCTTACGATCCTGCCGGGCATATCCGTAATAGGGAGTTACCGCCGTAATTCTGCGGGCTGACGCCCGGTGCACGGCATCCACCATGACAAGCAGCTCCATCAAATGCTGGTTCACCGGCTCGCTGGTGGGTTGAATGATAAAGACATCCGCTCCCCGCACACTTTCGTTTATTTTTACCTGTATTTCCCCGTCACTAAAATGAGTAACCTTAGCAGATCCCAAGGAAACACCGAGGTAGTGGACAATCTCCTCTGCTAAAGCGGGATTGGCATTTCCGGTAAATATTTTTAGCTGTTGTCGGGATGACATGTGCGCGTACCTCCAAATAATTATTCTTTAGTCTTACCCAGATGGCCTTTCTTTTTTGAGCGTGATGATTTATTATACAATTCTAACCAATTTCCAATTTTCCTTCTGTGAAAGTAAGTGAATAGCGATTTACAATTTTGTTTTGCTCTTTCGTGCAGGTACGATGCTTTTTTTTCCCGTTGCGGTGGCAATTTGGTACGGGCGACCAGTTCATAGGATAGTCTTCAATATTGACAGGCATTTTGTTGTCTCCTCCGTATAATTGTTTTGCATGCAATTATACCATTGTGTGCAAACCACTACAATTGATATAATAAACAACAAAAAACGTGTTTATTTTTAGTTAAGCTTACCTCTATTTCGCTATACTCGTTAAGAAGCTTGGTAGGCGGTTTCCCGGTGGCACCCAGGTCGGTACTATGCTTGGGATGTAATTAATTATGGGTAATCACCATCTTTTTAAGGAAACTGACTCAACAAATATTCAAATAAATATTAAATTAAGAAATCAGGTGCTTGCTAATGAGTTCTGAGTTTGATCTCTATAACGTGAACATGGAAGAGTACAAGGCTTTAATTCAAGTGCCCTTGGGCAGAGCTTACGCCGATAAAATCATAATCAATGCTAAATTAATTAATGTCTACGCCGGGAAAATACAGTCCGGGCTGAATGTGGCTATTAAGGGCAGCCGAATTGCTTATGTGGGTACCAAGGATAACATGATAGGTGAGGCAACAGAAATTATAGACGCCAAAGGCTTGTTTTTGGCGCCGGGTTATATCGATCCTCACGGACACACCGATTTCGGTGCCAATCCCATTGCTTTGGCAAACGAAATACTTCCCCACGGGACAACGACTATTTTGACAGAGACTAAATCGCAAACGGCGGCTCTTAAGACGCGGGGTATCCAGGCCATGCTGGATATGACTGAACATCTACCATTGAAATTTTTTTATTGTATTACTGCCACCAATCCACTTTTCCCCCATCTGGAGGGAGAAGATAGCCTTCCGATGGAGGAGTTCGCCAAATTTATTCAGCACCCCAGGGTGCTGGCAGTTAGCGAGCTAGTTGCCTTTGTCAGAGCTCTTGATCTTGATGAAACGTTATTAAGCAAGCTTGATCTGGGGCGCCGTATGAAAAAACGCTTGGAAGGCCACGGAGCAGGCTGCTCGCCTGAAACATTAAATGCTTTGATCAATGTTGGTATAACATCTTGTCATGAGGGCATGACCGCCGAGGAAATACAGCAGCGGGTTTATCTTGGCTTGCCCGCTATGCTGCGGCACGGGTCTATTATAAGTGACATGGAACCCCTGGTGCGCGCAGTTACCTCGGACCCGGAGCTGGATACCAGATGGTTGATGTTAACCCCGGACTGGTTTAGCCCGAGCGATATTTTAGCCACGGGGTATATGAAATTTTTGGTGGAAAAGGCTATTGAGTATGGCATACCGCCTATAAAAGCGATCCAAATGGCTACCATAAATGCAGCTCAGTACCTGGGGCTTGACCGGCTGGTTGGGGGGATTGGGCCGTCGCGGTTTGCCGATATATTGTTCTTGGAAAGCCCGTCTTTGCCTGACCCGGTAAAAGTAATGGTTAACGGTGAGATAATAGCAGAGCAGGGACGGCTAAAACAAAAATTACCCTTAAACTGCCCTCGTTTTAATACCAAAGACTGGCGACCCGGACGGGTACCCACCTTTAAGGCTACCGCCGAGCATTTTGCCGTTAAGGCCACCGCAGCTGAGGGAGAATATGAGCAGGTCCCTGTGGCTAAAATTATTAACCGCACGATTACCAAGTTGGACCATGCCAATCTTCCGGTAAAGTCCGGTAAGCTCGTAGTTGAAGGTGAAGATATACTAAAAATTAGTATGTTGCATATCAGTAGGGATAGGTTTGCTAATGCCTTTCTGAAGGGTTTCGGTGCTTCTATTGGCGGCCTGGCCACCAGCACCGCCCATGACCACCATACGCCCTATGTAATCGGCAATAATGATGCTGATATGGCCCTGGCCTTTAACCGGATGCTGGAGATAAACGGTGGGCTCGTGCTGGTGGACGGGGGTGTAATCAAGGCGGAATATCCAATGGTGGTAGGCGGAATTACGTCGGACCAGGATGTAAGTAGCATGGATAAAGAATTAAAGGTGATCGAGCAGTATCTGCTGGACCGGGGCTGCCAATCCGGCCCAGTGGTTACACTGTACTTCTTGAGCCATACAGGGGTTCCTTTTATCAGAATAACCCCTTCGGGACTTTATGATGTGCGCAGTAAACAGATTTTATTTTCCTAACCTAAGGTCTATCACCTTAGACAGACCGGCTACTTAATGTTTTAGCCAAGGCAGATAAAAGGATGGTTTTGAAGCAGGCGTACAGCAGTTTTTGGAAAAGTTTATGCTCATGAGTCCGCTAGTGCCGGTGTACACTAAAAAAGCCGTGAAGGTCGGCATGAATAAGATGTAAAACATCCTTCTACCCCTTCGGCATATTCCTGAAGGGGTAGATTTAATTTGTTTATTTAGTAATTCTTAAGCAGATATTTGGTTCTGAGCAGGTCCAAAGAGTAATAACCCTACTCGGGTTGGTATTATTCTTTTAATTTATCCTTGGCCCATTCCTGGGCTATTATCCACATCCTTTAAACTTTAAATTCCTACACCACTATTCCGGGTGCCGGGATGGGTTTTATTTTGCTTGCGGGCTGTCGCCAATTCAAACAGGTTAAGCTTAATAGGTGGTGTATAAATAGTTGACACTGGAAACCAAAGCCCATATAATGGTTGATAGCGGAAACTAAATTATGCTAAGAATGGAGTACTAATGGATAAGGATTTTATCATTATTTATAATCCAATCTGAGAATTATCCTGAGTTTGGCGCCCATGGTATTAATGGCGAGTGCTACGGAGACTGGACGAGGTGGAACACATGGATAGCAGAAAATCCATCGAGGAAAGTAGAGAAGACTTTCCCTCACTTAAGAGACAGCGCAAGGGGAAACCCCCCATTTACCTGGATAATGCGTGCACAACCCTGGTACCCAGACAGGTTTTTGAGTCAATTCAAGAGTATTATACGGAATACCCCTCCTGCAGCGGCACAAGAAGCCGTCACTGGTTTGCCCAAGAGGTTTCCGATCACATTGAAGGAAATCCCGGGAAGGGTATTAAGGGCTCACGGCAGATCATCGCCGAGTTTATCAACGCCGGTTCTAAAAAAGAAATCATCTTCACCCTGAATACAACTCATGCCCTCAACATGGTGGCGCTTGGTTTCCCGTTTCAGCCCGGGGATGTTGTTTTACTAACCGATACGGAACACAATTCTAATTTGCTTCCCTGGCTGAAGCTGCAGAAAGCAGGACGTATCAAGGTTGATTTTACAGTAACAAATGATCGCTTTGACCTCGATGCTTTCGAGTGGAAGCTGAAAACCGGCCGGGTCAGACTGGTCAGTATGGCCTACACGTCAAACGTAACCGGTTATACCATCCCAGCCAGAGAAATAACCAAAATAGCACATCAATACGGTGCCCTGGTACTCCTTGATGGCGCTCAGGCCGTACCCCACCAAACGATTGACGTTCAGAACCTGGACGCTGATTTCTTGGCATTTTCACTGCATAAGATGTGTGGGCCGCGAGGGGTGGGTGTACTTTATGGGAAAAAAGAACTACTTGGGCAAATGCCCCATGAAGAGGGTGAGGCGGAGCATGTGATAGTACCTGTCATCCAGGGTGGGGGCACGGTTGCCGATTCGACATATTATTCCTACACATTAATGCTTCCACCGGATAGATTCGAAGCAGGAATCCAGAATTACCCTGCCCAGATTGCCTCAGGAGCAGCTGTCCAATACATACAGCAGATTGGTATGGACAGGATAAGGGACCATGAGGCTAGCTTAAACCATTTTTTGTCCGAGGAACTTATGAACCGTTATGGTGATACGGGCTGGTTCAGCATTGTCGGCCCACAAGATGCGGCGCAAAGGGGTGGAATCTTGACCTTCGAGGTCAAAAGACCGAATGCGATGGGGATAGCCGCCGACCTTAGCGAAAAGAACAACGTCATGATCAGGGACGGTGTTTTCTGTGTGCATGCCTATTTTAACGAGAAATTCGGACCGGAATGGACCCGTCCCATATCGCACAGTGAGCATAGAATGGTATATCGGGTATCTAGCTACTTCTACAATACCATGGAGGAATGCCGGGTATTCCTGGAAGCGCTGGATGAGATATTCAAAGAGCGCGGCTATATCTGAGATTTAAGTTAAGCAGGGAAAGGAGAACGAAATGCACGAAGCAATTATGGCGTATTACCGGGGATTAATAAAAACGGGGTTTGAGTATGTCGGCAAAATCGAAAATGAATCCATATTCCTGAGAACTTTCGGAGAAGTAAGCCCCGTCTGTGGAAATACGGATGATTTCTTGTATCTCTATATCCAGGTGGACAACAACCGCATTTCTGATATTAAGTATCAATGTATCTGTGATCCAGCATCCAACGTTGCCATAGAGGTTTTTTGTACATTGGTGAAAGGGAAGACTTTGGACGAAGCCGCCCTTATAAAGGAAGATGCGTTTTCTCAATTTCTGGGCTGCGAGGACGAATTAATGCAAGAAAAAGCCAAGTTCTTGTTGGAATTCCTCAACGAGGGAATCCTGCGCTATAAAAAACCCTGAATAAACATGGCAAGGTTATTCAGGGTTTTAGAGCCGGAATGCACTAATTACTCGAACGAATTAAAAAAGCACCAGCCCTAATATTCGTTAAGTTTAGCTACATATTTTAAATATAATGAGCTGCCTATAACCTACGCTCCGGAAGCAATTTGATAGGCATGCATTCTTACATCAAAACTCTTTGAAAGTATTTTTGCATGCATGTGAGAACTCTTTAACATATAATGTAATAGTTGACACTGGAAACTATAGCCCGTATAATGGCTGATAACGGAAAGTAAATTTACTAAGGAGCATAACTTTAATGGATAAAGATTTTATCAATATTTATAACCTGATCCAAGAATTATCCTGGCTTTTTGGCGCTCATAGCATTAATGGCGAGTGCTGCGGGGATTTGTCTTTAGTGGAATACATGGCTCTTAAAAAAATTAAAGATTCGGAAAATATCACTATTCAAGAAATAGGGAATGCCTTAAATTTTACCAAAAGCGGGGCCAGCAAAATCATTGATCGTTTAGGAAACAAAGGTTACGTGACACGTGAGATATCTTCAGTAGACGGACGCGTGTGCTGTGTAAATACAACCGCCAAAGGGGAAGAAATGGCCTCGGAAATAGTTCATAGGTATTCGGCTTATGTATATGAAATGTTGAAAGAGCAGGATGCTGCTACGATCGAGAATATTAAAGCTGTTTTAGAGATCCTAGTAAATTCTGCGCATAGACAGGAAAATACCTTGAACGGTAAATATAGTCAGGGAGGAGGCAGGATGTCGATATTTGAAATGAATAACTAACTGTTCCCATGACTGTTGGTTTTTTACAGACTATGATTTTCGGAACCCTGCCGATTGTTGAGGCCCTGGTGGGCAAGGGAGTAGGACTAGGTACGGTGCTGTCCCTGATGATGGCCGTAACTGCGCTTTTACTGAACAATTTGTTGTGGTTTGCTAAATGTCAAGGTTTACACCAAGGAGGTACGCATATGGCAGGAAACAAGACTAGCATTTACGTTTTCGGCGTTGTTGCACCAGGTATTTCCGTAGAATGTTGCTGCGGCGAAGGGTGCTGCGAAGAACCTGCAAAAACCATGCAGCAAGAGGCCGAAGAACTTAAAGGATGTTTTCGGCAACTGTATTGATTATAAATTCATTGATGTTAGAACCAGCGAAATTAAAAACTATCCCGAGGTAGTAAAAAATTAGACCGGGTACGCCTGCCGCTGACGGTGACTGATGGCAAGCTAAGGTTCTACGGTGGTTTGGATGAGACCTGATCATTGACGCTGTTAAGGAAAAACTGGTAATAAGAAATGGTAGCCAATGACTACGAGGCTTACGGTGTAATGGAGGATCTAACAGAAGTTAACATATCTTTCTGTATTAGTTCCGGGCATGCCAATGAGGAAATTACACAATTCTTAAGAACCATGATCCAATACTTACCCGAAAAATATAAACAGGCGCTTTATCTTAACGGAGTTCCAGAATCAAACCCAGAAGGAATTGGGGGAAAGAATGGGTTTATTGGTATCCGGTGCGAAATCGAGGGTGCAAAGGGCACGGGGAAAGTTGAAGGAAATGCTTTTTGACTGCTGCTACTTGGAATTTAACCGTTTAGGGAATGTAATAGATTATAGACATAAATGCAGTGATTGCAAATACTGCTAAAATAAGGGTATATAAATATGTAGTACTTTATAAGAGGTGATAATTATGAGTAAATTAGAAACGGCTTTATCACGGTTTAATAATGGATTTTATTGTTCTCAGGCTGTTCTTGCCGCCTTTGCTCCACAACTAGGCCTGGACGAGGAAACAGCTATAAAGCTTGCTGGTGCCTTTGGGGGTGGAGTAGCCAATAGAGGGGGCATATGCGGTGCTGTTAGTGCTGCCTTTATGGTATTAAGCTTAAAATATACGGATGCGGATACCATGACTAATAGGTCCACAAAAGAGACCTTTGCCACTGTGCGGCAATTTATTAAGGATTTTGAAACCCGGAACGGATCTATAGTTTGTAAAGAGTTAATAAATTGTGACATTGGTACTGCTGAAGGCTTTAAATACGCGCTAGATAATAAACTCTTTACCACCGTATGCCCGAAATTTGTACAGGATGCAATGGAAATCCTGGATTACCAGCTTATATAGCATTAATCCTTGATACATGCAACTCTAATCCGGTAAAAGAAAATTAGCTTTTAATTTAAAATAGCGGTAGATTATAACATAAAGGCAGTCATTCTAAAAAAAAAAGATGTAATAGTATGCGTCCTTTTTTCTTGCCCTGCGTCTTTATAAATGAAGAGCTTATAAACAAAAAAAATGGGGTGAGTTAATGGAAGATAAGGAAGCCATCAGGGAATTTATTCGCAAAAATTATACCGCCATTGCGGTAAACGGGTCCGGGGGAAGCTGCTGCAGTGGAGACAGCGGCTGCAGCCCTGTGCCGCTGGATATCAGTGAAGCATCTCTTCAGATAGGGTATACAGAAGCTGATCTGGCCAATGTACCGCCGGAAGCCAACATGGGTCTAGGTTGTGGGAACCCGATTGCCATAGCGGCGCTTAAAGAAGGAGAAACTGTTGTTGATCTGGGCAGTGGCGGAGGTTTTGATTGTTTCCTGGCCAGAATGCAGGTAGGCGAAACTGGTCATGTAATTGGGGTTGATATGACTCCGGATATGATTAAGTTGGCCAGAAAAAATGCTGAGAAAAGTGGCTATGCTAATGTGGAGTTTAGGTTGGGGGAAATTGAGCATTTACCTGTAGCCGATGCATCAGTGGATGTGATCATCTCCAATTGTGTAATCAATCTTTCCTTGGATAAACAGCAGGTATATAAAGATGCTTTTCGGGTTCTCAAGCCCGGCGGCAGGCTATCCATATCAGACGTTGTGGCTATAGCGCCAATACTGCAAAATATAAAGGAAGACTTGGCCTTGATTTCATGTTGTATTGGTGGCGCTGAATATGTTGGTGATATCGAAGCTATGCTTCGTAATGCCGGCTTTAGAGAGGTTAAAATGGCCCCCAAAGAGAACAGTAGAGAGATTGTAGCCACTTGGGCCCCAGGTAAGCATATTGAAGACTTTGTTGCTTCTTATATAATCGAGGCCACTAAGTAAAATAGCCAAGTGAGCAAAAGGGTATCTAGGGTACGATCATAGCTATCCGACGGAGACTACACATTACCAGCCCAGCTAATGGGTCAAATCTTACTGGTCGTGCCTGGTCATGTGTGGCTTGATTCAACGTTAATGTTCGGACACCGGGGTCCTTTCAACCCCCAGCCCCCAACCCTTCGCCCCCCAATCGTGGGGGCGGAGGGTTTTATTAATGCCGAGTTTGCTGCCTCCATCTCTAGTTTAATCTTTATATCCGCATCTATTAAACTTTGCTGCACCACTTTTCCGGGTGCCGGCCCGTTATCCTCTTCGGTAAAGGTCAGAAAGGCAAACCTTAAAACAGGTTCTATTTTTTTGCTTGATTGATTCCATTATTGGAAATATAATTAAAAATGGAATCAATGGAGGTGTAGTATTACGAAAGACATAAATGAGGTTATGTTAAATCCTGTCCGAATGAGAATTATACAAGAGCTTTCCACAAGACGAAGCATTACTGCGACAGAGCTTTGTGAAATAATCAGTGATGTTCCGCGGACCACCATGTACCGTCATATCAATATTTTATTGGACAACAACATCTTATCTGTTGTATCCGAAAAAAAGATTCGAGGTAGCCTTGAAAGAACCCTTGCCTTGAATATAGGGGAAATATCAAAGCATAACACCCTTGGAAATGCTTCTCAGAATGCATTGGGTTTTTTGATGAACAGATATGCAAGGTTTCACTACTATTTTAGCGGCGAAAATCCGGACCCTGCTAAAGATAAAATTTTTTTGAACAATTCAGTACTGATGATGGATGATAATGAGTTCGACCAATTTTTATCGGAGCTGCGTGGGCTTCTCATAAAATACAATTTTGAAGTTGCAAACGGAAGAAAAGCCAGAGATATTTCTGTGATATCTGCACCCACAGAAAATGATGAGCAAAATGGATAAAATTAAAACGAAGAGGTAAAAAGATAATGACTGTTTTTGCAATTATCTTAGGAATCATTATTTGTCTTAATATAATCGGATTTGCAATCAACAAAATATTTTTTTCAAATGAGCTTGAAGCTGTCTCACCTTATGGACAGATAGTAGAAGTAAACGAACGAAAGATGAATGTGTATTCTATGGGCGATGGTGAGAAAACAATTGTGTTGTTACCGGGTTTTGGGGTGTCCTTACCAAGTGCGGACTTTGGTCCACTGATGGGAGAACTTTCTAAAGAATATACTGTTGTTTGCATTGAATATTTTGGTATTGGCTTCAGCGACCTGGCAGATACACCACGAACAAATGAAAACTACACGGAAGAAATTAGAACTGCATTGTCCTCGGCTGGCTTTAAGACGCCTTATGTCTTAATGCCTCACTCCGCGTCCGGCATTTACAGTGAATATTATGCCGCAAAATATCCTGATGAAGTGTCTGCGATTATTATGCTGGACACAACATCAACTGCAAAAACAGTAGCTAAAAATCCACCCAAATTCTTATACGGAATAGCCAAGTGGCAGCAAGCCTGTGGATTAACACGCATTTCATATGGATTGATGCCTCCTTCTCAAAAAGCCGAAAATGGATACACTGAAAAAGAAATCAGTGACTATAAATTGTTTGCTTATCATGTTCTCAATGATACTATAATCGACCAGTCGTATCGCATGCTTGAAAATATCAAGGAGGTAAATGCAATAGCTTTCCCTCAAGAAATACCGGTATTGAAACTAATATCCTCACAAACGGAGAAAAAAGCAGGAGTAGAATATCAAACAAATCACTTAAATAGACTGGGAGTAAAAGCTGAATCAAAAATTATTGATTGTTCTCATTTCATTTATCAGACTAATGTTACAGATATTTGTGATGCAACAAGTGCTTTCCTTGAAAAAATCAACTGACAGTATTTATATTTCGCGAGGAGAAAAACGATATGCACAAAAAGAAGATGATCGCCCCGATTGTGATAACCGCTGTTATTGTATTGTACTATATCGGATTTGCGTGTGTATGTGTCTTTTTGGACGGTATCCCGTTGCTCGCTAAAATATTTGGCGGTGTGATCCCTTTTCTTTTAGCATGGGTTTGCATATATGTTCTTGTGGAACGAATCAAAGAAATAAGGAGTGGTGAGGAAGATGATCTTAGTAAATACTGATTATATTACAGGGAAAGAGTTGGAAATGCTAGGTCTTGTGAAAGGCAGTACGATCCAGTCGAAAAACATCGGTCGTGATATCACACAAGGTTTTAAAACACTTGTCGGCGGCGAATTGAAAGCATATGCAGAAATGATGAATGCCGCAAGAGCTCTTGCTACAAAACGCATGGTCGCTGAAGCAGAAGAGTTGCAGGCAGATGCCGTCATCAATATTCGATATGCCTCTGCTGCGGTCATGAAGGGTGCCGCTGAGGTCATGGCGTATGGTACTGCGGTTAAATTCAGTGAGCGATAAACTGTGCAAGATTTTACAATTTCGACTGCAGCCCGGTTGGTTTCTTATATACTATAAGCTAGACCATTAATAATAGAATAGATAATCCCAGCCAGAGGTTGTATAACAGGTAGACTAATGCCACGACTGTGGAGTGAGTAAAATTCTGGTTATGCTTTTGGTAACTTCATGTTTTAAGATTAGGGGCGGTAGTGTTGGCAGAGCAGACAAAGAGTTGGCAAACTGGTTGGAAAAAAATGAAATATCCTGAATCTAATGGAAAGAGAGTCCTTGGTGAGTGTTGAAGGTGGTCCGGGAAACGCACCGTATCCGGGAGCGTTTCCCGTAACTTAAGACAATATAAATGCAAACCGCCGTGGTACTATGGGTACCCTTTTACTTATTTTCCATTTCGAATTTCTTCATAAAATCAACCAATTTCTTGACGCCCTCAAGCGGCATGGCATTATAAATACTAGCCCTCATGCCGCCTACCGACCGATGCCCGGCCAGCGTGATCAAGCCTTCCTTTTCTGCCTCGGCAATAAACTTCTTATCTAAATCATCGCTTGGGCTAACAAAGGGGATGTTCATCAGTGAACGATACCGTTTGTCCACCGGTGAAGAAAAAAGTTTGGACTCATCGACAAAATCATATAACAGATTGGCTTTTTCCCGATTCATTGCTTCAATCGCTTTTACACCGCCTAATTGGTCGATCCATTCAAACACCAGGCCGGCAACATAGATACTGTAGCAAGGGGGCGTATTGTACAGTGACTTTTCTTTGTCATGGGTACCATAGCGGAAAATTACCGGTGTGTCCTCTGAATGTTTGCCAATCAAATCATTACGTATAATGACCACCGTCACGCCGGCGGGACCCAGGTTCTTCTGGGCACCTGCAAAGATTAGCCCAAATTTGGTCACATCAATTTCCTGAGACATAATATTGCTGGACATATCGACGACTAAAGGGATACTTCCCGTATCCGGTATCTGTGCATATACGGTCCCTTCAATGGTATTATTAAGGCAGATATGCACATAGTCCGCATCTGGAGAGAATTGATAGTCTTCCGGAATATAGGAGAAATTTTTATCCTCAGAAGAGGCTACTATATTAACGGTTGCCACCACTTTAGCTTCATCAATGGCTTTTTTCGTCCACTGTCCAGTATGAATAAAATCAATTTTCTTGTTTTTCATCAAGTTCATCGGAACCATGGCAAACTGCTGTGATGCGCCGCCCTGGAGAAATAAAACACTATAGTTATCCGGGATATTCATCAGTTTCCGCAATAAAGCTTCAGCATTTTCATGAATCGACATATAGACTTTGGAGCGGTGGCTCATTTCCATTACGGACATGCCGCTACCTTTGTAATCAAGCATTTCCTCCGCCGCTTTTTTTAATACAGGTTCGGGGAGCATTGAGGGACCAGCTGAAAAATTATACACTCTGCTCATTTTTATTCTCCTTTTTTTTAGAATTATAACTGCTGTGTTTTTAATACCAACGATACCACTGAACAGTTTTTTCAATAAACTGTTCATTTGTGTTTCCGTTTAAAACCGGACAACCTTATTATAATACATAAATAACACTAGTCATCAGGAAATTGACAGAAAAAAAATAAATTCTTCGAGACCGATGACGGAGACTGGCATACTGTATGGATTATAGACTCTGATACGACAATTGCAAGGGTGGAACAGGCATGTCTTAATCCTATTACCTCCATTCAAATAATTCAATCAACAAAGATACAATTTGAATCATTTTGAAAAAGGTAGTTCTTTATAATTTTGTATTTAAGTAATTTTTCAATTGTTTTAGGTACAGTGAAATTGGTTAACTTGGGATTATAATATAGTAAAATATATAAAAAGAAAATATTTAAATATTTTACAGCGGAGATATTCTTAATGCTGTTATTTTGTTACTAAGTCATGTATAGTATAATTTGTTTGTTATATTTGTGCAAACCGGTATATTCATTTTAGTATATTATGGGGGTATTATGTTAGGAAACATTTATAAAAAAGTATATAAGGCCAATTCTATCGCGCTAAAATTCAAGGGAAATAGTATCACCTATGAACAGCTGAATGAAACAGTTAATCAATATTCAAGTCTATTATTAAAGCTGGGAGTAAAAGCCGAAGAACGAGTGCTACTGAGTTGCCCGAATTCACCTGAGTTTATCTATTCTTATTTGGGCGTGGTAAAAATAGCAGGAATTATAGTTCCAATTAATACACAGCTTACCATGGATGAAATTGAATATTTTATTCAGGATTCTGAAGCTAATTTTATGATGATCCATCCTGCAATTATGCAAAAATTGAATCAAACTAAAGATTCTATCCAAGAGCTTTTGGGCATCAAGGTTATTGTACTGGATGAGGAGTTTCAGAGAGCTATTTCTGAAATCTCGCTTGAAGTATTTGAGGAATTTTCGGATGAGAATGCTGTATCCACATTTTTATATACCTCTGGTACTACAGGAAAACAAAAGGCTGCGATGCTTACTCACAAAAATCTTGTTACAAATGCTGAACAGTGCCGGCTTGCATTTCATATAACAGCAAATGACAACTGTATGTGCGTGCTTCCAATGTTCCATGTTTTTGGATTTACAACCTGTGTTCTGAGCCCGTTATTGAGCGGTGCAACGGTGACAATAATAGAAAAATTTCATCCCAAAGAAGTCATAGAGTCTTTATTAAATGATGACATTGCGGTTTTTATGGGAGTTCCATCCATGTATGTATTATTGTTGGAGGCGTGCAAGAATAATATTACTTTCCCTAAGCTTCGCTTAGCGGTTTCCGGGGGAGCAGCTCTGCCTGTTGAAGTACTGCGACAGGCTAAGGATATTCTGAAGCTTCCTGTCGTTGAAGGATACGGTTTGACGGAAGCAGCCCCTGTAGTATGCTCTAATCCTTTGGATGGAATAAACAAAGAAGGCTCTATAGGTCTGCCTATTCCTTTTGTTGCGTGCAAGATTGTTGATGAAAACGATATGGAACTAGCTGTTGGTGATGTCGGTGAACTTGTAGTGCAGGGCGAAAATGTAATGTTAGGTTACTTCAAGCAGGAGAAAGAAACAAAAGAGACATTGAAGAATGGGTGGTTGCATACTGGAGACCTAGCGAAGAAAGACGAAGACGGATATATTTTTATTGTAGACAGGAAAAAAGATATGGTCATAACAGGAGGCCTGAATGTATATCCAAGGGAAGTAGAGGAAGTTATATATCAGTATCCGAAGGTGAAAGAGACTGCGGTTGTAGGAATTGGCGACAAATTAAGAGGCGAGTATGTGAAGGCATTCATTGTTCTTAAAGATGGTGAGAAATGTACTGCAAAGGAAATATCTAAGTATTTAAAAGAACATATTGCAGGTTATAAGGTACCTCGTGAAATTCAATTTGTTTCTGAGCTTCCCAAAAATAGCACCGGTAAAATATTGAAAAGAATGCTTAGATGCAGTGATTAAAGTGCTATATTATTTGCTTCATGATACCCAATCCTAAGATGACTTCATTTGTATTCAAAGAAACCTCATTTTAGCGTACCGTTGTTAGTGTTTAATTGCGCAAAAAGTACAAACTGCAAAATTTAATGACCCCCCTAGCTATTAGGGGGTCTACTTTTTTGTCTAGCGTATTAAAAATATTTTGATAATTGTGGTGATTTTTGAAGGGTTTTCAATTTGGATGTTGAATATGAACGTCGAGCCAAAATTAGCTAATTGATCGCGCTCACTATAATTTATTATTAGGAGGGTTGCTATGTCAAATGATAATCAAGTAAAGGTTTCGGGGCAGGTGCAGGAGCTGGTTGGTAATCCTTCCCCGCTGGGTCTGCTGGGTCTTGCAATGGTCACATTAATTGCTTCTTCTCAAAAACTGGAGATTACCTCGGGTGTAGCCTATATAGTTCCCTGGGCTATTTTCCTGGGGGCTGCAGCTCAATTTGTAGCTGGTTGGCTGGATTTTAAACACAATAATACTTTCGGAGCTACTGCCTTTTGCGGATATGGTTTGTTCTGGTTTGCAGTTGGTTCGACCTGGTATATGCAGACCACCGGCATCATTGGCAAAGGGGCCGGATTTGATGCCCATCAACTGGGCTACGCCTTCCTGGGCTATTTTATTTTCACAATGTTTATGACGATAGGTTCCATGGGCACTAACAAGGTGCTATTTATAATCTTCGTGTTAATCGACTTGCTATTCCTGGGTTTATTCATGAATAATTTGGGTTGGGGTGGGGAGTTATGGCATAAACTGGCCGCCTACTCCGAAATGGCAATTTCTTTAATGTCATTCTACGGTTCTGCAGCTACATTATTAAATACTCATTACGGATTTACGGTTCTTCCGGTAGGAGCACCTTTTGGAAGCCTGCATCGCAAAGCGATGGAGCTTAAAGCATCCAAATTAAATTCATCCGGACAGGAGGGGGGACTAGCTCTATAAAAGTTGTTAAAAAAGGACCTGAAAAATCTCTTTTATTTTTAGAATATTTAAAAAAAGATATGGGATACACAGAAAAGTACTAAAACTTAAATGTAGCCTAACAGTCAACGTTGTTTATAAACAGCCAAATTGTACCAGCGTTCCCAAAACAGTCCCCAATTAGCATTTATTACTTGATTAGGTCACTTTTCTATGTTAACTTTAACTTGGCCGAAAGAATTTTCGGCCTTTTTTGTTTGCCCGGCATGTCTGCCGAGCCGATGGGTTGAAAGAAACCCTGTCACCTAACCAGCGGGAAGACAACCCGTAGGCAAGGGCGTCACTGGTAACGGTGGGGTCTGAAGGAAGCCGAAGGGGGAACTTGGAACATAGCGCAAGCGAACCGGTGTTGGCCTACTAGATGGGTAACCTTGCAAAAAATAAAACGGTGTCGAGGTCTGACCCCAACGTGCCCAACGTGACACCGGTGCTGGATTTTCTTGCTCCGCTGCCCGTTAATAAAATATGGGGGATGGGCGAAAAGACCGCTGCAAGCTTTAGCCGACCGTCTTATGTTTGTAGATTTGCATCAATCAATGCGTTGTTCCAACAGACTCACCCATCAGTAGAGAACGAACAGTTTTAACAATGGACGTCATAGGCTGATTTTCATATAAATTTGCAGTGTAACAAAATTTTTAAACTAACTATTCTTTTAAGACTTCTTACGAATTTCTTAAGCTTTGCATGTAAGAAACGGGAAAGAGGTTAAGAGTAGGCTGGCGTGAAAAAAACATTGCGACATAATTACTTTTTGTGTAATATAATATATAACAAGTGTTATATAATACATGTTATTAAAAGGAGCAGACTTTTATGGGACCTAAGATTAAATTTACAAAAGAGCAAATAATTGATGCAGCCTTTGAAATAGCTAATACAGAAGGAATTGATAATATAACAATGCGAAAAATCGCAGAAAAAATGGGCAGCTCTGTGGCGCCCATCTATCTAAATTTTAAGGACGTTAATGAGCTGATTGAGGCTTTAATGGATAGGATTGTAGGCGTCAGTCAACAGCTATTAATTGAAGAAAGCACAGGTAACCCGTTCGATGATATAGGGAGGGCAAGTCTGAGATTTGCCAGGGAGTACAGCGTACTTTTTAGAAATTTAGTTATGAAAAATAACAGCTACATGAAAGGCTATAATGAACAAATGCTGCCTGTCTTAATTCAAGAGATGAAAAACGACCCTGAACTGGAAGGTTTCACGGTTGATGAATTAAATACAATATTGTTAAAAATGAGGATATTTCAATTAGGGCTTTCGGTAATGGTTGCCAACGGCTTATTGCCGGAGGATTATAAAAACCAAGATTTAATGGACATATTGTCAAGTACGGCTGATGATGTAATACTGTCAGCCAGAATAAGAAAAAGCCAATTAAAATAAATATTGAAAATGGGGTCATCTAATGATTAAAAAAATTAGCCATTTAGTATCAATAAGCTTATTGATAGTTTTTGCATTAACCTTAACCACAACTGCTGCTTACGCCAAAGACATTCAAGCTACTGATTTGGATGTTTTTTTAGACAATATGATGAATACTAAAATGAAGAAGTATTATATTCCCAATGCCACAGTAGCGGTGGTTAAGGAAGGTAAAATTATATATAAAAAGGGGTTCGGCTTTGCGGATTTAAAAAGAAATATTCCTGTTAATGCTGACACTACCCTTTTCCGTATCGGCTCCACTTCAAAACTAATTACCTGGATGGCAGTAATGCAGCTTGCTGAACAAGGTAAGCTGGATTTAAACGCAGATGTTAATTCCTACTTGGATTTTGAAATACCACCACAGCTAATAAAATCATTAAACCAAACCACAACAGAGCCAATAACCTTAACCCATTTGATGACCCATACACCAGGCTTTGAAGATTATCCCGATATGCTGTTCAGGCTTTCAGCGGATGGACTCCTGCCGCTAAATGAATACATAAGGAATTACCTGCCTGCAAGAATATTTCCGGCTGGCGAAGTAGCTGCATATTCGAATTATGGCGCAGCTTTGGCGGGTTATATTGTAGAACGGGTATCTGGTTTGCCATTTTCAGAATATGTGGAAAAGAATATTTTTCTGCCTCTACAGATGAATAAAAGCACTTTCCGGCAGCCTCTACCATTAGGCTTGTCTGCTAGCACTGCCAAGCCCTATAGATTTATTAACGGGGCGTATGTTGAAGGAGGCTTTGAATACATATTGCCCGAACCGGCAGGTAGCATGAGCAGTACTGCCACGAACATGGCCAATTTTATGATAGCCCACCTAAATGGTGGTGTTTATAGTGGAGAGTCGATCCTTAGGGAAGAAACGCTTAAAAAAATGCATGAGCAGCACTTTACCCATCACCCGGATTTAGGCGGTATGACCCTGGGGTTTATGGAAGGTGTCTTCAATGACAAAGGTGTGCTTTTCCACGGGGGAGGCACCATGCTCTACAGCACCGGTCTTTACTTATTGCCGGAAGAGGATACAGGCATTTTTATTTCCTATAGTGGTGCTAACCAGCTTCTTCATTCCGAGGTTTTTCAAGAGTTTATGGATTATTACTATCCTGTTGAAGCTTCACTTAAAGAAGAGTCTCGTGAAGGCAGCAAGAATAGGGCCAAAGAATTTCTAGGGGAATACCAGATGAACCGAAGAAATATTACAACTGATGAGAAGGTAAACAGCCTATTTGGTGGTGTTATTAATATTGATGTGGATGAAGATGGATATCTTCTGGTAACTAATGGTGGAGAAACAAACAAATTCATGGAAATTGAGCCTGGTGTGTATCAAAATCTTCGAGAAGGTAGAGCCCAGGATTATTTCGGGCCGTTTCACAAAATTGTTTTTAAAATGGATCCCTATGGTAGAGTGATGATGACCACTGATGGCCCCATGACATATTCAAAAGCCCCCTTTTATTCAACTAGAAGTTTTACAGCATTAGCTTTAACAGTCTCGTTATTAATCATCATAAGTTCACTCGTCTACTGGATAATTGTAAAGTTATTAGGTTTGTTTAAACCGAAAAAACCTCAGCACCTAAAGTTAGCTTACATTGCCGACTGGATTGGAATTTGCGCTGGTATTGTTGTCTTGATTCTATTAGCTTGCCTTCTTTCTTCGGGAGGCATTGATCCTGTTTACCAATTGCCCAAAGAGGCATATGCACCTGGAAAAGGAAGTTCATTACTGGATTTTATACCAAAGCTTATATTGATTTTTAGTATTTTTTTGGTAGTTTTTATGGCAATCACCTGGTGGAAGGGTTTTTGGGGGAAGCTCGCCCGCATTCATTATACGCTATTTACTCTGGCAACTCTGGGATTGCTGTGGATGTTTAATTATTGGAATTTATTTAATTGGTAATAAGCATTTAAGCAAAAGAAGCAAAGGATGGTCTTCGCACAGTAAAATAAATTTTATCAAGCACTTTCAGGTCCTTATAGGATTTTTCAAGATCATTGACAGAAATAGCTGTATCAGTTTGGAGCATAGTCTCACCCCCTAAATAACTGTTACATTAGTTAAGTCTGCTTTGCTGCCTAAACTTTTCATTCATTGTTTTACCGCCTTTTCCTTATAGTAATTGATCTAGAATGCGCTTGGCGTACTCCCAATTTTTTTTGTTTTTAAAATAAATCTTTTTTCCCTTTTCGGTAATTTTATAGTACTTGCGCCTGCTCCCCTGGGTTTCATTACCCCAATATGAGATAATTCCGCCGTCATTCTCCAGCCTTTTCAGGCTTGAATACATGGTAGCCTCTTTTAGTTCATACTCACCATCGGTGTTTGCTTGGATCAATTTCGATATCTCATACCCGTATTTATCACTATCCATCAATAACTTCAGGATAATTGTATCCGTATGTCCCCGGAGGAGGTCTGAGGAGATTTTAATAGCGACCATTAAGTCACCTCCGCAAATACAATATACGCTATAGTACTATGACTGTCAAGGTAATTTTATAATGTGATGGGTCCATCGGGCGCAACCCCGGTAGTTAATGCGTTTTGCGAGTGACATGGGTATATCTTAGTACGGTTTCTTATGGAGCGAGAAAGGGTTATTCCTTTGGTTAACGAAAATATACATTATAGATAAAAACGAGGAAATAGCATCGCTGGGGAAATTAGTGATGGCTGGTCAATAACAGCAGTCGGTGAGTGAAACCACATGAGCAAAGGGGAAAAAAATAAAGATGAATTCTCGCCAATAATTGACTAGGCGCAGAACAGTTGTGCTTCTATTATGAAGAAGAATGTCTGGACTTCGAAACAACACTACCGTCTCCCCCTGGGAAGGGATGATCGGTTAGGAACGCGTGATGAAGGCTATAGATTTCGGCCTGCATACGAAAAATACAAGCAATAATATCTTTGTTTAAAGTTCACGCAGACTTCGACGTGCAGATGGATAATAAGTGGTGTTGGGGTCAGACCTTGACTTTTGACACGCTGGTTAAGTGTCAAATGTCAAGGTCTGACCCCAACGTGGTTGATCAAAACAGGTTGGAGATTAGGTATAAAAGGTTTAGGGAAGTCGGTTCGTATGCATATCATTCACATTGACATGGATGCCTTTTTCGCGTCTGTTGAACAACGAGATAACCCGGAACTAAAAGGCAGGCCAATCGCGGTGGGTGGTAGACCGGAAAGCAGAGGAGTAGTGGCCACCGCGTCATATGAGGCGCGCAGGTACGGCGTTAAGTCAGCCATGCCTATGGCCACTGCCCTAAAACTATGCCCCGGTTTGACGATCCTGCCGGTTAACCATCATAAATACCGCCAGGTATCCGAAGCTGTAATGGATATTTTCCGTTCATATACCCCTCTAATCGAACCTATTTCGCTGGACGAAGCGTTCTTAGACGTGAGGGGCAGTGAGAAGTTGTTTGGCCCGGCAAAGGTAATCGGGATGGCCATACAAAAGCGCATAAAAGAAGAATTACAATTATCCGCCTCGGTGGGGATTGGGCCCAATAAATTTATTGCCAAACTGGCTTCTGATTACCAAAAGCCCAATGGTTTTACGGTGATCCCTCAGGATAAGGTGCTGCAATTTCTTGTTCCGCTGCCCGTTAATAAAATATGGGGGATTGGCGAAAAGACCGCTGCAAGCTTAAACCGCGTTGGTATTAAAACAATTGGCCAGCTCAGGGATTTACCGCTGGAATTTTTGGAAGGTAAATTCGGGAAACACGGAAAAATTTTGTACGGATTCGCCCGGGGTGAGGATACCAGGCCGGTGGAGCCGGAACGTGAAGTAAAATCGGTGGGTAAGGAAATAACCTTTGCCGGGGACATTGGCGATATGGAGGAACTGCGCCATACTTTACAAGAATTAGCGGGAAAAGTAGCTCACCGTTTGCGACAGGAAAACCTAAAAAGCGGCTCGGTAATGCTGAAAATTAAATACCCTGATTTTCAGTTGGTCACCCGCACGGAAAGCCTACCGGAACCGACCAACTTGGCCGGCCCCATTTATCGAGCAGCTAGCCAACTGTTGGCTAAACACTGCAAACCGCCGGTAAGGTTAATAGGCGTAACCTGTGGGAAGCTAACCGGGGAGCGGCAAATAACGTTGTTCCGGGATGAACAGCTAGTAAGGGAGGAAAAGATAACCTCTGCGTTGGACAAACTCAGGGATCGTTATGGAGAAGATGTTGTTAAACTTGCAAGCTTGCTAAAAAAAGACCGGAAATAACACTATAATCTATATTGGTCATGACACCGGTAATCTCAAAGAAGGAAGGGCGGTTTTTTTATGAACAAACCTGAGCAAGTTGCTGAAGGTGTGTATATCGTAGGGGGGCCTCAGATAACGGATGGACGTGATTGTTGTGTTTACCTGGTTGACGGCGGCACAGAGCTGGCTCTGGTGGACACAGGACTGGGTTATTCTACCCGGGCTATTTTAGGGAACATCGAAAAACTTAGCCTGGACAATTCCCTGTTGAAGTATATCATCGTCACTCACGGACACATTGATCACATAGGAGGTTTGCATTATTTTCATCAGGAGCGGGGAGCCCAGGTGGTATGCCACGAACTGGACAGCAGCGCGGTTTCCGGGGACAATCCTAAACTGACTGCGGCCTGGTACTACCGGGTCAATTACCGTCATGTGCCGGTGGATAGATTATTAACTGGTGATACGGAGGATGTGGTCGTGGGAAACACGGTTTTACATTGCCTGCATACCCCAGGCCATACGCCGGGGGGAATCAGCCCCTACCTGGACGTAAAGGGGACCAGGATTTTATTCGGCCAGGACATCCATGGGCCATTTGACCCATCCTGGGGGTCGAATATGAAACTATGGCGGGAATCCATGCGCAAGCTGATCAATTTAAAGGCGGACATCCTTTGTGAGGGTCACTTTGGGATCTATCAACCGGCTAATAAAGTCCGTAATTACATAGAGTATTACCTAAGTCAACACTCCTGATGTGAATAGAGGGTGAAAAAGATGGATAATCAGAGAAAGGCTTCTGAAACAGCTGTTGTTATAGCTTCACTAAGAGCTTTGGCTTGCTATGAGGATGATGCCAATGTGCGGGGTAAAGATGAACTAGCCGTATTATTCTTATCGGATGAGAAAAGGGGACCATTAAAGAGTAGTGATTTTCGCAATAGCATTAAAAAAGCAATTCCTGAAGGGCTGTATGAATATGTAATTGCCAGGACCGGCTATTTTGATGACTTATTTGTTTCTTTCCTGAAAGAAGGAATTCCCCAAATAGTTATTTTAGGAGCAGGATATGATAGCAGGCCTTACCGGTTTGAAAATTTTATTGAAAATACATTGATATATGAAGTAGATGCTTTAGAAACTCAGGAACTAAAGCGATCAATTTTACAAAACAATAAAATACATAGCCATAAAAACGTAAGGTATGTGGATCTTGATTTTGAACAAGATGTTTTAATGTATAAACTTTGCGGTAAAGGATTCAATCCTGCACTGAAGACCTTGTTCATCTGGGAAGGTGTTACGTTTTATCTGCATCCTGATACGGTTAGAACTATATTGCAATCCTTGAGAACAAATTCAGCTTTGCACAGCATATTGAGTTTTGATTTCCAAAGTATTGATCATGGGCAAGGACTTATAGATACCGGTTTGCAGGAAGAAGTTATTTTATTTGGCATTGAATCTGAAAAAGTAAGTGAGTATTTGAATGACTTGGGGTATGCTGTTTTAGAACAGGTCAATTCAGAAGAAATGTGTAAACGCTACTTAACTTGCAGCGATGGAAGTTGTTTCGGTAGTATTAAGTCAATGATGCATATTGTGAAAGCGGAAATGGTAGAAGACCGGGCGGCCCCAAAAGACAGCAGCGGTCAAACGGAAGGGCGGCTGCGGTTTTATCTATGCCGTACCTTGGATTGTATCATGGAAAAAAATATCAGGTCCTGCTACGAATGTGATGAATTTCCCTGTCCTAAATTGCAAGATTACTAAAATGGCGAATAAGTATGCATATTCTACACATTGACATGGATGCCTTTTTCGCGTCCGCTGAACAAAGAGACAACCCGGCACTAAGAGACCGGCCGGTAGCGGTGAGTGGTAGGCCGGAAAGCAGAGGAGTAGTGGCCACCGCGTCGTATGAGGCGCGCAGGTATGGCGTTAAGTCGGCCATGCTTATGGCCAGTGCCATAAAACTATGTCCCGATTTGATGATCCTTCCGGTTAACCATAATAAATACCGCAAAGTATTCGAATCTATAATGGGTATTTTTCGTTCGTATACACCTTTAATCGAACCTATTTCGTTGGACGAGGCGTTTTTGGACGTGAGGGGCAGCGAGAAATTGTTTGGCCCAGCAGAGGTAATCGGGATGGCCATACAAAAGCGAATTAAAGAAGAACTACAATTATCCGCCTCGGTAGGTATTGGGCCCAATAAATTTATCGCCAAACTGGCTTCTGATTACCAAAAGCCAAATGGTTTTACGTGATCCCTCAGGATAAGGTTTTGCAATTTCTTTCTCCAATGCCCGTTAAGAAAATGTGGGGTATTGGTGAAAAGACTGCTGAAAGCTTAAACCACATTGCTATAAAAACTATTGGACAGCTCAGGGATTTACAACTTGAATTTTTGGAAGGTAAATTTGGGAAGCACGGAAGGATTTTGTACGAGTTCGCCCGCGGTGAGGATACAAGGCCGGTGGAGCCGGAGCGTGAAGTAAAGTCGGTGGGCAAGGAAGTCACCTTTGCCGAGGACATTGGAGATATGGATGAACTGCGCCATAAATTACGCGAACTGGTGGAAAAAGTAGCTCGCCGTTTGCGCCGGGAAAACATAAAAAGCGGCTCGGTAACACTAAAAATTAAATATCCTAATTTACAACTGGTAACCCGCACAGAAAGCTTGCCAGAACCGACAAACCTTGCCGGCCCCATTTATAGAGTAGCCGGCCACCTGTTGGATAAACACTGTAAACCGCCTGTCAGGCTGATAGGCGTAATCTGTGGAAAGCTAACCATGGAGCGGCAAATAACTCTGTTCCGGGATGAACAGCTGGTGAGGGAGGAAAAGATTACCTCTGCTTTGGACAAACTCAGGGATCGCTATGGCGAAGATGTTATTAAGGCTGCAAGCCTGATAAAAAAAGACCGGAAATAACTTCAGGCGTATTCCGGTATTCAAGCGGATTATAAAGTTGGTGGCGGAGATAAAAGATAATGCGGTTATGATAGTGGGTTAAAGTTATGATTGAAATTTGAAATGCACAGTGGGGAGCAGGGAACATTCGGGGGGGGATGCACATGGACATAGACGAGTTAAAACAATTCATGCGGCAGAACGGGTTAAAAGTTGACCTGTTACAAATCCGGGAGAATGATACAAACACAACTTACGCTTATCAGGGCTACCAGGGGGACAAACGCTTATTTGTCCTTAATGAATTTAACATTAAAAAGGCCGTCAGACTTGACGTTATGGGGACGGATATCTGGGACATAATAGACTTCCTACATCATAAAAACTGGCTTTATGATATATTCATTCAGCATGAAGGAGTAAAGCCGCTGGAGAAATATGCCGAAGGGCGGATGTTATTTATAAAAGCTCTTAACGTATGGGGGCCGCCTGTAATATGGAGAAGTCACGAAGGGGCCAGGCTACAAATTATCACAGATGATTTTAATACTGATGATGGCTTTACTTTTTATTCAGATGGGCACAAGGTAGCGGAAATATTAGTACATGCCATTATCACGCCCAAACCTATAGAGTTAACTTATCCTAACCATTTTAAGGCGAGGTTTGACGTCAGGGACGCACACGATTTTATATGTGAGATATTTTGGCCCAGGTGATGGAACAGTAATCCATGTGGCGACGCAAAAATTGTGATGGGGGGATTGTCCATGAACGACTTCTTTTCCAGGTTCAAAAGTTTGGCGGTACTTGGGTTATCACGAGATCCGAAGTCTTTTAGCAGGCAGGCGTTTTCCTTTTTACAGTCCAAGGGATATGAGTTGTACCCGGTTAATCCTCATGTAGAGTCAATCGATGGCCAGGTATGTTTTGAGTCAGTTGAGGCTCTACCTGAGGTACAGGCGGCTATCTTTTTTACCTCACCCGGGGTAAGTTTGGAATTATTGCTTTTGTGTAAAGAGAAGGGGATTGTTAACGTTTGGTTCCAGCAAGGTTCAGCCGATCAGACAGTGCTAAAAGCAGCGGACGAACTCGGAATAACGTATACCAAATCATGCGTCTTCCTGCACCATCCCGGAGCTGGATTTCCACATAATGTTCACAGGTTTTTGGCCGGTGCGTTTGGGAAGCTATGAGCGGAGGCGAGGGCTACAAACTACGCCAAAAATAGCTATATACTTTGTCGTATTCTTAGGTATACTTAAAGTATAAAGGGGGTTTTGCAAATGAATATAGGCGATGACATGAAAAAGGTTATTCTGGCTGGGATAGGGGCTATGGCTACTACAGCGGAAAGAACCAAGGAGTTTATTGATGCGTTAATTGAAAAAGGTGAGCTTACCGTAGAACAAGGTAAAATCATTAACGAAGAATTAAAACGCAATCGTGAGAACAAGAAAAAAGATGCCAATGCCGAAAGCATGGAAGATCTCCTGAAAAAACTTGCAACTCTTAGTAAAGAAGAAATTTCTACTTTAAAAGAGAAGCTCTTGGAGATGGAGAAAAAAGATAATGAACAAAGGAACATCGATTGATAATAAGTCATCAGCCGCCAGATTCAAGGAAATGGTCAGTGTTCTTAAGCGCCATGGAGTAATCCACGGCGTTTCTCCTGAGAAACTGAAATTGATTTTGGAAGACCTGGGCCCGACTTACGTCAAGTTTGGACAGATTATGTCCATGCGCGCCGATATGCTTCCGAAAGATTATTGTAATACGCTCGCTAAACTGCGCACTGCTGCAAAACCGGTGCCTTATGAAGAGATAGTCGGGGTGATTGAAGCTGAGTATGGTATTGGGGCTGACGAGGTATTTCGGGAGATTTCGCGGGATTCTCTTGGCTCAGCATCAATAGCTCAAGTGCACAAAGCAATATTAAATAATGGGAAAACTGTTGTTCTAAAGGTGCAGCGTCCTGGTATTTATCAAATGATGGAACAGGATATCAAATTACTGAAAAAAGCGCTTTCCTTTATAAAGGTATTAAAAATTCAGGTTGGTCACATTGACTTTAAAATGATCATTAACGAAATGTGGTCGGCTGCTCAACAAGAAATGGATTTTATTGCGGAAGCGAATTATATTCAGGAGCTTTGCGATTTAAACGCTGACATTAAGTACGTGGCTTTTCCCCGGGTAGAGCGTAATTTAACTACACCAAGAGTCCTGGTTATGGAGTACATCGATGGTGTCCAAATTGATGATCTTGAAAATCTAAAAATGCTTGGCTACGACATCAATGAAATCGGTATCAAGCTAGCGGAAAATTATGTAAAACAAATTGTAGATGATGGCCTGTTTCATGCTGATCCTCATCCGGGGAATATCTATATCCATGATGGAAAAATTGTCTGGCTCGATTTAGGTATGGTTGGAAGAATTAATAATCATGATAGAAGGCTTTTAAAAAAGACAATTTTGTCTATTGTTAAGCGAGATATTCAGGGTTTGATTGATGTATTCTTAGCAATGGATACGATTAAAGGAAGTGTAAACTACACTAAGCTTTATGAAGATATTGAAAGCCTGCTTGCGCGATATGGTGATCTGGAGCTTGCTGATCTACATTTGGGTCCAATCATGGAAGAGGTTAAGGATATACTTAACTTCCATCAGATATCTTTGCCCTCAGGAGTATCTATGCTGGTACGAGGTATTGTTACAATTGAAGGTGCCCTGGCTGCTTGCAGCCCTCAGGTTAATCTTGTACAAATTATGGCGAATCATGCTTCCGGAAGTATATTTAGGGAATTTGACCTTAAACAGGAATTGCTGTCAACAGCGATATTGTTAAATAGTTTTGCCAAAAATAGCCTTGCTATACCGGAACAATATTCAAATATCCTCAAAATGGCCATAAAAGGACAAACTAAAATAAATATCGATTTGACCAGCGCGGATGAACCTGTGCGCCGGGTTGATTTGATTATGGACAAGCTGTTGATCTGCCTGCTCAGTGCATCATTCATAATAGGCTCAAGTATTATTTGTATTTCGGATATAACCCCTCGTTTGTACGGCGTCCCGGTTTTAGGCTGGGCCGGATACATGATTGCTTTTCTTTTGGCTGGTTGGTTAATTAAAAAAATAATTCGTAAAAAATAATTGATACATGTTTGCGCCAAATAGCCTGCCTTTGCATAAAATTATAATTATGCAACTGATATATTAAAGATTCGCTGGCTGCCAGAGGCCGTCGATAAGTTGCTCGAGGTAAATTTTTTTCCCCATTTGTCTATAGGTTTGCAGGTAAAGTTCCGCAATCCATCTGGAATAGAGGTGGTATTGGCGCTGATTGGCCCCGCTTATGGTTAGCCGGTAAATATTATTTAGTTTCATTAAATCCACCTCCGTTTAAAATTTATATTATACACATTATACATATAACTATTAAATTAGGCAACTACTTAATAGTTATATTTTTTGTTTAGTGGCAACTTAAACAAACTGACGAACTATAATATGAAAGGCCAAATTACTGCGAAACAGGAACGCTGCTTTGTTGCCATACGTTAATTTAACGTACGAAAATAAATAATTGTTGATTTTTAAAAAATTATTTGAATTTTTACACGGATCATATATAATTAGCATATAATAAATGTTAAATGCATACATTTATTAAATCACATTAAATAAGGAGGCAAAAATAAATATGTCAAAAGATTTAATTGACCAAATCTTAAGGGATATCGGCTTGGAGAAAATTGACGTAGACCCCGAGGAAATCAGGCGGGAAGCCGTGTCCGAGAATGAAGTCATCAGTAAATAGAATTAGGGAGGGATTAACGTGTTCATCGGGGATATATAGCCGGGGGCTGGTTAAAAAACAAAACTGCCCCCGGTTTTTAATTTTAGCTCATAAAACCCCGGTTTTCAAAAGTACCCGCCGATCTCATCATGTTCATTGTCCCGGAAATACCTACAGGTTGAAAGGTATTAATAAAGTTGGTCTGGGTTTTGTCCTGCATAGTTGGCACTTGGTACATGCCCTTTTGATTCATATAGGTGAACAACTCGTAAGCTTTTTCGGCGCAGGACATGGCACCCTGCATCATCATATGCCTGAGTTGCGCATCAGCACATTCCAGGGCGGCCATCATCTTGCGGGAAGCGCTGCATTTGTTTACACTCAGCATTATGGATGTCACATCCCGGTCGGTTAGCCTGCCGGTCGTTTCATGAGGGGAAACAGGTGATGGGCTGCGCAGTCCATAATTAATAGAGGGAGTTCTCCGGGCGTGGTAAGTATCTGAACTAATCCCGTGGCGATTTGATAAAAAGGAAACCATATCGTTATATTCCTTTTCTGCAAAGCTCAGCTGCCTGTCCATTATTTCGCTAAGCTGCGGGTCGGAAACGTGCCTGCGCAGCAGTTCAAAAGTATTAATGCCATCAATGGTACTGGTTATAACCTCATGGGTTTCCACAATTTCATGGGCACCGAAATCGTGTTGCATAAGAGTCTCCTCCTTATAATATTTATTTCTTCCGTGAAATCCTCCACACGCCCAAATCAAAATTTATACGTTATTCCAGGCGCTCTTCAGAGAATTCCATTGAGTATTTTTCTTCGGGTTTTTGATAAATATTCAAGCTGATTTAATTAATCTTGTTAATATTCTCTTTATAAGTTGGATCCATCAGATACTATAGACTGCTAATCCTCAACCTTCTGGACATAATCCATTTGATCTTGCTTCAAGTCCAGGTAAAGAGTGCCGTCCGTATTTAAGGAAGCTAAAAATACATCATGTACATCGCGTATGCCGTTCCGGTTCAGCTCGTTGTATAGCCAAGCAAAATCTAGGTTGTTTTGCCGTAGGTTTTGCGCTAGTATATCCCCGTCTTTGATTAATTCTGTGGGCAGGCCTTTGTACTTGCTGGGTTTACCAATGTCTTGTACTGTTACCGGCTGGAATTGGGATTTCTTTTGCACACTGAGCTTGCCGTTTGGTTCAAGTACGGCGAACTCCACTTCATTTAAATTAAAGACTTTCTTTTGCCTCAGTTGCATTTCCAGGTCATCAACGTTATAGCGCATTTTTAACATGTTGTTTTCCAGAACTCTGCCGTTTTGGACAACTACCACTGGTTCCCCTTCAATAATTTTGCGGGCAGCCAAGCTTTTAGTGGTTATTAACGAAGTAATTACGGCGGCTAACGACAGGAATACTATACTTAATAATACCCATACCTTCTGGGTAGTGGTGGCTACGAAGGATCCGGCAATGGTACCTATGGTAATGGCTACGGTAAAATCAGCAAAATTCATCTGAGAGAGTAATTTTCTACCAATTAGTCTCGAAAGCGTGATTAATAGCAAGTAAATAGTCATGGATTTCCAAAAAATTTCCCAGAGTTCTACCATGATGTACACCTGCCGTTATATAATTTAGTCTAGTTTTTCTTCCTAATGTTAAGAATATCCCTTGATATCAGAACAATACTTCGCATGATTAGCCACATAAACCATTAACTTCCAGGGCATAGTGGTTTAATTTGGTTTATCATCTATATATGATATAATTTTCATGGAGGAACAAAATGCAGCATAAGTATTACATAGAGCGCTTACAGGGTATGCTTGGTAACAAAAGACTTGAGCATTCATTGGCAGTTAGTGATATGGCGGCCGGGCTGGCCGAGTTATACGGCGCTGACCGCCAGCAGGCTGCATTGGCAGGTTTGCTGCACGATTGCGCCAGGGATCTGCCGAGCGAGGAACTGCTGGCTATGGCCCGGCAAAACGGTGTGCCTGTTGATGATGTAGAGGAGGTCATGCCGGTGCTTTTGCACGCCCCGGTGGGAGCACTGCTGGCCAGACGGCGGTTTGGCGTGCAGGACAAAGCGGTACTGCGGGCCATTGCTCTGCATACACTGGGCGACGAAACAATGACATTGCTGGATAAGATAGTATTTGTTGCGGACAAGGTAGCACCCGGGCGTAGATTCCCGGGTGTGGAAGAACTGCGTCAAATAGCGCAGCAGAATCTGGACCGAGCTCTGCTATGCTGTTTTGACGCCGCTATCATACTCTCTGTGCGCAGGGGCGAACTAATTCATCCCAGAGCTGTGCAGGCCCGCAATGGAATCAATATTTTTAGCCGTCAGGTAGGAAATAATAAACTTTAGGCGAATATCAATTAATATGGAAAGAAAATATACTAAAATTAATAGGGGGATTGCTTGTTGATAAATGAACCGGATGTTCTTGTGCAGTTGGCTGTTGAATCGGCGGAAGGGAAAAAAGCCCTGGATATCACTGTGCTAAATATAGGTGAAGTTTCCGTGGTGGCTGATTACTTTATTATTTGCAGCAGCAGGTCACAGGTGCATGCCCGGGCCATTGCCGATGCAATTGAAGAACACTTGCAGCAGCACGGAGCTGGTCAACCACGCAGGGAAGGGTTCAAGACAGCGCAATGGTTATTGCTGGACTTCGGTTCCGTGGTGATACACATTTTTCAGGAAGAACAACGTCGTTTTTATAATTTGGAGCACTTGTGGGGGGACGCTCAGATTGTTAAAACCCCGGCAAATATGTAAATGTTTTTAACATTGACTTTAAATATTAATTAATTTATAATAATCTTCAGTTTAAGGGGAGTAGTAAAAATCTCTGTTTTACTCTGAAGGGAGCCGCCGGTTTCTGCGAGGCGGTGGTAAGGCGAGTGAACTCGCCCCGGAGTTGCCCGGTGGAATCCGGGACGGTATGTACCGTTAACACACCAAGTGGGTAAAGTCATGGGGGTGTAGCTCAGCTGGGAGAGCGCCTGAATGGCATTCAGGAGGTCAGGGGTTCGAGCCCCCTCATCTCCACCAAAAGGCTTTATCAATTAGGGTGGTATCGCGAGATAAACCTCTCGTCCCTTTGCGGGAAGAGAGGTTTTGTTTGTTTTCATAATCATCCAAAATGTGATAATATTGGAGTTAGGTATCAAAAAAACGCAAATTTGTTACAGCGTTACGGGAGGAAGCAATGAAGGATCGCTATGAATTTAAAGAAATAGAGGCCAAGTTGCAGCAAAAATGGGTACAACAGGATATCTATGTTGTGCCGGATTCCAGCGACCGGCAAAAATATTACTGCCTGGAGATGTTCCCCTATCCTTCGGGTAAATTGCACATGGGGCATGTGCGCAACTATTCCATTGGTGACGTGGTGGCCCGGTTTAAAACGATGCAGGGATATAATGTTCTGCACCCCATGGGCTGGGACGCCTTTGGCCTGCCGGCGGAGAATGCTGCCATCAAGCATGGAGCAATGCATCCGGCTCAGTGGACTATGGATAATATTGATACCATGCGGGCTCAGTTAAAACAATTGGGTCTTAGCTATGACTGGAACCGGGAGGTGGCTACTTGTCACCCCGGTTATTATAAATGGACTCAGTGGCTGTTTTTACAGCTTTATCACCATGGACTGGCCTACAAAAAGAAATCTGCCGTAAACTGGTGTCCCTCCTGCGCCACCGTACTGGCCAACGAGCAAGTCAAGGAAGGTTCTTGCGAGCGCTGCGACAGCGTGGTGGAAAAAAGGGAATTGGAACAGTGGTTTTTAAAAATCACTGACTACGCCGACCGGTTGCTGGCTGACCTTAAAAAGTTGGGCGGCTGGCCGGACAAAGTCAAAATTATGCAGGAGAATTGGATCGGGCGCAGTGAAGGCGCCGAGATTACTTTCCCCATTATCGATGGTGGAACCATCACTGTATTTACTACCCGACCGGATACCGTTTACGGCGTTACCTATATGGTGTTGGCACCCGAGCATCCCCTGGTGGAAAAATTAATTGAGGGTAAGCCTCAGGCCGGTAAAATCAGGAAATTTGTGCAAGAGGTACGTAATTTGAGTGAACTGGCCCGTACCTCCACTGAGACGGAAAAAGTCGGGTTATTTACCGGCGCTTATTGCATTAACCCGGTAAACGATGAAATAGTGCCTATTTTAGTGGCCAATTATGTGCTGGTGGAATACGGTACCGGTGCTGTTATGGCGGTACCGGCCCACGATCAGCGGGATTTTGAATTTGCCCGTAAGTACAGCCTGCCCATCCGGGTGGTCATTCAGCCCGAGGGTGTTACCCTGGATCCCGACGCCATGACCGAGGCCTACGAGGCCGAAGGGTTGATGGTTAATTCAGGACCGTTCAGTGGTATGTCGAACCGGCGGGGCATTACCGCCGTGATAAAATATTTGCAGGAACGGGGGTTGGGAGAAGGGCGGGTCAACTATCGCTTGCGGGACTGGCTTATTTCCCGGCAGCGTTACTGGGGCGCGCCTATTCCCATTGTTTATTGCGATAAGTGCGGCGTAGTGCCGGTGCCTGATGAGGATTTGCCTGTTATGCTGCCCATGGATGTGGCCTTTAAACCTACCGGTCGTTCCCCGCTTGAGGATCATGCGGACTTTGTTAATACCATTTGTCCCACGTGTGGAGGCCCTGCCCGCCGGGAAACCGACACAATGGATACCTTTATGTGTTCTTCCTTTTATTACTACCGTTATACCAGTCCCCGGAATGAAGACAATGCTTGGGATCTTGACAAGGTAAGGCAATGGCTGCCGGTGGATCAATATATCGGCGGTGTGGAACACGCTATTTTACATCTGCTGTACAGCCGGTTTATCACTAAAGTACTTTGTGACCTGAAACTGGTTGATAATGATGAGCCTTTTACCAACCTGCTTACCCAGGGCATGGTGCTTAAAGACGGGGCTAAGATGAGCAAGTCCAAGGGTAACGTGGTAAGCCCGGAGGATATTGTGGCCAAATATGGTGCTGACACTGCCCGGCTGTTTATTTTATTTGCTTCACCCCCTGAACGTGATCTGGAATGGAGCGACCAGGGAGTGGAAGGCTGTTACCGTTTTCTAAACCGTGTGTGGCGCTTGGTGGCACCCCTGGGCAACATACTGGCGGTAGGTGGGACCCCTGACCGGACCACGAATTTGGTAGGGGTCAACAAAGATATGCGCCGGATGACCCACTTGGCTATCAAAAAGGTTACTGAGGACGTGGGCAACCGGTTTAATTTTAATACAGCGGTGAGCGCCATTATGGAACTGGTTAACGCCATGTATCAGTACCGGGAAGTGCCCGAGTGCGACCGGAATGCCGGAGTTTTACGCGAGGCGGTGGAGGTTCTGCTGCTGCTCTTGGCTCCCTTCGCCCCGCATATCACTGAGGAATTATGGGCATTAACCGGACACGAGGGCAGTATTCATGCCCGGTCGTGGCCTGAATATGATCCTGAGGCTACTATTGAAGATGAAATCACCATCGTTGTGCAGATTAACGGCAGGGTGCGCGACCGCATTCTGGTACCCGCTGATATTAAGCCCGATGTTATGCGGGAACTGGTTATGCAGCAGGAAAAAGTACAGGAATTGATCGGTGATCAAAAGGTGATTAAAGTAATACCGGTGCCTGGGAAATTGGTTAATATTGTGGTTAAATAATAGCCGGCACTGCTGCTTAATTGTTTATATCAAGTGAAAAGGCATATGAAGAACCGGAGCAGTTCTGTTAAGGGTAAATAAACAGAACTGCCCATTTGTTTAATGGAGTTTTATTCGATCATAACAAATTATTACTTAAATACACTTGACAGTTTTTATAGCACTGGTATATACTACTTAAAGTTGCTTTAATATGCTAAATAGATAACGAGATAAAGCAAGGGGGTTATATTTTTAATGAGCAATATATTAAGATTGGGCTTGCCCAAAGGTAGCTTACAAGAATCCACTTTTGCGCTGTTTAAAAAGGCGGGTTTTAATATTTCCGTGAGCAGCCGTTCTTACTATCCATCGATAGATGATCCGGAAATTGAAGTTGTGCTGATGCGGGCACAGGAAATCCCCCGCTATGTGAATGAAGGGGTATTGGACGCCGGCTTAAGTGGACTGGATTGGATTACGGAAAATGAGGCGGATGTGGTAGAAGTAGCTGATCTGGCTTATTCAAAGCAGACCACCAACCCCATCCGGGTAGTGCTTGCCGTGGCGGAAGACAGTGGCATAAAGACTGTAAAGGATCTTGAGGGCAAACGCATAGCTACCGAGCTGGTACTCTTGACCCGTAAATATCTGGAGAAAAACGGTGTTACCGCCTCAGTTGAATTTAGTTACGGGGCCACAGAGGTTAAGGTGCCGAACCTTGTGGACGCTATTGTGGACATTACCGAAACGGGTAGCTCACTGCGGGCCAATAAGCTTACGGTAATTGACACTATTTTGGTGTCCACCACCCGGTTGCATGCCAATCGTAAGGCCTGGGAGAATCCGTTTATTAAGGAAAAATTGCAAAACCTGGCGGTGCTGCTACAGGGCGCGCTGCGTGCGGATTCCAAGGTGGGGTTGAAAATGAACCTGCCCAAGGATAAATTGGACAATATACTGGATATATTGCCGGCCATGAAGCATCCTACTGTGTCGCAGCTTATCAACAGCGATTGGGTTGCTTTGGAGGCCGTGCTGGATGAGAAGCAGGTGCGCGATCTAATCCCGACGTTGCGCCGGGGGGGAGCCCAGGATATTATTGAGTACCCGCTGAATAAAGTAATTCCTTGAGCCGTGCAAAAATTCATTGGGTTAGACTAATTTATATTGTTTAAAAGAGGACGGTGTTTCTTCATGAACGCCCTCCTCTTTTTATATAATCTCATACATGAAAATGGACGGTCTTTGTAAACAATAAAGAAGAAAGGCTTTTGATCAGCCAACCTTTAATTGCCTGGTATTAAAATTGGTGGTCTAATTTAGGTGGCGAATTACATCGGGTTTGTTAAAATATATCTATATAGTGCACAAATTGTGCTAAAATAGTATATTATTCTTATAAGCTAAACTCCCTAATCAGAGAGGAGAGGGGTAATTGATTCCACTTAGGGATAGCACCAAGTCACAAACTTTTCCTATAGTTAACCTGACTATTATAGTTTTAAACATTCTTATTTACTTTATGGAGGTAAGCTTTGAGCCGTACCAATTGAACCAGATTTATTATGCGTTTGGCCTTGTGCCGGCTGAAGTGATGAATACCATTTTCACCGGGACATCCTTGACACCGGTACTGGTTAGTTTTGTTACGGCTATGTTCATTCATGGCGGTTGGCTTCATGTCATTGGTAATATGCTTTTTCTTTGGGTATTTGGTGATAATGTGGAGGACCGCCTGGGACATTTAAAATACCTTTTGTTTTACTTGGTTGCCGGGGCTGCGGGAAGTTTGGCGCATATTATAAGCAATCCTTTTTCCACTGTTCCCATAGTGGGTGCCAGCGGAGCGGTGGCCGGAGTGCTTGGTGCATATATTATTGCTTTTCCTCGTTCACGAGTACTGGCCCTGGTGCCCATTTTTATTATTTTTACTTTAATGGAAATACCGGCAGTGGTTTTCATTGCCCTCTGGTTTGTGCTGCAGCTATTTAATGGTGTGCTTTCTCTGGGGGGCAATGCCCAAACGGTGGCTTACTGGGCCCACGTGGGTGGTTTTATCATGGGTGCTATATTGATTAAAACAATGTCCCCGCGGGTTGTTAAGGATTACTACCTGCGTTAAGTTTGAAAGTCCTTTAGTAAAGGAGATTACGTTTGTGGCTAGACAAATTAAACGTTTATGTCGTTCCAGCCGGAATTGCATCCTTGGTGGTGTTTGCGGCGGGTTGGCGGAATATTTGGGGGTTGATGCCACCCTAGTACGTATAGTATATGTTTTAATTTCCGTAGTTTCCGTAGCTTTCCCAGGGATTCTTATTTACTTAATTGCCTGGCTGGTTATTCCCCGAGATTTTTAATCCTTGGCTTGTGGTTCATTTAGTATAGATTTTTCCTATGAAATTACCTTTAAGGAAAAATCTAATACAAAAGCATGTCGAAAAATAATGCCAATAATTATACACTCTGTAGTGCATTTATGCTAGAATTAACACAGAATGACAACTTTAAAACAATCTAAAAATGTCTAAAAATTGGGAGGGGAAAATGATGAGCTTAATAGAGCAAATCAGAGAGAAGGCAGCTGCTAAGGGTAAAACCATAGTACTTCCAGAAGGTACCGAAGAAAGAACACTAAAAGCTGTCAAGACAATTGTGGATCAAAAAATTGCCCATCCAATTCTGTTGGGTGACGAGAGTGCCGTCAGGGGGGCAGCAAGCAGCATTGGTGCCGACTTATCCGGCGCCGAAATTATTAATCCAGCTACAACACCATTGCTGGATGATTTTGTACAGGCATTTTATGAAATGCGTAAGAACAAGGGTGTTACTCTTGACAAAGCTAAAGCTACTATGTTAGATCCGTTATTCTTTGCTTCCATGATGGTTAAGATGGGCAAGGCTGACGGAGAGGTAGCCGGAGCTCAAAACACCACTGGTAACGTATTGCGCCCAGCTCTGCAGATTATCAAGACTGCTCCGGGCATGTCTGCTGTGTCTGGAGCTTTTATTATGATTTGCCCGGACAAGACCTATGGTGACGATGGTATCCTTGTATTTGCTGACTGTGCCGTAACTATTGATCCGTCTGCTCAGCAGCTGGCTGAATTTGCTAAAGCATCCGTACAAACCGCAATCGATGTATGCGGCTTTAAAGATCCCAAAGTTGGCATGCTGTCCTTCTCCACCAAAGGTAGTGCCAGCCACGAGTTGGTAGACAAAGTTGTATCAGCAGTTCAGATTGCCAAAGAAAGATTCCCCGAAATTAAAGTGGATGGCGAGTTCCAGTTGGATGCCGCTATTGTTCCCAGTGTAGGCGCTTCCAAGGCTCCTGGCAGTGAAATTGCTGGCAGTTGTAACGTCTTGGTATTCCCTGACCTTCAGGCAGGTAACATCGGCTATAAATTAGTGCAGAGACTGGCCGGAGCAGAAGCGGTCGGGCCGATCCTGCAAGGCATGGATAAACCCGTTAACGACCTTTCCAGAGGATGCAGTGTCGATGACGTTATAAACGTGGTAGCCATGACAGCCCTAAAGGCATAGCCTTAAGATTTAATTTTGCATCCCACAGGGGTCAAATGAATAAATGAGTAGATTTCAAGGAGGAAGGATTTAAATGAAGGTTTTGGTCGTTAATGCCGGCAGCTCTTCCATTAAATATCAAGTAATTGATATGACTGACGAATCAGTTCTGGCGGTTGGCCTGGTAGACAGAGTCGGCATTCCGGGGAGCACCCTGAAACATGAGCCGGCAGACAAAGAAGCTGTTGTGATCAAGAAAGATCTCCCAGATCATACTGCAGGTATGGAGTTAGTTCTGGAAGTTCTGGTCAACCCCGAATACGGCGTAGTGAAGAGCATGGATGAAATCGGGGCAGTTGGCCACCGTACCGTTCATGGCGGTGAAGCTTTTGCCCAATCCGTAGTTATCGATGATGCTGTAATCAAAGTCATCAAAGAATGCTTTGACATTGCTCCGCTGCACAACCCCCCCAACTTGATGGGCATTGAAGCTTGCCAAAAACTGATGCCCAATGTTAAACACGTGGGAGTATTTGACACCGCTTTCCATCAGACTATGGAACCGGCCAATTACATGTATGCCCTACCTTATGAAGTATATGAGAAGTACCGTATCAGAAGATATGGATTCCATGGCACATCTCATTACTACGTTTCCCACCGGGCAGCTGATATGCTGGGCAAGAAATACGAGGACTGCAAGATCATCACCCTGCATCTGGGCAATGGCGGCAGCATGGCTGCCATCAAAGATGGTAAGGTAGTCGATACCAGCATGGGCTTCACTCCTTTGGAAGGCCTGGTAATGGGGACCCGCTCCGGTGATATTGACCCCGGTATCGTTTTCTACTTAATGGACAAACTAGGTATGGGTCCAGCTGAAGCTAACAACTATTTCAATAAGAAGTCTGGTCTGCTGGGCCTCTCCGAAGTTTCCAACGACATGCGCGACATAGAAGAAGCAGCCAAGGCTGGAAATGCCAAAGCACAGATAGCCCTTGATGTATATTACAATCATGTAAAAGGCTACGTCGGCAACTACTTTGCCAAGCTGAATGGCTGTGATTGCATCGTTTTCACCGCTGGTGTCGGTGAAAACGGCATTGACATCCGCCGTCACATCTGCGAAGATCTGGATGCATTAGGCATCAAGATGGACGTTGAGAAGAACAAAGTGCGCGGGAAAGAAGTTGATGTTGCTACCGAGGATTCCAAGGTACGCATATTCATCATCCCCACTAACGAAGAACTTGTTATCGCTCGTGATACTTATCGACTGGCTAAGTAGCATATTCTTAAAAAGAGTTGGGCGGCGATATCTTGAAACCCGGCACTGAACCGGCGGCCAAGGCTGGGATTCCTTCCTTCACCTTCTCCGAGCCGGCTATTGCCTGCATTAAGGCCATGGTAGATTCAGTAAAAAGCAAAGCGCTCCCATTGAAGACAGTGGTGCTCCTTTAACAGATCTCGATAGAGCAGGTGTCAAGACTGTATTTGACGAAGTTATTGCGGACAACCGTACTGTCTGCTGGGCAGCGAAGCAGTTAGAGTAGCCAATTGCTACGGTATCTCGGCTTGTCCGATTGTGATGACCAGAACCGCCGAGGAAGCTGCGGCTGAAGCCGATAAGATGGGCTACTCTGTAGTGCTGAAAATTGTCTCTCCTGAAATCCTGCATAAGACCGACGTGGCGGCGTAAAAGTTGGCATGAAGTCTGCTGACGAAGTTAAGTCGTCTTTTGATGAGATCATGGCCAATGTGAAGAAAAATATGCCCGATGTGCGTATCTACGGCACAGAAGTGCAGAAGATGATGCCTAAATGGACATCAACCCGATCTTTGCTTATGAAGACAGCGTTTCCGCTTTGGATATCAAGATCTCCCTCAAGAATAAACCTGCTTAATACAAAGAAGCTTCCCTTGATTGGGAGGCTTCTTTTTTTATCTGATGTTATAAACTAAGCTGATTGAAATAGTCCTGCGCTGCCGAGGCGATTTGTTGTTGCACTTGTTTTCTTGCTGCCGGCGGAATGTTTTCGCTAACCGGAATATCATTACAGCTGGCTTGCCGGTTATACTCGACTATACCGTTACTAATAAAAGCACCGTCCTTGGTTACCTGGTAGTGTATAATATAGCTGGGATCGATGGAAAGATCTTTATCTACCCTAATCTCAATCTTATAGTCCACTTTTGCACCTCCGTGTTTTTAGCTTATTGTTTACTCGGCAGGACATATTTATATCCAGCCTTGAGTGAATAATTATATATAGCAAAAGGAATAACCGGGGCCTTGGAGAGAATTAACTCTTTGGAGATAGCAAAAAGGGGGGAGTAAAATGCCATTATTGCGAGCAGGTGGCAGGGAATTTGATTGTGATGCCATCCTGTTGGATAAAGACGGTACTTTGCTTGATTTTAAAGCAATGTGGTTGGAGTGGTCCAGGTATGTAATTGAGGGAATTATGACGGTAACCCAAAAGGATATACAGCAGGGGACCTTGGAACAGGCGATGGGGATAGATTTGACCGCGTGGCATGTTGATCCGCACGGTCCGCTGGCCGGGGGAACGATGGAAGGTTTGCGCAAATCCCTGGTGCAGGTTTTGCGTGAATACGGGATGGGCGAAACGGTGGCGCATGGTCTAATCACCGAAGTATATAAAGCATCCGAAACTGCCATGAATTGGGAGGCGTTAACTAAACCGTTGCCCGGTTTACAGGAGTTACTGGTAAGGCTGCGTGCCAATAATTTTAAATTGGCAGTGGTGACTGCCGATGCCACAAAAAGGGTTAAGCTTTCGCTGCTCTCCCTGGGGTTGGTTAATTATTTTGATTGCGTTATAGGCTCGGATTTAGTGGAAAAGACCAAGCCCGCCCCGGATATGGCGCTGTTAAGCTGCCGCTTGCTGAATGTGGAACCGGAGCGGGCGGTGGTTATCGGGGACACGCCCCGGGATATACTGATGGCTAAAGAAGCGGGTGCGGGCGGCATCGGGGTGCTGTCCGGAGTTTGCGTGCGGGAACAGCTGGATGCCGCCGGAGCTGATGCCGTTATCGAAGCAGTGACGGAATTAGGTTAGTTTTCCCATAGCAAGCTGTCCTTATCGGGTCTTTCTTCAATGCCGCCTTCCAAAAGTGCTTTAAGATCTTTAATATCCGTTTTATTTTCTTCAAAGGATAAGTCATCCACAAACAAAATAAACCGGTGCTTGCGGTGGCGCAGCTCTTGGATAATTAACTGGTAATCCGCCAGCTGATTTTTAGGCACTTCTATCAGACGTAAACCCATCGGCCAATATTCGTTGAGCAGTGCTTTGATAGTAGAAGATTTGCCTGTGCCCCTGTCGCCGTAAAACAGCAGGTTGTTGGCAGGATAACCGTGTAAAAATTGTAGTGTATTATCAATAATTTGTTCACGCATATCCGTATAGTCTATCAATTCGCTTAGCTTTATAGTGTCTGGCCGGCTTATGCCGTGCAATGCACCGTTTTGCCATCTAAAGGCGATATAACGGCCAAAGACACCGCAGCCATAGGTGGCATAATGATGAGCCAGCTCTTCTTCTAACATGTCCCATTGTGATGAAGCCGCCAATTCCTCTTTAATTTGCATGTAATCGTTATTAAAAATCAAGCTCTTCTGATCCACCACCGGTTGGGAGCCTACCAATGGTGGTAATGGAACGTCTTCTTCTGTAGCATGAAAGAAACACTGTAGTACGGACATGGTGGCGTCGTGCATATAAACTGCGCTGAGTTCAAATAAACTTCGTAAAATTGATAAATCCCAACGAATGGCCTCGGAAAAAACGGTGTAATTCTCTCCCGGTGTATATGCTGCCCGGCTGAACGGGTTTACGTCGCTTAAAATAAGATCAAGCAGGTGGTTTTGCCACGCATCCACGTCGGTTTCAAAAGGATTACTGGTCATAGACAGCAAGTGACAGAACTCGCTGTAACTGTAGGTATGGAGTTAGTTTTGGAAGTTCTGGTCAACCCCGAATACGGCGTAGTGAAGAGCATGGATGAAATCGG
>JAENZP010000020.1 GCA_016841205.1 Desulfoscipio geothermicus
GATATTTTTAGTGATTTAGTTGAAATAATGAGACCGTTCAGCAAGCCCTAATTAATGGTAGACAAGATGTTATCCAAAAACATTGACCCGGCCCTTAGGGCCTGGTTTATAATGACCTTAAAAGGTGGGATGGCAATGGAAAACCGCATAAAGATCGGCGATTTCGTTAAACTGACCGGAAGTACATTAAAGACCATAAATTATTACCACAAAATCGGTTTGATGCCTGTACCGGAGCGCTCTGCTGGGGGATACCGTTTATATGGGCCGACGGAGATGAACCGCATGCGTTTGATCAAACGCTTAAAATCCCTGGGGTTAGGTCTCAAGCACATTAAGGAAATAATAGGAGATTTGCAGAATCCTAAAACATGGCGAGAAGTCTTACAATCCCTGCGTCTTGAATTGCTAAATCAAAAAAAAACCCTGGAAGAACGAGTGGCGAAAATTGATACCCTTCTGACTGAAAATGCGCTTCTTTTGGATGAAAACAGTTTAGATTCTCCTTCTTTTCAAATGATTACTGAGATACTGGGGGCGGATCAAATTGAAAAATACGCTCGTACCTGCCCGGAAATATATGATCAGCACCGCAAATTGTATGGGATCCTGGATGATTTCCAGTGGGGTGAAGAATATCGGGAGAGCTTTCGCGCCCTGGCCGAGTATTTTAAAACGCATCCCGAACAATATCAACTGGCTTTGGATTCAGGAGCGCGTTGGGCCAAGCTTTCCCACCTTAGCGAAGACGATCCCCAGATTGAAGCCTTGGCACGCGAATCTGTCGCTCTCATCAACAGCATGCCTCCGGTAAAAGAGCTAATATGTAATCATCCAGGAATGAAAAAACCTCTAGAAAGCTTATATCAGGAGATGGTCGCCGATGTGCTTTCACCAGCCCAACTAAAGTACCAACAACTTTTTGAAAAATTTCTCTCATCTGAAGACTAATTAAAGTTGTAGATATTCTTAATATGATGAAGATTTCATTTCTAAAGACGATTGAGGTCAGGGGGTAATACTTATGAAAGATAATACTAATAATTTATCCACGTTTAAAGCTTATCTAGTACCTGTAATAATTATGATTGTGATGGGTCTTGTGTTATTTCTTCCCGCAGGCTCCTTAAAGTTTTGGCAAGCATGGATTTTGTGGTCGATAATTTCTGCACTGACACTTTTTATTACCACCTATTTTTCAAAAAAGAATCCAGGGCTTTTGTCAAGACGAATGAAAGTTAGAGAAAAAGAGCAACAACCAGGTATCATACGTATCTTATCATTCTTATCTCTGTTCGCCTACTTAATTCCCGGCTTTGATTACCGTTATCACTGGTCGGAAGTGCCGGTTTGGATTATAATTGCTGCTAATGCTTTGGTCTTTTTGGGATATGTATTTATTTTCTTAGTTTTTAAGGAAAATTGTTATGCTTCGACTATCATACAGGTGGAAAAAGAGCAACAGGTTATTACAACCGGTCCTTACGCTATTGTTCGTCATCCAATGTATACGGGGTTGTTAATAATGCAGTTGTTCACTCCTCTAGCCCTTGGTTCTTATTGGGCATTAATATTCTCGTTCCTTTTCATACCAACGATTATATTCAGGATAAGAAAAGAAGAAGAAGTGCTATTACGAGACCTACCGGGGTACACGGATTATTTTATTAAAACACGTTATCGCTTGATTCCTGCAGTTTGGTAAAAATTAGCGTGGCTCTTTTGTGTTCAAAGAAATAAGTCTTGATTAAACAGTTTAGTCTCTATACTTTAAAAGAAGATATTATATACTTGGCCATAATCGACATAAACAAGAAATGGACCGACCAGAGGCAGGATTGGGGCCGAATCCACTCCTAACTAGAAATCTATTTTGAAGACCGGACCGGATAGGATTGACAACTAGAATCGTTAAAGTATAATGCAACTTAAAGCATTCTTAATTGGCCCGTTTTTTCACCTGCAGCACCCATATCCGACCCGTCGCCCGGTGCTGAAAGTGCAGCTCCCTGGGTGGGTTTATTACATATAGCCAGTTATCAGGATTAAGCTTCTTGGCAGTAAGCAAATCCTTCATCCATTTTTGAAGGCTTTTTCCGTTCATAAAATCACTCCTTCAGGTGGTTCCCAGTTCCACATCCCCAGTATCCCTTTAGCCGGTATTGGCTCAGGTAGAGGTTTTACATCCTCCAAGATAAAGGCGTAACGGCCCGGAGTAAAATCACCAAAACTGCGCTCAGGCTCCCCGGGTAGCGGTGCATAATACTCCGGCTTTCCCATTCGGTAGGGGATAAGCCTATATAATCCATCCTCTTTAATCAGGCAGCATTCTTTCATCCAGCATGTCGCTATCACGGCACCTAATGGCAGATTAGATAACGGGAGAGTATAATTCGCTCGCATATTTATTTCATCCAGCACTGACCTGAACGGTTCCAGAAAACACAGTTCACGAGCCCACTTGGGATTTCTTTTGCTGGCATGGATGGCTAGTTTGCCTCTGTAATTAGATATCCTAGAACGAGTCTCTATTTTCTTAAAGCCAGTGGCCACCAATATGGCCCAGGGCTCTAAAAGGGTTATAGCTTTTATGACGTTACCTCCCTTACAAATGCTTAAGCCCAACACACCTCACGTACCCTGGCAATTCGGGCACTCGCCACTGTACAGGTAATTAGCATATCCTAAAACCACCAGTCATATCACTCATGGGGATTTTACCCATCTCACTAAAATTATACAAATAGCGGGCACCTGCGGATTAGGCATCCGCTATAACTTTTTCTCTTCAGGCTTGTCCCGATCCAAATGATACATTCGGTGCACCACTCCGGACCGCCTGATTATCTCAATGTAGTTTTCGGTTATCTTCCCTAGCCTGTCCCCCGCATGCATTATGGTCGCCAGCCCGGTCCGGTTCCGCCTGTCTACACTGTGCCAGAACCTGCTTTCCCATAGATCCTGGCCAAATGTGAGGCCGCTGACCTCATAGACAAACCTTTCATGTGCACAGCTACGGCAAAGGCAATTGCTTGGTTTACCGCAATTGCTTGGCTCGAATCCGCAGAATGGGCAATATTCAGGAGCTGTTTTGCTTTCATCCACCCAGTAAAAATTCTCTTTTCCGCAATGCGGTTAGGGCCACTTGATTAGCTTGTCTATCTCGCTCACCCCCCTTACCTCATGCCGCCGCCGGCCCTAAAATAGCTATCCCATGCTTGTCGCCGGCGCTTCCTCATTGCGTCCGCCTCACACTTTATCCGCCGTAGTTCCAGCAGCAGCCGGGATTGCTGGACCGTGCCGGAAAAATATGCTATAAGCTTACGCACTTGCTTGTCACCGCCTTTCAGCTTGGCCTACAGTCAATTTGCAAACTAGACTACCTTTTTCAGTTGTTCAGCTAACACCATATCGATATTGACCATGCTTTCGCACTTGGCAGACATTTGCCGGTTACCTGATGGTTGACCGCAGATTTCGCAGTTACCGTCCATGTTTCCACCTCCCCCGCTTGTCCACGTTACTGGTAAAAGAAACTGCCTGACGACAGGCTAGTTTATGATATTGTGATGAGTACCTAACCATCATTATCGATAGCAGCAACTTGCCTTTCTAATTGGATCTCTTTTAGCACAGCTTCATATGCTGCTGGCACTATAAGGTTATCCATGATTCTTTGAGCGACAGCTTGTTTTTGTTCCGGGGTTACTTCGCTTTCATCCAAAATAAGGCCATCCTGAGTTACAAATTTAAACTCGACCCTAGACATCCGGACCACCCCCTGCTTCAGCTTATGGCTTGATTGGGTTGTCCTAGCACATGCAGATTGTGGCAATCGAGTCACCTTCTTACTTTGCGTACTCCCGCAGGTCATACATAACACTTAAAAGATCCAGAGTCGCTTTTTCTTTCGTATAGTTGTCGTCTTCCCTAAGATCAGATACCACCGTTAGTAGTTCCGCATGTATTCCGTAAAGCAGCTCAGCTAAGTATGATTTTTGCACCTGTCCCTCAATGATTTCCTGGATAAGCTTGGCTTTTATTTCTTCGCAAAGTTCCTGTTTTAAAGTTGCCAGTTCGGTTTGTGTCAACTTGGATTCACCTCCCCTATTCCATAATTTAAGCTCTGACAAACAAACACTAACCTCATAAGATTAATTTAAATGGCTTACGTCTATTTAATGACCACCTGCTTAAATGCATGTCCAAATTTATTGGATGCACAAGGTAAAAAAAGTTTATCTGGTGTTGTATTAAAAACAGAAGCGATTTTTACAGCCATATCATAAGTTAAACGAATATTCCCTCTAGCAAGCTCAGACATATATTGTGTTGATTTACCTAACTGCGAGCTAAGTTCTGTTAATGTCATATTGTTTTTTTTTTTGCAAATGTTAATCAGATTAGTTTTCATGATTCACAACCTGTCCGCTATTATTGTACTAATTATAGTCCAACATTATTGTACTATAAACATCCAGGACAAATTTTTTTGGACCCTATCCAACGTCCAAAAAATATGGACTATAATAGCTTTAGAGGTGTAAAAATGGGATTCGGAGATAGATTACGTAAATTGCGCGAAGGGAAAAATTTAAATCAAACTGAACTAGGTAAAATTTTTAATCTTTCAAAACAAGCCATATCAAGTTACGAGACAGGTGGAAGCACCCCTAGTCAAGATACGCTGCAAAAAATGGCAGACTTTTTTAATACTACTGCTGATTGGTTACTAGGACGCGATGAATCACGCACTCAAACAAAAAATTATTTGGAAATACTTGATGCACTTGAAGATAGTAATACTGATATTACAGCTGGCGGTCAACCCTTAACCAAAGAGCAGCGCGTTTCAATTCTACGCGCATTAGTTAGCCCTAGCTCCTTACCTACTTCTAAAAAACTTACCGTTCCCATTATCGGCACCATCCGAACCGGTATTCCCCTCTTATCCGAGCAAAACTTTATCGGCGAAGTGGACATCCCCGTCGACCTTGAGGGCCACTGTGACTTTGCGCTATACGTCAGCGGCGACAGTATGATCGGGGCCGGTATTGCCGAGCATGACATAGTCATATGCAAAGAGTACCATTTCCCCAATAACGGCGACATTGTTGTTGCCCTAGTTAACAATGATGAGACAACCCTCAAGTTTTTCATTCGTACAAATGGCACAAATGGCAGGGATTTCTTACGGGCCGCTAATCCTAATTATGAGGACATTGAACTAAAGCCAGGAGATCAGATACAAGGGAAGGTGGTTAAGGTTTTTAAGGACCCACCATCGGTTAATATTTACCGTGATTATATCTATCTCCGGGATGAGCATTTAGTGGATTGGAATGAGGTTATAGAAAAGGCCACTAGCTACGGAATTAAGCCGGGTAAGATAAAGGCTATATTGGACATGCATTACGAAATGAGCAAAAGATAACCCACTCCGAAAAGTTACATGTTTCAACATGGGCATGCAAAACAGATAAATGAAATGCACAATACGGGAGGTACATATGCTGGATATAGAAAAAGAAATAATTAAAAATTATACTGAAAAGTACAGCAAGATCTGTAATGATAAAGGATTAATCGACAAAAGCCTGTATAACCTGCATGACGTAAAGCGCGGCCTTAGAGACATAAACGGGAAGGGCGTCCTGGCAGGTATCACCAAGGTTTCTTTGATCAAAGGTTTTGAAGAGCAGGATGGCAATAGAGTACCTTGTGAGGGGAAACTTTATTACCGTGGCTACGATATCAACGATTTAGTCAAGGGATTCACAACCCACAATCGGTTTGGCTTTGAAGAGATAACCTATCTGCTTCTATTCAGTGCGCTGCCCAATAAAGAGCAACTGGCAGAATTTACGAAAATCCTGGGAGCCAGCTGGGATCTGCCCAAAAATTTTGTCAGAGATGTAATCATGAAAGCGCCCAGTAAAGATATTATGAATTCCATGACTAAAAGTATCCTTACCCTGGCTTCCTATGATGATAGTATAGATGATCTGTCAACGGATAATGTATTGAGACAATGCCTCAACCTGATCAGCATTTTCCCGAGGATGGCCGTTTATGGTTTCCATGCCTATAATCATTATGAACTTAACGACAGTTTATATATCCATAGACCTGATTATAGCCTGTCCATGGCTGGAAATATACTGAGAATGTTAAGGCCGGATACGGGATATACCGAGCTTGAGGCCAGGATACTGGACGCTGCTTTGGTGCTCCATATGGAACATGGCGGCGGTAATAATTCAACATTTACCACCAGAGTAATAACTTCCGCAGGTTCTGATACTTATTCAGCCATAGCTGCAGCTATATTATCTCTCAAAGGGCCCAAACATGGAGGGGCCAGCAATAAGGTACCGGATATGATGCAAGATATTAAAGATCATGTTGCAGACATAACGGATGAAGAAGAAGTAAGACGCTATTTGGCAAAGATCTTGGATAAGGATGCTTTTGACCGGAGAGGCTTGATTTATGGCATGGGACATGCTGTATATACCCTTTCCGATCCCAGGGCTTTAATATTTAAAGGATTTGTTGAACAGCTGGCTGAAGCTAAAGGACGGAAAGCTGATTTTGATCTTTATTCACTGATTGCAAGACTAGCACCCGAAGTGATCGGCGCAAAACGGAGAATCTATAAGGGTGTCTGTGTTAATATTGATTTTTACAGCGGTTTTGTCTACAGCATGTTAAATATACCTATGCAACTATACACACCTATGTTTGCTATGGCCAGGATCGTAGGGTGGAGCGCCCACCGTTTGGAGGAGCTTATCAATGCCGATAAAATAATCAGACCGGCATATAAGAGCATCGGAGCACTCAATGAATATTTGGATATTGAACAGCGGTAATTACCAAAAATTGAATTATAACCGAAATTATTAAACCTTAGGATGGGTACGCCAATTCATTACGAGGCGTTCTCATCCTGCGTTTTGCTATAGGGCGCCGGCACGCAGAGGCTATATTGATTATGGCTAGCATTGGGTAGGGAAATAAGCTCTTTCATGAATTTCATATACCGCACGGTAGTTGCCGATGCGCAGCCGCTAGAAAATCATTTGACGCTACCTAATGGTATAAAGGAGCATTGACTATTCCAACCATTCCGTTCAAAAAAAATCGCCTTATTTATATCAAATTGGACTTTACACAAATTCAAAAACACCCCTATCACCATTGTTCTATTTTCATTCTGCCCAAGAAATTAATCTTGTGTCCCGTATTTTTGTTGATACTGGATCTTATTAAACTCCTGCTGCTGAGCACCTTTTTCACATTGTGGGTTTAATAAAGAACAGTGATTAGAGCAACCATTGCAGAAGATATCATCAAGAAAATCGTTCAAAGTGGTCACATCCCCATCGTTACTTGTGTCTGTTGAAATGCTACTATCTTGATTTTCCTCAGCAGAGTACTCATATACCGTAGCGCCGTTACTACGCGGTATGTTATTTTCATATCTTTTCATAGGTTTGGCATGATTAAATTCATGACGATGCATGGGGGGTTCACTTTCAACCCTGACTTGGTTAGCATCGTCGGCGGAACTAGAAGCAATCTGAGAATATAATAGGCTTATCACTAGCACTGTGACCGCAACACTTGCAACAGCTTTGCTAAAATTAGAGGTTTTTAGTTTAGTAAATAGTTTACATATAGCACTACTAATAAAGTGCCAATGCAAGACAATATGAACGCTAAATAGACCTAGACAGAAGTTCGCAACCCATTTATGCACAAAAACAAAGTTATGATCTATTACCGCTGACTCCGAGGCAAACAGAACCTGAGAAATCTGAATTCCGGTGAAAATCATTGTCGCAACACTAATAAAAGAAATGACATTTAATACATAAAACAACTTAGGCTTGGTATTAAATTTTGGGTTGAACAGGCTCTTCGTAGTTCTCCTAACCCATGACCAGTTTAGAATAATATGAACTGTAAACAAGACACCAATGCTTAATCCTAAAATTTCATGAAATGCCATTCCGGTATTATGAGGTTCAATTAATATAAGAAACAAAACTGCCAAGACGATATCAAGCATTAATTTCGCAAGGGTTTTATCATGCATATAACCAAAATCCTTTCTGTTTTATATATTATTTACTGAAAAACTAAAACCATAATAAATTTGTAATGGTCCTCCAAATTTTGCGTTCCTTATCTGTTAAGTTAGCATTTTTTGGATATTTTTCTATCTATATAAGTATCAGCCCGTTAAGGTCCACTTCTTAATATGCTCTAGAGCTGTATAATATCTGATAACTGCCATCAGTGTTTTATCGTGATGTAGCTATCATACAGCATTTAGCTGAAATTAACCTGAAAAATTCGTTTCAGGTTAATTTTAGCTTTCTTTATTATAAAATTTCAAAAACTTGATAACTCCGTAGTTTATTATAATTGAGTTAAGCAATTGCTAAACAGGATAAAAAATAAGGTTGGGCTTTTATTACCCAACCTTAGCTTAAAAAAGCCAGCATCTCCAAGGATGCCGGCACAAGTTGATAATATGTATGTTCGCTAAAATGTTGTATTATCCTGTATATATTTACAAAAAAATTAGCCATCGTATATTAATCCTGCCCCCCTCCCACATCCCTATTGAAGAGTCCTTTATTAAATTTATATACATTTCCTCAGATCAAAGCTGAAAATTCATGACTTAACCCTGTTATTTTTATTAATTAGTTCGCCATTGTAAGGTCAACTTGACAAGTGGATGACTCCATGTTACATTTAAATGTAAGGTCAACCTTACGGGATGTGATAATGATGAAGAATAGAATAAAAGAATTACGTGAATTCTATGGAATTACCCAAGAACAATTAGGAAAGCTTGTAGGAGTATCGAGACAAGCCATAAATGCTATAGAAACTGAAAGATTTGAACCGTCTATTTGGTTAGCTTATGATATTTCAAAAATATTCAACTGTTCCATAGAAGATGTTTTTCTTTTTGATGAAAGCAAAAGAAAATCAAGAGCAGAGCAAAGTAGGGGTGTAATGTAATGACATTAAACCATATTAAACTTTTTGGTGATGAAATACTAAGAAAAAAGAGTAAAATTGTTAAAGTTGTTGATGATAAAATAAAAAAGATTTTAAATGATATGGCAGACACTATGTATAAAACGAAAAACGCTGGAGGTTTAGCAGCCCCACAAATAGGGGTATTAAAAAGATTGGTCGTAATAGATATGGGACAAGGACTAATACAGTTAGTCAACCCAAAAATAATTAAACAGGAGGGGGAACAAGAAGTTATAGAAGGATGTTTAAGTTTACCTAATATTTTTGGAAAGTTAAAAAGACCCCAAAGGGTAACGGTAGAAGCATTAAATGAAAATGGTGAGAAAATCATATTGTTAGGTACGGGAAGCTTAGCTAAATGTTTCTGCCATGAAATAGATCATTTAGAGGGTATTCTTTTTACTGATTATGTTACTGAATATATACGAAAGCGATAAAATATCGACCGATGAAAGGATTATTTTCAAACATACGAAAAATAAGGTAAAAAATCAACACAAAATTGTATTATAAAGAACCCGCGCCGAAAGGTGGCGAGTTTCGCATGTTCTCGCAACCCAGCAAGTTATGTTAAAATATAACCACCTATAAACTCATGAGGTGCCGCCATGAAGCTAACTAACAACCGAGCCGTGGCTATTGTCCGTGTATCCACCGCCGAGCAGGCCAGAGAAGAAAGATACTCCATCCCGCACCAAAAAACGCATATACTTGAGGAATGCCGGCATCGCTCTTTGGACTTGGTACATTTTTTCGAATTTGTTCACAGCGGAGCTACCGTATTATCTAGCGCGTCTAACGAAAAAACAGAGATACTTGCATTTATTAGGGACTATTCCATATCAATCGTTATAGTGCATGAATTGGACAGGTTATCAAGAAGCATGCTTGACACTTTGCTGTTTGTAGACGAATTAAATAAACTGGATGTTGCATTTATTTCTATCCATGATGGCTTTGATACTACAACTGCGCAAGGACAACTGCAAATGCACATCCTGTCTGCGTTCAGCGAATATTTTCGCAAACAGCTGGCCAGCAAGGTCCTTGGCGGTATGATTGAACGAGCAAAACAAGGTAAGAATATGGGGCGCCGTCCATTGGGTTATAAAATTGGCCCTCAGGGCTACGAGGTCGACGAGGAAGAGGCCAAAATCGTCCGCCTGATACATTCCATGTATTTGGAGCAAAACATGGGATTAAGGGGCATTGCAGACCATTTCAATAGCATGGGGCTCAAAAGCCAGCGAGGTAATGCATGGTCCCATGTTTCCGTCAGAGAAATAATTGAAAATGAAGTATATACCGGCACTTTCATATGGTCTAATATTCGAGTTGAAAACAACCACCCGGCAATTATTGATCGCCATATATGGGAAAAAACCCAGCAGCGACGCAGATCAAAAAAAGCTCTTGGCGGCCGGGCACAAAACGGCCTATATTTATTAAGTGGTTTGCTGAAATGCGGTGTCTGCGGAGAAAGCACCCTTGTCGGCAGGCATGCCCGCAAAGGAAAGTATCAGTACCGTTATTACACATGCAATAACTACGCTTCCAAGGGTACAAGCTCCTGTACTTCCGGGTATATTAGAGCTGATAAGCTTGAAGAATTTGTATTAAAAGCCGTAGAAGACTTTGCCAAGCAACATCCCACAGAGTTTCGGCCAGAGATGATTCCGTCCGACCATGGATTAATTAAGGAAAAAATTGAGTTAAGAAAAAAAGAGTTAGACCGGTTAAAGCTCATGTTTAATCGGGCAGCTGAAGCTTATGAGGAAGGGCAATACGATCTTGATTATTTTTCATACCGCAAGGAGCAAATCTTAAAACAGCGCACTGAAGTCGAAAATGAACTGGCGCAATTAGAAAAGCAATTAAACGGAGAAGTATCTCCGGAAGAAGCAAAGAAAAGGATGTCACAAAAGATAGACCTTGCTAATAATATTCTAAGGGAAAAGGACCCGTTAAAAATAAAAGCCCGACTGCAGGAACTGATTGACAGTATCCTGGTTATAGCCGAGGATGATGTTAAAATTTATATACAATTATAGTTTCTATATGTTATGGTTTATTAGTCTTGCCAAAGGTCCAATGTGAAAAACGGGTGGGCATACCATACGAACCAAATGAATAAATAACTTCCGCCGGGCAAATTTCAAAATACATGTTATAAAAATCCAGATTAAACTTTTTAGCTATAGCAGTTATATCCTCAATAGATTTTTCCAGTATCTTTATTTCTTCCCGTGGATGCAAAGCCTAACCTCCCCTTACCGCGCTGCGTTTTCCGGATGGGGATTAAAAAATGTCTTCAGGGCGGAATATACATCGCTTTTACTTTTAATACCCACGCTAGTAAACTTGCGATCAACTATTTTTTTATAGACTGCCCGCAGCGTGCTGGTATAGTAATACGGCCCTTCAATTTCTCCATAACCAACCAGATTACATACTTTTAACAGTTCATTTACACATCTCACACATTTTTCATTATCCGATGTCAAGTTGTCTCCATCGGAAAAGTGAAAAGCGTAAATATTATAATCCTCTGAATTATAGCGTTTATCGATTATTTCCAGGGCTAATTGGTATACCGATGAACAGCGGGTGCCCCCACTGGCCCCCTTGGTGAAAAATTCTTCCTCAGTAGTTTCCTTGGCCTCCACATGGTGAGCCAAAAAAACAATCTGCACATTTTGATATTTCGTACGCAAGAAGCGGGTCATCCAGAAGAAAAAACTACGCGCAATGTACTTTTCATAGGGTCCCATCGATCCGGATGTGTCCATCATGGCCAATATTACGGCATTGCTTTCATACTTATTAGTAATATCCCAGGTTTTATAGCGCAAATCCTCCCTGGTTATTTTGCCAAAGCCCGGCTGACCCTGCCTGGCATTACGCTTAAGTGCCTCTAAAATAGTTCTTTTGCGGTCTATATTACTGGAAATACCCTTTTTCCTGATGTCTTTGAATTCAAAGGCCTCAGACGCCAGCTCGGGTTTTTTCTTTGGCTGCAAATTAGGCAGGCCAAGGTCCTCAAAAATTAACTGGGCCAATTCATCAATGGTAATTTCGGCCTCGTAATAATCCACTCCCGGTTCTTCTCCAGCACCCTTGCCCTTGCCGGAGCCAGTAGACTGCTTATTATCGCTCCCCAGCACATCCCCTTCTTTGGTATCGCCCTGCCCCTGCCCGCTATGTTTACGTTTACCGGTGTCGAAACGAAAATGATATTCCTCCAGGGAACGAATTGGTACCTTAACTACTTTCCTCCCATCGGATAAAATGATGCTTTCCTCACTGACCACATCCGCCAGGTTTTTTTTAATCGCTTCTCTAACCTTTTCCCGGTGGCGCTCCCGGTCAATTTCACCTTTCCGGTGCAGTGACCAGTCCTCCCTAGAAACAGTATATTCACCGGACATTTATCCCACCTACCTGTTCAACAAGCTGCCAACATATTTTAGCAATTCATTGGCACATATACTGCAATACCCGTATTCATCCATTAATTTGGCACTAACTTCGTTCATGCGCTTAAGCTGCTCCGCATCGGGTGTCTTGGTGGAAGTAGTAATTTTGACCACATCCTTTAAATCGGCAAACAGTTTTTTCTCCACAGCTTCCCGCAGTCTTTCATGGGATTTATAATCAAAACGTTTTTCTTTACGGGCATAACTGGATAACCTGATCAGTATCTCCTCGCGGAAGCTCTTCTTAGCGCTTTCCGAAACGCCAACTTGTTCTTCAATGGAGCGCATCAATTTCTCATCAGGGTCAATTTCTTCGTCTGTAATGGGATCCTTTAATTTTACACCATTGCAGTACGCCTCTACGTTATCCAGGTAATTGTCAAACAACACCCGGGCCGACTCTTCATACGAATACACAAAAGCTTTCTGTACCTCTTTTTTAGCCAGCTCATCATATTCCTTACGGGCCACCGATATAAAGTTTAATAACCGTTCCTTTTCCTCCTTGGAAATGGAAGGATGCTGGTCCAGCCCGTCCTTTAATGCCCGTAGTACATCCAACGGGTTAATACAACGGGTGGTGGAGCGAATCAACGCTGAGCTGAGGCGGTTGATTACATAACGTGGGTCTACTCCACTCATACCTTCGTCGTTGAATTCATTATGCAGCTCAGTTAAATCCTTTTGTTTGAAACCCTCCACATCTTCGCCATCATAAAGCTTCATTTTTTTGACCAGATCCATACCCTGTTTTTTACTATCTTTTAAACGGCTGAGCACGGAAAAAATACTGGCTACCTTTAAAGAGTGGGGCGCAATGTGAATATCATTAAGGTCACTTTGCTTAATTAGCTTTTCATATATCTTGACCTCTTCACTTACCTTCAGGTTGTATGGTATTTTCATGACAATAATCCGGGACTGCAGCGCCTCATTTTTCTTATTGCTGATGAACGCCTGATACTCATTTTCATTGGTATGAGCAATAATCATTTCATCTGCGTAAATTAAAGCAAAACGACCCGCCTTGAAATTCCCCTCTTGTGACAGGCTGAGTAAATTCCAAAGAAACTTTTCGTCACATTTGAGCATTTCTTGTTTTGCTTAAAACCATACAACGATAATGGCGGCTGTGGAAAGAACCGGTATTTTACCTGTGCTTTAGATTTTCTCTTATTACCATCGTCCGGATCTTCATATGTATAAATAGTAACTCTTTCAACTAATAACTGAATAATGGCCCGTTTGGTTTCTTCGTCAACATATTCAATTTGGTCTTTAGCTTCTTGTATTAGGTTGGCAACTTCAATGCCTTTTTTTTGTAACACTTGGTGGCTACTTTGTTGGTCAAATAAAGCCTGCCTGCGTTGTTCTAATATATCCATGTCTCCCGCAAGAACAAGCAGCTCCGATTCTGCTTCTTGATCCTGAATAATCCCCCTGGCACAAAGGGATATTATCCTGGCCCTGGCCGCCTTCTTCTCCTGTAAAACTTTTTCAATATTATCTAATTCATCGGTGGACGGCTGTACATTTTGTCCGGCCTCAGCCAATCGCTGTTTAATAGCTTCCTCAATTTGACCGGGATTTTGTATGTACTCAACTATATCCGACCAAACAGCATTTTCTATCTGATCGGCACGTATCATTTTAGCATCACACCTCTTGCCACTGCCGTTGTTTATAGCCTGGGAGCAGCGATAATAAACCCGGCCCTCTTTAGAATGTCCGGTACTTCCTATGTAGGCCCCACCGCAATGGCCGCAAAATATTAATCCTCGTAATAAGTACAATCTCCCTTTCCTCCCCCGGGCTGCATCCGCATTTTCAATTAATTTTTTTTGCACTGTTTTGAATTCCTCGGTATCAATAATGGCTGGCGTTTGGAAGCCAATAGTCTCTTTTTTCTTACGGGATCTTTTTAGGTAATTGTAGTACCCAGCATAAACTGTATTTCTTAAAATAATTGATACATGACCGGCATGCCATTTGCCGGTTGATTGATTTTTTGTCTGTTTGGATTTAGCAGGGGTAAGGATCCCTCTGGCGTTAAGGTACTCAGCAATTTTTATTGTTGATAGACCGGATATATACAAACTAAATATCTCCGACACTATGTCAGCCTCCCGATCATGGGCAACCAGGTGGCCGTTCTCCCCGATTCGGTACCCAAACGGCGGCGCACCGGCAACCCATTTACCCGCCCTGGCCCCCCGTTCTTTGCCTAAAGTTGTACGCTCCAGGATAGTATCACGCTCCAGGGCCGCGATGCTGGCAAGCATGGTCATAAAAAACTTACCTGTGCTGGTACCTGTATCAAAGCTTTCAGTCATAGATTTTAAGGGAACCTGATACTTTTCAAGGTATTCATAGCCATCCAACACTATTTTAGTTGACCTTGCGAGCCTGTCCAGCCGATAGACGTAAACGTTTTTTATACTACCTGCTGTAACATCGGCTAGCATTTGGGCGGCCCCCGGGCGATTTTCTAAAGGTATAGTTCCACTTACCCCTTCATCAAGATAAAATTTATATTTATCTATGCCATGCAGGTCAAAAAATTTCCTGCAAAATTGAGTTTGTGTTTCTATGTTACCTCTTTCTGCTTGTTCCTCACTTGAAACACGACCATAAAAAGCTTCCCACTTATCCCCTTTATCTGATGCGGAAGATATTACCACCGGCATTAAAGTTCTCCCCCTCATGCACAAGAATATATTTCATTATAACTCATTCCCATTTTGTTCAAAAGAAAGGTGGTTGCTGTGCCTTGTTGGTTATAGAAAAAATTTACAGTGACCGGCCCGATATAACTTATACAATTCGTGCATATTTATTACTGTTTGAGAAAATTTGTGGTGTTCATTTAAACGAGGCTTGTAAGGATGAAACAGAAGGGCATTCAGAAGAAGGGTAAATGTGTTCTATCACCTATCTTTACTATAACAGACCCCTTTGATCCGAAGCAGAACATTTTCGGGGAAACCCCAAGCAATCCTTGACTTTGGTACAATCTCACCCAATCATCAAGTGTGCTTTTGTGAATGCTATATTTCTGTGTGATCTCAGAGCTTCCAGCTCTTCCAGCAAGATAGTTCTCTACTATCTTTGCTTTCATGCCCGGAGGCAACTTGCCCTTTTGTGGCATAAAAATGCTCCCTTCTTGTATCCAGTTAGTTTTTTTATTCTAACTGTCTACTTTGAGGGGAGCATATTACTTTCCCGGGGCTTTCATATTTTGGAGGTAATAATAAAAACGTTTGGTTAAAAAAAGAAAGCCACCGGATCACGGTGGTTTTTACACTTTTACATATAAAAAGGCATGCGTAGTTTGCTTACAATTCTCAGTATAAACAAAAAAAAATGAATTTAATATTAAAGGAACCTGAAATTAAGCTTAAAGAGTCTGTTCAAAACTTTTCGAACTGACTCTATTAGCATATTCAACAAAGCTTTAGCACTGCTTTACATTATATCTCGGTGCTTTCCACCCGTACCAATTTCAAGTACATTTGCACTATCATAGCAAAATTGTAATTGTGAAATAAGATATTAAAGTGATAAAATATATTTAAGGCAATTTCTATTTAGCAGGGAGATTAAAAATGATTAAGAGAAAAATAGTTTTAGCTATACTGAGCTTTTTTATTTTAGTAACTGCTATTCCTTTTGATACTTGGGCGATGGAATCAGAGAATAACGAATATAATAAGGCTGAATCTCAAACATCACTTATCAATAAAAAGCGAGACTATCCAAAGAATTTTTATAAGGATGTTACTAGCAATGCTTGGTATGCTCAAGGGGTTAAGGTTGTATACGAGTATGGAGTAATGAATGGTTATTCTAATGGAAGCTTTGGCTGTAATAGTAATATAACAATAGCCGAGATACTGACTATTGCATCAAGGATAAACAGTACATATACAGGAAATGAGATTGATACGGAATATAGAACAGAGAAAAATCAATGATATGATCCATATGTAAAGTATGCGGAAAAAAATGGTCTTATTGATAAGAACGAGTTTATGAGTAAGTATGATAACAAAGTAACGAAGGAACAAGCAGCTTACATAATCTTTCGTATGCTTCCGGAGAGTAATTTCGAAAAAATAAATTCCATATCTTCGATACCGGATGTTGATAGAAACAATGCATATCGTAATCAAATATTAAAATTATACAATGCCGGTATAATTTCAGGTGAAGACAAATACGGATTATTTAACCCTGAAAAGAATATAACCCGTGCAGAGATTGCTGCTATCATTTCAAATGTTATTGTTCCTTCTCAGCGCAAGAAGGTTTCTTTAGTTCCATATACTGATGTACAGTCTATTTCTCTAAATTATACGGAGCATAAGTTGTATGTCAATGAAAGTTTTACTCTTGTTGCTACTACTTTGCCCGAAGATGCATCCTACAAAAATGTTGTATGGTCCTCAAGTAATCCCCAAATAGCAACAGTCAGTAAAAATGGTGAGGTTAAAGCTTTTTCCAGAGGAACAGCAGTAATAACTGCTAAGGAAGTAATGGGGGAAATTACAGCTTCATGTACGGTTACTGTGGATCAATGGAAGAAAATGAGTTATTCATGGAAATTTAATGGTTCACAATGGACTCATTCATTGAGTATAGCAATGTCGTCTTATGAAAAGTACAGAGCTGTGGATAGGGAAAAAATAAGGCATAACTATGCTGAGTATGTTAAGAGAAAGTCGGATGATAAATTCATGGCATCAGTTGCAAATTCAATGAAAAAGGCAGCAGATGAAAAAGGTTATACAAAACTGGAATTGGCAAACTTAATAATTTCTTTTGTTCAGTCTTTGGATTATATTTATGATAAAACTAGCACTGGGTATGACGATTATGCAAAATATCCTATAGAAACGTTATATGATAGAGGGGGAGATTGCGAGGACACAAGCATTTTATTGGTATCAATACTTAGGGAACTTGGGTATAATGTTGTGTTATTAGATTTGCCAAGTCATGTTGCTGTGGGTATTCAAATAAGTGGAGTATCAGGAACCTATTATTTTAACACAAAAAAGCAAGATATAAAATATTACTATGTAGAAACAACAGGTGAAGGATGGAAAATAGGCCAGGTACCGCCAAAACATAAAGGTGAGTCTGTAAAAATTATTTATTTGGATTAAAATTTTTTACTCCTAAAAATCCGGGTGCATGTCTTATTTCTAACGCTAAGTTTTATATAGCTAGCACCTTTCATAGGTTAGACAAGCGGCAATTGCAGAGTTATCTTGATGAATTTTGCTGCCGTTTCAATTGTAGGCGTTGTGTCAGCTTTTTAACAGACTATTGGATGCTTGCATAACAGGGCCAGTTCTAACTTATGCTGAGTTAAATTTATAATCATGTTTAATAATAACTATTACATACACCTCGTAAGAAACCAGTGGTTAATAAAAGTAAGGCAGCGGCGTAAGCGATTGCTTAATGGTGGATTGTATTGCCTTGGGGAGAATGTTAATTTGACGTTCTTATGAAAGCTGGACAAAATAATAATATAAGAAAATATTGAAATGCGGGCCGGAGATATATCAATCCGGCCCTTTGCTATTTATTTTGAATGAGGGGGATGATTAAAAATAAAAAAACATATCATTAACAACCAAGGTAGTGTATTATTGGAATTTGTATTAGTGTTTGCTATCTTTATCGGCTTTCTCTTTGGCACAATCAACCTGGCTATTCTGTTAAACAACAGAATCGTAGCCGCATCAGCCGCCAGAGAGGCCGGCAGAACTGCAGCTGTAACGGGGAGTGTTTCAGACGCGGTTCAAAAAGGAGAAAAACTTATAGAGGAAGGGGGGCTGTTACCTTTCAGTGGAACAGTAAACGTATCAAATCCCGGTTCAAATGAGTCTGTAACTACAGAAGTAGAATATAAGGTACCAGTAATCGCACCGGGGTTTGCTGTCTTGTTGGGCTACCGCCAACATTTCCGACAAAACCCCCGTTAAGGAAAAACTAAAAAAATCTCCGATTTAACCACGCTAAGACGTAAAGTACATATTGGCTCAATGTAAAACAGCGTACCCATTAACGGTATAGTAGTAGTGACAACGCCCTCGCAAACAGAAATGGTTAATACGACATTAACATACTGCCCGTTATTTTAGGGACCTCTGGTGTCCTGCACCGGTAGCCCCAAGAATATAGTGATGCATGGCAATGGGTAGTGTACGAATTACCGCAAGTTTAATTCCAAGTCTTAAGTGCAATACCAGAAAAATGTATGTAGACACCAGTATTAACCTATCTATACCCATGCAATTGATGTACTTTACTGATACTGTACAATATACTTTGAGGACATATAAAACAATTTGAAAACATCCTCTTACAAGGGCTTCCACTTTTTAAGTTAAGATAACTTAAACTTCGCTGGTATTACCCCATTTAGAATGAGTATAACAGAGGCACCATTATAAATTGTAGTGGTGCCTCTGTTATTTTTAAGAAAAAGTTACACTTTTTCAGTGGCCTCGTTTTATGCCAAGGGGTTATTCAATTTAGTCATTCATATATCGCATTAAGCAGCCTACAAAAATGGCATGCCATTAGAAAAGTCTGCATTATCTTGAAGAAAAGTGTGCTTATATAAAAAATAAAATTGCAATTAGGTAGAATTAGACATTTTCTCCAAAGGTAATCTGCCGATGGCTGTCTAATTTAGATTAATCGCAAAATTTTTAAAAATTAAGGCTCATATAATCGAAGTAACTTCTCAAATGGTTAAAGCACATTTTATTTCAATATATTAATTGGTTAATCGCAATAACGAATTATCATTTTAAAATATGGGGTGAAGAGGTTGGCGAAGAAAAACTCAGATAAGGAAAATTATATTGATCAAAAAGAAGAGCAGCAGGATTTACCTGTGGACATAACCGGCGAGGTTAATGAACGGTCCGGGAAAGAACCCTGCGCTGTTGTCAGTATCGGGGCCTCCGCCGGCGGTCTGGAGGCTTTTACGCGGTTGCTTGAAAAATTGCCCAGCGATACCGGGATGGCCTTCGTGCTCATTCAACACCTGGACCCCAAACACAAAAGCGCGTTACCCGAGATCCTCTCCAAAGTTACTTCAATGCCGGTCAGCGAGGTAGAAAATAAAACGGTTATGAAACCAAACCAGATCTATATCATTCCACCCGGCAAGACCATGTCTGTTGCTCAAAGCGTCCTGAGCCTGATACCCCAGGCAGCAAGACAGTCCATGCCAATTGATTTTTTCATGGAGTCACTGGCAAGGGATCAAGGCAGTAAGGCGATTGGCGTAATTTTATCAGGAACAGCGGCAGACGGTTCCAGGGGACTGAAAGAAATTAAAACCGCTGGAGGCATTACTTTTGCTCAAAAACCACAAACGGCAAAGTTTGACAGTATGCCGCTTAATGCCATCGCTACCGGTGTCGTGGATTTTGTATTACCGTCAGAAGAAATAGCCCGTGAACTGGCAAAAATCGCTCGTTCCGGTATTTTCGAGGCCAACGAGACAGTTAACGGCAAGTTATTTTCTACCGACGCTGATGAACTCAACCATATTTTTACTATCCTGCTAAAAGCCAGCGGCACAAATTTCTCCGAATATAGGGAATTAACTATAAGAAGGCGCATCTTGCGACGAATGGTCTTGCGCAAGATCGAAAAGCTGGGCGACTATGCTGATTACCTACGGCAAAGCCCGGTGGAAGTTACGGAATTATACCAAGACCTGCTGATTAATGTCACTAACTTTTTTCGGGAGCCCGAAGCATTTGAGACTTTAAAAAGCCTGGTGTTCCCGTCCATCATGAAAAACAGTTCGCCCGAGGAGCCTATCAGGGTGTGGGTGACGGGGTGCTCAACCGGCGAAGAAGCTTATTCAATGGCAATTGTATTAATTGAGTTTTTGGAGGATGACGCTTTCAATACCCCCATCCAAATATTTGCCACGGATATTAATGAGAAGCTCATCGAGAAGGCCCGGGCAGGCATTTACCCGAAAAGCATTGAAGCTGACGTTTCATTTGAGCGTCTCCGCCGCTTCTTTGTTATGGTGGATGGAGGCTACCAGATTACTAAGACGATTCGCGATATGTGCGTTTTTGCCAGGCAGGACATGGTCAAGGATCCGCCTTTCTCCCGGTTGAACTTGATCAGTTGCAGGAATGCAATCATTTATTTCGGACCGGCTATGCTAAAGAAACTTTATCCGGTTCTACACTACGCCCTTAATCAAAAAGGGTTTCTTTTTCTGGGTTCTTCAGAGTCCGTTGGCGCATATGCTAACTTGTTTAATCTAGTGGACAAAAAGCACAAGATTTATACGAAAAAAACCGTCGCAACTCCTTTTATACCCGAGTTTACCGCCAGCGAGTATATGGCGGCGACAATGGAAAATTGCGAGAAGGTCAGCGGGAGTAGACCGAATGCCAATCTGAAGTCTAAAGTGCTTGAAGAAGCCGACCGGATTGTCCTGAGCCAATATGCCCCGGTCGGTGTGATTATTAACAGCGATCTGGAAATCATTCAGTTTCGCGGCCATACCGGAGCTTATCTCGAACCTGCGTCCGGAACACCGAGCCTCAATCTTTTTAAAATGGTTCGGGACGGCTTGTCCTTTGGGCTGCACAGCGCCATTAATCAGGCTCAGAAGGAAAATATCCCAGTTAGAAAAGAAGGCTTGCCTGCTATTAATAATGGTCGGGGCAATCGTGTCAATGTTGATGTGATCCCTATTGGTGAGCCGCTCAACAAAGAAAAATACTTCCTGGTATTGTTTGAGAAAGTTGTCCCTCAAGCCTTGCCTGGAGGGGAGAATGCCGGCAGTACCGTGACAAGATTGAAACAGGCGACATTGGGAAACGAAAATAGCGAACTAATTAGATTGGAACATGAGCTTGCTGCCACGAAAGAGAATCTGCAAAGCATTATTGAAAAGCATGAGTTCACTAATGAGGCGCTCCGGGCCGCCTACGAAGAAATCCAATCAAGCAACGAAGAACTGCAAAGTATGAATGAAGAACTGGAAACCGCCAAAGAAGAGCTGCAATCATCCAATGAAGAATTGATGATATTAAATGATGAGGTGCAAAACCGCAACCTGGAGTTAGGCGCAATCAGCAGTGATTTATTTAATTTATTCCGTAGCATCAATATTCCAGTCGTCATGCTCAGCAATAATTTAAATATTCGACGTTTCAACCCCGCGGCGGAAAAAACATTCAACCTGATTGCCACTGACATCGGACGGCCGATTACCGATATAAATACAAATTTCAACAACTATGATTTGGAACAAGCGGTCCTGGAAGTAATCGATACTCTCATCAGCCAAGAGCAAGAATTACAAGACCGGTATGGTCGCTGGTATTCTATGCAAATCCGCCCCTACCGAACTACGGAGAACAAAATAGATGGAGTTGTGATTTCGTATAACGATATTGATACAATCAAAAAGAGCCTGGCGTTAGCCCAGGAAGCCCGTGATTATGCAGAAGCAATTGTGGAAACCGTGCGAGAACCGCTCCTGGTGCTCGACGCCGGTTTGCATATAAAATCGTCGAATAAAGCTTTCTATCAGACCTTTATGGTCACACCGGAGGAAACAATGAACAAGAGTATATTTGAACTGGGAAATAGACAGTGGGATATTCCCCAGTTACGGGTTCTTTTAGAAGATATTCTCTGCAATAATACCTTGTTCGAAAACTTTGAAGTTGCTCATAATTATCCTCACCTCGGCTACAGGAAGATGCTGATAAATGCCCGTCGGATTATTGGCTCGGATAACCAAACCAAGTTAATTCTGATGGCAATTGAAGACGTGACTGAGTATTTAAAAGCGCAGGAAAGTTCAGCAAAGCCTCTGACGGACAACTAGTGCAGAGAAACTAAAGTTCCTACAGATTATCATGCCAGGCACTGTGGTTTTTTCTTCAATTAACGGATAAACAGATTGGTCTACTGGAGTTCGTAGAAAGTGTTATATGACAGGGAGGTAATATTTGTGGCAATGTCTGAAAAGTGCGCTAACAAAGAGCCAGCAAAGTCCTGCAAACCCCAGCAATCTATTGAAGGTTCTGACGAAGATAGAATCCAGCATCTGCAAGATGAATTAGATACCAAACAGTTGGACTTGGAGGCAAAGTGCCAAGCACTGCGGGAGACCCTAGAGGAACTGGAAGAATCCCGGAATCGCTATGCAGATCTTTATGACTTTGCTCCGGTGGGTTATGTCACTATTGATCGCAAAGGCTGTATTCAGGAGATTAACTTAACAGGTGCATCCATAATCGGCTTAGAACGGTTTCAATTGATCGGTATACCAATGTACGTTTATGTAGTTAAAAGCGATCTAAGGCTATTTCTGAACCACTTGCGCCGTTGCAGGCGAACAACTGAAAAAGTGTTCACAGAATTAAGCCTGGCGTCAAGAAGTGGCACGCCGGTTCAAGTACAACTCTTAAGTGTTCCGTATCATAGTGCTGATGGACACAACATATTGTACAAAACTATTATTACTGATATCACCGAACGCAAACAATATGAAAGAGAACTTGCCCGCCTTGACCGGTTAAATTTAATAGGGGAGATGGCTGCCGGTATCGGACATGAGGTCAGAAACCCGTTGACTACCGTGCGAGGTTTTTTACAACTGTACAAAGATAAGGAGGCATTCACTAAATACAAGCCTAGTTTTGATCTTATGATTGATGAACTTGACAGGGTGAATTCAATAATTACTGAGTTTCTCTCTCTAGCTAAAACAAAGACATTAGTTATGGAAACCCAGAATATGAATACAATTTTGGAAAAAATGTTCGATTTAATACAGGCGGACGCTATTGTTTCAGATAAGTATATTAATATGGAACTGGGGAATATTCCTGACTTATCTCTGAATGCAAGAGAAATTCGCCAGCTGTTGCTTAACTTTATTCGAAACGGGCTGGAAGCAATGTCACCCAGAGGGAATCTGACTATAAGGACGTTCACAGACGGCAATGAAGTTGTTTTATCAGTGCAGGATCAGGGTCATGGGATCAAGTCCAGTGTACTTGAAAAGATAGGTACTCCTTTCTTCACCACCAAGGATAATGGGACGGGTTTAGGGTTGGCAGTTTGTTATAGCATTGCTGCCAGGCATAACGCCGTTATTAATATTAAAACCGGTGTTACAGGTACAACCTTTTCCGTTAGGTTTAAGGTATCAAAAGAGCAATCGGGGGTACCGCCAACATTTTCGACAAAACCCCGTTAAGGGGTGGCACCGACAAGTACATAGCTACTCCGGCTGATATATAGGTGGAACCCTGAGCCAGCCCTTTAATTTACCAAATTTAACAAACTTATCGAACAGGTATAGCTCTTCAATAGCCATATCAATAAGTTGTTTTCTAAATCTGTCATTGGTCGTTATTGAACGAATTACCCGGGCGTGATAGTCCAAGAAGCCTTGTATACCAAAGAAAACATCTCTAAATATGAACTCGTCGTCTATTACCTCACTATGGCTGGGCAAATTAACGGTCTTGGGGTTTCTTAACGGTAGTGGCAGGCGGTGAGCATTCATCTCATTTTCTAACAATGTAGCCTGCTTGTCCAGGGTACCTGATATCCCCATGCTAAGTATAGCTTTAAGGTCAGGATCGTGAGCAAAATTTTGATATATTTGGGTTTTCGCAATTATGTCGTAGCGGGATATTAACATATCCCATAAGCAGAAAACTTCGCCAGCATCCATATTGGGTTTATTTGCAGTTTCTGCTCTTCCTAAATGATAATTACCTATCTGCACCATCGTTACCCATCCTTTTATGTTTTTTATCTTGGGACAAAGTTTATTGTGTTCATATTCCAACTCAGATAAGCTATTTATATAAAACTATCTTTTCATAAATCTTCACATTCTATGCCTAACAAATAAGACCCGCAGTAAAACGTCAAGACCCTAAACTGGAAATTTTTTAAGTTTCTATGTAAAAAAGGCAATAATTAATTCTACTAGCAATCGTAAGAGAATCTCAGTTGTATAAGTAATTGAAATTTGTAAAGTACTGGCTAATTTAACCTCCTTTGCTGGTAAATTTGGCCCTTACTCAGCAACGTAAAGACCATGCGAACAAGTTTGCGGGCCGCAAGGACTAGAGTAATAAAGCCAGCATAAACACTTCATCTGAGGGAATATCAAGCAGGCGGTTCAATAAAGCTATTAATTATGGATAACCTGCTCAGGCCCGGGCTTGACAACTTTTACTTGATCCTTCATGGTAACAGCAATGATAGCCGCCCCGGTTCTCTTGCGGATATGTAGTTCACCTATTGTTTTGCCGGCACCTTTGGCTTCGGGCTCAACCTTAAACCACTCAATAAGTATTTGATCAAAAGCTACATTCACTGATTCCAGAGCTTTCGGCATATAAACCATACCCCCGAGGATAGCTCCCACGCGGCGAGCCTCGGAATCGTCAAGAGTAACCATAGATATGCTTTCTTCCGGATCATTATAGTCAAAGTGGTGCATTTCACGCTTGCCGTCGTCATGGACGATTATTACCAGTTTATCTCCAGTCCGCGTATCAATTTGAAACTTTCTCCCAATTCCCGGTAAATTTGTCTCTCTTATAGTACTCACTAAACCAATCCTTATTTAAGATCTAAAGATAGCCTTTGGGGCGTTAATGCTTCTTTTTACTATAGATAGTCTTTTCTTCTTTTCAAAATCACTTGGACAAGGGTAACTATCGCCCTGTCGCTCTTTTTTGACGGTCTTGCATCATTTTAAAGAAAAAGATCGCACCACACAGGTATTCCCCCTAAATAAGTTAATGGGCATGGCCTCAAATGACCATACCCACCCCAGTAATAGTCGTATTCCTTGGTGCCTGGCAGCCATGGCATTTGCTTTAGACCCACGGCTCTAGTGTCCCCGCCTTTCGAACGGGCTTACCCAACACGGTAAAACACAATTTTTTTATTATTTTAACATGTTTTTCGACTTTAGCCTATCATGAGACACTCTGACTAGAAGCAGGTACATCAGCCAACTGCCATCGCCAGGACAATCAGAATGTTTACCTTGGAGTTCAGATAATTATTGCGGCACCAGCAAGTGCAACGCAGGAACCTAGCCAGTCATATTTGTCGGGTTTCTTTTTATCCAGTATAACAAGTATCAGCCCGGGTATAACCAAGGGCTATATTATTTGATCTTGTAATTAACTTAAAAATCAGATAAGTGATTGACAAAACACGGTCAAGTGGGTATATTTATTTTAATTTAAAATATAATTTATAATTTCAAAGGCATTGACGGAGAGAGTACGTTTCAGCCGAAAGTTTCAGCGAGCCGGGGATGGTGCAAGCTCGGTATCAGTAGTCTGAACCCGAAAATCACTCCTGAGCTGCGGACCGAACGACTAATCCAGTAGGCTCCGACGGTTTTCCCCCGTCACAGGGAACGCATATGATGGTATGTTTGTATAAATGGGTGGTATAGCGAATGTCTTTCAGGCTTTCGTCCCTTTGCGGGACGAAAGCTTTTTTAATTTTATCAATCATAATGACTGGAGGAAAAAACGATGGCAACCAATGGTATGGTAGAAATTCGCTGGCATGGCCGGGGCGGACAGGGAGCCAAGAGTGCCTGCCTGCTGCTGGCGGATGTGGCTGGTTTAGGAGGTAAATTTGTACAGGGATTCCCGGAGTATGGACCGGAACGTATGGGAGCCCCGATTACAGCTTATAATCGCATCAGTGAAAAACGGTGTACTATCCATTCCAACATTTACTATCCGGACTATGTGATCGTGGTAGATGAAAGTCTGCTGGACGGAATCGACGTTACCGGAGGACTAAAAGAGGGCGGTGCGATAATCATTAATACTCCCAGTTCTCCCCAGGAGATGCGTCCCAGGCTGCGGGGTTGGACCGGAAAAGTCTGTACCATAGATGCCCGCCGCATTTCGGAAGAGATTCTAGGTAAAAACCTACCGAATACTCCTATGCTGGCCGCTGCGATTAAGGTGAGCGGAGTTTTGGATGCCGAGCGTTTTTTAGTTGATATAGAAGAATCTTTTAAACATAAATTTGCTGACAAGCCCGAGGTTATCGAGGGGAACATGGTAACACTGAGAAAATCCATGGCGGAGGTGCAGGTAGGATGATTTATGCAAAGGATATCAACGAACGAACCCCCTGGCAAGAGCTGACCCCCGGCGGGGAGATCTACGAACCAGGAACCGCACGGCTCTTCAATACTGGTACTTGGCGGACCAACACGCCCGTTTTTCACGAAGCAGCATGTAAACACTGTATGCTTTGTGTGCCCTTCTGCCCGGACAATGCTATTCCGGTGCAGGACGGGAAACGTCTGGACTTCGATTTTATGCATTGCAAGGGCTGCGGCATCTGTGAGAACGTGTGTCCCTTCCAAGCAATTACCATGGTAAGTGGAGGTGCGCCCAATGAGTGATCGCCTTTCCGGCAACGAGGCTGTAGCTTATGCCCTTAAGCAGATAAATCCTGATGTCATGGGAGCGTTCCCTATCACTCCCTCCACCGAAATTCCTGAGTACTTCGCCCAATATGTGGCCGACGGCGAGGTAAACACTGAATATGTAACCGTGGAGTCTGAGCACAGTTCAATGTCTGTGTGTATTGCAGCTCAAGCTGCGGGAGCCAGAGCCGTCTGTGCCACTTCATCCGCTGGACTGGCCTTGATGTACGAGCTTTTGTACATAGCGGCTTCATGCCGTCTGCCGGTTACACTGGCCTGCGTCAACCGGGCCCTTTCGGGGCCAATTAACATCAACAACGACCACTCTGATTCGATGGGAGCCCGTGATACCGGCTGGATCCAAATTTATGCCGAAAATAATCAGGAAGCCTACGATAATTTTCTCATGGCCATGCCGATCGGCGAGACCCCGAGCGTACGCTTACCGGTAATGACCTGTATGGATGGCTTCATTACCAGTCATGCCGTAGAGAATATCGAGCTATTGGAGACGGAGGTTGTACGCAAGTTTATTGGAGAATATAACCCTGAAAACTATTTGCTGAAAAAAGAAAATCCGCTGGCAGTAGGACCGTACGATGTGAGTCCTTATTACATGGAACACAAGGTTCTGGAGGCTGAGGCGATGAAGGCGGCCAAGGCCCGTATACTTGAGGTAGCCACCGAATTTGAAAAGATTTCCGGCCGGCGCTACGGCCTGTTTGAAGAATATAGGATGGAGGATGCGGAACTTGCTCTGGTGCTAATCGGATCCACTGCCGGAACCGCCAAAGCAGCCGTCGACAAGCTGCGGGAGGATGGAGTAAAGGCTGGGCTGATTAAAATTAGGGTATTCCGTCCTTTCCCTGGCGAGGAACTGGCCCGGGCTCTGGCAAACACCAAGGCCGTAGCCGTCATGGATAAGTCCGAAGGCTTTTCGGCTAACGGAGGTCCTTTATTTGCCGAGACCCGCAGTGCCTTGTATGATCTGAAGGAACGCCCGTATTTGATTGATATCGTTTACGGCCTGGGCGGCCGTGATGTAAAGACCGAGGATATTGAAAAAGTGTTCGGCCGGCTGGCGAATATTGCTGCGACCGGCGAGATTGGACCGGTATATACCCATATGGGACAGCGGTCAAAGGAGGAGAACGCATGAGCACGGTATATAACCTGAAACGGGAAGTAGAAAAGCCGGCACGTTTTACCGGAGGGCATCGACTCTGCGCTGGCTGTGGCGCCGGGATCGTTGTGTCAGGGGTTCTGCGTGCCCTGGATAATGAGGACCGGGCAGTGGTGGTTAATGCTACCAGTTGTCTGGAGGTCTCCACCTTTATGTATCCTTACACCGCCTATATGGATAGCTATATTCATTCTGCTTTTGAAAACTCCGCGGCTACCTGTTCCGGAGTGGAAGCAGCCTATCACGCTTTGAAACGCCGCGGCAAGGTGGAAGGAACCGTCAAGTTCATTACTTTTGGAGGTGACGGCGGCACCTATGATATAGGGTTTCAATCACTGTCAGGCGCTATGGAACGCGGTCATGACATGGTCTACGTCTGCTATGACAACGAGGCTTACATGAATACCGGAATCCAGCGTTCATCTTCAACGCCTCATTTTGCCCGCACGACCACCACGCCGGTAGGTTCTGTGGGACAGGGTAAAAAACAAAATAAAAAAGATCTGACTGAGATTTTGGTGGCTCATAATATCCCTTATGCAGCTCAGGCGGCTCCGATAGGCAATTTCAAGGATTTGCACACCAAGTCTTATAAAGCCATTTATACTGAGGGCCCTTGTTTTTTGAACGTATTGTCCCCATGTCCTCGCGGATGGGACTACCCCACGGAAAAGCTTGCGGAGATCGCTAGGCTGGCGGTGGATACCTGCGTCTGGCCCCTCTACGAAGTTGAGGAGGGAGTGTGGCGTCTGACCTATATACCAAAGAAAAAACTGCCCGTGGAAGATTTTCTCCGCCCTCAGGGTAGATTCCGCCATATGTTTGAGAAAGGCAATGAGTGGATGCTTGAAGAAGCGCAAGCCTATGTGGATCAGAAATGGGAACGCTTGCTGGAGCGCACCGGCGCTTAATTCTTTGTTAGATTGGGAATAAATCCAAAAAATATGTTATGATATTGTTAACAATTCTGTTAACAAGGAGGTTTTGCCTGTGGAACAGACTATGTTCACTAATGAAGTCATTTTATCTTGGCTCCAGTATTTTTCACGCAACGTTGAGATCAACCTGACAAAACTAAAGATGCTGGACATTACAGGGAAGAATAAAAACCTTATTCCGGCCATTATGAGCAACCGGGCAGTGCTCGTCTTTACGGACGCCGGACACCCGGATATCTTCTACGACATGTGGAATGCGGAACTGGGGGACTGCGATATCTGGTATAACGAGGGCTCAGATCCATCCGGCGAGATCAAGCACGACAAGGTCTCAGACATGATCAACCGTGGAATCAATGCCTCTGCAGCTATGTTGATTCTGAACCCTAACGCTGCAACGAATTATCAGATAGGTATGGAGAACAGCCGTTTCTCCTGCGGCTCTGTTCAGTATGTGTGCCGGGAAGTTCGGGCGATTATAATGAATAAGCTCAATCCGGGGGACCAGGATAATCTATGTATAATCTCAGGTGAGAGCATCGCTGTGGAGGCCGCCATGATTGCTGCTGAGGGCAATGTCATTGCTGTGGAATATGACCACCGAGATCGGATTACCATGAAATGTAATGTTGACAAGTTTGGCCTGAACAACGTAATAATCGTTGAGTCTCTGAATGATGGTATCCTGGATAATCTGCCGGTACCGGACGTAGCGTTTATAGTGGCATCCCCCAGGATCGGCAGTGAAATAAAGAGTCTGCTGGCCATCAATCCCGCCATAGATTTTGTGATCTACACATTGGACTTCGAAATTCTAACTTCTCTTCCTGCTTTGTTTCGGGAAAACGGCTTGGAGCGCACTGAAGCAATCCATATAGAGGTATCGCGAGTCAATAGCAAAAACATGACGGAGCCATTTCCAGCTCCTTGGCTGATCTCTGCTAGAAGCGTTAACGGATAGTAATAACGTTGCGGTTTGGATACCGCTGGCATAGGGTAATTTGTTAAAGCTACTGGGCTGCTTAACTAAGTTAGCAGAAGTATAACAATTAAACAGATAGTAAACAAACTATCTTTCTACTGTGGTTGTAAAGTAGTAAGCTAATACGAAGATATGATTCGAGCGATGCAAAGGAAAAATATGGGATACCTTAATACTATCGACTGCGAAACACTTCTTTCTGAACAGATAAAACCGATACCCTCTATTTCATACCGGGACTACTGGGACAAGGGCTGTATGTACCAGCCAGATCTCCGAAGGTGGTTAAATCATAGCTTGCGCTTTGGATGGTGCGTTCAGATCGCCTTATTCAAAATCATTTAGATAAATAGAAATACCATATACCCTGGCGATATTTGTCCCGGTTAACCTGTCCGGGTTCTTGACCCTCGGAAAGGAACTTTTGCCTGATCGCTTCTGCATCCACTTTATTACCATAGATCCTCACATAATCACGGCCGTTCTTAGTACGCCCGGTTTCCACTTTTACTTCGGGTTCCTCAGTATTAGCGTCGTTATTATCTGGCGCTTCTGCTGAACTTATTCTTTCTATGGTAATATTGTTTTTCTCATCCTTTACAACCTTAGTAACCTGCTTTTCACCGAACATGGCAGTCTGCTGTTGGGCCAGCTGTGAATTCCGCAATTGCGGGTAAGCCAGCAGTAAAGAAATCTTTTCAATTTGCTCTGCGTTCAAGCAAACCTCTTTTTGTTTCCTTAAGTAAAAAGCAAGGCCTAACGCTCCATCCAGCACCGGCATAGAGCAATCAGTGGTCTTTAACCAGGATGCCCGGGTGAAGACCACAATGGGCTTTATCCACTCTTCCGGGGGAAAAGATAAATTGAACATGCCAGTTTGCTCCAACCACTTCCTAATTAGCTTTACATGCCTAAGATTTTGTCGGGTGGGGCTGTGGCAGGAAACCCATTTGTTACCCTCTTTACGCTTCCAGCGATCCTTGTAACCGGAAAAAGCACCGTCCCAAGCTTTTGTTTCGATAACAAACACGCCGGGTGGCCCGATGGCTATGTGATCGGTCTGGGCAAAAACTTCCGGTTCAGGTTCCACCACAACATCATTCATTAAAATCCACTCTTTAGTAAGCACAAGGCGAAGATGAATGCCCACATTCAACTCTCCGCCTTCGCCTTTGTCGTTATCTTTACTCCTTTGTATGTCGAAAGCCAGGCCTGCCAGCAGCTTTACAGCCCAGGATATAAAAGAAGGGACAATATTATCTATACGCTCTTTCATAGAGTCTTTCTCTGTCTGGACTTTAGCCAGTATTCTTTTCCGAAACTCTTCCCGGATGGCTTTGTCCTAGCGAACAATACGCGCAGCCATATAATCACCTGCAAATATTTATTATTATGTGTGTTAATTCAACAAATGGCTGCATTTTCCTGCATAGTATAATTTATAATAAAACTAATTGGATATATATCCTTCTTAATGTACCTCCCTTTTATCATTATGATCTCCTTTTTCAGGTCGGCCGGTGCGAGATTCACGGTAATACGCCTGGCCGGAAAATCAGGCGTTTTTTAACGCTGCGCGAACATGGAAAACTTACATAGAGGAAAATGTCAAAAAATATAGAATGTATCATAAAAATGTACTGATTTGTTGAATAGCTATTATTATATGACTGAGTGCCGGGCACGAAAAGGGGTACCGTTAATAAAAGTAAAACCTTGCAATTAAAAACATACCAAAAAGGAGGTGCAAAGCTTTGTTTTTTGGCAACATTACAGAAAAAACTGTAACATAAATTTTTTCGCTAATTTACGGCACGGTACACGCAGTGAAAGGCTGTTGTACAGTTATCAACCAAGAGGTAGGTAACACCTTCTTGTGGGCATAACGTTAGCTTTCAAAGTTAGCGACGGGAAACAACTTGAAATAAAGGCGAAAGTTTGCTGCTAAGCAGTTGAATTTTGTAACACTGCCGCCCGTAGTCGAATAAGTGATAAATCTGTTAGGTTTTAATAGGTTTCAGAAATCAGGGATGTTATTAGCTTCTTATAAAGAACTTTTGTTGTGATGTGAAGAGATTATAAAACTTAAGGTTAAGATTACTTAAAAAACATAGGAGGTTTATTTTAGTGAAAAAAATATTTATTGTTCCTCTGTTGCTTATAGCTTTTATGGGAATATTGGTGTTGACAGGTTGTGCAAAAGAAAATGATTCTGAAAATAAGGATTTGGTGATAAAGCTAGGTAATGCGCCTTACGATTATGAAGTTCCTGAATTAGAAGTTACCAAACAAATTGCAGAAGAAAAGGGATACAAGGTTGAAGTTGTTGAAGGCGACATTGGTTTTATGTTTATGTCATTGGCACAAGGTGATATAGATGCATGGCCTGGAGTTTGGCTGCCATCCATTCACAAATCCTACCAGGAAAAATACGGTGACAAATATGAACTTGGAAGCGCAATATTCGAAAATGCTCCTTTAGGATGGATAGTTCCCAAATCTCTTGATGTTGACTCTATAGCCGACCTTAAAGGTAATGAAGATAAAGTAAAGGGTAAACTTATAGGTTTTGAACCCGGTTCAGGTATGATGTTAGTTTCCAAAGATATAATTGAGGGTTATGACTTGGATATAGAACTTATACCAGGTACTTTACCTTCAATGATGGCAGAAGTGGATTATGCAATAAAACACAATGAACCTATATTATTCATAGGTTGGCGCCCGCATACAATGTTTAGAGATTATGATATTAAAGTACTGGATGATCCTAAAGGTTTCTGGGAGTATGACAGCTATTATTGGGGCTTAAGTAAGGATTTTAAGGATAAATCTCCCGAAATGTATAATTTTTTCAAGAATTTTAAAATGAGCATTGAAGATAATGAAGATTTCCTATACGGATACCAAAATGAAGATAAGGATGTTAAGGTATTGGCAAAGAACTGGATAGACAATAATCGTTCAATAATCGATACATGGTTTGAACAATAAGGATGATAAAAAATGGCTATTATTAAGGTAAAAAATTTATATAAGATTTATGGTAAGCATCCTGACAAGGCATTAAAAATGTTAGAAGAAGGCCATTCTAAAGAGAAAATACTTTCCGATATTGGACAAACTGTAGGTTTAAACAATATATCTTTTGAAGTTGAACCTGGAGAAGCTTTTGTAGTAATGGGGCTTTCAGGCAGCGGCAAGTCTACCTTGATCCGCTGCCTGAACCGCTTAATTGATCCAACTTCAGGTTCGATAATTATTAACGGCAAAGATATTACAAAAATGACTAAAAAGGAACTTAATGAGCTGCGCCGTCAAAAAATAAGTATGGTTTTTCAAAGCTTTGCAGTTTTTCCTCATAAAACTGTGCTGGAAAATGCGGCATATGGACTTAAAATAATGGGTATTTCTCAAGGGGAAAGAGAAAAAAAGGCTTATGAAGCTTTAGAAATGGTTGGTTTAAAAGGTTGGGAAGATTTTTTACCTTCCAAATTAAGTGGGGGTATGCAGCAGCGTGTTGGTCTAGCACGCGCCCTGGCTACAGAACCCGAAATTCTTTTAATGGATGAAGCTTTTAGTGCACTTGACCCGCTTATAAGAAAGGAAATGCAAACAGAATTACTCGAATTACAAGAAAATATGAAAAAAACTATTATTTTTATTACACATGACCTTGACGAGGCATTAAGAATAGGAGATCGTATTGCACTTATGAAGGAAGGGGAAATAGTACAGGTTGGTACACCCGAAGAAATAATGATGTCTCCGGCTACAGATTATGTGAAAAAATTTGTAGAAGATGTTGACAGATCACGAGTTTTAACTGCCGAAATGATAATGAAAAAACCTTCAACAGTAGTAATTTATCCTAAAGACGGTCCGCGCATAGCCTTGCATAGAATGGAAGAAAGCGGTATTTCCAGTATTTTTGTTATAGATAAACAGAACTGTTTATTGGGACTAGTAATGGCAGAAGATGCATTACATGCTATAGAAAAAAATGAAAAAAGTCTTGAGAAAATAATACGTAAAGATATTCCAACAGTTTTGCCGGAAACCCTTTTAAAAGAGATGTTTTCATTATTGACCGGTAAAAATTTGCCTCTTGCAGTTGTGGATGACAGTCATAAATTTAAAGGTATTGTTTTGCGTGGAACTGTAATGGCAAAGCTGGCAGGAGGGATTGCGAGTGATTGAATTTGTAATACCTCTGGCTGATTGGATTAATGCAATTTTTGAAGAAGTTAGCTTTTACCTTAGCCCGGTATTGCGGTCTTCAAGCGTATTGCTGGAGTCTATAATTAAACAATTTGAGAATATTTTAATTTGGCCACCAGAAGTTGTAGTTATGGCCATCGTAGGGATTATAGTCTGGAAATTAACTAATTATCGTCTGGCAATTTTTGCTGTTTTGGGGTTTTTAATATCATATAGTATAGGTGTTTGGGAAGAAACAATGTCGACTATAGCTTTGGCTCTTTCGGGAACTGCAGTTTCATTATTGTTTGGAATACCTTTAGGAATTATAGCATCACAAAGTAATGTTGCAGAGCGAATTATAAGACCGGTTCTTGATTTTATGCAAACTTTACCAAGCTTTGTTTATCTAATACCGGCAGTCATGTTTTTCGGTATGGGTAAAGTTGCGGCTCTGGTTGCAACAATGATATTTGCAATGCCTCCTGCCGTACGTCTTACAAATTTGGGTATCCGTGAAGTATCCAAGGAAATGGTAGAAGCAGCGCAAGCTTTTGGATCAAGTAGGTGGCAGACTTTAATAGACATTCAGCTTCCCTTGGCTCTGCCAACAATCATGGCCGGGGTAAATCAATGTATTATGATGGCGCTGGCTATGACTGTTATTGCTTCAATGATTGGGGCAGGTGGTCTTGGAATGGTAGTTTTACGCTCCATGCAGACTCTCGATATCGGAATGGGTGCTGTTGGAGGATTAAGTATAGTTATTTTAGCCATACTTCTTGATCGCTTAACAGAAAACATATCAAAAAAACAGAAAGAGCAAAAAAATACACATTAATGAGAAAATGATCATTATTTTATAATAAGTAACTTAGGAGTCAGGTGTTTCCTGACTCCTTAATAAATTAATGAAATATTAGATATAATATTTCATTAATTTTGCACACTTGACCGGGAAATATCAAGCTGAAATTTTTAATATTGCTCAGCTCTTGAATTTTCAGATATGCAATACCATGGTTCAAGCCTATTCTCTAAAGGTTATCTCCAGTGAATATTTCCTATCTTTCATACGGAGTTACAACCCACTTCAGACAGCTATCCTTTTTATTACCAAATATATCATATCCTTTTACAATATCGTTTAGAGGTGCCCGGTGCGTCATTAGGAACCGGGTGTTGATTTTCCCGTTTTGAATCAGCTTCATTAGTTCCGGCATATGGTCTACCGGAACAAATCCCCAGCTGAGGGTGACGGCTTTTTGCCAGAGAGTTTGCAATTGTAGAGTAACGGGTTGCGCATAAACCCCAACAGTAGAGACGCTGCCGCCGACCCGCACTGCTTCCAACGCCTGCGCCAGCGTTGCCTCAAAACCGATGGCCTCGATGGCTCTGTCGACACCGTGTTCATCAGTTAGCTCACATGAATACGTTTTACAAGCTCGGCCTCTTGCTTGTTGATTACTAAAGTCCAGATGTATCCTTGTCATACCCAAGAAACGTTTAGTGTTAACAACCAGCTCACCTTTTCAGACTTCTTACAATTACAAAAAAGAGTTAGCATAAATAAAAGAAATTAGAGCAAGTTATAATAATAAAAAAACATTAACTTATAGCGAACAATAAAAGTCTAATATCTTTGGCTAAAGTAGTTGCCGTTTAACATAAAAAGAATAGAGGTAATTTTATGGATAGATTTACAATAGGATTTTTAGCAAATATCCCCGCTTGGTTTTTAATGAATTTGTGGAGTTTCGATACGTTGATTGGGTAAGTGTTATTATTTATGGGAAATTACCAACAAATTATGCCGAACAAATAGTAACCTTAGGCGTCCATCTTATAATTACTGGTGCCCTTGCTATTATTTTTACTTTTTTAATCTTAGAGATAACTTCTCAGCGTCTTTGGTTTAAAAGAATTGTTTATGCATTAATTGTAGGTTTATTAACTCATGCCATCCCAGTATTATTTAGGATACCACACCTTACTCTAACACCACTAACTACAACATTAACAGATTATGTGGGTGGTATTATCTGGGGTTTAACGTTGGCATATGCTATTAATTGGATTACTAAAAGGTACAGAATAAATACGCCACACCAATAGATATATTTTTGTATTACACATTTTTAAACAGAAAAGGGATTTGGGCTTGTCCGGTGTTTATAAATCTATTATATAAGGTGCCCTCGATGCTGACTATAATGTTATAACCCCATAAACTATCTCCTATAATGTACTGTTTGCAGAGCCCCCGGTTTGGAGCAATGCATACGGCACATAAAAAGGCGGTGCTAGGGGTTGGGGCCAAATCAGAATATAGGGAAAATATAACAATAATTCAATCAATCTTGGAGGTAAAGTTTATTATGCTTACACCTATTTTAAATGAAATCGAACAAAGATTTAAACTTAATAAGTCGCGGAGGGACAAACAAAGATTCTTTAATACTTTGGAAATAGGTTTTATTTGGGATGCATTAACATCTAGGTACCAAACATTAGATACTACCAGGGTATTTCTAGGTGCGGCCAAGGATTCAGACCTTAAGTTTATATTACAGCAAGGTGAAAAATTCCTTAATAAGGAAATTGAAAGATTAGAACAACTGTCTGTGGAACTTGGTATTCCTACAACTGAAAAACCGCCTGAAAATCCTTTAAGTATATTTGATACAGAAATTTTTACTGACAAATATATTTATCAACATACACTAGCAGGAATGCAATCGTTTTTACCTACTCTGGTTGTTGCTTTTACTCATGCCATTTCACCCATGATTAGAACACTGTTTGAAGAGTTTATCACAGAAGAATTAAAGCTATATAGTGATTTTTTAGATTATGGAATGCTAAAAAGCTGGGTAAGCACACCACCAGCTTTTCGGATGTGATTTTTTTGTACATCACCATAGACTGAAGGCTTACCAAAACCTGATGAAAGTGATTGTAATGCTGCTAATTCAATACTTATGATCACTATTGTACGAGTTGTATCCCACAAATCACCGGGTATGTCATAAATTTGAAAGCCTTACGCATTCCTTTTCACAACAACATCAAAACGCATATACCAAAAAGCCCTTGAATAATGTCAAAACTACATAACTAATACATACTATAAGTACAACCAATTCCAATAATCCACCAGTATGCACCATGTGCATTCCATACCTATTATTTGATATTGGCCACAGCAAGGGAATACCTACCCCGGCCATATCTGCTATCAAATGAGATATGTACCCGATCATAAATGATGTAACCAATGTCCTGTCAATACTGATCATATGTGCACCCAAAGCGCCAATAGCTAAGGCAAAAGCAGGGGAATGTATAAAGCCGCGGTGGGGTATTCCGGCCAGTATAACAAGGGTCAGGCCGGGAATAACAAAGGGTTTCCACAGCAACCCACCGGCAGCCAATAATATAAAACCGGCCAGGTACCTGCCCAATGTAGACCGGGGTAACTTCCCCGGAGTAACCCTATGGCTAATTTTACTGTTGGGATGGTCTATATCCGGCGCCAGGGCACCTACAGCAGCCACACCCAATCCAATAGGCGATGTAGTACCCATCGCTATTGCAGTGGTAATACCAACTGCTATATGAGTTTTACCTGTCAAGCTTTAACCCTCCCAACCTGCCTGAATCTCCCCACGGAAGCCGGGGGCTTTATGGTGCTTTTCAGTAACGTTTTTGCAGATCGACCTACAAGATAATAGCCATAAGGCAATAAGTTACCCAAAAATCCTATGACGTAAGACAAAAACAAAGTCCCTAAAACTAAAACAATGTATCTAAACCCAACAAATAAAGTATTGGGTATTAATAAATTTAGAATATCTAAGCAAAAGTAGTGGCTTAAATAGATACTGAACGAGTACCGGCTTATTTTATTTATAATCACTGGTGCTTTTTTAAATTTACTACATGCAAACAATATAAGGAATATCATGCTCCCACCATAAACTAATGAAAAAACATGCCAAGTAGGTATTATGGTTTGGCTCATTAATGACCCTGAAATCAAACAGATTAAACCGCAAACTGCTATAAAAGACGCACCAAATAACAATATTGGTTTTGGTTTTTTAAATATTGCAATATTATCGCCTAGGTAGTATCCAATGGCAAAAGCAAAAATCATTGAAGGGAAAAATAGTCTGGCATCACCTGTTATTGATGTTAATTGGTTAAATAATAAGTACCATACAAATGTTAAAAAAATCCCTAGATACATACTATTAATAGAGTTTAATATATTAAATCGCTTAATAAAATAGTAAATTATGTATAACTGTATAATCAAAGGTACGAAGTATAAGTGTCCCTTGGTTTGACCTAGTAAAACCATAAAAAATGCTGTATCCAATGCTGTATCCAAAGTAAGAGTATAATTAAAAACGGCATTTTGCCATAAATAAATAATGCCCCATAAGAGAAATGGCGACAGCAAGAACCTTGCTTTTCTACCTATAAAACAGCCAAAGTTTACGTTATCTATTTTAGATTGAGAAAGCAAAAATCCTGATATTGCTACATACAGTGGAGTTGAAAATCTGAAAATCTCTGAAATAATTATTGATATGCTTTTGCTTGATTCGAAAATTGCAAGCCCGGCGTGCAGCATTACAACGCCGACACAGGCAATTGCGCGTGCAAATGTTATTTCCGGAAAGTACAATTATTTTAACCCTCCCAGCTAATCTTATCTACCGCAGCCCGTAGATCCGCGTCCCCAGGCTGGGTGTATATAATGGTTGTTTTTACGTTGGGCCGTCCATCATTGGTGATATGGCCAGCCAGGGCGGCCACCTGGTCAAGTGGTACCCCCGCCTGTATGAGATTATGGCAAAACGTATGCCGCAGCCGGTGGGGACTTACCTCTATTTGTGCCATGTGGCCGTATTTTTTCAGCATGGCCCATATAGCACGGGTGGTTATTTTTGATCCTGCCCGGCCACGGCCAGGGAAAAGCCATTTATCCCCGAGGGGATACCATTCTATGTATTCTGCCATTGCTTTCCTTGCATCGTTATTTAAGGGTACCTGCCGCCACTTATCCCCCTTGCCCCATCGCACCGTTACACATGCCTTTCTCTCGCTTATTTCCACGTCCTTAACGTGCAGAGTTACTACTTCATCCACACGCAGCCCTCCATGCAACATGAGCATCACCATGGCTAGATCCCGAGCGTTGCCGTCACGCTGGACGGCCCGTATTAGGCGTAGTTGTTCCTTTCTATCCAACCATTTAGGTGCCTGCCGTCCGACCGGTACTCGGCGAAGGGAGGCGGCCACTCCCGGACTAATAAGTCCCTGGTTGGCCGCCCAGGTGCAAAATACCTTTATGCCGGCCACAGCCCGGTTAATAGTGGTCGGTCTATGACGGTGCATTAGATACCTTTTGTATTCGGCTAGGTCAATCGGGGTTATATTGGCAGGGCTAAATGGATCCCCGGTAGTTTGCTCCATCCATATAGTCAGGTCATTTATTGTTTGTCGATATGCCCTTATAGTAGCCGGTTTCTTATCTTGCTCAGCTAGATATCCGGTAAACTGATTAATCACGTTATTCATCCAAAATTTATCCCCTTACAATTTATAAATTACTTGAGGAATGAAGTATCAAGTAAATTTCCACACTAGGTATTTTTATAGTCCTAATATTAAGACTTACTGGATTAGATTTTTCGATAATTAAAGGAATAGGGTTTGGTACCGTCATGTGGATCATCCACGTTATTGACCTTGCCTAGAACCCGTAGACACAAAGAAACCCTAATTTCTGTTAGTTAATTATAAATACGCAATTATGCTACGTTTTTCATTTTTAATGGCGCTATATAGCCATTTGCAGAGTGTAATCTTTTTCGATTGTAAAATAGTTCAATATATTCAAATACGGCTTGTTTAGCCTGTTCTCTGGTTTTGAAACGTTTTCCATAAAGCCATTCTGTCTTAAGCTTTCCCCAGAATGATTCCATGGGAGCGTTGTCATAGCAATTTCCTTTACGGCTCATGCTGCAGATAAAACCTTTTTCTCTAAAAGCTTTGATACTCTTTGCTGGCATATTGGACACCGCGATCCGAATGAACGATAAGTCCTTTACCAGCTCCAGTTCGGCGAATTGCTTTTTTCAAGTCTGATGAAACAAGCTCCGTTTTCATTCTATTGTTCATAGACCAGCCTACAATTGAGCTGTCATAAAGATCAAGTAAGGCTGCTAGATACAACCAACCTTCCTTGGTCCAGATATATGTAATATCAGATACCCATTTCTCATTGCGCCTGGTGGCTTTAAATTGGCGATTCAAAATGTTCTCCGCCACCGGCAGAGAATGGTTGGAATCAGTGGTCGCTTTAAATCTCTTAACGGTCTTTGATCTGATGCCGTTTTCTTGCATCAGCTTAGCAACAGTACCTCTACAGGCTTTTTGCTCTTCAGGCAGCGCCTGGATTATTCTCGGAGCGCCATATATTTTGTGGCTGCTCTCAAATATCGTCTTTATCGTTTCTAAAAGCGCTTTTCTTCTTTTAGCACGGTTGCTTAATGGTCTTTTGATAAAAGCATAATAACCGCTCCGGGATACTTTTAAGGCCTCGCACATCTTCGCAATCCGAAATTTGGAGCGATGTTCATATATGAATTCAAACTTTTTTATTTCTGATTTTTCGCGAAGTAGGCCGCCGCTTTTTTTAATATGGTGTTTTCCTCCTTTAGGTCCGCCAATTCCCTTCGAAGTCTTCTTATTTCATCATCCTCAGGCTTAAGGTTACCACTTCCAGGGAAAGCGTTTGGGCCATCCTTTTTATATTGAAGTACCCAATCTCGAGCGGTTGAATAATGTACTCCCAGTTCTCTGGCCATATTTGCGGCAGTGGTTTCGCCGTTTTGAATTCTATGAGCTACCAGTTCTTTAAATTCACGATCATATCTTACTTGTCCTATGTGAATACCTCCCGTAATTATTTTAGAGGTATTCTCTATGTCTATCAAACCTAACCAGGTCACTTACTTTAATTTAAAAAGGCTATTTTCATCTCAACTCAAGATCAGTAATCACTACATTATATTAAGCATTTCACCTTTTTCAAGATAATAATTTAAAAGTTTTCCTAGAGTTGATATTTCCTCAACATATAACTCATCCGAATAAGCTTCTACATAGTTATTTCCCTTTTCGTTTAAACCTGTAATTATTTGTTCGAAAATAGCATCTGTTGTAAAATCCTCATTGTTAATAAGGTAAATATTATACCTTATTACTATCGAATTATTAAACCGGATAAATTGAATAGTCTTGTCTTTTTCGTATTGACTCACTATCCATGTTTCTGGCTCTAAATCACTTGGAAAATTCGTTCTAAAAACACAATTATCCTCAGCATAACCAGTTTGGGAAAATAACATTTCGCACTTCCAAGGCTGAATCCACTTATATTCCATTGTTGGACAAAGTAGTGGAAATACTTTATTGGATGGTGCATTCAATTTTTGTTTATATCTTTTAATTGTTCGACTGGATTTAAAATCACACATCAATTAATGTCCCCCAATTATTATTTTAAGTATTAATTTGAGCTTACTTCACCATATGATACCATTGCGTCACAATAAATATTAACAGAATTAATGTTATCGAAACTCAATGAACGGCATCACCGAAAAGATCATTCCGGTTTCTTTTGCTTTGAACTGTAATGCGTTCCTTTTCTTATGGACTTGCCAAAAACAATTTCAAAATCTTTCTGTTTTTGCAGGAAGTATACTTGGTGGAGTATTACTAGATTTTACAACTGCTGAAAGTCGATACAAATTAGGAATAGCAGTTGAAGCTAAAGCTATGGAAATGTATAGCGAATTTATCAAGATGTCGCAGGGAAAAGACCCCGACCTGTGCAAGAGGCTCTGGCTTAACAGGATTGATGAAGAACTTCACCTTCTGTGGTATAAAGATAACCTCAATAAAGCTAAATCGCAGGATAATTTAGCTTGATACTCCGATGGTAAAAGTAAATTAATCACGTTACTCATCAAAAGTTTATCTCCTTAGTTAGTTTGAGTAATAAAGTATTAAGTAGATTTACTAGAATAATATAATTCATCAAGTTGACATATCTTTTTGCACATTTTCCTTAAATTCTGCCAACGCACAAGTTACCTTACATTGACAGAAAATTTTTTCCAGTTCCAACCGGTAATACATTATCACTGCCGCATTCATCACATCTCATGCCCTCAAAATCTTCCCAATTTATTTCACCAGCTCTTACATTGCCATCTTCATCAATTTGCACCTCTGCCTGTGCAGTATTAACCCCGGATACTTCGTGGCAACCACATGCATACAAATTTAGGCACGTATATTACCACTTCCCGTTATCTGAAATAATTTTTAATCTATAATCTTACCGTTTTGTGCCGTTATCTGAAATAATTCCTTCTTTAAATATCAGGTAATGGTATATTCTCTGAAATTGTGTAGCTAATTAAGTGGGCCAACAAGGCCCTGATGAGGTATGTCTCTCTGACACCGTTACCCCAAATGAAAAGGAATAAATTATAAAAATGGATACATAATAAAATTTATAAAATATTTCGGATAGAATATAGGAGAGAATATAAATGCTATTTTCGGGTTCAAAAAATGCAAACACTATTAATTGTCAAGAAGCATATGGAATATGGGATCTTCTTTCAGCCAATTATCAATTTCTCGAAAAATTACACGTTTGGCGTAATTTTGCTCACGATAAAGATCTGTTATTAATTCTAAATACCATTAATGTAAGATTAGAGAAAATCATACAAGAACTTGAAAAAAAGGCCAAAGAGTTTTCTATTAACGGTCCCGAAGTAGGGGTTAAGGACATAAACACAAGTGCAAATACTGAAATCATTCGGGATGAATTAATAGCTCAGGATACTTTTATATGGCTTCAGGACATTACGGAACTGCTATTAAGAACAATTAGAACCAGCACTACCAATGATGCTGTTAGAAAAATGATTATTAATATAGACAAAATGAATATAGACATGATGAATAACATGATTTCTTATTTACGAATTAAAGGGTGGATAAACAATGCGCCAATCTATACTAATATACCCAAAAATACAAAAGAAGTTATTGATGCTGGAGAAGCCTTTCATCTTTGGGATCATTTAACGTATCGCTATGATAATATTCATCAAACTGAGGTTTTTTATGATTTAACCCAAGACCTTGAATTAAAAGCCCTAATAAATATTGGTTTGAAGCAGATACTCCAAAAAGAAACAGCAAAACTGGAAGAAGAATGCTTGAAGTTTGGGATTCCTCTACCTAAAAAACCTTCTTCAGTTGTTTCCATGCCAACGGATATGCAACATTACTTTCAAGATGACTTTATTTTTCGAACTATCTGGATAGGTATTACTGGCGCAACAACTATCCATGAAACTGCTATCAAGCAAAGTGTGACTAATGATAGGATACGAAATTTTTTTATTGAACTGTTACTGTCAGAAATTGAAATTCTTAGTAGATTTATTAGATATGGTAAGTTGAAAGGTTATCTAAATGAACCACCCCAATACGCTTTAAACTAGATTAATAGGTTTAGAAGTATGCTTTTCAAACCATAATGTCTTTAGTGGGTTTTATGTTATTAATTAGCAATACCCCCTAATTAGTAAATCTTATTGTTTACACCTTGCAGGTCCTTCGCAGTTATTACCTGCTTACCAACAGCAACTTTAAACTCCGGGGCACGTTCATTAACCCGTATATCCTTTATGGCTTTCCACAGCAAATCCATGTAAAACTGTTTTTTAATAAAAGCATGGTCTATATTTTTGTTATTTAACGCATCAAGTAATTGATTATCCAGAAATTCCATTGCAATTCTATGTATTTCTTTTAACCATTCAATTTCTTGTTCATTTCGGACTATGATACAACCGCAATTCATCTCAAGAGCAGCCAGGGTATTTTCAATCATGTTTTCAATAGCATACCTATTAGCCGCGATAGCATACTTATAAGCGTCCTTGTGTCGTATGTAAAACCCTCCAGGATAGTTATAATCTTTTTCCACCATTATCGGGCCTTTATTGTGCTCTGCATATTGCCGCCAATCGTATCTTTTGTTTAAACCCATTTTTTCACCTCTCAAGTCCTGTGAGCCGATAATATCAGCGCCACAGTAAGGGCATATCCAAAAACTATTTTCTGACGCACTGAAGCTTTTTTTATTACATACCGGGCATTGCTTGCTTATCATTTTCTTCATCATCCTTGGTAACTTTTATATTTTCAGCCACATCACTAGGGATAAAGTAATATACATGCGTCCCAATCCTAATACTATGATCCTTGTGTTTTTTCCTTTGATACCAGTTTATCTTATTAGATGGTAAAACCTTAAAATTAGCCAACTCAGCACATTTCTCTAATATCTTTAGCTCTTTATCGTTATGAAATTTTGCAGCCATCTTACTAAACTTCACAACCGGAATTGAAGGGTTAAAATAAAGCGTTTTATATGGATTAGCAGGCATCGTCAATCACGTCCCACAGATCATCGGCAGCCATCCTTTTTTCATTAACCTCAATGATGTTTTGCAGGAATTTTGTAAACTCCCTCTCGTTTTTCGGGAACGATACCGAGGTAACTATTTTATTGGTATCATACAAACCGGCCGCAAATATTTCCTTTGCCTTAAACATTGGAATAAAGCGCCGCCTCAATAGTTTTTGCGCCTGTGCATCATAGATGAACCAAATAAACCCACCCGGAGTTCGGTGACAGTCAACCAGTATGTTGCAGAGCATCCGCATACGGCTGTCCAGGTTTTTGAAATGGGGCGTGGTCATGTACAGACTGGCCCGTAGCTTACGCAGGTAAAATAAAAATTGTGTGAGGTAGATATTGCTGCCTTTTTGAAATAATCGGCTGTCTAACGATGTTTGGGCTTCGTCCAGACAGATTATACTGCCCGGCGCTTCAGCCACTTTATAAAAATCCTTATAGGTATTTAACATTTGGCTATCTCTCAAACCGTAGTTGCTGAACAGTTCAATACCCTGTCCGCTTTTACGCGCCTTCTCCCGATAGTAATGGGCCAGAATGCTCATGGCGGAAGTTTTACCTTCCCCCAGGTTCCCGGTAAATGCCCATACA
>JAENZP010000004.1 GCA_016841205.1 Desulfoscipio geothermicus
CCCAGCAAAACGGTTTCATTTTTTCATCTGTCTACTTGACAGGGAGCAGTTCAAACTGCAAGCCAGGGGTTATTTACTATATTGGAAAACTCGGTCCTCAAAATGCGAAGTTAAAAATAATGTGTTTCTTTATAGTAGCCTTACTAATTTTAGCTTTCCACCAGTTCAGTAACAGGCACCTCTTTAAGATTCTCATCACCATTTAGCGATCTAATCTTAGCTGTTTGGTTATCAGCGTTTAAACCTTCGATCCATATGGGGGAACCGTTAAACAGCACCTGATAGTTTTGTTCGGAATAAAAAATTTGTTGAGCTCTAGTAACATTCATGATAATTCACTGCTCCTTTATTAATAGTGCTACCGTGAGTATTAATACTATTGTTGCCAAAATGACCTGCTGTAATGCCAGGTGTTACTCAATAATTTTTCTAAACCAGCTTTTCTCCCGTTCTTCTTTGGGAATGTACCGGATAATGTTAACTGCCTGGCGGGCAAAGGTGTTATTTACGGAATTCTCAAAAGTTACGGGTACCGCCAGTTGGCCTGTAGTTTCCATTAGATGTTGAATATCTTTAAAAGTTTTTTCTTCAATTTGGGGAGATGGTGGCCACATTTTCATTTTTAAATATTGCTGAAGCATTTTATTCCTTATTTTTTTATCCAGATCACCCAAGTAAACTTCAACTGCCTTGGCCGCAATTTCAGGCTCATACTGTATACATAACTGTGCTTTATATATACCATTTACAAACCCCTGAACAGCCTCGGCGTGATTACTAATTATTTCCGGTTTCACTGTGCACAATACGGAAGGAAATGATCCGGCCGCCTCACCTAGACGGGCAATTATATGCCCGGCGTCATTTTCCTCGGCTATATAAGCTTGGGCCCCTGTTAGCTGTATATATGAGCCGCTGCCGGATTTAAAAACTCCCAAACGCAATTCATCAGGGATACGGTTATACAGGCACAGGTCGCGCATAGGCACCATGCCGGCGTCCCTGATTATCTTTTCCATAACCAGGCCCGGTCCGGTTTCAGGCGGGTAGCAGATAATGTTTTTATCTTTCAAGCTCTCCCAGGATATAGTTTCCTTTTCCCTGGCCAGTAAAAAGGTGCCGTCGCGGTGAGCCAGAGTGGCTACAATCACCGGTGCGGAAGGATTTACTGATTTGTGGTATATACAGTCCACCGGGTCGGTCAGTATGATATCGGCTAGGTTATCTGTATATGGATCTTTTGCTGTCGTGTCGGAACTGTTAAGCAGTTGTATTATAATACCCTGTTCGGCGAAATAACCTTCTATCATGGCGACGTATAGTGGCATGTTCAGCATAGTATTTTCACTTTCCCATACTCTTAAGGTAATCGCTTCTTTTTCATTATCCCAAATACTGCGTATATAAAAGACCCCGCCACTTGTTATAATGCTCAGGACAAGTAACAATACCATAAAATTTCTTGGTTTAAACAAATTAGACCACTCCCAAAAGACAAGTATTTAATATATTTAAAGCTATTTTGTTTATGGCGTTTTAATGACTAAAAAGTCTTCAATCTTTAATAAGCATATAAATATCTTTATCGCATAGGATATAGTAAATTTTTTTCTCGGGGGTAGAAATATGTTTAAAGGTATAACACTGGTTAGTTGGTCCAGTAAAGATGGACGGGCTGGTTTATTAAAACCGGCTGCAATTTGGGCGGGGGTTGTTTGGGCGTTGACAAGTACGGTATTTTTATGCACGGCGCTGATACTTTGGGTCTTTATGACGGCACATGAGGTTTTTCATTTTAGCGCTCTTATCCTGGCTGGTGTTTGGCTGGGCGCATTGCTGGGTGGAGCGGTCGGTGGCAGAACGGCGGGGTATTTGGGTTGGTTGCACGGTGTGGCGGTGGGACTTATTTATTACCTGGCTATGATGCTGCTTTTGGCTGTCTGGAGTACATGGCTGCCTGTATGGTTTGGCAATGGCCTTGTGGTGGTAATACTGGCTGCTGTCGGAGGTGTTTTAGGAGTAAACATATCTGCGACAAGGCGTGACTCTCTAATAAACTACACACAGCGGAAGCGTTTTCCTGTTTAACGGTATACTGGTTGACAAGATTAAATAAAATAATTAAGATAAAAGGAGTTAATAACAATGCAAAGAAGGGGAGTTTGGCCGTAAGTGGCGATCTCAGAGAGGGAATACCCTGGGCTGTGAGGTATCCCGATTGCATCGGTCGTTGTCGCCCCGGAGCTGCCGGTTTGAACGGTTATCCCAGTGAATTATTTACTAGGAATAAGCTTGTTAGAACCCCGCCGGGTTTAGCCCGTTACAGCTGATCAAGAGCCATGTTTGGGATATATGCTGCTTTATCCCGGCAGGAACTAAGGTGGTACCGCGGAACCTTTTTCGCCCTTAAACGAAGAAGGTTTTTATTTTTATTAGGTTATAAATTGCCATAACGGAGGTGTTTAGCAATGACCGATCAGTTTAACATGCCCACTACCTATAATCCTCATGTTGTGGAGGACAAGTGGTATAAATACTGGGAGGAAAATAAATATTTTCGCTCCGTCGTTGATTCTGAAAAAGAACCCTTTTGCATTGTGATGCCGCCGCCCAATGTAACCGGGCAGCTGCATATGGGACATGCTCTGGATAATACTCTGCAGGATATTTTAACCCGCTGGCGACGTATGCAAGGCTATAACGCCCTTTGGCTGCCCGGTACCGATCACGCCGGTATCGCCACCCAGGCCAAGGTGGAAGAGCAGCTGAGCAAAGAAGGCACCAATAAATATGAATTGGGCCGGGATAAGTTTTTAGAACGGGTATGGGAATGGAAAGAGCAGTACGGGGGGCGCATTACCCACCAACTGCGCCGGCTGGGTTCTTCTTGTGACTGGGACAGGGAGCGGTTTACCATGGATGAGGGCTGCTCCGAGGCTGTGCGTGAGGTGTTTGTGCGCCTTTATGATCGGGGCCTGATTTACCGGGACTATTATATTACTAACTGGTGCCCCCACTGTCAGACTACCATCAGTGATATTGAGGTGGAGCACCTGGATAAGCCTGGCCAGCTTTACTACATTAAATACCCGGTCCAGGGCAGCCCGGGGGAATTTGTTACCGTTGCGACCACTCGGCCTGAAACCATGCTGGGCGATACGGCAGTGGCGGTGCACCCCGAGGATGAACGTTACATGCATTTTATTGGCAAAACTGTATTTTTGCCTCTGGTGGAACGGGAGATTCCTGTTATTGCTGATGAGTATGTCGAGCCGGAATATGGTACCGGTGCGGTAAAAATCACCCCGGCCCACGACCCCAACGACTTTGAAGTAGGCCGAAGGCATGATTTGTCTTCGGTGCAGGTCATTGACCGGGATGCCCGGATGACCCAAGATGCCGGTGCCCGGTATCAAGGCCAGGATCGCTGGGAATGCCGGAAACGTATTGTTAAGGATTTGCAGGCCAAGGGGTTACTGGTGAAGATAGAGGATCTGTCCCACGCCGTGGGACACTGCTACCGCTGTTCATCGGTAATTGAGCCCATGCTTTCCAAACAGTGGTTTGTACGTATGAAACCGCTGGCCAAACCTGCCATTGCCGCTGCCAGGGATGGTCGTGTGCAATTTATCCCCGAGCGGTTTGCCAAGGTGTATTTGAATTGGATGGAGAATATTCGTGATTGGTGCATTAGCCGCCAGCTCTGGTGGGGGCACCGTATACCGGTTTATTACTGCCGGGATTGTGAGGAAGTAATTGTAAGCAAGACCCGCCCGGAAAAATGCCGTTGTGGTTCGGCCAATCTGGAGCAGGACCCCGATGTGCTGGACACCTGGTTCAGCTCAGCATTGTGGCCCTTCTCTACCCTAGGCTGGCCCCGTAAAACGGTGGACCTGGCTTATTACTACCCCACCTCGGTGTTGGTGACGGGCCGGGACATTATATTTTTCTGGGTGGCCCGGATGATTTTTAGTGCTCTGGAGCACATGGATGATGTACCTTTCCGGGAAGTCTTCATCCACGGTTTGGTTATGGATGCCCTGGGCCGCAAGATGAGCAAATCGCTGGGCAATGGTGTTGACCCCATTGAAGTTATTGAAAGTCACGGTGCGGACAGTTTGCGGTTCATGCTGGTTACGGGTAATACACCGGGCAACGACTTGCGCTTCCATTTTGAACGCCTGGATGGAGCCCGTAACTTTGCCAATAAAATTTGGAATGCCTCTAGATTTGCTTTGATGAATTTACGAGACTATGCACCGGAAAAATCACCGGGACGGGAGCTATATACACTGGCCGACTGCTGGATTATAAGCCGTTACCAGAGGACGGTGCAGGAGTGCACCGGATTTTTGGAAAAATACGAACTGGGCGAGGCCGCCCGGGTATTGTATGAATTTACCTGGAATGAACTGTGTGACTGGTATATTGAACTGGTCAAGCCGCGTCTTTACGGCAAAACAGGGGCTGCTGACCGGGAGGTGGCTCAGCATGTGCTGGCTGGTGTGCTTCGGGGGGCGTTGGAACTGCTGCACCCGTTTATGCCATTTATTACCGAGGAGATCTGGCAGCGTTTGCCGCACCGGGGCACTACCGTGATGCGTGCCCCCTGGCCTGAATACCGGCGGGATCAGGTGGACGGGCCCGCCGAGGAATGTATGGATATAATTATGGAGGTAACCCGGGGTATCAGGCAGATTCGCAGTGAAATGAACGTGCCGCCGGGTAAGCAGGCCGAAGCGCTTATCGTCACTGCTGTGCCCGCACTGCGTGATGTGCTGGCGGGTAACCTGGCTTATATAGAGGGTCTGGCCAACTGCCGGGCCAAGGTAATAGCGGGGCTTAATGAAAAGCCTGAACAGGCCGCCACTGCTGTGGCCCGGGACATCCAAATTTTTGTGCCCCTGCGGGGATTAATCGATGTGGACAAAGAACTAGCCAGGCTCAACAAGGATAGGCAAGCCATGGAGAAAGACCTGGCCCGGGTGGAAGGCAAGCTTAATAACTCCGGTTTTCTAAATAAGGCACCCGCCGAGGTGGTGGAGAAGGAACGCGGCAAGCAAGCAGAACTTTCCTCCAAATTAGAAGCTATTAATGAACGCCTGGCTATGTTTGGGGGAAGGTAGGCCTGGAAATTAGATATTTTCCCAACCAGCCAATCGTTTTATAAGTATAAAGAAAAGCTCTTTATTTGCCGAAGTGTTTTTAATATCTTTAGCCGGAGTGTGATGACCTTGCTATATGATGAGGCTATGGAATACCTACAAAACCTAACCAAGTTTGGTATGAACTTTGGACTGGAGCGTATTACTGAATTGTTGCGCCGCTTGGGTGATCCCCACCGGCGGATTAAAGTGATACACGTAGGTGGTACTAATGGTAAAGGGTCTACCACGGCAATGCTGGCCGGTGTTCTGCAAAGTGCGGGTTACCGGGTTGGCACATTTACATCTCCTCACCTGCATCGTTACACTGAGCGTTACCGGATCAACGGTGCGGAAATTGACCCGAACCATGTGGCTAATTTAATCACCCGGCTGCATCCGTACCTGGAAGCCATGGTGCGGGATGGTTTTGAGCACCCTACGGAATTTGAGGTCAGCACCGCCCTGGCTTTTTGCTATTTTGCCGGTGAAGCGGTGGATTACCTGGTGCTGGAGGTGGGTTTAGGCGGTGCTATCGACTCTACCAATGTGGTGCACCCGCTGTTGTCAGTTATTACTAACGTAACTATGGACCACATGGATTATCTGGGTAATACTGTGTCTGATATAGCCAGGGTTAAGGCGGGCATTATTAAACCTGGCGTTCCGGTAGTTACCGCCTCGGATAACCCCGAGGTACTGGCGATTATTCAGGAAACCTGCCGCGCCAAAGGCTGTCGTCTGATTCAAGTAGGAAAGGATATTACCTGGGCGTACGGCGAGCATTCTCTACGCGGGCAATATTTTGACTACCGGGGACTTAAGTGTAACTTATCGGGACTATGGATTCCTTTGCTTGGCCAACATCAGGTGGTTAATGCCGCTACAGCTCTGGTTGCGTTGGAGGTGCTGGCCGGTTTGGGCGTACACATTGCAGAAAACGCGCTGAGGAACGGGCTGGGTAAAACAGTATGGCCGGCGCGTCTGGAGCTCTTAGGCGATAAACCGCCGGTACTGATTGATGGTGCGCATAATTATGAGGGCGCTCGAAGCTTACGCCAGGCTATTGATACATATTTCCCAAATCGGGAGATAGTCATGGTATTGGGCATGCTTGGCGATAAGGAGCGGGCCCGGGTAGTGGCTGAACTGGCCCCGCGGGCGCGTAAAGTGATAGTTACCAAGCCCAATAGTCCCCGGGCCGGCGACTGGAAACAAATTGCATGCCAGGCAAGCCGGTATGTTTCTGATGTAGACACGGTGGGTAGTATTCCGGATGCGGTGCTGACCGCTTTGAAGCAGGCCGGAGAGGGTGATTTGGTATGTATAACCGGTTCTTTATACATGGTGGCTGAGGCCAGGGAAGTAATGCTTAGGCTACTAAAAAAAGAATAAATTTAATGGTTAAAAGCAATATTTATTGACGAAATATGTGTTTTGAGGTAGACTTGAATGGAAAAAAGCTCCATTATCAACTGGTTTAAATTAAGATTCCCATACCTGAAGGCAATACAATTGGCGTGGGATCCGGTATATGATTTAGAGCAACAATTACCTTTGACTTGAACCCGATCCCTGCGTATTGAAAAGGGAGATGGGATTTTTTTGGTTTTACAGAAAATTTAAAAATATAAAAAGTGGCTGGTTATATATGATGTTTTTTTATATGTATGATAGAATATATCGCAAGGAAACACTTACTCCATTTGTTAGTGTGCATTTGAGGTGATTGAATGGCTAAAACTTATCGAGGGAGCAGCAGTGTCTGGGTACTTTTTTTACTGTTATTGGCCGGTGGGCTGGTGGGCAGTGCTATTTCCAATAGTCTTGCTAAAGTTGTACCACTTTTGGCAACGTCAGGTAAAATGGGTTTACAACCAGCCACTCTGGATTTGCAGTTTGTACAGATAACTTTTGGGTTTATCGTTAATGTTGGCCCGGTCACAGCCTTGGGGCTGGTATTGGGGTATCTTGTCTACCGGAGGATATAGTAATAAGTCTTTAACATAAATATAGCGATAAAACAGTTTGAGTTTCAGAATGTCGAAAATAACAATTTACTTGGAGGAAAACATTGCCCACCATTTATCTGGCATCGTCGTCTCCCAGACGGCGGGAGCTACTTGACCAAATTGGTTTGTCTTATATTGTAATAACCACGGAAGTTGAAGAAAGCTTGCCGCCGGGGCTGTCGCCTGTCGAACAGGTGATTATGTTATCCCGGCGCAAAGCCGGTGCTGCGGCACCAAAACTGGCCGAAGGTATTGTTATTGCCGCTGATACCATAGTGGTGTTGGATGGTCAGGTGTTGGGCAAACCAGCCAATAAAATAGAGGCCCTGGCTATGTTGGAACGCTTGCAAGGGGGCATTCACGAGGTATTTACCGGTATTACCGTGATGGAACTGTCAGGTAGCCGGGTGCTGTCGGACTATGAGCGAACCGAAGTGCAAATGCGTGATGCATCACGGGATGAATTGATGCGGTACGTTGCCACCAAAGAGCCTTTTGATAAAGCCGGGGCTTATGGTGTGCAGGGGTTGGCGGCGGTGTTTGTGGCAGGCATCAGGGGTTGTTATTTTAATGTGGTGGGATTACCTCTTTTTAAGCTGGCTCAGATGTTGAAAAAGCTGGAGGTAGATGTATCCAATTACTGGAGGTAGATTGCGTGGAATCTCCGGTTTATCGTGTTTCTATTAAGGACATGCCGCTGTCCTTACGACCAAGAGAAAGACTATTGCAGGAAGGGCCGGAGGCATTATCCGATATTGAGTTATTAGCCATTATGCTGCGTACAGGTTATGCTGCCGCCAGTGCGGTGGAATTGGCCACGGCGCTGCTTGGGCATTTTGGCGGTATTAAGCAATTGCTGGGGGTTTCAGCCGAGGAACTTAGCGCTTTTAAAGGTGTGGGTCCGGCTAAAGTAGCTCAAATCAGGGCTGCGCTGGAGTTAGGCCGGCGGGTGGCTATGGCTACCGCCTGGGACAGGCCCTATATAAAGTCACCGGAAAACGCTGCCGCACTGGTAATGGAAGAAATGCGTTACCTGGATAGGGAACACTTTTGCGCTTTGCTGCTAAACACCAAAAATCAGGTGCTGGCCCGGGAAACGATTTCCATTGGTACACTGAATTCCTCAGCCATACACCCGAGGGAACTGTTTAAAGCGGCCATTAGGCGCAGTGCAGCCGGGGTGATACTTTTGCATAACCATCCCAGCGGTGATCCCACGCCCAGCCGCCAGGATATAGAGGTGACCAGTCGTTTAATTGAAGCTGGGAGTATTATCGGTATTCAAGTCCTAGATCATTTGGTTATTGGGGATAATAAGTTTATTAGTTTTAAGGCCAAAGGCCTAATATGAAACAATGGCAGAGAGGGGCCAGTATTAATGCGATTAGGCATTTTTTCCAAAGATATGGGTATTGACCTGGGAACGGCAAACTCCCTGGTCTATGTTAAAGGTAAAGGAATTGTTCTCCGGGAGCCATCGGTGGTAGCTATCCAGCGCGATAACAGCCATGTGCTGGCGGTGGGTGAGGATGCTAAACAGATGATTGGCCGTACCCCCGGCAATATAATAGCCATTCGTCCCATGAAGGATGGGGTGATTGCTGATTTTGACGTTACTCAGAGTATGATTAAGTACTTTATTAATAAAGCGTTGCGTGGCCGCACTTTCCTAGTTAGACCCCGAGTGGTGGTTTCAGTGCCCTCCGGAGTTACCGCTGTGGAAGAGCGGGCGGTAAGGGAAGCCGCGATGCAGGCCGGGGCCCGGGAAGCCTATTTGATTGAAGAACCCATGGCAGCCTCCATAGGAGCTGGATTGCCGGTACATGAACCTACGGGCAATATGATAGTGGATATTGGTGGGGGTACCACCGAGGTGGCGGTTATTTCCCTGGGAGGTATTGTCACCAGCCGTTCGGTACGCAAGGCTGGGGATGAGATGGATGAGTCTATTATTTTACATGTCAAAAAAACCTATAACTTAATGATTGGAGAGCGTACTGCTGAGGAAATAAAGATTGAAATTGGAACTGCTTACCCCCTTGATGTGGTGGAAACGTATGAGGTGCGGGGGCGTGACCTAGTTAGTGGACTGCCTAAAACTATTGAAATTACTTCGGAGGAAATTTATAAAGCCTTATCTGATCCTGTTGCCAGTATTATGGATGCCATCAAAAGCACCCTGGAACAAACTCCGCCTGAACTGTCGGCGGATATTATGGATCGGGGAATAGTAATGGCTGGCGGTGGCTCTTTACTGCGTGGACTGGACCGCCTGGTCAGTGAGCAAACCGGTATGCCCGTGCACCTGGCCGATGACCCGCTGCTCGCAGTTGCTTATGGAACAGGGCGGGTACTGGAGAATATTCATATTTTGCGAAAAGTTATCATTCACCCCAAGAAACTGGCTTGATAAATGCATTTTACGGTTAAATAAAAAATGAGCTATAATATAATTATAAGGTGTGTGTCATGTGTCCCGTCTATCACCTAGGAAATCCTTTTTTTTATTAAGTATAGTAGTAGTTATAATAATAGTAGGTATGCATTTATCCGCAGGGAATACGTATAAACTAACTCCCTTGGAGTCTACCATCCGGGATGTGCTATCACCGGTACAGCGGGTAGTTACTGTGGTGGGCGTTAAGATTAGTGATTTTGTTACATTTCCCGTGCGGCTGTACAAAGTTTCTGAACATAACCGGCAGCTTGAGCAGCAAGTGGTGGAACTGGAGGAGAAGCTATCAAGATATAACGAAATTAGAGCTGAGAATATTCGTCTTAAGGAGCAGCTAGCATTTAAAACCAGCTTGGTGGGCCAGATGAAAACAGAATCGGCTGAGGTTGTTGGACGTGAGGCGGATAATTGGTTTGGTATCGCTATTATTAACAAGGGTTCTGCCAGCGGCATCCGGCAGGATATGGCTGTGATCACTCCGGCCGGTCTAGTCGGCCGGGTAACCAATGTTACCGACCATACTGCAGAGGTGCTTCTAATTACCGACCCCCGCAGCGGCGTGGGTTGTTTGGTTCAGGAAAATCGTGCACCAGGTATCGTCGAGGGAGTGGCCGGTGGACGTGGCGTTGTCAATATGGTGCATATATCATCGGATCTGACACCAAAAAAAGGTAACCGGATCGTTACCTCCGGGTATGGCAGTGTTTTCCCCAAGGGCATACCGGTAGGTACTGTGCAGGGAACCCGTAGGGAAGAGTCGGGCATGTTTAAAACGGCAGTGTTGGAGACCTTTGTGGATTTTAACCGGTTGGAGGAGGTCCTGGTAATTACTTCAACCAATCTTTGATCCGGCTATGTAGCATCCGGAGGTGGAGAAATTTGCAGCCTTTGTTTTTTTTGTTGTTAGTACTGGTGACATTAATTCTTCAAACCACAGCTCTTGATTATATGGCTATTTATGGGGTTAAACCCGACCTTGTGCTTATACTGGCTATACTTAATGGCTTCCTCCGGGGTACCCGGGAGGGGGCTTTTTTGGGTTTTTCAGCCGGTATTTTGCAAGACCTGGTTAGTGGGGGTTATTTTGGATTGAACGCTTTAACTAAAATGGTTGCCGGTTACTTGGCGGGATTCGGGAAAGATCGGCTTTACCGGGATAATCGTGTTATTGCTGCCGGGTTGACCTGGGTGTGCACAGTGTGGTCTCAGCTGGTCTTTTATATATTGCTTTTGTTAGTTAATGTATCGGTACCTGTGGTAAAAGCATTGACTTATGTTATTTTGCCCACGGCTTTTTACAATGCTTTGGTGGTGCTGGTTATTTACGCTTATTATTATCATTTCTGCCGGGGTGGTCCGCCTGGTAAAGGTGAATATTTTAATCCCTAAAAGAACCTCTATTTTGGACAGGTAGTCATGACTTATTCAGGAGAACAGGAAAGGGCAGCGTTTATGAAAAGAAAAACATTAGTTGAAAATAGAATGAAATATTTTTTGGGCGCTATATTTTTGGTGCTGCTGTTATTATTGGCCAAGCTATCCTTTATGCAATTGGTGCAAACCGAGCAATTTCGTACCATGGCTCGTAATAATTATATTCGCATAACTCCGGTTTTTGCCCCGCGGGGTGAAATTTTTGACCGTAACGGCGAAAAAATTGTCACTAATAAACCTGTTTATGCTGTATCCATAAATGATTTGAATTTGCAGGGAACCACTTATCATCTGTATCTGGACCGTATTGGACCGGAAACAGTAAGTATGGCTGACAAACTTGCCTGGATATTGGCCGGTGATGAAGAATCTGTGCAATATTTTCAGCAAATAAGCGGTAAGACGCCGGAGCAGTTTAACAATGATGTTACCCGGGACAATGATAAGGCTACCTATACAGCCAAAAAGCAGGCCATTGAAGAAATTATCAAAGAACGGGTCAGCAGCAATAAAGTTAATTTGGAAAATGGTGAAGCGTTGGAAATTGCTATAGCCTATAATCCTTCCACAGTGGCTACATTGCGCCAGCAGAACCTGGACTCCTTTGGCATCAGGCTGGAAAAGAGAACCGATGTACTGAGCGAATTGGTATCCATGTTGCATAAAGAAGCAGTCTTTGAAGGAAAATCCACTTATGAAGTGGAATCGGGTGTACGGGCAACCATAAGGGAGAAAAAATACTACAGGCCATACGAACCCGTGCAGGTAGCCGACAATGTTCCCTCCCAAACAGTGGTGACACTACGGGAAAGGCAGATGGAAATGCCCGGAGTGGTGGTGGACATCCAACCAGTAAGGGACTATCCTTACCAGAGTTTGCTGGCCCACGCGCTGGGCTATGTGCAAAATATTAAGCAGGAGCAATATGAGGAACATAAAGACGAAGGTTATTTTATGAATGACCTTTACGGGCAATACGGGCTGGAATTAATATATGAGTCAGACCTGCGTGGTGAACCCGGCGCCAGGCAGGTGGAAGTGGATGCCAGTGGCCAGCCGGTGCGGGATTTAGGCTTGAAGCAGCCTGTACCGGGCAACGACCTGGTGCTGACGGTTGACTTGAATCTGCAAAAGGCTACGGAGAAGGCACTGGCGGACGGGGTCGCCCGAGCCCAAAGTGCGGGGTATAGTCTAGCCAAAGCCAGTGCGGCGGTGGCGATGGATGTGCGCTCCGGGGCCATTTTGGCTATGGCCAGTTATCCTTCATACAATCCCGGTGTATTCACTGAAGGGTTATCTGGCACCGAATGGCAACAATTGCAAGATTCCGGTGCACTGCTTAACCGTACCATATCAGCTATTTATGCGCCCGGATCCACTTTTAAGATGGTTACGGCGGCGGCCATACTGGAGAATAAAATTGTAGATCCTACCTATAAAATGTCCGACCCCGGATATTACCGATTGGGCCAGGGCATTTGGCGGGACTGGAAACCGGACGGTCATGGTATGGTAGACATGCGCAAAGCGCTGGAGGTGTCCTGTGATACTTATTTTTACCGTTTTGGGCAGATGGTCGGGGTAGATGCTATAGCTAGTGTGGCCCAGGAATTTGGGCTGGGCGAAAAAACCAGCATTAAACTGCCAGGTGAAATGAGTGGTGTAGTCCCTACCCCCGAGTGGAAATATGAACTAGTTAAGAATATGTTAATTATGTATAATGATGATTTTGCTAAAGTACGTGAACTAAATGAACAAATTAAGAAAACTACAAGTGAATCCCGTAAACAGCAGTTACAAAAATTAAGGGATGAAGAACAGGATAAACAATTAAAAAAATATGAATGGGATCTTAACTGGCAACAATTTGAAACTATCAACATGTCCATCGGGCAGGGGGATAATTCCTACACTATAATGCAACTGGCTGACTATGTGGCCGCTATAGCCAATAATGGCACATTGTACCAGCCCTATTTGGTAGATAAAATTGTTGCTCCAGATGGTAAGGTTATTCGTGAGTTCAAGCCCCAGGTGAGACGCGAGGTTAACATCTCCAAGGACAACTTGCAAATTCTTCGTGAAGGCATGCGCATGGTGGCAACATCTCCCAACGGTACCGCGTCAGCAGTTTTTGGGCTTGATGTTGCAGCTAAAACAGGTACTGCGGAGGTGACGGATGCCAAAGGTAATAAAGTAGGCAATCATGCTTTATTCGTAGCCTTTGCACCTTATGAAAAACCTGAGGTAGCAGTGGCCGTGGTACTCGAATACGGTTATGCAGGTAACACCTATGCAGGTCCCATCGCCCGGCAGATACTTGATGCCTACCTTGCTGACCCTGAAACAAATGCAAATAAAGATGAACAGATTACTGCGCTCGGAAATCAACCGAACAATATTGTGGCACTGCCGGAGGGCTGGGATACGCAGCCGGCATTAAACTGGCCGGGTTGGGAACAGCTGCCTGATGATAGCGTAACGACACAAGGTGATAACTCGTCCCAAAGTAGGCAGGTTCAGGCGAAACAAGTTCCGGCGGCCTCGAGCCGGCCGGTTACATCAACCAAGCCGGTTCAAACAACAGCCCCGGTGTCTGTAACTCAATCGCTACCAGTGGTGGTTACTCCGCCGGATGAAACCCAGCCGCCACCAACTATGTCATCACCAACTGTGGTGGCTCCTGAACCAACCCAGTCCCAGTCTGTGCAGCAGCCGTCTCAAACAACGCCTGCCATACCCGAAGAGGTGTCTGAACCGAATGGGCAGCCGTAAGTATTTCGGTTGCTATCGGATTGGAATTAAATTTTGTAAAATTTAGGTTTTTATTTTTTTAGCAGGATTTGGTTATATGGTGTAGAATTAATTATTTGCTTAGTTTTTTAAATGTCAGAAATAACTGGTTATGCGGGGAGGGCGAAAACTGTGGCTCCAGATTGGACTAGCGGGAATTTGGTGCAATTCCCCGGCAGAGGGGGGGGAGAGCCCGAGGAGATGATGGACGAAAATACAGTTCTGTTCCAACGCACCCTGCGTTCCGGCCAATCAATACATTTTGACGGCAATGTGGTAATTGTTGGTGATATAAACCCCGGTGGGGAAGTTGTAGCTACCGGCAATGTAGTGGTGATGGGATATTTGCGCGGAGTGGTGCATGCAGGTGCCGGTGGTAATGAAAAGGCAGCTGTTTATGCTTTTCGCATGCGGCCCACCCAGTTGCGGATAGCCAACCATATCACTCGTGCCCCGGATGGGGATGATAGCGGCCCCATAGTACCTGAGATAGCAAGAATTAAAGACGGTACGGTGGTGATAGAAACTTTCTCATATGGACCGGAACGCTAAACAGTAGTCAACTTAATGTAAAAGCATAAAAGGGAGGAAGTAATTTTTATGGGGGAAGTAATAGTCATTACTTCAGGCAAGGGAGGCGTAGGTAAAACTACCACAAGTGCTAATTTGGGTGCTGGTCTGGCCTCTTTTGGTGACAAGGTTTGTCTGATTGATGCTGATATTGGACTGCGTAATTTAGATGTTGTGATGGGCCTTGAAAATCGTATTGTTTATGACCTGGTGGACGTTACCAGCGGCAATTGTTCTTTCCGGAAAGCATTGATTAAAGATAAACGCTTTGAAAATTTATTCTTGCTGCCCGCTGCTCAAACCAAGGATAAAACAGCGGTTAACCCTGATCAGATGCGGGCACTTACTGAAGAAATAAAAAACGAATTTGATTACGTTATTGTTGACTGTCCTGCTGGTATTGAGCAAGGTTTTCGCAACGCTATTGCTGGTGCCAACCAGGCCATAGTGGTTACCACCCCCGAGGTTTCAGCTGTCAGGGATGCCGATCGTATAATTGGCTTGCTGGAAAAAGAGGATTTGCGTGAGCCCAAGTTGGTGGTTAACCGCATGCGCTACCAAATGGTCAAGCACGGAGATATGATGAGCATCGATGATATAATTGACATATTGGCAGTGGATCTGCTCGGCGTGGTGCCGGAGGACGAGCAGGTAGTGGTAAGTACCAACCGGGGAGATATGGTGGTAATGAATGATTCATCCAAGTCCGGGCAAGCTTATCGTAATATTGTGCGCCGGATCAAGGGCGAAGATGTACCGATGATGAACCTTGATGATGAAGGTGGGTTTTTTAGAAAGTTAAGACAGATAATTGGCCTTAAGTAACAAGAGAGGGGGAGAAGCGCAATGTTGGAGCTTATTAACCGCCTATTCGGCCGTGAGAACCATTCCAGTAAAACTGTGGCCAAAGAAAGATTGCGCTTGGTGCTTGTTCATGATCGTGCCGGCGTTTCACCGGAACTTTTACAGACATTGAAAATCGATTTAATTAAAGTAATATCCAATTATATGGAGATTGATGAACATGCTCTGGAAGTATCGCTTGACAGCAGCGAAAACCAGGTAGCGTTAGTGGCTAATATACCGGTGAAGAATATGAAAAGATCCATACAATCTGAAACCGCCTAAACTTCTGGTACCCGGTCCGGGTTTTACTGGGCCGGGGATCGGGGGGTAGGGGAGCTATTTTTACCACTATGTTTTTGTCGGTAGCTTAATTTTACCGGCTTTTTTTGTGCCATCGCCTGTTATATAATAAAATTTGTACTGTTAAAGCAAGGCGGTGTTTAAAGCTTGAAAAATAAACGGTTTATTAAAAACCTGGATTTAACCCTGGTGGGGGTAACCGGGGCTATACTGGTGTTTAGTTTGGTGATGATCGGTAGCGCCAGTACCGATTACGGGTGGTGGATGCGACTAGGTTTGGATATGGATAAATTGCAGGATGCTAATATATTCCAACGCCTGCTGTGGATGAAAAAGGAGTATGTGGTTAAACAATTTATTTGGACACTGCTGGGCATTACAGCTGCTGCGGTCATTATATATATCCCTTATGAAGATTGGCGACGCTACACTAAGCACCTTTATATTGCGAACTTGCTGCTACTCGGGTCGGTGTTGGCATTAGGGCGTACTGCCATGGGGGCAGAGCGCTGGATTGATATCGGTCCCTTTGCTTTCCAGCCTTCCGAGTTTGCCAAGTTAATTATTATTATTACCCTGGCTGACTTTTTAGCCAAAAGAGAGGGTCAGATCCGTACAATAAAGGACATGTTGCCATGCTTTATATTTGTGGTATTACCTATGCTACTTATTTTAATGCAACCCGACCTGGGTACATCACTGGTTTTTATTGCTATATTATTTGGTATGCTATTTGTAGTTAGCTTAAAACCTCTTTTGGTGACCGGCATATTTAGTGCGGGGTTCGCCGCGGTGGTTGGGCTGGTCTGGTCACATCTAAAATTTGACACCTGGATCCCGATGCATGAATACCAGCTTAGGCGGCTGACTATTTTTCTTGACCCTTGGTCTGATATGCAAGGGTCCGGGTACCATGTTATCCAGTCCCAGATTGCCATTGGTTCCAGTGGTTTTTGGGGCAAGGGACTGCTTCGGGGTACCCAGAGTTTTTTAGAGTTTTTGCCCATCAGGCATACCGACTTTATTTTTTCGGTACTGGCGGAGGAAACCGGATTTTTAGGGGCCTTATTGCTATTGATATTGTTTGGTGTTTTCTTGTACCGGGGAGTGCGGATTGCATTCGAAGCCAAGGACATGTTCGGTACCCTGCTGGCGGTGGGTATAGTAAGTATGATAACTTTTCAGATATTAGTTAATGTTGGTATGACCATTGCCATTATGCCCGTCACCGGGCTGCCTCTGCCATTGTTCAGTTACGGGGGCAGCAGTATGATAGCTAATATGATCGCCATTGGGGTGTTGTTGAATATCAACATGCGTCGGCAGAAAAGTATTTTTTAGTAATCTAAGAAAAAGGCAAGCGGCTTTAATTGTAAAAGCCGCTTGCCTTTTTCTTAGATAAAATACAAATTTATTCGGAGGGCGGAAATGGGTTGGTTACCGTTTAGGTTGATGGCTATGAATCTGTGAAGCAGGTGGCTGTGGTTATGTCGCATGATCGAGCTAATTTTATATTGCACCGGCTATAAGCTCGTCATATTTGTCCACCCCTTCAAATATATATATTATAAAACCAGTTAACATCTACTGGGCAGTGAAATGGTCGGGGGGGGGAAAAAGACTTTGAAATGGGATAAGTTATCACGCCTGGGCTGGCGTAAAAAGAGTGGGTTTGATGAATGGGCTGATTATTACCAGTCCGTAAATGGCAGGCGCCCTATGAAACCTTCATACAAGCTTCCAACCAGACGGAACGGCATTTTTAGAATTGCTGCCGTACTGGTAATACTGGCCGTGCTAATGGTGGTACGACAGTACCCTCATCCTGTGGGTGAACAGGCCCGGGAAGGTTTAAGGCATTTACTTACGGCAGAGTGGGATTCCCAGCTCGTGGTGGATAAATCCATACAACTGGCTGCACAACTGGTTAACTGGGACAACCCGGTAATTCACGGGTCGGGCACGGGAATTGACGCCGAGCCTGTAACAGGTGCCGGATTAGCTAAAGAAGAGTTGTCTTTGCCGGTTTCCGGTAAAGTGGTGGAAGAGTTTGGTTGGACGCAGTCTCCGGTAGATGACATGGAAAGATATCACGCCGGTATTGATATCAGCGCACCACTGGGTGCCAGCGTGGTTGCCGCTATGGACGGTCAGGTGGAAAGAACCGGCGAAAATAAAGAGCTGGGGCAATATGTATTAATAGATCATGGGAAAGGTACGTACACATTGTATGGTTGTGTGACTGATGTCAATGTAGTGGAGGGCCAGAGAGTGCAGGCGGGTCAGGAAATTGCCCTGGTAGGCGAGAGCGGTGATGTCCCGGGCGGGGGGCTGCATTTTGAACTGCGGGAAAACGGAAAACTGGTAGACCCGCTGGCTCGCTTATCTATAAACAGAGAATAACGGAGGATGCCTTATGCGACTGGGACGTATATTGGGGGTGGATATTTATTTAAACCCCTTTTTTCTGGCCTTGTTAGCCTTGTATTTTGTGGCAGGGGTGTTGGACCGTGGGCTGTTGGCCTTTGGTGTAGTGTTGGTGCATGAAATGGCCCATGCTCTGATGGCCCACCGTTTAGGTATTCCTTCAAATAAAGTGGAATTGCTACCCTTTGGCGGGGTAGCCCGGGCGGGCACCGAATTACAAGTGGATCCGGTGCGGGAAACGTATACCGCTCTGGCCGGTCCCGCTAGCAACCTGGTGATGATCGCACTTTGTGTAGCACTAAAAAATTACGGGCTCTGGCATGCTGACCTGGGCCCGTTTTTTTTACAGTGCAACCTGTTGATGATCGCCTTTAACCTGCTGCCTGCCCTGCCGTTGGATGGCGGTAGGATATACCGTTCCTACCTGGCCGCTCGAATTGGTATCACGCCGGCTACCTACCAGGCTGCTATACTAGGGCAAATTTTTGCCATGGTCATTGCAGTATTCAGTATTTTGGGGATATGGTGGGGGGCCTGTGGGCTGGATATTCCGGTTACAGCATTGTTCCTTTTTTACACGGCAACCCGGGAGCGCAGCGCGGCACCATACTTGTTTATGCAGCTTTTAATACGGAAACAGCAGGAGCTGCTCCGGGAAGGGGTGTTACCTGTAAAACAACTGGTGGCCATCGAAAACATCCCCCTGGGACAATTAATGCAGCCATTTTTACCACGCCGGTTTCACCTGGTGACGGTGCTGGACCAGCAATGGCAGTATTTAGGCATCGTGACCGAGTCAAACATTATTGATACATTACTACACCGGGGCGCTGATGTGCCGGTTGGTGAGCTAATTGAAAGGTAAAGGGCATGGATTGCTGTAATATTATTTTATATGGGTAAAATAATATTGGGATAAATAGGGGCAATAATTTCATTGGGCTATATTTTATGGTATATTAAATAATAGTATTTGTTAGTATGTTTGTTATCTTTGTTGTGATGGCGGCTATTAATAATCTGGAGGACTGTTGTTGAATGGAGAAACAGCTGGAAAAGATAATACGGCGGGTGCAAAAGCCCGGCCGGTATTCCGGTGGCGAATGGAACACGGTATGTAAAGATTGGCAGAACACGTATGTTAAGATGGCCTTTGCTTTTCCCGATGTGTATGAGGTGGGCATGAGCCACCTTGGACTACAGATTTTGTATGGTATAGTCAATGGTCGTGAGGATGCTCTGCTGGAAAGGGTGTTCGCGCCCTGGCCGGACATGGAGCAACAAATGCGCAACACTGGCCTGCCGTTGTTTAGTTTGGAATCCCGCAGGCCGTTGCGGGATTTTGATATAATTGGCTTTACCTTGCAGTACGAATTAAGCTTTTCAAATATACTTAATATGTTGGATCTTGCCGGTATACCCTTGCGGTCGGCTGACCGGACGGGGGGAGACTATCCCCTGATAGTGGCTGGTGGACCCTGCGCTTTTAACCCTGAGCCTATGGCGGAGTTTATTGATGTATTTGCTATCGGTGAGGGTGAAGAGCTGCTTAATGATTTGTTGGACGCATACCTTGCTTCAAGGCGAAGCAGCGAGGTTCGACAGGATTTGCTTATACGGCTTGCCGGCATCGACGGAATTTACGTGCCGGCACTATACCGGGTGGAGTATAATAACCTTGGGAAAATAAACATAGTAACCCCGGTGTGCGAAGGTGTGCCCGCCCAGGTGCAAAAAAGGTTGGTAGCGGATGTGGACGCAGCATTTTTCCCCACCCGTATGGTGGTGCCTGCAATTGAAGCGGTGCATGACCGGGCTATGCTGGAGGTACAGCGGGGCTGTACCCGGGGCTGCCGTTTTTGTCAGGCCGGTATAATTTACCGTCCGGTGCGGGAAAAGGAACCGGAAATATTGCTGCGCCATGCTGGTGAGCTGCTCGGTTCCACCGGATGGGGGGAAATATCGCTGACCTCGCTGAGTACCTCGGATTATTCCCGGGTGATACCGCTTGTTGGCGAGCTTATCAGAAGGTACGGGTCCCTAGGCGTTAATGTATCGCTACCGTCGCTGCGTGTAGACGCCTTTTCTGTTGACCTGGCCAAGGAAGTACAAAAAGTGCGCCGTTCCAGCTTGACCTTTGCTCCCGAGGCCGGCACCCAGCGCCTGCGGGATGTGATTAATAAGGGTGTAACCGAGGATAATCTGATGGCTGCTGTCGATGCAGCTTTCTCGGCGGGATGGCATTCAATCAAACTGTATTTTATGATTGGCCTGCCCACGGAAACCGATGAGGATTTACATGGGATTGCCAATCTGGCCCGGAAGGTGCTGGATAGGGGGCGCAAGCTGGTCAGATCTAAAGGGCGGCTTAAAGTGACTGTCAGTGTGTCTTCATTTGTGCCAAAGTCCCATACTGCATTTCAATGGGAACCCCAGAATTCCATAGCTGAGTTAAAGCGCAAGCAAGCCTTATTGCGTGAGCTTTTGCGTGGCCGGGGACTGGTTTTTAAATGGCACGACCCGGAGGGCAGCTTTTTGGAGGCCGTACTGTCTCGCGGCGACCGGCGTCTGGCTGGTGCCATTGAGGCGGCATGGCGCAACGGTGCCCGCTTTGACGGCTGGTCTGAGTTTTTTGATATAAGCAAGTGGCTAATGGCTTTTACCAGTACCGGCATTGATCCTGATTGGTACGCATACCACCGGTACCATTATGATGATACTCTGCCTTGGGACCATATTAGTACCGGAGTAAGTAAAAAATTTTTAATGCGGGAACACCTATGTTCTCTGGAAGGGGCCACTACTCCTGATTGTCGCAGCGGGCGGTGCCAGGGGTGCGGATTGTGTACCTCCCTGGAAGTAAAACGGTATCTGGCGGGGGGTGAAACTGTTGCCTCGTTATCGAATACAGTACAGTAAAAGAGGACCGGCCAGCTATATATCACATTTGGATTTGGTGCGCACTCTGGAACGGGCCTTTCGCCGGGCTGGTTTGCCTATTGCTTATTCCGAGGGATTTAATCCGCATCCCCGGTTTAGTTTTGCTGCCCCGCTACCCGTAGGTGTTGAGGGACTCGCCGAGGTATTGGATGTTGAGATGCAAGATTCTGTAAATCATCAGGATCTGGCCGAACGCTTAAATGGCGCACTGCCGCCGGGGTTGGCGGTGCTGGAAGTGACCGATGTATCTGACAATACCCTTGCGCCCATGGCCGAGTTTAACGCTGCCGGTTATATAGTGCACCTTGACGAAGATGACTTGCCCGGGCCTCTGCCTAGCAGAGCCGTGCAGGATTTTTTGACCGAGGAACAGATAGAAGTGACCCGCAAGGGTAAGGACGGCAGGGAAAAAATACGCGATATTCGGCCCGGTATATTGAAGCTGGATGTACTTTCCCAGGTAAGCGGTTTAACCATGCAGCTTGAATTAAAGACTGGCAGCATTATGAATGTACGTCCTGAAGACGTAGTGGAAGCTTTTTTCCGGCACGCCGGTATGGTGGTGGATAAAGCGGATCTGCAGACTATTCGAACAGGGCTATTTTAACCCTCCCGGGCAAGCGGAAAGAAAAGATGGTGGGAAAAGAGAATGTTTAAAGAGATAATTATTAATGTGGGTGAAGAGGAAACCAGGGTAGCCGTGCTGGAAAACAAAGTTTTGGTAGAAATGTATATCGAGCGCGCGCCAAATCAGCGGCTGGTGGGCAATATATTTAAGGGCCAGGTGGAAAACGTGTTACCTGGGATGCAGGCTTCCTTTGTAGATATTGGTTTGGAAAAAAATGCCTTTTTATATGTGGAGGACGCCATCCCTGCCCGTACCCCCGACGCCGGGCCTGGCCAAGGTAATTCAGCATTGGGCATTAATATATGTGATATTTTAAAGCAAGGCCAGGAAGTAATTGTGCAGATTGTTAAAGAACCTATTGGTACCAAGGGGGCACGGGTGACCACGCATATTACGCTGCCAGGGCGCTACCTGGTACTCATGCCCAACGTGGATTATATCGGTATATCCAGGCGTATAGAGAATGACAAGGAAAGAGACCGCTTGCGGGAAATGGCTGCCCGCATCAAACCTGATGGTATGGGGGTAATTGTACGTACCGTGGCCGAAGGGGTCGATGAGGAAGAGTTGTGCCTGGACATCAACATGTTAGCCAATCTATGGGACAAAATCGTCAATCGTTCTAATCACGGGCCGGTGCCTAATTTGGTGCACCGGGATTTGGAACTGGTGCAGCGTATTTTAAGGGATATCTTTACCGAAGATGTTGACCGGCTGATTATCGACTCTAGCTATGAATACCAAAAAATATTAGATTTGTTGGATATCCTGGGTCCGCGTTTAAAGGTGAAGGTCCTCTTGGAAGAAAGAAAAAACCTCTTTGTAGAAAACAATGTGGATATTGAAATGGAAAAGGTTTTAAAGAATACTGTTTGGCTCAAGTGCGGGGGTTATATCGTTATCGACCAGGCCGAGGCGCTCACTGCCATAGATGTAAACACAGGCAAATATGTGGGCAGTACCAATCTTGAGGACACGGTGCTTAAAACAAATCTGGATGCTGCGGTGGAGATAGCTCGCCAGCTCCGCCTCCGCAACATTGGTGGTATTATTATAGTGGACTTTATTGATATGGGCAAGGAGGAACACCAGCGGCAGGTGCTTGGCGTCCTTGAGGAGGAAATTCGCAAGGATAAAACAAAAACTAATATACTGGGGATCACTCAGTTGGGCCTGGTGGAAATGACCAGGAAAAAAGTGCGGCCCAGTTTGGCCGAAGTGCTGCAAAAAACCTGTCCATACTGTGATGGGCGGGGCAAAGTACTGTCAGAAGAAACAGTAGGTATCAACATTAAACAGCAAATCTACCAGATGGCCAAACAGACCGGAGCCGGCACTATATTAGTGGAAGCCAACCCGTTGGTGGCGGCCAGACTTATCGGCAGCGGGGGTGCCAACCTGCGAGATTTAGAGGCTCGCACAGGTAAAACCCTATACATCAGAGGTTCTGCCGAGCAGCATATTGAGTTGGTCACCGTGCGTCCCATTTATGACCAGGCTGATATCAAATCTAATAATCTACCGGTCAAGCCTGGTCAGGTGCTGGAAGTGCTGGTTGAGGAACCTCATACCAGCAACATTAATGATGGTATTGCCCGGATTAACGGATTTATACTGGATATCGAGGGGGGCGGACCAATGGTTGGCGAAACAGTGGCAATAGAAATAAACAGGGTGTTTCGCACCTACGCTCGCGCTAAATTAATCAAAGGATAAGGTTTCGCTGGCGTCACATGCATCATAATCAGTTAAGCTTGACAAAGGTTGCCGTTGTGGTAAAATTATTTATTGTAGGCTATAAATAAATACCGCTCGGAAAGGGTTTAAACAGGTAAAGCCCTTATTCTTTAGATCTTCTTAATTGTAGAAGGCAATAGCCTTACCCGCTTCCGGCGAGTCCTGAAAAAAAGGGGGAAAATTATGTACGCCATTATCGAAACAGGTGGCAAACAGTATCGTGTTAGTGAAGGAGATACCCTGTTCATTGAGAAACTACCCACTGAACCCGGACAAACTTATGAAGTAGATAAAGTGCTGGCCATAGAAAAAGACGGTCAGCTGCAGGTTGGTACGCCTTTGGTGGAAGGCGCTAAGGTACTGCTAAAAGTGGAAAAGCATGGCAAGGATAAGAAAATCATTGTTTTTAAATATAAACCCAAAAAAAATTATAGGCGTAAAAAAGGTCACCGTCAGCCCTTTACCCGGGTTGTGGTGGAAAAAATACAAGCCTAACCACGGAGGTGAAGTAAATTGGCACATAAGAAAGGTGTAGGTAGTTCACGTAACGGTCGCGATTCCAAACCTAAAATGCTTGGTGTTAAGCGGGGCGATGGTCAATTTGTTACCGCAGGTAGCATTCTGGTTCGTCAGCGGGGCACTCGGATACATCCCGGTCAAAATGTGGGACGCGGTGGAGACGATACCTTGTTTGCCAAGGTGGACGGTATTGTATCCTTCCAGACCAGAGGTAAAGATAAAAAGGTAGTTAACATTAAAGAGGTCGAAGAAGCGGTCATATAATTTCAGCAAGCTACTCAAGGTAATCACGTTTTTGGCTAAACAGAAGATGTTTAAAAATTATTATCTTTGCTGAACAGAAAAACAGCCTAGACTAAGTGGGCTGTTTTTAATTTGTTAATGTTTAATAATATTTATTTGGTAGGGGAAATTATTCATAGCTTTGAATAGTACCATTATTTAGCGCATAAATATTTTTTTATGGTATAATACCAAATATGCTGTCGGTAAACTGGCCGGTTTATCGAAGTAAGATGGGAGAGGTTTTATTGGATACTGCAAAAATGCTGGAACTGCTTTCAGTACAAAGGCATGATTTCCTCAACCACCTGCAGATCATATCCGGACTTCTGCAATTGAAAAAGGAAACCGAGGCCAGGGAATATATACGTACTGCCGCCAGTGCTATTATCAGCTTGAGTAAGGTTGTGCATCTTGAAGTTCCCGAGGTGGCCGCTGTTTTGCTGATTGCCCATAACCGGGCTGCGAACTATCAAATAAAGATTAAGATCGATGTGCAAGCTAATCTAAGTGGTTGTGTGGTCCCCGGTGATAAAATTGCGGCTTTACTGGATGAAATTTTAAACAATATTATAAATAACCTGGCGTCATTAGAGATTGCCAACCGCGAAATATTAATTAGCATAACCGGCATTCCGGGTGAAGGTGCATGGCAGATTGGCTTTAGTGCTGAAGGGGTCATGCTTAAACTTTATATAACCAACTATAATAACAATATATTATAATTAAAGGAAACGCCGTGTATAATACTGTATGAGACATCGATATAGAAATGCGAGGGCGTCTCCTAAACTACGAGCACAGGTGAAATAAAAATGTTTTATGACAGGGCTAAGATCTATATCAAGGGGGGCGATGGCGGCAACGGCTGTGTTGCCTTCCGGCGTGAAAAATATGTGCCCGAGGGCGGTCCTTGGGGTGGTGACGGCGGCAGGGGTGGTGACGTCATCTTTCGTGGAGATGAAGGTTTACGTACTTTGGTGGACTTTCGCTACCAGCGCCATTACAAGGCCGACCGGGGCCAGCACGGGCAAGGTAAAGGTATGCATGGTCGCGGGGCCGAAAATATGGTAATTCGGGTGCCCCTGGGTACGGTAATCCGTGAAGAGGGCAGTGACCGGATACTGGGGGACATTACCACCAATGGACAGGAAGTGGTGGTCGCCCGGGGCGGGCGTGGCGGCAGGGGTAATGCCAGGTTTGCCAGCTCGCAAAATAAAGCACCCACCATGGCAGAAAAAGGCGAACCTGGTGAAGAGCGCCAGCTTATTCTGGAATTGAAACTGTTGGCCGATGTGGGGTTGCTCGGTTACCCTAATGCCGGTAAATCTACGCTGATTGCTCGGGTATCCGCCGCCAGGCCTAAAATAGCCGATTATCCATTTACCACCTTAACACCTAATTTAGGGGTGGTAAGTCTTGGTGAAAGCGAAAGTTTTGTTGTGGCCGATATACCGGGTCTGATCGAAGGAGCCCACACTGGGGTCGGGCTTGGGCATTATTTTTTGCGCCATGTGGAAAGAACCAAGCTGCTGGTGCATATGCTGGATGGGGCCGGTACTGAGGACCGGGATCCATTGGATGATTTTCATATTATTAACCAGGAGCTGGCGCTTTATAACGAGGCTCTGGCGGCGCGGCCCCAGGTGGTAGCGGTAAATAAGATGGATCTGCCCGGCAGTGATGAAAATCTAGCCCGTATTAAAGATGCACTGGCCGGTGAGTATGAAATATTCCCTATTTCAGCAGTGACCGGGGTGGGCGTTCCGGAATTAATGCACCGGGTCCATGATTTACTAAAGGAATTACCTGTCCCTGACTTGCCGGTGGAACAAACAGCAGAGACGGTGCACCGCGCCGAGCCGCGTTTTAGCATTCACCGGGAGGATGATGAACTGGTAGTTACGGGCAGGGAAATTGAAAAACACGTGGCAATGACGGACCTTGATAACGAGGCGGCGGTTGACCGACTGCAGCGGATTATGCAAGTGATGGGCCTGGAAAAGGCATTGCGGGATTACGGCGCCAAAAACGGTGATACAGTGCGCATCAAGGATATGACTTTTGAATTTGTCGAGTAAAAAGCGGAGTGTTTTTATGGATAGTAGAAAATACAGCTGTCTGCAGCGGATAGTAGTAAAGATTGGCTCCAGTTCGCTTACCTACGACACCGGTAAGTTAAATATCGGACAAATTGAGGCGATGGTCCGGCAATTGTCCGACCTGCACAATCAGGGCCTGGATGTTTTACTGGTTACTTCCGGGGCGGTGGGGGCCGGTATGGGTAAACTAGGTTTTACTCAGCGGCCCCGCACCATGCCCGAAAAACAAGCGGCTGCTGCGGTGGGACAAGGTTTACTGCTGCATATGTACGAAAAAATATTTGCCGAATACGGGCTGGTGGTGGGGCAGGTGCTCTTGACCCGGGAGGATTTTGCTGATCGCAAGCGGTTCTTAAATGCCCGTAATACTCTGCATACTATGCTGAGCATGCATATCATACCGGTGATCAATGAAAATGACACTGTGGCGGTTGACGAAATCAAATTAGGCGATAACGACAACCTGGCGGCTATGGTGGCCGCGCTAGTTGATGCGGATATTTTAATACTGCTTTCGGATATAGACGGGTTGTATAGTGATAAGCCGGGTAGGCCGGGAGCCCGGATAATCCCGGAAATACACGAGATTAACGATAAGGTAGAAGCCTTTGCCGGCGGCGTGGGGTCGGCAGTTGGCACAGGCGGCATGGCTACAAAAGTTCAGGCCGCACGTATTGCGATGCACTCCGGACTGGTTACCATAATTGCCAGGGCCGCGGAGAACAATGTAATTAGACGGCTGGTGGCCGGAGAGCCGCTGGGCACTGTATTTTGGCCCTCCATTAAACTGGTTAATAAAAAAAGATGGATTGCCTTTAGCGCTACTGTCTGCGGGCAAATATACATAGATGAAGGGGCGGTCCGGGCGCTGCGGGAAAAAGGTAAAAGCCTGCTGCCCTCAGGTGTTACGGGCGTTGAGGGCAGTTTTGAAATGGGTAACACGGTGAGCGTGATTGCTCCGGACGGCAGAGAAATCGCCCGGGGGATCGTCAATTATGCTTCGGCTGAAATAGAACAAATCATGGGTAAGCAAACCAGCGAAATAAACCGGGTACTTGGCCACAAAGACTATGATGAAGTAATACATCGGGACAACCTGGCGCTGGAGTAATAATGAAAATGTTAAAGATAAAGTCGTAAGGGGGCAAAAACCATGAAAAAACAGGTTATAGCCAAGGCGCAGAAAGCCAGAGAGGCGGCCCGTAAGCTGGCCTATATATCTACAGATATCAAGAATGATGCCTTACTGGCTATGGCAGACAGCTTGCTTAAGAATACCTATAACATACTCGAAGCCAACGAGCAAGATGTCCGGGAGGCGGATAAAAATGGGCTTTCCCAGGCGCTAATCGATCGGTTGTTATTAAACCAGGCACGCGTGGCGGATATGGCAAATGGCGTGGCCATGGTAGCCACGCTGCCCGACCCGGTGGGCGAAGTGGAAAGTATGTGGACCCGCCCCAACGGGTTGCGGATAGGGCGCACCCGGGTACCCCTGGGCGTGGTGGGTATCATTTATGAAGCTCGGCCCAATGTAACGGTGGATGCAGCCGGTTTATGCCTGAAAGCGGGCAACGCAGTGGTACTGCGGGGCGGTTCCGAAGCTATTCACTCCAATACTGCCATTGCCAATATCATTGCTGAGGCTGCTACCCGGGAGGGACTGCCCGAGGGAGCCATCAACTTGATTGAAACTACCGATCGGGAAGCGGTTAACTTCATGCTCAGGTTAAATGACTATATTGATGTGATTATTCCCAGGGGTGGCGCCGGCCTTATTCAAACCGTGGTGCAAAATGCCACCGTACCGGTTATTGAAACCGGTGTGGGCAACTGTCACGTTTTTGTCGACCGCTATGCTGATCTGGAAAAGGCCCGGCGCATTGTTATCAACGCCAAATGCCAACGCCCCGGAGTGTGCAATGCCCTGGAATCTCTGCTGGTCCACCAGGCCATTGCGGCAGAGTTTTTACCCGGAATGCTGGAGGCGTTAAAGGCAGCCGGAGTGGAAGTGCGCGGCTGCGAGCGCACCAGGGCAGCGGCCGACTGGGTTAAACCCGCTACTGAGGAAGATTACGCCAACGAATTTTTGGACCTGATTATTGCTGTTAAAGTGGTAAATAGCTTGGATGAAGCGCTGGATCACATTTATCGATACAGCACCAAGCATTCCGAGGCCATTATTACTGAAAATTACACTCGGGCCATGCGCTTTTTAAATGAAGTAGATGCCGCGGCAGTGTATATCAATGCCTCAACACGCTTTACCGATGGCGGGCAGTTCGGCTTTGGTGCCGAAATCGGCATCAGTACTCAAAAGCTGCATGCTCGTGGACCGATGGGCTTAAAAGAACTGACCACCAATAAATATATATTGTTCGGTGATGGCCAAATCAGGGAGTAGCAACAACCTCTTCATCCTAAGTACTTAATAATTAGTGTAAAATATGGCAGTTTGTAATGCGCATAATGTATGTTGGGGTAGAACGGAGTTTACTGAAGATGAGTATTAGGCTCTATCAGCCAGAAAAAAGAAGACTCGGTCTGATGGGCGGCACATTTGATCCTGTGCATTACGGACATTTGGTGGCGGCCGAAGAGGCCCGCTACCAATTTGACATGGAAAAAGTAATCTTTATCCCGGCCAGCAAACCACCGCATAAAACTAGGAGGGATATTTCCACGCCTGAGCAGCGACTGGAAATGACTAAAAACGCAATTAGCTCCAACCTTCATTTTACTATTTCCGACTTGGAGATTAAAAGGGAAGGTCTATCTTATACTATTGATACAGTACGGGCTATGAAGGAAATTTATGTCGGGTGGGAAATTTATTTTATTACCGGTGCGGATGCCATATTGGATATATTGACTTGGAAAAACATTGAAGGTCTGCTGAAGGAGTGTTGTTTTGTTGCGGCCACCCGGCCGGGTTTTCATCTTGAGAGTATCGGTTTTAAACTAGGTAATTTGTCCAAAGAGGCCCTGGCTAAAATTAAAACCATTGAAGTACCGGCACTGGCCATATCATCGACCGATATCAGGCAACGGGTCCGTGAGGGCAGGCCGATTAAATATTTGCTTCCTGAAGTAGTGGAAAAATTTATTTATCGAAATAATTTATACCACTCTTAGAGCTGGTAAAATCTTAGCCCACTCTTATTGCATTAGGCATTTTTCTTTTGTAAATAATACTTATACATTATTAAGAAAGCAGCAATGGAAAAGAGGTGATCTGATGGCGCGTACATTATACGTAGGTAATTTACCATGGGGTACTAAAGCCGATGATTTAGGTGAGGCCTTTTCAAGATACGGAGAAGTTCTGGGTAGCCGTATTATTACCGATAGGGAAACCGGTCGCTCACGTGGCTTTGGTTTTGTGGAGGTAAAAGACGAGGACGCCGAAGGGATGATTGCAGCGTTAAACGGTACTGATTTCGAAGGACGGGTCATCACCGTCAACGAAGCCCGGGCCAGAGAATAACATTAGCCAAGCCAATAAAGTGAACCTCCCTTGTTGTGGGAGGTTTTGCTTTGAGTAATATGTTTGCCCATAGCGGAGCTCTTTAGATTTTATAGCGATTTGATTTATGGAGATAAAAATGAAAAAATTACTAGCATCTATTAACGAGATTATCGGTGCTTCCGGCAACCGGGTTTATATTGTAGGCGGCTGGCTGCGGGACCGGCTGCTGGGCCGTTCACCCGGAGACGTGGATCTAATTGTGGAAGTGCCGATCATACCTTTACCCAATTGGCAAGAGGTTGTCCACAGGTTAAACGGTACGCTGGTTATTCTGGATGAGGGGCGCGGGCTATACCGGCTGATTGTGTCGGCAGGTGACGGTAAAGTTCAGGTAGATATAGATATGATTGCTGAGGGCACTCTGGCCGAGAACTTAAAACAAAGGGATTTTACTATTAATGCGTTGGCCTTGCCTTTATCCGCCTATCTACGTGGGGAGCTTGAAGAAGAGCAGGTGATTGATCCCCTGGGCGGTCTGACTGACCTGCGGGCAGGCTTAATCCGGGCCTGCGGGCCGGATGCTATTGGTGATGACCCCCTGAGGGCGCTGCGTGCTTTTCGTTTAGCTGCCAAACTGGGGTTTGCTATCGAGCCCCGCACTATGGAAATGATCCGGCATACTAGCCGACCTGTGATCGGCTGCGCAGGCGAACGGGTGTGGGATGAGTTAAGCGCTATTCTGGAATTGCGGGCTGCGCCGGTGATCAGGCGGCTGGATGGGGAAGTTGGGCTGTTGGAGCAAATACTACCAGAAATAAGACCGCTAAAAGAACTGTCCCAGGGGGGTTATCACGTGGATGACGCCTGGGAACACAGCTTGAAAACGCTGGAGCAGTTTGAAGTTCTCTGGCAAAGCCAAGACATGACTTGTTGCCCGTTATACAGTGATGTTCAGGAAAATGGTTTTGAGGACGATCCACACAGCTGCATGGAACCATCAAATGAAAAATGTGCCAGGATTTTACCTGGTGAACTTTACGATAATATCGCGGACTACCTAAACGGCTATATCACCCGTTCACGAACTCGTGTGCAGGTATTTAAGCTGGCTTGTTTATTGCATGATGTGGGTAAACAATTCACTCGCCAGTATGCGGGGAACGGTAAATACACCTTTTACGGGCATCACCAGGACGGGGTGCCAGTGGTACGGGCGGTGGCGGATAGGCTTAAAATGAGCGGCCATGAAAAGGATGTACTGGCTGTGCTGGTGGGTGGGCATATGGATCCGCTGTTTCTTTACAAAGCAGCTCCCCCGACCCCGGCGGCCGTGCGACGGTTTTTTAAGCGGGCAGGACAAGAAGCCCCGGGACTGCTGATGCTATCCTTGGCAGACATTCGTTCCAGCCGACTGGCCGCCGGCCGGAAAGAAGAAGCTAGGGCTTATGCGGTATTCATCCAAGAAATGCTGCAGAATTACTTTAATGAGCATGATGTAATTGCGCATCCAATCGGGTTGCTGGACGGTCATGAAGTGTGCTTCCTGCTGGGCATCAAACCCTCACCCTTGGTGCGCCGGGTGCTGGAGTCGCTGGCCGATGCCCAGGTTGAGGGCAAGGTCAAGACCAAAGCGGAAGCAGAAGCTTTCGTGCTGTACATACGCAGTGCGGGTTTGGATTGCGCAAATGAGGACGGTTGTTAACTTGCCAGGTCCTTATAAACGACATTCTATTAATTTATATTCCTCATGTCACGATGGTATATCAAATGCTTGAAGTAGTTTGTGGAGATTTTAGTTTTTAGGGGAACAATCCTCCTTAAATTTAAGTCAAGGTTATAAAGTACGGGCGCAGCGATTCTCATTTTGGGGTTACATCATGTGCCTGGTTGTTAAGCTAAAAATTAATAACGGGGGGATTAACTATGCTGATAAGAAAGGTCGTATTATCAGTAGTATTCATTATGTGCATCAATTTAACATTAATGGGGTGTTCCTCAACGAATCAAGCAGTTACTGACAGTGACAAGTCGGGACAAAACCAGGCTAAGGATCAAAGAAACAAAGAACAAAAAAAAATGATGAGTGAATTTAACATATTATTGGAAAACAATGGCGATATTGCGGAAATAATTAAATATATGGATAATAACATTGCGAAGCTTTCCCCGGAGAACGCTTCGCAAATGTTTATACAAGTGGAAAAGGCCCAACAAAATTATTTACCTGAGTTTGAGACCAAGTTTTACGGTGCTTCTATAACACAAAAGTTTTATGATGCTTACTACAAAACCGGTATAGATTTAAATGATGTTAATGCTGTACAAGACCAGGAGTTAAAGCAGTTATTGACCCAAACTAAAGGCGCCGGTTATAAAGTGGATACTGCCGAGGGCATGTTTTACCCAATTATTGACTATCAACAATATCAGGACTATAATACTTTGGTGACGCCGGATATCAAAGCATATATTGATATTATGGCAGTGGAATCCAATGATCCCTCTGCAAAGGATGCCGCACTGGTTATTGGTTGGGATGAAGTTTTAACCAGAGCGCTAAACCAGGAAAAGTTTATCAATACGTATGGTGCTTCGGCCAAGCTTGCTGATGTGCAAAAACTTTATGGGCGGTATGTTCAATTTTGTTTATTAGGCTCCAATAACACTCCTCTTTTCAGTTATGATGATAAAACGATGTCGTCTGAAGCCAGGGCAAGCTATGCTAAGGTTTTGGCTGAAAGCAAACCAACTGAATTAACTAAAATAATTCAAGACTTTCTTGACATAGCTGAACAGAACAATTACCGGCTAACAGCTGAAGTTGAGAATTACAGAAAAAATTGTTTTGAAGAGTTAGGCATTAATTAAGGCAAAACGTTTATTTTTGTGTATAATAAAAATAAACTATTGCTTTGATAAAGGAGAGAACGGATGGAAAATAACGAAAAAAATAAAGATGCGCGTTATTTACTGGCCGCGTTAATTGAAATTTATCGTGGTAACAGTGTTTTTCTGCCGGATTTTGACCACCAAATGGAAAATACTTTGTTACGTGATGTTTTTTCTTCAGCCATTAGCTTTGCGCAGTATGATGAGTCGCGGTTTACATTAAGTGATGAAATATTTAAAAGCGCCAACGAAGGGGTTACTGTGAAGGAACAGGTGGAACTGGCCAAAATCCAAACTCCGGATGTGTTAAATGCCAAAATGATTGCCGCAGCGCATGTTTTGAGACTTGTGGATGATCAACAGTTTATGCTTTCCTAATCATTAATATCCCTGGGTATTGGCTGTAAAATATAACTTTTAATTTGCGTATAAGATAACCCTACAATAAGTTAGAGGTTATCTTTTTTGTTTTTGTTAATTGTAACTTCTAATCATTTAAATTAGTAAATACTATTACTTATGGATACCGGCCATTGACTTGACAAATCAAGCCAAGTGAAGTATTTTATTGTTAATTAAGAATAATTCCTGTTTAGGAGTGATACCGTTTTGAGTATACAGGACATTATTGTTAAGCTAAAGGAACATGGTTATAAAATAACCCCCCAGCGCCAGGAGATTATCAATGTGATGGCACAGGAGAACAGGCATATGACGGTGGAAGATATTCACGGCAAAATATCAGCTCGTTTTCCGAGCTTGAGTGTGGATACCGTTTATCGTAATGTCGGCGTACTGGAACGGCTGAATATGTTGGATAGAACGGATTTCGGCGACGGCACAGGCAGGTATAAACTGGTGGAAAACGGCAGCCACCGGCACCATTTAATCTGCCTGAATTGCGGTTGTTCCGAGGAAGTGGATTTTTGTCCCCTGGATTATATAGATCAACAGCAAATTAAGGACAAAAATTTTGCCATTGCCAGGCATAACTTTGAGATATTTGGCTATTGTGCCCGGTGTTCGAAAAAGGAGGAGTAGGTAATTGCGTAAAGCGATTGTTTTATGGGGATTAATCTTATTAATAATTAGTTTAACTGGCTGTTCCGGCACTTCCGATCAGGAAGCTACCGGGCCGGTCGGGGATGATGTGCTGGTTTATGCGACTATCTACCCGGTTTGCGATTTTGCAACGCAAGTGTGCGGTGACAAGGCCCGGGTGTTGCAATTGGTGCCCGACGGAGTAGAACCCCATGATTGGGAGCCGTCACCAAAGGATATGGTCAATTTACAGCGAGCCGATGTGATAATTTATAATGGTGCGGGTATGGAAACCTGGGTGCAAAAGGTGTTAAACAATCTGAAAAAGGAAGGGCCGGTTCCTGTGGACTGTAGCTCGGGTATTGAGCTGCTGCACGTGGATACACATTTGAATACCGATGCATACGCTCCTGGTGAGGACGCCAATTCCCAAAACGACGGGCATATGCATGATCCAAGCACTGACCCGCATATCTGGCTAGATCCCCACAATGCTAGTTTGATGGTGGATAATATATTACAAGGCATGCAAAAGGCAGACCCGGATAATGCTGCTTACTATAGTGACAATGCTCGGCAATATCAGGAACGGTTAAACGATTTGGATAAAAAATATGCGGAAACGCTGGACGGTGCTACCGTTCGTAAATTTATTGTTTCTCATGCGGCCTTTGGTTACCTTGCTCACCGATATAACTTGGAACAAGTAGCCATCCGGGGTATCTCTCCGGATGCGGATCCCAGTCCGGCCCGCATGACGGAAATTATTGATACGGCGCAGCAGGCCGGGGTCAAGTATATCTTTTTTGAATCGTTGGTCAGCCCGCGGGTATCCGAAGTGATTGCTCGGGAAGCGGGTGCTGAAACACTGGTGTTGAACCCCTTGGGTGGTATTACTCCCGAGGAAAGACAGGCCGGCAAAGATTACCTGATCGTGATGGAGGAAAACCTGAAACACCTTTCCCAGGCATTGGGGGTGAAATAATAGCCATGATTGAATTAAGTGACGTTCATTTTACTTACGGGTGCCACCCGGTGCTCGATGGCATTTCCTTGCAAGTGCAAGAGGGTGAGGTGGTGGGTATTACCGGTCCCAACGGGGCAGGGAAGAGCACTTTGCTTTATGTTATTATGGGGTTAATTAAACCCCAGTCCGGGGAAATAAAAGTCTTTGGGGTGCCGATTAATAAATTTAAGGATTGGCACCGGATTGGTTATGTTTCCCAGCAGGCTACCCTTTTTAACCGCAGTTACCCGGCCACGGTATTAGAGGTGGTGCTTTCGGGACGGGCGGCATTGCGCGGCATGTTTCGCTTTTTTGGGCGAGAGGATAAACGTTGTGCAGAGGAGGCACTGGAGCGAGTAAATATGCTGTCCCGGCGCAATGCTGCGTTGTGCGAATTGTCCGGGGGGCAGCAACAAAGGGTAATGATTGCCCGCGCTCTAGCGGTACAGCCCCAGGTTTTAATAATGGATGAGCCTACCAATGGCGTAGATGCCGTTAACCTGGCAGATTTAGCCCGGCTGCTAAAAAATTTACATGAAGATGGTGTCACCATGATGCTGGTCTCCCACGAATCGGAATGGCTGTCGTCCTTGGTCAACAAGCGGGTATGCCTGGATCGAAAGATTTGTTCTTGTAACTGTCATTATTATCCCAGTGAAATACGCTGGCGGGATTGCATGAACAGCCGGCAAGAAAATATTAGCCTGGATTATACCGACAGCTTGATTAGGGGGTAGGCGCTATTGGATATATTTCAATATGATTTTATGCTGCGTGCCCTGGTAGGTGGGCTGCTGGTGGGAATAATCTGTCCTATTATCGGGCTTTTTATTACCCTACGCCGTATGTCCATGATTGCGGACGCCCTGTCTCACGTTTGTCTATCCGGAGTGGCGGCAGGCCTTTTAATGGGTGCTCAGCCCGTGCTATCGGCCTCGGCCTTTGCCCTGGGCGGCTCGTTTTTAATAGAAGGACTGCGGGAAAAATATAAAAACTATTCCGAGCTATCCATAGCTATTATTTTATCTGCCGGGGTAGCTATAGCAGCCATACTGATCGGCTTGGGCAATGGCTTTAACGGCGGTATTATGAGTTACCTGTTTGGCAGTGTCGTGCTTATCACCGTTGAGGATATTTATGTCATAGCGATGATCGGCATTCCTGTGCTACTGCTGACGATATTTTTTATCAAGGAGTTATTTGCTATTACTTTTGATGAGGAAACCGCCCGCGCCAGTGGGCTGCCGGTGAAGTTAATTAACGTGGGCTTTACGGCATTGACGGCCTTAACCATTGCCGTATCTTTGCGCATTGTGGGTATTCTGCTTGTTTCATCCCTTATGGTTTTGCCTGTGGCGGTAGCTATGCAATTAGCTAAGAGCTTTCGGGGAACCCTGGTCACTGCGGTTGTCTCCGGGGAGGTATCTGTTATAATTGGGCTGCTGTGTTCTTTTTATCTTGACCTGCCGCCGGGAGGTGCTATAGTAATGACCCTGGTGCTGATGCTGGTTTTGGTGTTAGTACTAACCTCACGATGGGCAGTTTCTGTGTGATGTGTCATAGTTAACCACGGGTGACTGGAGGGTGAAAAAACCTTTGGCTATAAATGAACAACGATTTTATTACTGCCCCAAATGTGGGGGAAAGCTAACATACCGGTATATCGGAGAGGAACGGCCCCGCCTGGTTTGTGATGCCTGCCAGTATGTTTTGTATGAAAACCCTGTGGTAGGTGTAGCCGCCATTGTTTTAAACAATCACAAGCAAATTCTTTTGGGACGTAGAACCGGGGGGAGATATCCGGGCTTGTGGTGTATTCCCTGCGGTTACGTGGAATATGATGAAGATGTGTACGATGCAATACGGCGTGAATTTAAAGAAGAAACTAATCTGGATATTGAGCCGGTTAGGGTGTTTACGGTGCTGTCTAATTTTCATGACCCGGAAAAACACAGCGTGGGTATCTGGTTCTGGGCACGGGTAAATAGCGGGGAGCCGCTGGCGGGTGATGATCTGGATCAAGTGGCTTTTTTCGATTTGTCAGATCCCCCACCGCTGGCTTTTCCCACCGACCGGGTGGTTATTGAACGATTGCACGCTGATAACGGAAAAGAGCAGTTGAACATTGTTTTGTAGAAACAATTCAAAAACCAATAGAGTAATAACCAGCCCTTATTGTGGCTGGTTTTTTTGACGCCGGCAATTTAACAAAAAATTATTTGTAATGTATATTAACACTTTCCAAGGGCTTTGAATAATATGATTTGAAAGCTGGTGGAAAGGGGGGTTATAAATGGCTTTTGGTGCAACCAGTGGTAGCTTTATCCTGTTCCTGATCCTAATCCTGCTGGTATTTGGCATGGGATTCTGTGGATGTGGCGTTACTGCGGTAGAGGAATAGATGTTGTAATTAATAAAAATATTAAAAGGAGGAAAAAATAATGGGTTTTGGTGTCGGTGGTGGTTGCGCGCCAGGCTTTGATGGCAGCTTTATTCTCTTTTTAATACTAATACTGCTTATTTTTGGTATGTGCGGGTTTTGTTTTTTTGATAAATAGCTAAATTACCAAAGGGTTGCTGTTCATCAGCAACCCTTTTGATATCAAGGAAAGTAAAATGCCAAAGGGTTGCTGTTCATTAGTAACATTTATTATTTTTGTGTCAAATACAGTGGTAAGTAAAATACCCGGGACATATTTTCCCGGGTATGCATATTTAATTATATCTTTATTTGCTCTAAGGCGTCTTGCCTTTCAGCGGTTTGCCCGGCATAGATGGTTTTTGTCCCGGACTGCCAGGTTTGCTGATTTTGCTCTTTGACGGTTTGCCATGTGGTGGTTTGGCATTCTTGTCAGGCTTACCCTGGGGCGGTGCGGAACCAATTCCGTATCCCATTAATATTCCTCCTTTATTATTTACCACTAATATATAGTCATGGGAAAAAAATGTTACTTAATTTTAGAAGTTTTTTCATATGAATATTTTGAGAGGTAATGGTAATCTGTCGCCGGTAACAACGTAATGGATAACTGAATAGTATGTGGTTGCATTACAAAAAACAATTAAAGGCGTTTTCGCACTAAGTCCAATGGTAGCTTTATCCTTTTTCTGGAATTAAAAAAGGAGAGATAATTATGAAAGTTGATATTACAAGGGTCAATAATCATTCCGCGATGTTGTCCTTTTTGTCGGTGCCCTCTTTGGTTTACGGGCAAGGGGATGTGCCGCCTTCTGCAAATAAGTACGCCACCAGTATGCGTTTTGTACCTCTGGTTAATTCATTATTGCATCATCTACAGTTTGCTAATTTTGTGGCTTTTGCGGATGGACAGCCGGTTGGTCGGATAACCGCATCAATTGATCGATTAAACCCCCGGCCGGAAGAAGGGTTCTGGGGTTGTTTTGAATGCATAGATAATGAAGATGCAGCTACGGCCCTTCTTGATGCTGCAGCCGGTTGGCTTCAAGAACAGGGGAAAACAGTGATGATCGGTCCAGCTACATTAAATACCAACCAACAGGTGGGCTTAATGATTAAGGGATTTGAATATGAACCGCAAATGGAGATACCTTATAATCCCCCTTACTATCAAAAGTTGGTGGAGAATGCAGGTTATAAGAAAATACATGACCTTGAATGCTTTAAATGGACACTGCCTGATGAGCTTCCCAGAGAGCTGACCCGGTCGGATGATCAAACCGATGTAGTTGTTCGAAAAGTAAATTATTTAGATGCTCGCGAGGCTAAGGTTATCCGGGAAATTAACAATAAGGCCATGTCGGGAATTTGGGGTTTTATACCAATGTCACTGGCGGATACCCAGGGGTTTTTAATGAGTCTGGTAGGGCAGGTTCCACCGGATTTATTTATGATTATCGAGGTAGCCGGCCAGCCGGCGGGTATGTTTTTATCCATTCCGTATAAAAAGCCTGGCCGGGGAGATAACGGTGGGATAATAAGACTGGCTATTGGCGGTATAGTACCTGAATTCAGGCATAAGGGTATCCATTGGAAAGTATTGAGGAGTTTCTATGCTTGGTGCAGAAAGCATGGTTATACTGAGGGGGAAGCTTCTCAGATAGCCGAAAGCAACGATACTGTTAAAAGGAAAATTATCATGCCTCTATTTGGCGGTCAACTTATTAAGCTCTTCCGGGTTTATCAGCGGGAACTGGGCAGATAGTTTAATTAGCTTGGTAAAATGGTTGGGTACTGCTCTCTTATAATATTAATCCTGCGCAAGGGCATCTAAAAAGTGCAGAAGAGATTCTTTATAAAGCGGTAATTGCTGATGCAGGAATAAATATCCTGACAGGCGAAAAGAATAATCATTATGCCTTCTTACAGATGATATTTTTCATTGGTAGTTAGTTATGGAGGATAAAATTAATTGAGTATATTTGCCATTGCAGATTTGCACTTATCTTTTTCAGGTTTCTTGAACGTGGTAAACTGGGAAGAGAACCGGGAGTATAAGCCCATGGGAGATTTGGACCAAACTTGGCATAATCATGCCCGCAGGATTTATGAAAATTGGCACTGGGTGGTTCAAGATTGTGATATAGTGCTGGTGCCTGGGGATATATCCTGGGCTATGCGGCTTGATGATGCCCGCCCGGATTTAAATTACCTGGGATTGTTACCAGGACGCTTGGTTTGTGTCCAGGGCAACCACGATTACTGGTGGCAGAGCATTTCCCGGGTCAGGGAAGCGGTGCCCTCTAACGTGCAATTAATTCAAAACGATCATGTTAAACTGGATGGCGTTAATATTTGTGGCACTCGGGGTTGGCTTTGCCCCAATGGCGCTTATTTTAAAAAAGAAGACGAAAAAATTTATCGCCGGGAATTAATCCGGTTGGAGAATTCATTGCAAAGCGCTAAAACAGGGCCAAGATTGGTGATGATGCATTATATGCCTACCAATGAAAAACACGATTACTCCGGTTTTATAGAACTGTTTCAAAAATATGAGGTGGAAACTGTAGTATACGGTCATATACATTCAAATGCCTGCCGTTACAGGTTGCCCAACCAGGCCTGGGGTATAGATTTTTATTTAACCAGCGCTGATTATCTTAACTTTACGCCCCGGTTAATTATTGAGTGTTAGGCATCATCTTTAAGATGAATAAAACAGTTCGGGTGGCCAAAAATAAATTCCTTGTCCCTGTGGGCGTGTAATGCCTTGGTTCCGGTAGGAACTTCCTGCTCGCAAACTCTGCAGGGGAGAGTTTCCCTGGCCGGTAAAATTACACCATGCAGCACTTCACCCCGCCAGTAAATGTGCGCTTGCTGTAGCTTATTTTTTTGCGGTTTGACCGGTGAACAAGCGGGGTGGTAATAATGACACTTTTTTTTGCCAAAATCCCTAAAGCGATACTGAACTATGGGGCTGTAAGGCAATATTTTTTTGCGGCAACGGGAACAGGTGCGGGTGCCGCCGGCATTGCCCTTTAGTATATAGCGAAGGCTGGCCGGTTTACACCGTACTTTTATATCTTTTACATATTGGGTACGGGCGGGGTCTTCTTTGATCCAGGCATCAACTTGCCGGTAATAATCCCGGTAATTGCGTTCTTCAAGCCGAATTTCTGCTGGAAAGCCAGCTGATATAATTTGTTGTTGAAAAGTATGCTCGGCTACTTCATGGGCCAGGCCGTCCATTTTGGCGGTTTCCCAGTGGTAGCCGTTTTCGGTGAGCCATTTATGCAACCCGAAAAAAATATTACCGGAACAGACGTACAGGTAGTCATCTTGTTTGACACCCGCTTGTTGCATCATTTCCAGTACCTTCTGGCGGGCCATTTCTTCCAGGCTCAGTTTATTGTCCCAGGTTAACGGTAAAAAACTTTGATATATGAGCCGGGGGTTTTCGCAGACCAGCACTAGCACTTCAGAGAATGATCTGCAGCCGCCCCCTGCGTCTTCAATATACCATTGCAACATATTCAGTTAGAACCTCCCTATACACCGGTGCGGCAGCGAGTTAGGTAATGGTGCTTGCCCTATTTAGGTTCTGGTTAGCTTACCGACATTATAATATATTATAACATAGGGTATTAGACCGTATGTGTTTTTTCAAGGGGGAGTATATATTAATATCCAGGTTTGATGGTGATATTTGCGGGGAAGAAGTTATCGTTTATGAAGGGATCCTTACCTGAGCCAGGGACGATGAAACATTGTCCAATTTTACACTGACCCATAAAAATTCTTCCGAACATATTTGCCAGTAAATAATAACCGTTTTAAATATTTGTATACTTTAACTATAATTAACGGTTATATGGAATTTATAGACTATTTGGTTGACCGATGGAAAAATGGTTTTTACCTTAAAGATACTGAATCGTTAAAAAAAGTGTTGGGACAATTAAATTTGCATATGCATGAAAAGGTTATACTATTAGCCGAAAAACGATTAATAAGAAAAAGGGGGATGTCTTTTATTTACTAAGATACTCCCCCTTTTATTGTTAAGGAAATTATGTTTTGTCACCTTAAACCGGCTTATTTAAATTCCCCGGCCAGCTCGGTGAAAGCGGGTATTGAGTTGCGGATTATCTGCATGTCCATGCAGTAAGAAATTCTAAAATAGCCTGGCAGTCCGAATCCGCTGCCGGGTACCAGCAGTAGATTATATTTTTGTGCCCGACGTACAAACTCTACATCATCATCAATAAAGCAGCGGGGGAAGAAATAAAACGCGCCCATTGGCTTGGTTACTTCAAATCCCAGTTCGGTGAGGTGCTTATAAAGGAAATCTCTTTTTTCCCGGTAGATATCTACATTTATTTTTACCCGTTGCAGAGTTGTTATCAAACGTTGCATTAATGCGGGTGCGTTGACAAAACCCAGAGTGCGATTGCAAAATAATAACCCGTTGAAAATAATCTCGCTATCAGTAATGTCCGGGTTTATAGCAACGTAGCCGATGCGTTCACCGGGCAGTGCCAAATCCTTACTATGCGAGGTAACTATAAATGAGTTTTTAATATACTTAAACACATTGGGCACAGTAACGCCGTCATAAACAATTTTGGCGTAGGGTTCGTCTGAGATTACATATACGGATGTGCCCAGTTCCTTTTCTTTTTCTTCCAGCAACCGGCCCAGGCTGGCCAATGCTTCTGCCGGGTAAACTACCCCGGAGGGGTTATTGGGTGAATTGATAATTATGGCCCGGGTTTGGGGTCCGATGGCGTTAACCACTGCCGTCGGGTCCAGTTGGAAACCTGCCGAAGTGGGCACTTCTCGTATTTTACCACCATGGTTTTCTACATAAAAGCCGTATTCTACGAAATATGGGGTTGTGACGATTACTTCCTCACCGGGGTTGAGCAGTGTTTTTAAAACCACGTTTAGCCCGCCACCTGCCCCGCAGGTCATGACAATATGGCCCGGCGTTACGGGCCGGCTGCTTTCCTCAGACAGCACATTGGCAATGGCTTGCCTGGTTTCGTCGTAACCGGCGTTGCTCATGTACCTGTGCATGCCAGGTATGGGGTTAGCGGCGATCTTCTGTAACTCCCGGTTGAATTCCTCGGGCGGCTCTACGTCGGGATTGCCCAGAGTTAAGTCATATACCTTGTCTGCCCCATAGATTTTGCGTAATTTCTCTCCTTCTTCAAACATTTTGCGTATCCAGGATGAACTAGCTAGGGAACTTTCTATTTTTTGCGCAATGGGCATAAATCCACTCTCCTTTCATGATGTCGTGGGCATCAGGTGCTTCTTATTGTTGACCCGTCTTATTAACAGGCTGTAAATTATTTCTGGCTTAAAATAAAAAATACCTGCCTGGAAATAAAATAAAATATTAGGCTAACGCATAGTGATCTAACGCTGTTTAGTTTTAGCGTTCCCCGGCACTGCTATACGGGAGAGGGTCCACCGATCATGCTTTGACCACGGGCGAGGCACTATATAATGTCTGTTAACCCCTATACCTTGTTTGATGACCGGATTAAAGTACATTGTGATTAATGTCACACGAAAGCGCGAGCTAGATTACTTTAATTAGCGGTTTGTAGGGTTATGTTAATGATAGTAAAAAACGAGGTGATAAATATGGCTGATAGGCAAATTGTTAAAATAGACGGGGAGAGGTACAACGGTTGTGGGCAGTGCGTAAGCCCATGCGTGGAAGGTGCCGTCACTATCACAACGGTAAGACCAGGGTTAAACGTGACGGGGCCGGTTTTTTACATCGGAATCTGTCCCAGAGCGCATTGCCGATTTTGATGAGCACGCGGTGGAAATGCATGTAAAACAAAACCCGGGGTCATATATTCCCCAGGCCTGCTTTAATTACGGTAAACTGAAGCACGAGGTTACTGTTCTGCCATGCCGTAAAGGGGGTCAAGCCTTTGGGTATGCACCAAATGCCTGCCGGTGCTAATTCAAGGTTAAGTTATTTAGTATCATCGGGCTCGTTATTTGAGTTCATGAACATGATGCGTGCATGCTCAAAACTTGTGTTCATGGCAGTAATCCCTTCTCGGAGGCTACCTAAAGAACGCGATGTTTGGTCGATTAGCCCCCTGATGAATCCCAATTTGACTTCTGCCTGGTTATCAGTACTTAGGACTAGCAAAATAAGTATTAAAAACAGCGAAAAAGGATTTGCATTATTAGACAACCATATGGCCTCCTTTCACCCAGTATATATTTTTATAATATGCCGCGAAGATTTTATGGTGAAAGGCAAAAATTATCTCCTGCGGGTATGTAACCAGCGGGAATTTTTTGTATCTCGCTAAACTTTGCACAGTGGCACCGAAATTACTTGGTCTGCTCCACAAACCGGGCAGGTAAAAAGGTGATGGCAGTAGTCATTTTCAAAGCATGTATTGTAATAAGGACTATACGGACCTGCGTAATCCGTTACCGGACCTGAATCGAGCATAATTTGTCCGCAGGAACATTTGGGGAACAGTCTTTCCATAGAATTGCATAATGCACAAGCAGTATCCATAAGCCAAAACAGCTCCCTAATTTTTTTATTATCTTGCCCGGTAGCCGGCCAATGCATGAAAAAACTGAGTAATAATCACGCGGGTTTTGTCGTTGGGAGATATAAATATTTGCTGCCCTTATCGGCTTGGTTATGAGTACAAGGGGAGGTTTATTAACAACTGCCATATTGGCGGACGCTATGAGGATATGAATCTACATTCTCCAATGTTGACAAGTTAATAAATTATACCAGATGTATAGACGCTGCAAAATTGCAGAGAATATGTACCATAAAAAATATAACCATAAAAATCATCGGGAGGTTGCTATGCACCATAGGGTTAAAATTCATTACGACAACAAAAACGGTTTCTTAGAGCCGATTATGTGGGTGTGGGTAAGTGACGGGGCTACTCTGGAAAGGGAAGTAGCTCCCAGCGGCAGTGATGATTTTGGGGTTTATTATAACCTGTCTTATAACCGCAGCAGTTTTAACTTTATATTTAAGGATGGCCAAGGGGAAGACGTTCCATGGGAAGAGGATAAATTTAATAGATCATTTCATGCGCATCTGGGTGAAGAAATCTGGTCCATGGCGGACAGGCATAATATTTATAATGTTCGTCCGGCATCTCCCGTGGGTAATATAAAGGATTATTACCGTCAAATCAGCCATCTTGTTCCAAAAGAAAATTTTTATTTTCCCGACACCGACGTTTCCGGTCTTGGTATGATCTCAATGCTGGGAGCTAATACTCTGGCTGACGGGACTGTAGTTTTCGGCTTTTTTCATCCTCGCGCGGCAAGGGTCTACCTGGTTGGGAATTTTAACGACTGGCAGTGTCCCGCTCATCCTTTACCGCAGCCGGATAAATTTATTCCTATGGATCTCTATCAGGGTTTCTACTATCAACCCAATATTTGGCTGGCAAAAATTAGTCCTGAAACAAATTCTCCCATTGAGTATAAGTTCTATATACAGGGCGGCACCCTTGCAAGTGAACGATATGTAACAGATCCTTATACTCGGCTGTTTAGCGATGATTATAAATATCGCAATGCTGTGGTGGTAGATCCGACAAAGTTTAAGTGGACCGATCAGGACTGGAGAACTCCGGATATTAAGGACTTGATTCTTTATGAATTAAATGTATACGGTTTTACTGATAACGATCCCGAAATACGCGAAGATATGCAGGGAACATTTAAGGGGGTTGCCCGCCGTATCAAGGACGGCTATTTTGATAAGCTGGGTATAACCGCGTTGGCACTGATGCCTACGGCTGAAGTGCCGATGAAGAAAGGACTTGGTTATGAGCCATGCACCTTCATGGCCGTGGAAAAGGACTTTGGTACCCCTGATGATTTTAGGGAAATGATTAATGAAGCACACCGGCACGGTCTTGCCGTACTTATGGACCAGGTTTTTAATCATACCTCGAACGATTTTAACCCTTTATGGAACCTTATTGACGATGGTTCAGGTGATGGCGGTTTTTATTTCGCGGGTAAAACAATGTGGGGGAATAAAGTAGGTACGGGAAAAGACGAAGTGGATAATATGCTCATTGATTCTTGTAAACTGTTTATTAAGGAATATCATATTGACGGTTTTCGATTTGACGCTACCCACAGCTATTTTTTAAACCATAAATTGTTGCACCGGTTGGCCCACGAAATTAAGGGTAAGGGATTTAAATCCGATACCATTTTGATTGCCGAAAATTTACCTAATGAAAAAGACCTAAACATAGAAGGATATAACGGCTATGCCCAGTGGTCCAACCTTTTCCACGATAAAGTAAAGGCTTTGCTGCGCGAAGGAGTATTCGAGGGGGTAGGCAATGGAACGGATAACCTGGGAAGCATGATTTATTTCAGCAAAGATAGATTTGCGGCCCATACCAACAATGTTATCAATTATTGCGAAAGCCATGACGAAAACAGCGTTCAGTTTGAGGTGGCCACCGGCGGGGAACACTTACAGGATCCAAAAGTTAAGGAAAGAAAAGCTCGCCTTGGGTTAATGACTACCATGGTAGCCCTGGGGCAGCCAATGATCTACATGGGGCAGGAGTATGGCGTCGAGAGGGAAAGAAATAGGATTAAAGTAAGGTGGAGTACGTATTCCGAGGATACCAGTAAATTTTATCAGTGGGCGAGTGCACTGATTAACCTTAGAAAAAGGTACGAGGCGCTAAAGCTCAGCGGTTATAATCCCATCGATGATGGTAAATTTAACTGGCTGGTGGGGCCCTGGATGAGCGATAACAAGGGCGGCAAAAAAAGAGTTATTGGGTGGAAAACAAATAGCGGTAGTTCTCCATCTGAACAATTGCTGGTCATGCTTAACTTTGAAGGGCATGATGTTCCCGTAGATATTCATTTCGACCCGGGGCGGTGGATTAAATTAGGCGACATTGAACATATTAACGACCTCCCGCCTGTTGGTAACAAGGACCCATATGACGCAGACAGCATTAATATTAGCGATAACGTGCCGACGCAGCACTTTGTGCTACCTCCTTACAGCGGATTTATTTATAAATACCAACAGGCCTGAACTAGCCCGCCCTTTGCTTTACTCAGGAAGTGACACCCCGGCGGAGGAGTTATTAATTTGTCAGCGGAGGTGACCAAAATGAAAAATGTATTCGTAATAATGGCTTTTCATGCCCATGAACTGCTTTGGGATCTGCCCGAAACCTTATTAACGTACCTTGATAAAAAAAATCCCATGAAAGAATCCTTTTTGGACGAGAATTATCTTAAGAAAAGGAAAAAAGAGGGGCGTGATATCTACTCTCTATGCAGCATACTGGGGGAAAATCTTGGCGCGCCCATGTGCGTGGAGTATACCAATGAGCTTTTGGTTCAGGTTAAAGACGTAATGCCACAGGTATTTGACAGGCTTAAAGATGATTACAGCAAGGGACGACTGTACCCGATATACGGTCATGCCCATCATTCTCATGTTTCACTGCTGCGTTCTGAAGAAATCACCCAGGAAATTGTTTGGAACAGGCAGTATCTGCACAACTATATGGAGGTGCCTTATCCCAAGTATAACGGACTGTTTCCTCCGGAAGACTCTCTGGTTTACGAAAAAATGGAAGCAATAGAAAAAGCAAATGTTGATTATGTCATATTCCCACATCTTGACGAAAACAAGGTCCCATATGAAATTTTGGGTGAAGGGGATTACGTTTATAAACCTTTTTTAATTCGTACCACCCGGAAAAACATTATTGCTCTACCCCGCAATTTTCCTATATCCCAGGAGATTTGGCGACCAATTACCAAAATGAAAAGGGATGATGTAAAATCTCAAGGGTACATGCTGGGTGACTTTCCCGTATTTGATAATGAATATCTATACGGTGAGCAGGAGGAGTACCCCATCGACATGGATACGGGTGTGGGCATTTATAAGAAAGTCCTGCTTCGTGAATTGGATAAGGCTCCTGAAAATGGTTTGCTGCTGTATGTTCAAGATCTTGAGTTGATGGATTTTGGTGATATTGCCCTGGAAATAATCGAGAAAGCCTGGCAAGAAATACTTGCCGAATACAGTGACAAGTACAAGGTGCATTTTGTTACTCCTGACCATTATATCGATGAGGTGCTGGCTCACGAAGGGCTTGATAAACTTCCTGAAATTAAGTTTGACCGGATCACCTGGGCGCCGGAAATAAGACTCATACTGCGGGCTGACGGACAATATCCTCCCCTGGGGGTTACCGGTGTTGGAGGTTATGATACGCATAAAACAGGGATATATGAGCACCCACATGTTTTCTGGGAAAACGGTAAATATTTTTGTGGTATATTTGATACTTTACTGGAAAACATGGGTATATACACTAATATTCCGATTAACGTGGAACGGTTAGCTGAAACCGGGTATGATCTGGCCAGGAAAAGCCCCGATAGCCAGGCGATACTATACCTGCGCTTGATGAAAAGGGCATGCAATTGGGGCTGGAGGCCGACGGAGGGAAGGCAAAAGCGTCCATGTCTGCTTGGGTACTTGCTGGTTGATATTTTGCTGGGCAGATTGCAGAAATCCCCATCTCATTTGACATTAAGCCGGCAGTATAAAATGATCAATCCCCGCAACTTTGTGGGACTTTGTGAAACTCTTAAAGTTTTTATCGACAATCGCCTTAACTATCTGCGATACGGCCTGGATCAGTACGCTAAGGAAAAAGAGAGGGATTTGCGGGCGGCCTATGCCTTGTTCGAACCTGTTGAGCAATGGAAGGCGGTGGCAGTGGCCAAAGCCGGGGAGATGTTTGTCGTCAACCGGCGGGGTCCGGCTGAATTGCAAAATTTTTTAAAGCTGTTGCAGGAATATGTGCAGGGTGTATACATGGCCACGGATTATATACAGGCAATATGGACCGAAAGCCCGGATGCCGAATATCTTGTGGATAAAATGTATCATTATCTGTATAATATTTATCCCCCTATGTTCCCATCCATGATTGAAAAGATCGATGCCATGAGCGAGCAGGATGTGGAAGAATACTTTAACTTCATTGAGCAACCGCAAAACCATAGACACCGGGTAGAAATGAGTGTGCCTGTTCATCAGGATCAGCAAGCGAATGAACATGAAACCCTTTTTACACAATAATTTAGTATCTCTGATAAACCGTTGGAAAATTTCCCAAATCTTTTTCTGCGTAACGGTGAAAAGGGGATACTCCTCTGTTGAGGCGTGTCTCCTCACCTTATTTGTCTACTATCATAAAACACTCGTGGCCGGACTTAAATATAGCCATCTTAGACCGGCGCTTAGCGACTGCTAAAAAACAATGTTAAATGCCGTTCCGTTTATCTTCCAATATGATCATTTGTCCTTTTCGTAAAATACCTTCTTCGGCTTCATCGCTCCCGCCGTAAGACGCCCTCTGGGAATTGAATATTTCCTTGCCTTGAACATCCTTTATAACAATATCAGTTGAACCAAGATTAAACAAACCAATTAATACTATATGCCGGTTCCACCGAGTTATTTTGACTACCTTGTTTTTTTTATCCACTTTCACTTTTAATTTGTTTTTATCCAAGTTTTTCAAAACTGGGTGGGAAGTTCTCAAGCTGATTAGATCCTTGTAGAAGTTAAACAGCATTTGGTGTTGATTTTCCCACCGGCTGCGGGGAGTTAGCCTGGAAGTATAAAAGGTTAGCGGGTCCTGGGGGTCCGGCACGTTTTCCCAGCTAAACTTGGCAAATTCTTTTTTTCTGCCCCGGGATACAGCCTCTTGTAAAGCGGGGTCCTGGTAATCCGTAAAAAATAAAAAAGGATTTTTTTCACCATATTCTTCCCCCATGAAAATCATAGGCAAGTAGGCTGAAAAAAACATCAAACCGGCGGCGGTCTTTAAATAATTTAATTCCAACAGTGTTGAGAGCCTGTCTCCTCTGGCCCTGTTGCCCACCTGGTCATGGTTTTGTATAGCCACTAAAAACTGTTGGCCGGGATTGCGGGAACCGTCTGTTCCCCGTGCCTTCCCCCAGTATTTTGAATATTCACCGGTATATAAATAATTTTTATATACTTTTTCCAAATCTTTTATGCGACCGTAATCCATGTAATACCCTTCCCGCTCTCCTGTTAGCACAGTATGGATACAATGATGAAAATCATCCATCCATTGGCAATCCATGCCTAAGCCGCCTTTATCCAGGGGAGTAATGAGACGGGCATTATTTTCATCACTTTCAGCGATAATAAATTTTCCCCGGTTTTGCTTGCCGGCAGAGTTTTTAGCAACCAGGCTTATTTCCTGGAGAATATGGATCGGACTGAAGTCTTTAATGGCATGAACGGCATCCAGTCTTAACCCGTCAAAATGGTAAACCTCCAGCCAGTACCGGACATTATCCAAAACCATTTTCCTGGTCTGCTCGTTATACAGGTCGTCGAAATTTACGGCCTTTCCCCATGGTGTTTCGTGCTTACTCGTGAAATAGGGGCCGTAAACCGGCAAATAATTACCTTCCGGACCGAAATGGTTATAAACAACGTCCAGAATCACCGCCAGGTTTTTTTGGTGACAGCGGTCCACCAGGTGTTTTAAATTATCAGGGGTGCCGTAATTGTGATTCACGCTGAAAAGGTTTACCCCGTCATAACCCCAGTTCCACCTGCCGGGAGTCTGGGTCACGGGCATCAGCTCGATGGCGTTAACCCCCAATTCTACAAGATAGTCCAGTTTTTCTGCAACGCCGTCAAAAGTACCGGTATCTGAAAATGTGCCTACATGAATTTCAATGATCACCAGTTTTTCGATAGCTCTGCCCGGCCAGTGGTCATCTTGCCACCGGTAGGTTTCATGGTCGACCAGCTTGGAAAAACCATGCACACCGAAGGGTTGAAAGTTAGCATAAGGATCGGGGTATTCTTTATCACCGTCTAATTTAAACTTGTACAAAAGGTCTAAACCTATACCCTCGATGATGGTGCTGTAGACATAAGGCATTTCTTCAATCATGGGAAACACGGTTTTTTTATCGCCCGACTTTACAACCACGGAAACCTCCTGCCTATCGAGGGCAAAAACTTTGAAAGATACTATACTTTTTTCACTGTTTATAATATTTGCGCCCATTTTGAACATAGTATATATAGCCCCTTGTTTATTTTTTCAAAAATAAGTATATCCGTATTAGGTAATAAAAATTATTTTAAAGAGGTTATGCCCATGGAATTTGTAACAACCGCCTTAAAAAAATACGAAGATTATTTGAAAATAATTAACATAGACACCAAGGCGCAACTGGATTATTTCGTAAATAAAATGCAAGGAAAAAAGATAGCTATGGTAAATGCCACGTCATTTGGTGGGGGGGTAGCCGAAATACTTCATTCCATGGTGCCACTGGCCCGGGATATGGGGTTAAACATGGATTGGTGGGTAATTAAAGGTGCCGACGAATTTTACAATGTAACCAAGACATTTCATAATTGCCTGCAGGGAGAGGAAGGGGCTCTTAGTCCGGAGGATGAGAAAATATATCTTAAATATAATGAATTAAACGCTGCAGCTGTTGAGGAATGGGATTATGACTTTATTATCATTCACGATCCTCAGCCGGCGGCATTAATAGAGTTTATGGCATCAAAAACAAAGGAGAGTGCCAAGTGGGTTTGGCGCTGTCATATTGATACCTCAACTCCCAATCCCGATTACTGGCGTTTTTTGTATAAGTACATTAAACAATACGATGCTTGTATTTTTACAATGGAGGAATTTGTCCATGAAAAAGAGAGGCTTCAAAACCTTACCTTCATTACTCCGTCAATAGATCCCTTAAGTACCAAAAATATAGAATTAGATGTAGAAGATGCCAAGCAGATAATCGCCCGATTTGGGGTTGACATCCATAGACCGCTAATTACTCAAATTTCGCGGTTTGATCCGTGGAAGGATCCATTGGGTGTTATTGACACATACAAAATAGTAAAAAAAGAATATCCCAGCGTTCAACTGGCCCTAGTGGGTTCCATGGCTTCGGATGACCCTGAAGGCTGGGGTTACCTGTACCGAACTTTGAGGCGGGCCGGTGAGGATTACGACATCAAAGTTATAACAAATTTTAACGGTGTGTCTAACAGGGAAGTCAACGCTTTCCAAACTGCTTCTGATGTTATACTTCAAAAATCCCTCCGGGAAGGTTTTGGACTGACTGTTTCCGAGGGAATGTGGAAGGGTACACCCGTTATCGGGGGTAATGTAGGTGGTATAAAATACCAAATCATAGACGGTATTACCGGATATCTGGTAGACACCGTGGAGGAATGTGCCGAAAAAGTATTGAAATTGCTGAGAAACCCCACCCTGGCCCAGGAAATGATAGAAGCGGGCAAGGAAAGGGTTCGCCGGCATTTTTTAATAACTACCCATCTTTTAAATTACTTAAAACTATTGGACAAGCTGGACGGCTAAGTGGGGAGTTAATTTAACTCATAGCCTATCGGACGAGGTAGCTCATTGTGCATTATGGTCGTAATAGCCTGGCTACGGAAAATGGGTCTGAACTTATAACGCTGGTAGCAAACAACTCCATAGCACCGAAATCGGTCGTGCGGTTAAACACATTACCGCGGTCCACCAGACGGGCCAGTATAGGAAATTCTTTCCAACCGACGGCGTCCGCTTCCATTTCTAGAGGTGGAAGGTAAACCGCTACGTTAAAACTTTGTATGGGGGTTTGTTGTTTTAGACGGTTTAGCACGCGACATACCGCCCTGCCAACCAGCCCGAGTTTATCAAAGGTTACAGGACCCAAGGGAGGAAATATCCAAACTTCTTTTTCCTTTATAGGGGTAAGTAAAGATAGCAGGCGGAATTCGTCTTCAGCCCAACTTAATCCCAATGCTTTGTGTAGGACATATAGATCCTGGAAGTAATTACTGCTATAGTTATATGCATACCGGAGACTACATTGCCGCAGCTGTTCAACCTTTGGATAATGGCGTTTCGGGGTCACGGTCACCTGAAGATGTCCATGCACTACGGAAGAACCGGCAGGCCAAAGGCAGTTCCACATTAGAAAGGGGTAAAGTGTTGCAGTGCTGTCACCCTCTGAGGCTGCGTAAACGTTTACCTCATGGAACCAACGGGCCGCCACCTGGAAATAATCCTCCACCATATCCTCGTCGAACCGTAGCGGATGATGCTCCCGGGGTATGATTAAGCTGTGATAACCGTCATATTTGGTCAGATTGGCCGCTGTAAGGCAGTATTTTCCCCGGATGCGCCCGAAACTATCTTCGGGGGTGCGGTCTTCCGGTGAGCAAAAAGGGCAGCCCTGCCGGTGTTCCTCCACCAGGGAATCCAGGTCCCTGCTGGGAAAGCGTGTCATAGGGCGCTTGCTGCGAAGACTATTAAATAGTGCTCCTTCTCCGGTTATTAAATTGGTTACCCGTATAATTTTATGATCTTCCACTTCCGACACGCTTCCAAACTTTTCTTCAACCCAACTGCGGATACCTGAAACTAATCTAAGTTTGCTTTGCAACACATTAACTTCATAAATTCTATTCCACAGTGTATTTTCCCAAAATGGTAGTTCTTCCGCCAACCGAGGTAGTTCTAAAATAGACACAATAAAAAACTCCTTCTTTCAACTGTGCATGCGGAGAATTAATTAATTAATATCTTTGAGTAATTTCTAAAATAGTTTTTGCTAAACATAATATAATTATTTATTAATGTTGAGCGGAAGGATATGTAGAAAAGGCAAGAGGGTGGCGGATGGGTTCGTAAGAACAATGAGCTGGGGTAATACCGAAGCAGTCAAGGAGCGTATTCTGAAATTTTATTGATACTGAGGTACAAGAAGGTATTTTCCTAGCTTGCAGGCTGGATTCACGATGTCTTTCTTCTTCTCACCAGGTAAACTAAAACCAGTCCCAGTCCGGTACCCAATAAATCCCGAGTTAAATCGAAAATGTCGGGGAAACGGGTAGGGACGAAATACTGATGAAATTCATCGGTGATGCCATAAAAAAGGCACAATAAAAAAGCTTTAAAAAAAGGACCGGTGCGGTGATACTTTTGCAGTGCAAGGTAAAATAAGGGCCCTAGCACAAAATAAGCTACTATATGGCCCGGGTTTAAGTTGTTTATAAATGGAAATAATAAGTGCAATTCACTGCTCGTACGCCCGGACAGGTAAAATATCAAGGCCATCCAGAGGATGGCGGGAATCCAGTACATAACTGTTGGCTCCCAAATCTTAGAGATGTGGTATTATATCATATAGCGTTATATTTGGGGAGGTTAATAATTTGCGCTTTACTATTATCGTGCTGGTCACATTGCTGCTGGACCAGTTTTCCAAACATATAATCACCTCGCGAATGCTGTTGGGGGAATCTATACCCGTATTCCCACCGGCATTTTATATTACTTATATTTTAAATCCTGGCGCCGCTTTTGGCATGTTGGCCAATCGCACTACTTTTTTTATTGTTCTCTCGCTAATAGTGATAGTGGGTGTGCTGGTAGTTTACCTTTATTTACCAAGAGAAAGGACTTTGATGCGCCTTGCTTACGGATTGGTGGTGGGTGGTGCACTGGGCAACTTGATTGACCGGGTGCGCCTGGGACGGGTAATTGACTTTTTGGATTTTCGGGTTTGGCCAATTTTTAACCTGGCGGACTCGGCCATAGTTATCGGGGCTTTGCTTTTAATTATCGATCTTTGGCGCAGTGATAAAGTGGAACAGCAAAGGGTGGATGCTAGTGCCGACAACTGAATTATACCAAGTAGGAGCGGAGGATGTCGGAGTGCGCCTGGATGTTTATGTGGCCTCCAGGGATGAGCAGCTGAGCCGGTCGTTTGTGCAAAAGCTGATTGGCGATGGCGCTATCACGGTGAATCAGAAAACAGCCCAGGCTAATTATCGCTTAAAGGAAGGCGACTCGGTAGCGGTGGCCGCACCACCGCCCGTGGAGCTTAAAGTGTGTCCGGAGCTCATGCCTCTTGACATATTTTATGAAGATAAAGATGTCATTGTCGTGAATAAGCCCAGGGGGATGGTGGTACATCCGGCAGAAGGCAATTATACAGGCACGCTGGTCAATGCTTTGCTGTATCACTGCCAGGATCTTTCCGGTATTAACGGCGTGCTTCGGCCTGGTATTGTACATCGCATTGACAAGGATACCTCGGGTTTATTAGTGGTAGCCAAAAACGACCTGGCTCACGAGCATTTGGCAATCCAGTTCAAGGAGCATACTATCCGGCGTGGCTATGTGGCGCTGGCCCATGGCGTACTGGCTAGTGAACGGGGTGTGGTGGATGCACCCATTGGAAGGGATCCACGTGACCGGCAGAAAATGTCTGTAAACAATCGTAATGGTAAGGCAGCGGTGACCCACTACCGGGTTCTGGGCAGTGCAGGTAATTATACATTGTTGGAACTGCGCCTGGAAACGGGGCGTACACACCAGATCAGGGTGCATATGGCTTATATCGGCCACCCTCTGGTGGGGGACACCAGGTACGGTCCAAGTAAGTCCCATTGGGGTTTGGAGGGCCAGTTTTTACATGCTTACTTGTTGGGGTTTGCCCACCCCCGCAGTAGTGATTACTTGGAATTCAGGGCTCATTTGCCGACGGAGCTAACTATTATTTTGCAAAAGCTGGACATTGGCGAAAACAGCCTTAAACTATTGAAATAAACGGATTGTTTCCAGAAACAGCGCAGTGAGTCCGGCCGCCATCAGTGGCCCCACTGGGACGCCATCTAAAAAAACAATACCGATCATAGAACCAATGAGTATGCCGAATATCATTTCGGGATCTATTTGTAATAGCCGCAAGCCCTCGCCGTTTAAATGGGTGGCAAGTGCTCCTCCTACGATAGCAAGTATGCCTGGCACTGAAGTAAAGGTAATGAATAATTCTTTTTCCGTTACTTTGCCGCTGGCTACGGGCACTAATATGGCCAGTAACAAAAATAACAGGCCTATTTCCAGACCTCTTCTTTCCAATAGGGAAAATATAAAATACAGGTTGCTAAATTTAATAATCAGTAATACGCAGGCAGCGGTGGCAATTAAATTGGAGCGGGAAATGATACCCACCAGGAGTAGTGCCACTAGCAGTGGTACCCCATTCATAGTCTCGCCTCACAATGACAATTATTAGTAAAATATATGCCACCGCTATCCATTGTATTACCAGGTTAAACTGAGCGGTTAAGTTACAGTTTGTTATACAATGCTTAAGCCAGCACATATATAACATAATATTGATCTATTGATTTTTGGTTACTTTAAATCTCGTTAAGATTGGCTATAGCCAACTTCAGGGTATCCGCCCGCAGGCCTACGCGGAGGGCTTCTACGGCTAGAACCTCCTGGGCCGGGATATTACCCAGGTTCACGTCCGAACCAAATCGGGTAATCAGGTCCTGCTGTTGATTTTTAAGCGGGGCTTCCCAGATAATTAGAGCTGGGTTGCCTATATAATCCATAAATACTTGTAAATCGTCATCTGCTATTTTGCCCTTGGCATCGTAAAGTCCTACATTTAGACCGCTTTCCCTGCCCTCCAGGATAACCTTGTAAGCACCGTTTTGCAAATCACGTAGGGCCATTTGGGCTAGTGTTTTTACAGGTACTTCAGCGCTGTTAATTTTTTTACCCACCTCAGTCAATACCCTGAAGCCCATTTCGGCTGCCAATCTGATAGTTTGTTCTCTCACCTCCCCGCTCAAGTGTATTGTCCCATCGCTAACTTCAATGGTCGTAAAACCCAAGGAATGGCATGTATCGAGAAACTCCCTTATTTTATTTTGTATTATGGCAACTTCCAAGAAGGTGCCCCCCGGGTAGATGTCAACGTTATAAGAACGCACTAGCTGTATTTTTTCTTCTAGAGTGCCTGCAGCATAAAGCATGGAGGTGCCAAACCCCAGCTTGATAAAATCAATGTGCTGATAATTGATTTGTAGCAAGTCGCGGGTTTCTCCTATACCCATGCCTTTGTCGATTACCATGGTCAGACCCTTGTTCCTAGGTTTGGCCGTCCGCTCGCCCAGCGGGTAGGATATTACCTCCCGCCAGAAATTGTTTTGTGCATATTCAGACAAATTATCAACTTCCCTTCCGGTTATTACACGCGTGCTTTAATGGACGCATGCAGACGCCCACCCCCTTTAAGTTATTTCACCGGGATAGGGATTATTGTGCACTTGGTATGAAAATATTCATTATTTATAAAGATGGTTACCAGGTTGGCCTACCAAATTACGGAGCTATTGTGTATATTAAGCTAGGTGGTTAAATCCATCCAAAAAACATTGTCATAGGCTATTGATATTAATAATCCGGATTTGACAATTAAGTTAAAGAAAAAAGTGAAAAAGGACTGTAGGTATACAGTGTATATCCCTGAGAAAATAAATCAAAAAAAGATAAACGAAGACGAGTAAATGCATAAATACTTGAGCTGGAGGGGGGGCGTAGCGGCTTCTCTTTTTTGTTTTTTGCAAGGTTAACTTTTACATGTACATCCGGCCTGTTGGGTTGCTAATCACAGGAGTTAATGAGAAAATAAAAAAGACTTGAAATGAAAGTTGGTGCCTGCTTTGCCACAATTAGTATTTTATGATCGAGTGATAGAATACACAATTAAATACAGTAATCTAGCCTCGTCCTTAAAAATAATTGTTGATGCAAAGGATGGTGTTCAGGTTACGGCACCGTTACAATATAACGATCTGACTATCAGTAGCATTATGCAGGATAAAAGTATCTGGATATTAGAAAAATTGGATTATTTATCGGTATTGGCAGGGTGTTCTGTGCCCAGAATGTTAGTGGATGGAGAGCAACTCTTTTTTTTGGGTAAACGGTTTACGATAAAAGTGAATACTAGTGACAAAGCAATAGATAATGCAGTAATAATTAATGGTCAACAAATGCTTATCGAGGTGCCTCGGGCAGCATATCAAGATGGTCGGACCGCCGCGGTTCGTAATACCCTGGTTAAATGGTATAAAAAGCAAGCTAGTTTTATCATAAACAATAGAATTTATTTATATGCTGATAACATTGGTGTTGAATTGGCGAAAATCAGGATTAAGGAGCAAAAACATCGCTGGGGCAGTTGTTCGGGAAAGGGTAATTTAAATTTTAACTGGCATTTGGTGATGGCTCCATTAAATATCATTGATTACGTTATTGTGCATGAGTTATGCCATTTAAAAAGACTTGATCACAGCCCGGTGTTTTGGAGTCTGGTGAAAGCAGTGCTGCCGGATTACCAAATTCGCCGTCAATGGCTGAAACAGTATGGGCCGGTGCTTACTTTTTGATAGCAGGCCAAGCGATTGCATGATTCTCAAAATCAAGTGCTTATAACCGATAAGAAATAAGATAGGTTTAAAATACCCTGGGGATGATGTACTCTTTTGTCTATTGGGTGGGAGGTGAATTGATTTGGTTTCATCGGAAAGCAAACTTATGGGTGCGATTTGTCATGGTTCTATATTCCTGGGTTTACCTATTTTGGTGCCCTTAATTGTTTATTTACTAAAGAAAGATGATGATTTTGTGAACCATCATGCCCGGGAGTCGCTGACCATGCACATTATATCACTGCTCCTAGGCGTGGCGGTGGGAGTACTATGCCTGATACTCATTGGACTTTTACTGGTTATACCACTGGCTATATTGGGGCTGGTATACGCTGTTTTTGCAATTGTGGCGATTATTAAATGCCTGTCAGGTGAATATTACCATTACCCGGTTACTTCGAAATATGCGGAATCCTGGTTTAATTCAAACTAAACTTTTGTAATATAATTTTATTAGAATCTTATCAATTAGGAAATAATTACTTTCCTTGCGCGATAAAGATACAATAACATCCATATAATAAAAATCAGGGGATGGCTATAATTGATTTAATTCCGCTTGTTATTCCCCGCGTTTTCCTTTTCCCCAGGCAGAGGCTTACGGGTCGGGGCAAATACAAATTCTGTTTTAATGGCTTGTATAGGAGTGTTTGCTTGCTGCGGCTGCTGTCCTTGTCCCGTAGCACCTGCCATGCTCAAGTCCTTGACTCTGATGAAAAACAAGGCTATCACCGCTGTTACCCCGGCCAATATAGCGCCGCCCCAGTACATGTAGGTGTTACTAATGCCCATAAGGTAGCCAAAAAGGGGAGGCCCCGCTGCTACACCTAAAAAGCGTACACTGCCATATATAGAAGTGATCAAGCCCCTTTCCTCGGTGGAGGTAGTGCTGGTAATAATAGTGTTCAAACATGGCAAAAGTATTCCCGTGCCCAGTCCGGTAATAGAAATGCCGGCGAAGAAAAAATAAATATTCTGGAATATGTTTAATGCGGCCAGAGAAGCTGCCACCAACCCGAGTCCGGTTACCACCAACCACTTCATCAACTGGACATTTTTTTTGATGAGCAGACCGGTGACATATGAGGTAATGGACATGAATAGCACTGGTACAGCCAGGGCTGCGCCCTTAACGATACCAGTTAGACCTACGGTTTCCTCAAGGTAATCGCTCAGAAAAAATAATATACCGAAAAGTATAAGCAGGGCAACCATACCACTTAAGAAAATTGTAACGAGTAAAACTGATTTCTTTTGAAAAACTTTTTTTATAGATTTACCATACTGGGCTATGCTTTGAGTGGCCCGATTATTTTTAGGTTCTTTTACTAAAAACCAAATGCCCAGTGCGATGGGGATAATAATTGCAGGGAAAAATAAAAAGGTAGCATACCAAGCAATCAAGCCAATGGCGGCACCAAGAACGGGGCTGAGCACTTTGCCAAAACCGTTGGCAGCTTCCACTACCCCCAGTGCCTTGCTTCGTTTGGGGCCGGTAAATAAGTCCCCGGTCAGGGCCATGGCGATGGGAGTGGTACCCGCAGCACCGATTCCCTGGACAATGCGCCCTCCGATAATCCAAGTATAGGCCCTTCCATCTAGAAATATTGCAGCCAGCCCGGCGATGATCCCGCCCAGGCCGTATAAAATCAAACCGGGAATAATTACTTTTTTACGGCCGATGCGGTCGGATAAAAAGCCGGCCAGCGGTATGAGCAGGCCGGGTATAGAAAATGCGGTGATGATCATGCTAACTTTTAATTTGCTGAGGTTCAGTGCTTCTTGTAATTGCGGTAGTACCGGTATGAGCATGGAATTGCCCAACACCATAATAAAGGGTACGCCAGCTATGGCGGCCAATACGGCGGTTCCGGCTTTCGCCCCCATGGTGATCCACATCCTTTCTTGAACACCGATATTTTACCTCCTGATTGAAAGTGCTATGCATTTAAATGCCCGTCCCGGCATAAGAAAAGATAGTAAATAATCGGGGGTGTGAATTATGTTCATTATATTCGATAAAATTGTCTTTTCCATGGCAGCCATGCGGTTATTATCAGCCACCATTGAATTAACAGCGGCCTTGTTAATGCTGCACTTTAACAAGGTGGAGACAGCTTTTAAAATTAATGCTGTACTGGCCATGATTGGTCCCACCGTGCTGATTATCGTTACCACCCTGGGACTGGTGGGGCTGGCCGGCAAAGTGTCTTTACCGGGTATGGCTTCCATTATGCTGGGGGTAGCCTTAATTTTTTTAGGTATTAACAAACTTTGACATTTCTATTTTCCCCGTGGTCATTTAGCTTTTAAATCTAGCACCAGGTAAATGGCATGATATTATCGGTAATGCACAAACGTGAGATTTGGAGAGAATGGGCTTAATAACCATTGACGCCTTCATTTGTTTTTGATAATATTATTTAGATGAAAAATCACCTTTAAAATCGGTCCCGTGAGACCGGTAAGGATACATAGTGTAAACAGGATTAGTATGCCTGTCTATGCCTCTTGCCGGATAGACAGGTTTTTTAATGCCATAATTAAGGAACGGGGGTATTGTCTTGTCAGCATTAAGGGAAAAGACCCGGATAATTGATCAAGATGGTATCAGGCGAGCCCTAACTCGCATTGCCCACGAGATTATCGAGCGCAATAAGGGTACGGATAATTTGGTGCTAATAGGCATCAGGCGGCGGGGTGTTCCTCTGGCCAGGAGACTGGCAGAGAAAATTAAGGAGATTGAAGGTAGTCAGGTGCCGGTGGGAGTGCTTGATATTACACTTTACCGGGATGATTTGTCTACCTTGGGTTATCAACCGGTTGTTCGGCAAACTGAGGTTAACTTCTCTATAGAAGGAAAAAAAGTAGTGCTGGTGGATGATGTTTTATATACCGGTCGTACTACCCGGGCTGCTATGGACGCTATTATGGATTTGGGGCGACCAAGGAATATTCAATTGGCGGCACTGATTGACCGGGGGCATCGTGAATTGCCCATCAGGGCAGACTATGTTGGTAAAAATGTGCCTACAGCCCGCCTTGAGCTGGTGGAAGTGCTCTTAGTGGAAATAGATAGTGTGGACGAAGTGGTGATCATGGAAAAAACATAAAAGAATGGCTCCTTTTAAGCGGTCCCGTGAGGCTGACAAGGGAGAGCTTCAAGCTCAAATGGGGATTATGTAAGCATATCCCCAATAGCTCAGTCGGCCTCCGCCGGGTTTATAAAAAAACCGGGGAGGCTTATTTATTGGGAAGGGGGGTTCCCTTAGATTGTATAAACACAAGGACTTGATGGAATTAAAAGAGCTGACTGCCGATGAAATCAACTTTTTGCTGGACACGGCCGTGCCCATGAAGGAAGTTATATCCAGGCCAATTAAAAAAGTACCCACTCTGCGAGGGCGTACGGTAGTAAATCTGTTTTACGAGAACAGCACCCGCACTCGCAGTTCCTTTGAGGTAGCGGCCAAGTATCTGAGCGCTGACTGTATCAATATATCCAGCGCCGCCAGCAGTGTGGCCAAAGGGGAAAGTTTATATGACACTGCCCGAACTCTCCAGTCGCTAGGCGCGGATGTGATAGTGGTGCGCCACCCCATGTCCGGGGCACCGCATTTACTGGCCCAAGTGGTTAAAGCTGCGGTGATTAACGCGGGGGATGGCACTCACGAGCATCCCACCCAAACGTTACTGGATCTTTTTACTGTACGTGAGCATCGTGGGGAAATAGCTGGTCTTACAGTGACAATTGTAGGTGACATCTTACACAGCCGGGTGGCTCGCTCAGGCATCTGGGGATTTACTAAATTGGGGGCCGAGGTGCGGGTTTGCGGGCCGCCTACGCTGATGCCACCCGGACTTGCCCAAACCGGTGCCCGGGTGTTTTACCGGCTCGAAGAGGCGCTGGTGGGTGCGGATGTAGTCATGATGCTGCGTATCCAAAAAGAAAGGCAGCAGCAGGGCTTGTTCCCCGGCTTACGGGAATACTCTCGGTTGTTTGGTCTAAATCGGGAACGTTTGGCTTTGGCTAAGCCTGATGCGCTGGTCTTGCATCCCGGGCCCTTGAATCGCGGGGTGGAAATCGCTCATGATATTGCCGACGGACCTGCGGCGGTAATTGAAGAACAGGTTACCAATGGAGTAGCGGTGCGTATGGCCTTGCTGTACCTGCTTACCGGAGGAGGTGCTCACAGTGAAGCTGATTATTAAAGGCGGTCGGTTAGTAGATCCGGCCTCGGGCAGGGACGAAATGACCGATGTATATGTGCAGGACGGTATCATCTGCACCCGGTTTGTGCCGGATAAAAGCACAGAAATAGTTGATGCTGCAGGCAAGTTAGTGGCACCCGGTTTTATCGATATGCATGTGCATTTGCGGGAGCCTGGTTATGAGGCCAAGGAAACCATTGCCACCGGCACTGCGGCGGCGGCCCGGGGTGGTTATACCGGTGTGGCCTGCATGCCAAACACCAATCCGGTGGCAGACAATCGTTTTATTATTGAGTTTATCCGCAAGCGGGCGGCTGAAGAAGGCAGGGTTAGTGTCTACCCTATTGGTGCTATCACCAGAGGCAGTAGGGGTGAGGAACTGGCTGAATTGGGTGACATGCGGGACGCCGGGGCGGTAGCCTTTTCCGACGACGGCCGGCCGGTGTCCGATGCCGGACTGATGCGCCGGGCCATGCAGTACTGCAAGATGCTGGGAGCCCCTGTGATTTCTCATTGTGAGGATCAAACCCTGGCCGCAGGGGGAGTAATGCACGAGGGATATAATTCCACAATACTAGGGCTGAAAGGGATTCCCGCCTCAGCCGAAGAGGTTATGGTGGCCCGGGATATTATACTTGCGGCCGAAACCGGCTGCCCGCTGCACATTGCTCATATAAGCACTGCGGGTTCAGTGGCGCTGGTTCGGGAGGCTAAAAAGCGTGGCTATCCGGTCACCGCAGAGGCGACGCCGCAACATTTTACTTTAACCGACCGGGCGGTGGCGCGGTACAATACTGCTGCCAAGGTCAACCCGCCGCTGCGCGGGGAAGAGGACGTACAGGCGGTGCGGGAAGGATTAGCGGACGGTACAATTGATGTAATCGCCACCGATCACGCTCCCCATACCTTTGATGAAAAGAACGTAGAATTCGATTTGGCTCCCTTTGGTCTGGTGGGGCTGGAAACTGCGGTGGGGCTGGTTTGGACAGAACTGGTGCATACCGGCATACTCACTCCTTTGCAGGTGGTGGCAAAATTATCGCAGCACCCGGCTCGTATATTGGGTCTTGACCGGGGCAGTTTGGCCGAGGGAAGCGCGGCGGATATTACCATTATAGATCCCGTATTTACGCAAACGGTGGATCCCGAACAATTTGCCGGTAAGGGCAAAAATACTCCCTTTGCCGGTCGCACCCTACAAGGGCTACCGGTAATTACTTTACGATCAGGCCTTTGTATATATGCTGCGTAAGCTTACAGCCATTGTTGGGTAATGCTGCGAAACTAACGAATAGGTTATTTGTATCGCCTAAGCTGTTAACAAAAAGCTTTCCAACAGGGCAGTTTAAATACTATAGGTTCAGGTATAACTGAAATAACTGCGGAGGTGATGCGTTTTGAAAGCTTTTTTAGCTCTTGAAGACGGGACCCTTTTCACTGGCCAGTCATTTGGTGCCACAGGGGAGCAATGGGGCGAGGTTGTGTTTAACACCGGTATGACCGGTTACCAGGAAATATTGACTGATCCTTCCTATTGCGGTCAGATAGTAGTAATGACTTACCCGCTGATCGGTAATTATGGCATTAACCGGGATGACTTCGAAGCCCGAAAATCCTTTGTTCGAGGTTTTGTGGTTAAGGAGGCATGTGACCATCCCAGTAACTGGCGTGCCGGTTACCGCATTAGTGATTTTTTAGCCCGGGAGGGAGTGCTGGGTATCAGTGGGGTGGATACCAGGGCGCTTACCCGGCACCTGCGCAGTTACGGTACCATGCGGGGTGTTATCGCCACCGGTGCGGTGGACACTGCTCAACTTGTAGAGAAGGCTAAAACCTGCCCGTACTTGAGTGGCCAAAAATTAGTGGCCGATGTGGCCGTTAAAGAGTCCTTCATTATTGAAGGCCGGGGTCCGCAGGTGGTGCTCATTGACTTGGGAGTCAAACAAAACATTATCCGCAAACTCAAAGAGCGGGACTGCACGATAATTGTGGTGCCACCTGACATTACTCCCGGGCAAATCGACCAGTTTGCCCCCGACGGGGTGCTGATTTCCAACGGCCCCGGTGACCCGGTGGATGTGCCGGTTACTATAGCTACCACCCGGTCTATTATCGGCAAGTACCCCCTTTTTGGCATTTGCTTGGGTAATCAGGTGATGGCGCTGGCACTGGGTGCTAAAACCTATAAAATGAAGTTTGGTCACCGTGGTGCCAATCACCCGGTGAAGGATTTGCGTACCGGCCGGGTCTACATTACCTCGCACAATCACGGGTTTTCCGTGGATGAGGAGTCACTGAAAGACTTGGATATTGAAATCAGCCATATAAATTTAAACGATAACACAGTGGAAGGCATCCGTCACAAACACTTGCCTTTGTTTGCGGTGCAGTATCATCCCGAGGCATCACCGGGACCGCAGGAATCCGATTATATATTCGATCAGTTTATGGATATGATGCGCGGGGAGGGATAGTAACATGCCAATTAAGGAAGGGATTAAAAAGGTTTTAGTGGTAGGCTCCGGTCCCATTATTATCGGGCAGGCTGCTGAATTTGACTACGCAGGCACCCAGGCCTGCAGGTCGCTGCGGGAGGAAGGGCTGGAAGTGGTGCTGATCAACAGCAATCCGGCCACTATCATGACCGATGCCAATATGGCCGACCGGATTTATATCGAGCCTATTACTCCTGAATTTGTCAGCCGGATCATTGAAAAAGAAAAGCCTGACGGATTTTTACCCTCCCTGGGCGGTCAGGTGGGGCTGAACATGGCGCTGCAGCTATCTGAATTGGGAGTGCTGGAAAAATACAATGTACAGTTGCTGGGCACCCCGCTGGACGCCATTAAGCGGGCCGAGGATCGGGAACTGTTCAAGTCTACCATGCAAAGAATCAATGAGCCCGTACCTGAAAGCGCTATTGTTTGCTCGGTGGAAGAGGCAGTGGCATTTGCCAATCAAATCGGTTTCCCGCTGGTGGTGCGCCCGGCCTACACCTTGGGCGGCACCGGCGGCGGCATGGTTGATAATATGGAGGAGCTGGTCAGTACCTGCACCAAGGGCTTGAAGGCCAGCATTATTCATCAGGCTCTAATTGAGCGCAGCCTGGTGGGCTGGAAAGAAATTGAGTTTGAGGTGATGCGGGATAGCGCGGATAACTGTATTACCATCTGCAGTATGGAAAACATCGATTCCATGGGTGTGCACACCGGTGACAGTGTAGTAGTGGCGCCGGCCCAAACCTTAAGTGACCGGGAATACCAGATGCTGCGCACTGCCGCACTAAAGATTATCCGCGCACTGGGTGTGGAGGGTGGCTGCAATGTCCAGTACGCCCTGGATCCCAACAGTTACGCATATTACGTCATTGAGGTCAACCCACGGGTGTCCCGGTCGTCGGCTTTAGCTTCCAAGGCCACAGGTTACCCCATCGCCAAGGTGGCCAGTAAAATTGCCATTGGCCTGAATCTAGATGAAATAAAAAATGCAGTGACCGGTAAAACCTATGCTTGCTTTGAACCATCTATAGATTACGCGGTTATCAAGTTCCCCCGCTGGCCATTTGATAAGTTTGCTCTGGCCGACCGGTCCCTGGGTACCCAGATGAAGGCCACCGGTGAAGTAATGTCCATTGACCGTACCTTGGAAGGGGCGCTGCTGAAAGCGATTCGATCCCTGGAAATTGGTGTGCCGGGACTGATTTACCCCGGTTTGGCGGAGCTTTCGCAGGAGGAAATTGAACAAAAGTTGACACAGCCCAGCGACGAGCGGCTATTTGTGCTCGCTGAGGCGCTACGCCGGGGCATGCTTTTTAACCATGTATTTAACCTGACTAAAATTGACCGCTTCTTTATCCAAAAGATATATAACGTGGTACAGTTGGAAGATCAACTGCATCGTGGAGGCCGGACGTCTTTATCAGCGGAGCTGCTCAGGAAAGCAAAGGAAATGGGTATGGCAGACGCATATCTGGCTCAGGCTGTGGGTATTACGGCAAATGAGGTGCGGGCGCTGCGTAAAGGTTACGGCATTGAGCCGGTTTACAAAATGGTGGATACTTGTGCTGCGGAATTCGAGGCCGTCACACCGTACTACTATTCTTGCTACGATGCCGAGGATGAAGTCCAACCCACAAATAATCGCAAGGTAGTGGTGGTGGGCGGCGGTCCCATCCGGATCGGCCAGGGAATCGAATTTGACTACTGCTCGGTGCATTCGGTATGGGCGCTTAAGGAGATGGGCTACGAGGCCATTATCATTAACAATAACCCGGAAACTGTTAGTACCGATTTTGACACCGCCGACCGGCTCTATTTTGAACCGCTGCTGCCCGAAGATGTTATAAATATATTAGAGAAGGAAAAACCAGCAGGTGTAATTGTGCAGTTTGGCGGCCAGACTCCGATCAATCTGGCGGTGCATATACACAAGGCCGGCTTCAATATTCTGGGCTCTTCTTTGGATAGTATTGACCGGGCTGAGGACCGCGAGCGTTTTGACGAACTGGTCAGCCGGCTGGATGTTCCCAGACCTCAGGGGGGTACCGCGTTTTCGCTGGCTGATGCCGAGAAAATTGCTAACAATATCGGTTTTCCGGTTCTGGTGCGCCCTTCTTATGTGCTGGGCGGGCGAGCCATGGAAATTGTTGATAATATCAATGATTTGAGAAATTATATGGCAACGGCGGTTAAGGTGACACCCGAACACCCGGTGCTGGTGGATAAATATTTTTTGGGCGAGGAAATTGAAGTGGACGCCATTGCCGACGGGGAGACGGTGCTTATTCCCGGGATTATGAAACACGTAGAGCGGGCCGGGGTTCACTCGGGGGACAGCATTGCCGTTTACCCCGCTTATCACCTGGACCGGATGGCGCAGGAACAAATCGTGGACTATACCACCAGGTTGGCTTTGGAGCTGGATGTGCGGGGGATGATCAACATTCAGTATGTGCTTTATAACGGCCAGATCTATGTAATTGAAGTCAACCCCAGGGCCAGCCGTACCGTACCTTTTATGAGTAAAGTCACCGGTATTCCCATGATTAACCTGGCCACCAAGATTATCATGGGCCATAAGCTAAAAGATCTGGGCTACCAGGGCGGACTTTATCCGGAGGGCAAGCTGGTGGGGGTCAAGGCACCAGTGTTCAGCTTTGCTAAACTACTGCAGGTAGATATATCACTGGGTCCCGAAATGAAGTCTACAGGAGAGGTGCTGGGTGTAGATTCCAGCTATCCGGTGGCCTTGTATAAAGCGCTGCTGGCTTCAGGCGTGGTGTTCCAGCGGCAGGGCAACATATTGGTGACGGTGGCCGATAAAGATAAGGAAGAGATGCTGCCCATTATTAAGGGCTTCAGTAGTTTGGGTTATAGTATATTTGCCACTACCGGTACGGCTTGCTACCTGGAAAAACACGGGGTGAAGGTAACGCGGGTGAACAAGGTACGGGAAGGTTCCCCTGACATTGCCGATCTGCTGCGCCAGGGGGATATTCATTTAGTTATCAATACCTTGACCAGAGGCAAAGCCCCCGAACGGGACGGCTTTGTGATCCGGCGGGCCGCCGTAGAGCTGGCCGTGCCGTGCCTAACCTCCCTGGACACCGCTAGGGCCATTCTGGAAGTGCTGGGTGATATCAAGGAAGGTCCTGATTTCCCGCTGGTGCCGCTGCAAGAATATGGTGCCGGGTGTTGAGTTGGAAAGTTGATAGTTATGGCATAGAGGTTATTTTGATACTTTTAGATTTAAACAGATAATCTTTGCTTTAGATAGTTAGCCCCGAACGGAATAATTATTCCATTCGGGGCTTATCATAATCGGGCGTTTGCCCGGGTTAGGTTAAGGGAAAATAATAAAAGACCTGATTTAAACGCTTCTCCTTAATGATTCCACGGCTTGCATCAGGTCCAGGTTCAAGCTGTTGAACCAATCTTTTAGCTCTTGGTTCTTTTCAGCTTTTTCGTTGTTGGATCGAATCATTTGGATTAGTGCCTTTATGGCGAACTCTTTATCCGACATATGCAATACCTCCATTCATTATTATAGTATACTATATAGTTATTAAATGTTCATGAGCATAAGGAAAAACTAGAGTTAAGTAAGCTGCTCTGCTTAGCCGGATATATTACTATTTATATGTAACTCTCATGCACCAATAAATTTACAGCTTATGTTTTATGCGATACAATCATAAACATGGAATATTTGATACAGGGGGTAACCGTTTTATGTCCCAGTTAATGCAGGCGGAGATAACCGATTGTCGGGAGACCGCGCCCGGTATATGGGTCACTGAATTTATGGCCCCGTCCCTGGCCCAGGGGGCCGTGCCCGGGCAGTTCTTACATATCCGCTGCGGAGAGGGCAGCGATCCGCTGCTGCGGCGACCAATAAGCATTCATTCCGTGGACCGGCAGTCCGGCAGGGTGAAAATAATGTTTCAGGCGGTGGGTAAAGGCACTGCCTGGCTGGCCAGCCGCCGGTATGGTTTTATTGATATAATAGGCCCTTTGGGCCGTGGTTTCACTATGTTTACCGGGGAGCAGACCGGTCTTGATTGTTATAACCCACGCTTAGTTGTGGTGGGTGGTGGCATTGGAGCTGCGCCGCTGTATTTTTTATTGCAGGAATTGGCCCGGATGGGATGCGTTCAGCAAGTAATGGTGCTGCTGGGTGCACGAACTGCTAATCAACTACTGATTCTTGACGCTGCCAGAGTATTGGGTTTTAATGTGCGCGTGGCCACGGATGATGGTACAACCGGTTACCGGGGTCCGGTCACTGATTTGCTGGCGGAGGAACTACAACGGAAACCGGATTTCGTTTTTGCCTGTGGCCCTTCACCCATGTTAAAGCCGCTATGTGATATGTTGCGTGACGCCGGAGTGCCGGGTGAGGTGTCGGTGGAAGAAAGAATGGCCTGCGGCGTGGGTGCCTGCCTATCCTGCGTTTGCCGGGTAAAGGACACCGGCGGAATAGAAACATACCGGCATGTTTGTGTTGACGGGCCGGTGTTTGCGGCGGGGGAGGTGGTCTGGTAATGAATACAGAAGTAAATCTAGGAGGCATTGTTATGAAAAACCCTGTGACCACGGCTTCCGGCACATTCGGGTTTGGTTTGGAATACCAGCCATACGTTGCCCTGCAGAGGCTGGGTGCGATTACCGTGAAAGGTACCACACTTAAACCTCGCTTGGGTAACCCACCGCCACGTATTGCTGAAACACCTTCGGGGATGCTCAATGCTATTGGGTTGCAGAACCCCGGCGTAGAGCGCGTAGCGGAGGAAATCATGCCCCGGTTGGCCGGGCTGGGTGTGCCGGTGATTATCAACATTGCCGGCGATACGGTAGAGGATTATGCGCAGGTAGCACGACGTCTGGATGGCGTTCCCGGGGTGGCTGGTTTGGAAGTCAATATATCCTGCCCTAACGTTAAAAAAGGTGGTATTCAGTTTGGCAGCGATCCTCATACGGCGGCCGAAGTAACCCGGGCGGTCAAGGCTGCTACCGGTTTGCCGGTAATCGTCAAGCTATCTCCCAATGTAACAGATTTGGTAGCTATGGCCGAGGCGGTAGCCAGGGCCGGTGCAGACGCGCTGTCCATGATTAATACCCTGCTGGGCATGGCTATCGATGTGGACAGGCGCAGGCCGGTGCTGGGTAATATTACCGGCGGCTTAAGCGGACCGGCAGTGCGTCCTGTGGCAGTGCGGGCAGTTTGGCAAGTGCACCGAGCCCTACCCTTTACGCCCATATTGGGTATGGGAGGAATTATGACGGCCCGGGATGCATTGGAGTTTATTTTGGCAGGCGCTACGGCGGTGGCGGTGGGTACCGGTAATTTCGTTAATCCCCTGGCTACCGTGGATGTGGTGGGAGGTATTGAGCAATATATGAGCAATCACGGTTTTACAAATATAAGTGAACTGGTTGGCCTGGCCCAGCGGTACACCGGAGATAATTAAAGTAGCTCATGAAAATTGGTGGATTCGCAAGGCTTTCGTGGATTAATTTCGATGTAATAAAAACGGCGTGTTTCATGCGTAGCATGCTTTAGGCTTTAAGTGCATATTGGTTTATTTGTTCCCAACGAGGAGTGATAAAGACTTGTCCAAGGATAAATTAATCGTGGCCCTGGACGTGGACAGCCGGGAGAAGGCGTTGGAATTGGTTAGTGATCTGGCCGGACACGTGGGATTTTTTAAAGTAGGAATGGAATTATTTTACGGGGCCGGTATTGGGATTGTCCAAGAGATAGTGGCTGCGGGAGCGCAAGTTTTTCTGGACCTTAAACTGCACGATATACCAAATACCGTGGGCCAGGCTGCCCGGGTGCTGGTGCGCTCCGGGGCTTCGATAATCAATGTACATGCCTCGGGAGGTAGTGCCATGATGCAGACCGCAGGGGCGTTCGCCCGGGAAGAAGCCGATCGGTTGGGTGTACCGGCCCCGCTGGTGGTGGCAGTTACCGTACTCACCAGCATTGACCGGGAAACGTATCAACAGGAAATTGGCTTTACGGGGGAAATTACGGAGCGGGTACGCTCCTGGGCATTGCTGGCCCGGGCATCAGGTTTGGACGGAGTGGTTTGTTCACCCCAGGAAATTAAGCTGGTGCTTGAAGCCTGTGGCCCGGATTTTAAAATTATCACCCCCGGTATCAGACCGGCCGGAGCGCAGCTGGGAGACCAGCGCCGGGTAATGACACCGGGAGAGGCTGTAAAGGCAGGTGCCAGTCACCTGGTGGTGGGCCGCCCGGTAACCGGAGCTTCAGACCGGGCAGCTGCGGTGGCAGCCATTTTAGATGAAATAAATTTAATTGTTGCTGGATGTTGAAATGTTTAAAGAATTAATTAAAAGTCCTTCCCTGATTAGCCTAGGGAAGGACTTTTGATAGCCAAGGAAACACTACTTAGACAAGTTTTGTGGTGCTTTTGGGTATGCAAAGGCGATTTATTTATATGCTTTCTTATTTATCGGCCGGTTGATCAGTTTTGCCGCCTGCACTGTCGGGCGCAGTTAAAGGAAGTTCTTCAGCATCAAGGGCTTCCTTTGGCAGCACTATATCTAACGGAGCGTTATAGTCACTGTAAGTGAAATCATAGGAAACCAGCATTGTATCTATGGGCATTGTCTGGCCTTGAAAAGCAGCAGCAAAAGTGACTACGGAATTATTAGTAGCGCTTAATGGCAGATAAGTTTCTTTGTCTACATACATGGTGACGGCATAGGTAATTGATTGCAACATTCCCTGGGTCTGGTCGAGGGTCTGTTGTAGTTGACCACCTAGCTGACCAAGTGCGGCGATCATTTTTGCCAGATCCTTAATCTCACCGTAATACGCCAGTTTAATTACGTCTTTTCCTGCCAGCTTTTCTTCACCCAAATACCTGTAGTGGAACATGTTTTTAATTTCTTCCGGTATTGGGTTAGTTTGCTGTTTCATTAAGTCCATCATATTAGGGAATATATCACTGGGTATTTTTGTCCAGGTTACTTGCTTAGTTTCGGGATCCGGAATGCTCATAAACATACCGTCATTGGTCATGTACTGTTCTATAGTGATGGATTCCTGTGGCAGGTTCTCGCCTGGTGACATAGAGGTTTCCATAACCGTATGCAGACCCTTGTCCATGACCAGTTCGGTTTCCGTGTTTGCTGTGGTTATTATGCTGGAAGGCATATTTGCTTCCTCAACCTGTCTCAAGTTCATTTGCATATCCATTTTCCCGGACATGCGCATGGTGGTAATGCTTCTATTGGCTGTCTCCATCTTGTCGGTTATTTCCCTGCATTGTTCCGCTGATCCAAATACATGAGTAAGCAGATCTGCACCTTCTTGAGGGGTTAAAACTTTTTTGGCATCCACCTGGGTTAATAAACCTTCATTAACCATCCAGCAATAGTTGGTAAATGCCCAGTGATTGCCAGGAATGGATAATTGGCTTGTTCCCCGGGGTAATACTTTTTGGGGCAGGCCCAATGTCCTAGCTACAAAAGTTATGGCCTCGGCCTGTGTGATTGGTTGGTCGGGCTTAACTTGACCGTTTGGAAATCCTTTTAAGATATTTGCGGATAATAGGGTTTGTATACTGTCTGCATACCATGCGTTAGTTTTGACGTCGGTGGGCCATTGAGACACCTGGTCAGCGGGTTGCAAGTTCGCTGTTTTAACCAGCATGGAACAAAATTCAGACCTGGTTAAAACAGCGCCTGGTTTCCCTTGTAAAACATCTAACAAATCTGAGGTGTCGGAAGCATAGGCAACTGAACATAATGTAAAGAGAAGTAGCACGGATAAAATGGTTACTCGGCGCATAGTCTTAATTAACAAGAATGGTGCCCCCCCTTATTTCTTAGTAAATAAAACAATTCACCTCCTGTGTTAAAGCTTATAAAATTATAACACATCAGACTTGTAATTAGTGACATTTATGCTATTCATTTACCCAGGTAATTAATGCATGTGTTTTCAAGTACCTTGTTTTTTATCAATGACGGTCATATTTTTATGGTTTGATGTGTTTAGTTTACGAAGTGGTTTAGGTGCATATAAAAGTATTAAATTATGTACTGGTGAAACTCTGGTTTGCTTGGGCTATTAATTTATAAAGAAATTATAGGTATAATGTTACCCCTATCTTCAGATGTTTTATTGGAGGATTTATTAACAAACAGTATGGGGGAGGAGTGACCGTGTCGGGGACAAGCGAAGTTTTTAACACAGTTCAATCTTACGACCAGATATTTAATCTGCTGTATACCACCGGCTTCAGGTTGACCGGTAACCACCGTTTAACTGCCGAGCTTATCGACGTATCAATTTACGCTTTGAACCTGCAAGGTCGACAAGGCAACAACAAGTTTTTAAAGGGTTTAGTTCGGGGAAAAAACACAGGTGCCAATGCTATGCTAAAAACTCTTTGTACTGCCTTTATAAAAAAAACTACGCTGGTGTGCGAGCGGGGGCAGGTGTCTGCTCCATTTAAAACTTATGAATTTTCTCGCAGCAGATCGCAAATGCAAGTGGCGCTGCTGCAATTGCCGCCCATGGAAAGGCTATTGGTGGTGCTGCGGGATATATTAGGCCTGACTTATGCTGAAATGGCTGAGCTAACCGGGATGAAGAAATCAGATGTGGCTGACTTGCTATCTGAGGGAAGGTGGTCGCTGCGGGAATTAATAGACGTACCGGCGGTTCCAAGTAATTTGTCCAAGCAGGCAAGGTCGGAGTAATTAATAGCAAAACATATATTGAACCAACTTTCCAAGGGAAAACTGGGCTTAAAATGATTTACGCATTTAATACATATTCAGGTAATTAAAGTGACGTTTACAAAATACAATAGTCAGTTAGTCGGACATGCGTGAAAATTTTGAGCTATACCCAAAACTGGGGTTTGCCCGGGACTGATACAAATATCGACCATCGCCGGGTGCCCCCAAATGAAATTTTTAGCCAGGTATAGCTAAACCCTCCCCCTTTCGGTGGAGGGGGAGGGTTTATTACCCGACAATAGGGTGACGTGGTCTACTGGCGGTTTGCCAATAGCCTTGAACACTATGCTATTATTAACGGCCGTAGAAATAACAGGGGGTGCCCCTGGCCATTCTTAATGCTGGTATGGTAAGGGAAGAAGACTGCCTGACTAGATAGGAAATAATTTGGCAACTTCCGATACCCGCCAGCCAATCCATAGCAGATAACAAGTTAACTGTAAATTGTTTATTATTTATCTCCTTCTTCAGGTACAATGCAAATAAAAACAAAATCCTGCTTCCCGCGGTTAACGAATTGATGCTCCGAGCCATCAGGTATGTAAGCTGTATAACCGGGTTCCACGGGGTACTCCCGTCCGTCTAGGTATAAAGTGCCCTCACCACTTACTATGTAGTTGATATGCGGCCAGGGGTGGGAGTGACTGGGTGTGTGCCCGTCCTGGGCAATGGTGAACAGGCGCATTACCCATCCTTCCCAGCCCTGGGCCGGGCCTATCAGGGATTGCTTGGTAACGCTTAACGCACCAGGAATAGTCATTTTTACAGTTTTTAAGTTTTTTGCATTGTCTACGAACATTTATATACCTCCTAAATAACACTTAATGACATAAAATACTTTTCAACCATGCCAATAATTGATATAATAACTTAAAACAATGATTCCAGCAACAAACAACTTGTTGTATTTTATGGTATGTCTGTATATTTTAATAGCTTATGTAAGTTAATACCAAGATGGAGGTGGTTTTATGGAAAGTTTAATCAATAAAATGAGTTTGCCGATGCATCCAGATAATGATAAACGCCTAATGGCTTTGGAGAGAGCGGAAGAACTAAAGCATCGTATAGAAGGTTACCTGGAGGCCGTTAAACATATTCCTACAGGATTCAAATTAGAGGAGCAAAACCAGGCCAGAAAAAGTAAAATACTTGATTTTTATGGCGCTACAGAGTCGGACTGGGATAATTGGCGCTGGCAGATGCGCAATAGGATCAGTGATGTCAAAAAATTAAGACAGCTTTTGCCGCTTACAGATGAAGAAGCGGGGCATATTGAATTTGTCAGTAAAAAATTCCGTTGGGCGGTTTCTCCCTATTATTTAAGCCTCATGCAGGTAGACAACCCTAGTTGCCCGGTAAGGATGCAGGGTATACCGAGTATTTGGGAAATACGTGACAGCTGGGGCAAAGAAGACCCCATGGCAGAAGAATATACTTCGCCGGCGCCACGGATTACCCGTCGATACGCGGACCGTTTGATTATTAATGTAACTAACCAGTGTGCTATGTTTTGCCGTCACTGCCAGCGCAGACGCAATATTGGTGAAGTAGACAGGCCCGCATCCGTTGAGGATATTAAGGCGTCTATTGATTATATTCGGGCCAATCCCGAGGTGCGGGATGTGCTGATTACAGGCGGTGATCCGCTGACTTTATCTGACGGCTGGTTGGATTGGATATTGACCGAACTGGACAACATTGAACATGTGGAAATCAAGCGTATTGGCACCCGGGTGCCTGTAACCATGCCGCAGCGCATTACACCCGAACTTTGTAATATGCTGGAAAAGCATCATCCGATATTTATAAATACACATTTTAATCACCCCATGGAAGTGACCCGTGAAGCGTTAAAGGCTACCCGGATGCTGGCCAAGGCTGGCATTTCCTTGGGCAATCAGGCGGTGTTACTTAAAGGAATTAACAATGACCCGAATGTAATGAAAAAATTAAACCATGAACTGCTTAAAATACATGTTCGCCCGTACTATATTTTCCATGCTAAGCATGTTAAAGGTACAGCCCATTTTATAACCACCATTCAAGAGGGGCTGGAAATCATGGAAAACTTGCGCGGTTACACATCGGGCTTGGCCGTGCCCTGGTATATTATTAATGCGCCGGGTGGCGCCGGTAAGACACCATTGCTACCCCAATACCTGTTATCTTTGGAAAAGGATAACGTGTTGATTAGAACCTGGGAGGGTAAAGTTTTTCGCTTTGCCAACGGCGGATATACGGAAAATAATAGCGATCCACAGGAAAATATGTCTGATCGCTATGACTATGAGCCGGGTTATTAAAATAGCAAATGCCATAAGATCCTCAAAGAAGGACCCCTGTTCCGTTAGAGAACAGGGGTTTTAATAGAGAGACGGGAATTTTAAAAAAGTGTAAAATGTTAAAAGTTGCTTTCCTTAAAAATTAAAAACTTCATCCAATTCATCGTCACTAATGTCAAAATAAGTGTTATGTGGCGCAAACTGTTCTCTAATGAAGAATTCAGGCAATCTATCGTCCTCTTTGGTGAAGCCGGCTTCCTGGTTAAATTGCCGTTCTATTCTAAGTATATTTTGTCCCAGGGCCGTTACGTCGTCCACTGTCAATGCAGTGCCATACTGGGCATTAATCATTTCCACAATGGTGGGGAGCCCATCGGGGTTGTCCAGTATTGCAAAGGCTGTAAACAGGCACAGACCTGAGGCGTCTATGGCTGCGGTGGCCACTTGCAGGTTGCGGGAGAGTTCTACTTGTCCACTTTTTTGAGTGGGGTCGACAAAGCCGCCAACTTTTAGGATGTTCGCTGTGACGGCATATCCTGCTGTATGGTCAGCACCCATGGTAGTGGTGGCGTAAGTGACGCCGTTCCCTTTACAGGAACGCGGGTCATAGCCTGGAATACCCTGGCCCTTGACAGCGGGAACCCGGGTAACACCAAACACTTTACCGGCACTGGCAGCACCGCTGCCGATGATCCTTCCTAGCGGGGTGCCTTTACCTACCTCTTCCAGAACGGCAATGGTGGATGCGCCGTCTCCAAAGGGGATAACACCTGCTTCGGCTAGTACACCTAATGTGCAGCCTGTTTCAATGGTGTCCAATCCTATATCGTTGCAGATATAGTTCAATTTAGCCACTACATCCAGGTCACTTATTTCCAGGTTTGGCCCAAAACACCAGGCGGTTTCGTATTCGATGGGGGCGCAAACCTTACCGTCCGGCATGGGGTAGACGTTGGAACAGCGCATTACACAGCCGGGATGGCAGGCATGGGTGGCCTTGCCGCCTCTGGCCTTGGCCACTTCAGCGAGCTTTTCACCGCTTACTTCGCTGGCTTTGTCAAACCGGCCATAGGAGAAGTTACGCACAGGTATTGCACCGGCTTCGTTAATAATGTTCATTAAAATGTTGGAGCCGTAAGCGGGCAGCCCTTGGCCACAAACCGGGTGATCCAGAAGTATTTTAGAAAATTTTTTAGCTGCCGTCTTGAACCGCTCGGGGTCTTGAACCGGGGCGTCGAACGTCTTAGGACAGTCCACTACGATGGCTTTCAAACCCTTAGAGCCCATAACGGCACCTAAACCGCCGCGCCCGGCGTAACGGCTACTGTTGCCGTCGCTGTCATTGTTGGTTATGCCAGCGGAAGGCATAAGCACTTCTCCAGCCGGGCCGATGGTGATGACGGCCACTTTGTCGCCGTAACGTTGGCGGCAGATGGCGGTTACTTCATAAGTGCCTTTGCCTGCCAAATCGTCGGCGGGCAGTATTTCCACGCCGTCCGGGGTGATTTTAAGCAGGGAAAAACCTTTATCGGTTGGCTTGCCTTCAATGATGATGGCTTTAATGCCCAGGTTGGCCAGCTTTTGCGAGGTAATACCGCCCGCGTTGGCTTCTTTAATGCCACCGGTCAGCGGGCTTTTGCCGCCCACTGAAAGGCGGCCGGAAGAAGGAGCGTGGGTGCCGGAAAGCAGGCCCGGGGCGATGATTAGCTTGTTTAGCTCGCCAAGGGCATTACAAGTTGCTGGCACTTCGTCGGCGATTAGTTGCGAAGTTAATGCCCGGCCACCCATAATAGAGTATTTTTGCGGCACATCTTCGGTTTTAAAGTTTCTGTTGGACATATTGATCCTAATAATTTTTGGCATAATCCTTTTCCTCCTTAACTTAATATATATCCAGTTAAACAATTAAGTAAAAAGGACCGTGATTTAGTTGTAAGTTCAATTAAAATACGAAATATACACAAGTTGTGTCGTTGCTTTATCAAATAACATTTTCTCAATAACCTAGCAAATAATATGCCAGTTTTCTGTTTAGTGGCGTTTTGGAGCATGGGTGTGGCTTGTGCTATAAGTACTCTAATTTTTTACTATTTATGTAAACGCCATCTTTGTGCATTAATATGGCACAAAGATGGCGTTCTGTTTTGGGACAAACGTTACAAAATAGGACAGACATTATTTTTTAGCTAAATGCTATGATAATCCGCTTACTACATAGTGTTGCGGTAAATTTGAATGACATTTTCAAGGGTGGCCAAAAGAGGGTTGGTAAAGGTGCAGGCGTCTTCATGTCGGAGATAATACAGAAACATGTTATATAACTGGTCGTACCGGCGGCTATTTTTTTGTTTGTAGTGCTATGCGGGTGGTTTTCTGATTTCAATACCGTGTTCTTTGATCTTTCTGTACAGAGTGTTTCTACCAATGCCCAAGGAGCGGGCGGCAATGGTTATGTTACCATGGTAATAAGACAGGGTGCGGGTGATGGTTTTGATTTCTAATTCCTCAAGACTGGGCGGGAGCGGACCGGGTAATGATAGCGCTTGCATGCGGTCAAGCAACCTTTCCCTGATTTGCTTGGTTAGTCGGTGGGCTTTTAAAATATTATCCTTATTAAGTGCTTCTATCCATCCGGAATTAGCTGTAATGCTCTCTAGTGTCTCTAACACTGATTGTCCAGTAGTGTCCGATTGGTAGTTGTTTGGTGAACTAATAGCTACCGGGGCAAAGGAGTTGCTAGTGACTTGCAATACTTTATCCGGTAAATGCGTAGGTAGAAGTAGGCTGCCCTCACAAAGCGCAATGGCTTGATCTACAATATTGACTAGTTCCCGTATATTGCCCGGCCAGTTGTACTCCTGCAGTATTGCCATAGCTTCCGGGGAAACCTGTAGTGCTTTGGATGTACGACCACTGGTCTGTGAAAGAAAGTGGTTGACCAGTATGGGAATATCTTCTTTTCTTTCCCTCAGCGGTGGCAATTCCAGTCGCACTACGTCCAGGCGGTAAAAAAGATCTTCCCGAAACTGCTTGTCCCGGACAGCCTTTTCCAGGTCTACGTTGGTGGCTGCAATGATGCGGACATCGGTTTTTACCGGTTTTTCACCTCCCACCCGTAAAAACTCACACGTTTCCAAGACCCGTAGTAGTTTAACCTGGATAGACGAGTTGGCTTCCCCTATCTCGTCCAAAAAAAGCGATCCATTATCAGCAATTTCAAAAATACCCCGGTGCAGATAGGAAGCCCCGGTGAAGGCTCCCCTTTCATGACCAAAAAGCTCGCTCTCCAGCAGGTTTTCAGGTAAGGCACTACAGTTTATGGGGATAAATATTTGTTGGTGCCGGGGACTCGCGGCGTGAATAAACCTGGCCAATATTTCCTTGCCTGTGCCTGTTTCGCCTTGGATCAATACGTTAATATTCTTTTTTGCAATTTTTTCTGCTACGGTGGTCAGACGCAGCATTTTGGGGGTTTTGCCTACTATAAAGCCGACCTGTTTGGCGGTAGTAATCCATTCGGGTTGACCGATAGTTTTACCCGTTACCCTATGCCCGTAATCCAGCGCTTTGCCGATTAGTTCTTCTATCTCAGCGATATCCTCAAAGGGTTTTTCTATATAGTCAAAAGCGCCTAATTGAATAGCCTTTACCGCAGTACGGGTGGTGCCGTAGCCAGTCATAATAATGGCCTCGCAATCAGGCTGGTTGTTCTTTAGATGCTGCAGTAATTCGAGCCCTCCGGTATCGGGCAACTTTAAGTCAATCAAAGCTACGGCAAAATTAGCGGAATCAATCAAATGCACCGCTTCATTGCCTGTGTGAGCCAGGCTGACGTTAAAACCCTTCCTCTGCAATAGGCGGCGAAAAAAACTGCCTACTTCCACCTCATCGTCAATTACTAAAATATTTTCACTTGGAGCCATGGCAACTCACCTCTCATATTAATACAACAGCGAAGATAAGCTTACTGCACCGTGCCATAGGGAGGGCTAGCGCTAAACCATATCACTGTAATGTTAACTTGCTAGTGGTTTACCGGAATAACCAGCGTGAAACAGCTGCCGAGGCCCGGTGTGCTGGTTACCTCGATGGTACCTCCGTGTGCCTCGGCTATGCCCAGACTAACTGATAAACCCAGTCCGGTTCCCCGGTTGGCTTCTTTGCTGGTAAAAAAAGGGTTAAAAATTTTCTTTATATGCTCCAATGGGATGCCCTCACCGTTATCGTTGACTTTTACAGTCACATATTCGTCAGCATTAGTCTTTCTAACCCCGGTGGTTATGGTGATTTGCTTGTCTCCCGTACTATTCTCCAGTGCGTCCCGAGCGTTCAATAATAAATTAATTATTACCTGGCCAAGCTGCTGTTCATTGGCTAATACGTCCGGGAGGAGTGTATCAAGGTTTAGCTTGATGTCAATGTTGTTGCGGTTAATTTGATATTGAATTAAAGAGAGCACACTTTGTACGACTTTGTTTAGGTTGGTGCGGGCCATAGGGCGCTGGTCCTGCCTGGAAAAGGTGAGTAGGTTTTGGATAATTTTTTTACACCGCAGTCCGCAGTTAATGATATCTTGAAGAAGTTCCACGTTGTTTTCTTCAATACCGCCATCTCGTATGATCATCTGGGAATTGCCTATTATTACAGTCATAGGGCTGTTTAATTCATGGGCCACCCCTGCGGCCATTTCCCCTATGTCTGCGAGTTTGTCCGAGTGCATTAACTGCGCTTCCAATTTAACTTGCTCGGTTATATCTTTAATGTAGAGGATTACTGAGTATATTTGTCGATTTGGTTTAAAAACAGGGTAATAATGCACGTCAAAGGTTTTACCCGATTCCAGTTGGATGCGACGGTAAGCAGGGGCTTCGTTTTTATATACTTCATCCATCAGGCAAGATACACATTTTTTGTTCCGTCCCCATACATAGCGGTAACACTTGCTTTTTTCCGGCTCACCGGTTATTTTGCCCGGCATTCCATCCAGCTGGTTGTTACAGCGGATAATATTATAATTTGGGTCAATTAATAAAATGGGGTCGGTAAGGGCTCGGAAAGTTTCTTCCCATTCCGTTTTGCTGTTTAATACCTGTTCGTAAAGACGGACGTTTTCCAAACAAATGGCCAGCTGGTCGGCTAGCTGTCGTGTGAACCTGACCTTGTCCTCTGTGTAAGCGTTTTCCCGGCGGCTACCAAGCATTAGCACACCAATAATATTACTTTTGACAATCAATGGGTCCAAGGCCAGGGATACTAAGTCCAGATTTTTAATGGGCAGGCAATCCAGCGTGGTGCGCTCTTCTTCGGTGAGAGAATATACTTTGCTTTGTCTTTCCCGTACGGCATGCCAGAGCTGCGATTTAAATGGTAATGGGTGGCCTGTGCAGTCATATTTGGGAATCATAGCTGTCATCATTAAATCATCGTGCTGCATCAGAACCAAGCCCAGAAAATCGCAGTGAATAACCAGCGGCAGGCGCTGGTAAACTCGCTCGATTATATCTGCCAATGACATATCTATATTAATATCTTTTATGATTTGGTGAATAATTTCCAGTTGATTATTTTGCTTAATTATTTCTTCATTTCTTTTTTTAACTTCCAAATAATAGTTTAGCTTGGAGGAATGAACGCCGGTTAGCTGTTCTATTAGATAATTTTTTTCGTTAATTAAATACTGGTTTCCCATCTTCAATCCCCCTTATAAGGCTTTATAAAAAATGCGGGCCAATTCCTCCGCGTCGGCATCCCTGGGATTGGTTATAATACAGGCGTCCTGTAGGGCATTTTTACTTAGCTCAGGTATATACTCTTCCCTAAAGCCTATGGCTGAAAGACCATAATTGATGCCGATATCCTGCGCCAGGCGACGCACAGCGTTAATGGACCTTTCGGCCGCATCTTGTTTGTTAAAACCTGTTACATTTTCACCCATGGCTATAGCCACTTGAAGATACTTATCAGCGCATGATATTAAGTTAAATTCCATGACATGGGGCAATAAAATGGCATTAGTTTCTCCGTGATGCAGGTCCAACAGGCCATCTACTTGGTGGGTCATGGCATGGGTGGCGCCCAGGATGGCGTTGGAAAAGGCCAAACCGGCCTGCAGGCTGGCTATGGCCATGGCGGATTTGGCCTGCATATTGGTTCGGCAGGCCACCGACTCCCGCAGATTTTGGGCTATCAATCGAATGGCTTCTATAGCCCGCACATCAGTTAGCGGGTTGGCAGCCAGCGAAACATAAGACTCAATGGCGTGACTTAAAGCATCCATCCCGGTGGCGGCAGTAAGACGGGCATCTTTGGTTTGCAGTAGCTGTGGGTCGATGATGGCAATGTCCGGCACCAAAGATTTGGATATTATGGCCATTTTTTTCTTGCGCTGCTTGTCCACTATAATGGCGAACTGGGAGACCTCAGAGCCCGAGCCGGCGGTGGAGGGTACCATAATCATAGGTGGCAGCGGCCGGGTAATTTTATTAATTCCTTCATAATCCTGAATCTTACCGCCGTTGGTTGCGATGGCGGCTACAGCCTTGGCCGCGTCAATAGGGCTGCCGCCGCCTACGGCCACTATGGCATCGCATTCAGAGGCCAGGTATTCTTCAACCCCTCTAGCCACTTCGTTATCCTTTGGGTTACTGGTGATATCGTACCAGACCTGGTATTCCAATCCCACCTGGTCCAAGTAAAACAACACTTTTTTTACCCAGTTGTATTTTTTTACACCGCAATCTGTGACCACAAAAATCTTTTTAGCACCTAAACGCAATGCACTTTCTCCAACCTGGCTAATGGCATCTATACCGAAGATTATTTCCGGCGCTACAAATTTGATGATTTTCATATTTGTCCCGTTCATGCTGTCACTCCGTATCAAGCAAATTGGTGTGTCGAAATGATACACCATATATTGTACCTGTTGATTAATTAAAGAGCAAGTGTAGAACAAGTGTAGAGCAAGAACCTTATAACTTGTGTTTGCTATGCAAAAAAAGGATGCGCTATTTAGCGCATCCCCGAACCTGCTTCCCTATATCATTAACTGTTCTGCCTTTTGTATAGCAAGACGGACCAAATTGCCGCAGTCTCTTGACGAAACGCTTCCGAAATCGCCTTCTGCACGAACAATATTGGCAACCCCAAGTTCCTCGGCTAACTCCATTTTCAGCTTGTCCGACATAATGCCGCCGCGCCTTCTGGCCATATTAGCCTACCTCCTTTGGGTTTTTAGGGATGATTTAGGGTTTAGCAAGTTCATGTGCTAGTATGTACTGAAATACATTTGCTATACATGTTAAATCTTTAGGCTATGGTTGCTACGCTAAATAGTATTATTACAGCTGCCGAGCTGGTATTGCCCTGCATTTTGTACAATGGTCTGCATAAATAGTAATGTTTGCACTAAATCACCAATATCGGCGATTTGAGCCGGGGCATGGGCATAGCGCAGCGGTATGCCAAGGGTGGCCACCGGTACGTCGAACAGCTGGATTACCGAGGTATCGGTATATGATCGCGATATCCCTTCCTGTATGGTAATACCGGCGGACCTGGCTACTTTCTTTAAGAACGCCCGTATGGGTGGGCGCATGATGGCCAGGTCATCTACCAGGCGTAGCGCCACCCCTTGACCCAGGCGAATTTGACGCATGTGAGGGGCAATGCCGGGTATATCGCTGCACACCATGCTGTCCACCACCATGGCAAAATTTGGGCGCAGCTTCATAGTTGCCACCAAGGCGCCGCGGGAGCCGTGCACGCTAGAATGTTCGCTGCCCGGTTGCATGCCATGTTCTTCGGTACTGGAGAATACCCCGGTGACTTCGGCCTCAATTGGGTTTGCGGACAACCTGCGTAACAAGGCTATGAGTACGGCACAGCCCATTCGGTCATCAAGACACCTGCCCACCACTCGGTTTTGGTTAAGTTGCTTAAAACCATGGGTAAAGGTAACCGGCGTGCCGACAGATATGCCCATCTGCAACACCTCGTCCCGGTTTTGCGCCCCCACGTCCACGAAAATTTCTTTCTGGCCCGTTACTGGCAAGTGGGGCGGGTACATGCCAACGCTACCCTGAATAATTTCTGAATCGGTATGCAGCGACACCCATTCACCCGGTCCCAGGTACTCGGGTATCCCGCCTATGGGATAAAGATAAACAAACCCCTGGTTATCAATGTTGCTGACAAGGTAACCAACTTCATCCATGTGGACGCAAATCATTACCCGGGGAAGTTTGCTGCTGTCCTTGTTTTTCCCGATCACAGTGACGTAAAGGTTGCCCATAAAATCCGTGCTAAAACGTGCACCGGTAGACTGGAGCAAAGCAATTATTTTTTCCCTGACTGCATCCTCAAATCCCGTAACACCAGCTATAGTAATTAGCTCCTGCAGCAGTTCGATAATTTCAGTTTTCAATGCTTCGTTATCAAAATTAACCGCCAAATTAGCATCTCCTTTGAGGACAAATGGGGACGGTTCCTGCTTGTCCCACACCAAGAGCAAATGGTTATACACTATTCTATCCTGAAAATTAAATTTTCATCTTTCGTTGGTGCCACTCAAGCGGTATGAATATCTTACGTTATTCCATAATATTTGTTAGCGTGCCAATCTTTTCAATGTAACACTCGATCTTATCCCCGTGCTTTAACCTGTCGCTGGTTAATATCCCTATCTTTTCTTCATCTTCAAATAGGTAAGCTGCGAAGTACAATACTTTTCCCCCCTTAATTTAACCTTATTGTATATTTAAAAATATATTGCATTATTGCAACAGCAGGGTTTTAATTGGATGTCTTTAATGCTATAAAACTGTCTTTGAATTTTTCCATAGAAACAATATCTGTCTATTATGTATTATAAATACAGCTAAATAAAAAAATCTGCAAGCAGGTAAAGTTCAATAAATTCAGAATATGTGATAGTAGGGTTAAAACCTTGAAGGGCGTGGAGTATCAACATGGAAGTACTCATAAAGCTTGACCGGGTTACCAAGACATATCATATGGGCGAAGTAACGGTTAATGCTCTCAGGGAAACTACCATGGATGTTTTCCAGGGGGAAATACTGGTAATTTTAGGCCCCAGCGGTTCAGGCAAAAGCACCCTGCTGAACATCATGGGGGGCATGGACCTTCCCACTACCGGGGAAATGATTTTTTTAGGTGAAAATCTTAGCCAGGCCAGTGATCACCGACTAACCAGTTACAGAAGAAACGAAATTGGTTTTGTATTTCAGTTTTACAATCTGATCCCTGACCTTACGGGCAAGGAAAATGTAGAACTAGCGGCAGATTTAGTAGATGAGCCGCTGGATGTGCACGAGGTGCTCAAAGATGTGGGACTGGCCGATAGAATGGATCATTTTCCCTCGCAAATGAGTGGTGGTGAGCAGCAACGTGTATCCATAGCCCGGGCGGCAGTGAAAAATCCGCGCCTCCTGCTATGTGATGAGCCTACTGGCGCTCTAGATTATCAGACTGGAAAACTCATTCTTTCCCTGCTGGCAAAAATCAATCAGGATCATGGCAGCACGGTGGTGATTGTTACCCATAATACTCCTATTGGGGACATGGCCCACCGGGTGGTACGTATGCGGGACGGTACCATAGCCGATATTAAGGAAAATACTTCTCCGTTGCCACCGGAAAGGATTGAGTGGTAATGAGTGCTCTGAACAATAAATTATGGCGCACCATCAGCAAAACCAAAGGCCAGTTCATCGCCGTTGTGGCAGTGGTTGTAGTTGGCGTAGCTGTATACATCGGCATGACTACAGCTTACTATAATTTAAATGCCTCAAAGGAAAAGTTTTACCGCGATAGAAACTTTGCGGACTATTACTTTCAGGTGGTTAAAGCTCCGCAGCAGGTGACTAAACAAATTGAAACCATACCCGGGGTGGCGGGGGTGACCGGGCGTATCCAAAAGGATGTTTCCTTGGTCAATGACTTCAATAAACGGGCTACCGCTCGTTTGACCAGCTATACAATGCCCGTAGAATATGAAATTAACAGTCTGCAGCTGCTCACCGGCCGTTTTTTTGCGGCTGAGACGGCTTCACAGCCCGGGGAACCTATTCGCACAGGGGATATCGAAATATTAGTGGATCCCCAGTATGCTGAAGGTAACCTGCTGGACTTTGGTGATACTGTAAACATAGTGGCCGAGGGAAAAATTGTCCCCCTAACCGTGGTGGGCACCGCTACCGGGCCTGAATTTATTTATCTCATGAAGGACGCCGGTACTCTGTTGCCTGATCCTAAGACCTTCGGTATTATTATGATATCCAGGGAAAGGGCGGAAGAAATACTAAATCTAAAGGGTCAGATAAACCAGGTACTGATTTCCCTGGTGCCGGGTGCTGACGCTGACCGTGTAGCCAGGCAGGTCGAAGATGTGCTGGAGCCCTACGGCAACTTGGCCAGTTACCCCCGCAAGCAACAGCTCAGCAACGCCATGCTGGAGGCGGAACTGGATGGTTTAAGGGCGTCATCACGCTTCATGCCGGCTATTTTTCTGGGCATCGCCGCGGCCATCCAGTTCGTCATATTAAGCCGTATGGTTCGCTCTCAGCGCCTGCAAATCGGGATCATGAAGGCGCTAGGTTATCGCAGCAGACAAGTAATACTGCATTATACCGGGTATTCGGTGCTGGTGGCGTTATGCGGTGCCTTTTTAGGGACGCTATTTGGTCTTGCCTTGTCTTCGTTCATGTCCGATACCTATGCTATGTATTTCAACCTGCCGACTACCATTGGTGCTGTCAACACCCAGGCCATTGTCTACGGTTTTGTTTTTAGTATAGTCATTAGCACCTTGGCCGGATTGACCGCGTGCCGCAGTGTGGTAACTATTAACCCGGCCGAATCAATGCGCCCCGAGCCCCCCAAGGGTGGCGGTAAAACACTGATTGAGGACTGGTTATGGCTGTGGCACCGCCTAGATACCGCCTGGAAAATGAGTATTCGCTCTGCTGCCCGGAACCGGGGCCGCTTTGGCATTACTACGATAGGCGTTGTTTTTGCGGTAGGCATGCTGGTAATGTCCTTATTTACCCTTGATGCCGTGGACTACATGATTAATAAACATTATTACCAAGACCAGCGTTATGATTATCTGGTCCGTTTTGCTTCACCGGTAAAGGAAAGCGAACTTTTAAATATTGAGCGCGTAGAGGGTGTACAAAAATCTGAACCCCTACTGGAGGTACCGGTCAAAATTAATTTTAATGGTAAAAGCGAAGATGATGTTATAACCGGATTAGAACCAGGGGCCACCTTAAAGAGGCTGTCGGATCAGCACGAGCACCCCATTGAAGTGCCCGGGGAAGGCATGTTGATCAGCCAGAGGACAATCAACAAACTGGGAGCCAAGGTCGGCGATATGGTGGAAGTGGAAACGCTTCTTGGCATTGGTCCTTCCAGGCAGACCCCGGTAAAAATAGTAGGCATTAGTAACCAGCTAGTGGGAGGCGGTTGTTTCGTTTCCCTGCAACAGGCCAATTTGCTGCTGCAGGTGAGACAACTAGTGTCCGGAGTGATGTTGAAGATGGATCCGGTATTTAGCACTGGGCTGGAAGCGGAACTGGAGGAGATGACCGCGGTGTCATCCATCCTCAGCCGCCAGAAGGAACTGGACAATTTCAATAAGAATATGGAGGCCTCACTTTATTCAATTTCTGTATTGGTTATCTTTTCTTTGTTGCTGGGCTTTGCAATAGTATACAACTCTTCGGTAATCAGTTTTTCGGAAAGACAGAGGGAATTGGCTTCGCTAAGGGTATTGGGCTTTTCAATAAAAGAGGTGTCAGGTATATTGCTTAAAGAAAATCTGCTGCAGTCTCTGCTGGGAGTGGCTTTGGGGCTACCTTTCGGTTATTTGATGGTTAAGGGCTATATCAGTGCGGTAAACACAGACTTGTATAGCTTGCCGGTAATCATTTACCCGGCTACTTATGTATATGCTGTGCTGGGCAGTTTTTTCTTCATCATCGTTGCCCACCTGCTGGCGGTCAGAGGTGTCAAACAGCTTCAATTGGTAGAAGTATTGAAGAATAAGGATTAACGGGGGGGGTAGATTATGAAGCCGGTGGTCAAACAAAGAAAAAAGATATTACTGCTACTAGGCATTATGGTAATATTAGCGTTAACAGCCATAATAATGGTTAAGAACGGCGGCATTGAGGCGGAAACAATTCAGGCTGGGACAGGGGATATCATTGAAGCTGTGGAGGATACCGGGTATGTTCAGCCCGCCACTAAATACGACCTGCAAGCCGCCCAAAATGCTAAAATTATCCGGGTGCCGGTTGAGAACGGCCAGCGGGTGAAAAAAGGACAAGCGCTGGTGATACTGGAAAACTTGGACCTAGCCATTCAAATATCTGATACCCGTTCGCAGTTAAACCAAACTGCAGCTTCAATCTCGGCCTCACAGGCGGCTGTGGACCGGACTCAATTAGAGTTAAAAAATGCAGCGGATAATCTGGAACGCACCCGACAACTATTTGAAGCCGGGGCTACGACCACGGTTGACCTTGAAGCCGCCCAGCTAAAGGTGGAGACTTTAGAACAAAGCCTGAAAGAGCAGACACTATTGTTGGAGAGCGCCAGGGAACAAGAGGCTGGATTAAACCGGTCACTGCAAAACCTCGATCGAAAGGAGCGGCAGTTGGTACTGCAAAGTCCGGTGGATGGTGAAATATTAAATTTGCCTGCCCAACAGGAACAGGTGGTGAGCCCGGGTACATTGCTGGCTAGTGTGGCGGTGTCGGGCAAGATGGAAATAAAGGCGGATATCTTGAGTGACGACCTGGCTGAGGTAAGCTTGGGTCAGCAGGTAAAAGTAGCCGCTCCGGTTTTAGGCGCAAAGGTACTTACCGGTAAGGTAGTGGAAATATATCCTCAGGCAGAGGAAAAACAATCCGCCCTGGGAGTGATCCAAAGACGGGTGCCCGTAATCATTATTCTGGACGACTTTGCAAACCTGAAACCGGGATATGAAGTAAAGGTGGCCATCGAAACTTCTGCCAGACAGGGTGTATTGGTTATACCCAGAGAAACCGTGCGTACTCTGAAGGAAGGAGATAAGGAAGTAATGGTAGTGAAAGATAACCGGGTTGAATACAGGACGGTGAAAACCGGTATCGGTGACCGGGAGAATATTGAAATTACCAGCGGCCTTCAGGAAGGAGAAGTTCTTATCCGCGATGGGAGTCTGGATCTTAAACAAAACGCCAGGGTCAAGGGCAATATATAATAAAAAAACGGGGATGAATTCAATGGTAAGCAAGAACGGTCCCCACTTGCTAGGGTGATATATAAATGGATGATTCAATATACAAGAGCTACCAAATTAAAAGAGAAAAAGTTTCGACAAAACTGTCTGCCATTAATAAGCAAAATGACTTGTTGGTAATCCTGCGTCCGCTGGTTTTCCTAGCCGCGGTGGGTTTTTCCCTGGCATACTCTTTGGGGTCAGCAAAACCCGGTTACCTATTTGGCATTGGTTTGCTGGCCATAATTTTTATTTGGATGATTATGAAACACAAACGAATAAAAGCTCAGTTCAACTATTGGGAATCGTTAGTAAGCATTAATGATAACGCCATCCGTCGCCTGGATGGCCATTGGGTGGAGTTTTCCAATAACGGGCAGCGGTTTATAAACCCTGAACACCGTTATTCTTTGGACTTGAACATATTTGGACAGGGGTCATTATTCCAATATATAAATGCTGCCACCTCTCTGGTGGGAGAAGACAGGTTAGCTCAAATGCTTAGTTCCCCGGCCGAATTACCGGAAATTGATCACCGTCAGCAAGCTCTCCGTGAACTAAGCCTGCGGCTGGATTGGCGTCAGCATTTTCAGGCCACAGGCATGTTGGAAAACGGTAAAAAAACCGGTGATTTGGAAAAACTGCTGGCCTGGGCGGAAGAGAGATTATTATTTACAAACAAATATACATCATTGCTCCTGATAACTCCGGTTATCACCCTTATTTTAGCTGTTCTAGGCTATTTTCATTTTATCCCCTGGTATATTTGGGCTTTTCCTTTTGCGATACAGATAGTTATAGTAGCATTAATGGGAAAAACCGTCCAGCAAACCTTTGTAAAAACCAGCAACACAGTAAATGAATTAAAGCGCTATTCGGTACTATTGACTTGTATAGAATCGGAAAATTTTGCGGCTCCACTGTTGAATAATTTACGGAATAAGCTAATCAGAGGCAGCGATGCTCCGTCACGGCAGATTAAACAGCTTTTCACAATAGTGGAAATGACCAATATGCGTTATTCCAGCCTACATCCCATTATTAATATCAGCCTTTTATGGGACATGCAAACACTGGTCAAACTGCAAAAATGGAGAAGCACCTCCGGTCGTTTGCTGAGAACGTGGATTGAGGTGATTGCTGAGTTTGAAGCCTTATCCAGCCTGGCCGGCCTGGTCTATGATCACCCCGGTTGGGTAATGCCTGAAATAAATGACGCCAAACCTACGCTTAAGGCAGTTGCGCTGGGGCACCCACTGATCAAAGACGAAATGCGCGTTTGCAATGATGTCGAGCTATCCGAGCCGGGTACGGTTTTGCTCATTACCGGCTCTAATATGTCCGGTAAAAGTACCCTTCTTAGAACCGTGGGGATTAATTTAGTGCTTGCCTATGCCGGGGCTCCTGTGTGCGCCGGGCAGTTCAGGTGTTCTCTGATGGATGTGTATTCCAGTATCTATATTAATGATAACCTGGAGAAAAATATCTCCAACTTTTATGCAGAATTGCTGAGAATCAAGTTGCTGGTGGACGCCGCCAGAACCGGTAAACCAATGATTTTCCTGATTGATGAAATTTTTAAAGGAACCAATTCCAAGGACAGAATTTTAGGCTCTAAAGCGGTGATTAAAAATTTGCATGAGCTGGGTGCAATCGGACTGGTATCCACTCACGACCTGGAGTTAAGTGAACTGGAAGATGTAATTCCTTTAATCAAGAATTATCATTTTACCGATAAGATTAGTGGTAAGGAAATCACATTTGATTACCGCCTCAAACCCGGAGTTTCGAAATCAACCAATGCCCTGGCTTTGATGAAGATTATTGGTCTTGAGCTATAGCCACAGAAGCACGATATCCCATTTGTACAGCTTTCCTCCGGAGTGGCAAAACAACGATTTATGTTGGGACCTTTAATATAGCTCTGGACAACCGGGTAAGGAATTGTTATTCTCATCTTGTATGGGACTTCATGTCACCATCTTAGAGCATAGGGAGAGGGGTGGCCAAACTCCATACCTCCTTACGCTCCAAATGATGAAGAAGCCATCTCCTTGATTACGTTCACACAGGGGATGGCCTGTTCTACTTTTACCGTCATCATATCCATCTTATCCCTGACAGGTCAGGACCTATCCTTGTATTCGGAACAGAGATACTTAACGTAATAAGGTATCTCTATTTTTTTGTGTAAAAAATTATACTATTGCTGTAACATTTTCCTTAGTACGGATACTAATAACCGGGAGCGTTTTTTGATATGGCCATTTCCACTATAGAAAAACTTTATCTGCGTTATAGAGTATCGATTTTTCGATATTTATATCGGATTGGCGGAGATTATCATCTGGCTGATGAGCTAACCCAGGAAACCTTTTGCCGGGCATTTGTATCCCTAAAAAACTTTCGTGGTGAATCTGCCCTGTCCACCTGGTTGTTTCGCGTAGCCTATTATGTCTACACCGGCTACTTGCGAGGCCGTCCCGGAGAGCACAATTTGCCTCTAAACAATAATATTCCTGACGTGAACAGCGCAAGTGATCCGTCCCGGCATCTGGAAGAAGCAGAAAACCGGCGGTTGGTACGGCTGGCACTAGAACAACTGCCTGTAGATTACCGTACTGTGATAATTCTAAGGGAACAGGAAGGATTAACTTTTGAGGAAATAGGGGACATACTGGGCAAATCCCCAGCTACAGCGCGAGTAACCCTTTTCCGGGCTAAACAAAAATTTCACCAACTACATAAACAACTAGAAGGTGATGACCATGACTAAGTATGAATGCGAAATAATTAAAGATCTTTTACCTCTGTACGCAGACGGTGTGGCCAGCGAGGCCTCTTTGGAGATGGTGGAACGCCACCTGGCAGAATGCGCATCTTGCCGGAAACTGCTAAATGAATACATGCAGCCTGTTTTTGCGGAATCCCCTGCAGCTAAAACTTCTCTCGTATCCGGTTTAGATAAAGCCTGGGGACGCCTGCGCCGGGTGGCAGCTGTTTTTATGGTATGTATAATCATTACTGCTACTACCATCGCCTGGGCCTCATACCAAACGGGGCGAAATATGGCTTTGCGAGACCCGTCATTCCAACAGGCAGAACAGATGAATCTCTTTACCGAGGTAAACCAGTCCAAAAAGTTAGGCCCCTATACTATTACAGTGGATAAAATATTGCTGGATTCCGCCCGGACCACCGTTTTTTACAGTGTCGATCCGCGTCTGGAGGGAGATAGCAATATCTATATCAATATGGACGACAATAAAGGTGTGCATTATGACCCACGCGGCGGCAGGTGCATACAGGGTAAATATTTTGTATACGATCTGGAACCGGTTAATTTAGATGCCCATAAATTAACTCTGTCCTTTAATAACGGTGAAACGCCGGGGGAAACGCGGTTTGAAATACCGGTTGACCCTACCATCGTGGCCCAAAATACAAGGGAGTTTTATCCTAACCTGAAAAAAACAATAGAGCCTGTAGAACTGGCCCTGGACCGGGTAGTGCTGGGCCTTTCAGAAAGCATTATCTTTTTCCGGGTGCGCTGGCCGCAGGACCCGTCAATAGCCGGTGTGGGCATTGGGTTGGATAGTCCCATGTATACCGTTATGGGACCCAATGGGCCGACCAGCGTGGAAAGCCGGGGTAGCAGCACTCCACCGGCACCGATGATTAAAGAATACGGCGCCTTTCTACCCGGTCACTGGGCGGATCTAATTGACGTAACTAACGGCAAAAGAATCAAGCTCAATGAAACCCGTACCCAAACCGATCCGGTAACGGGTGGGATTATGGGTACGTTCCACTTTGAACCCGTAGACCCGTCGGCCAGGGAATTAAAGCTGACCTCGCCGCCGCTGTACCTATATCATTTTCCGGAAAAGGAACAAACCTTGGAGTTTACCTGTCCCGCACAAGGGGAACAGGAGCTAAATGGTGTCTTTAGTTATGGGCCGGTGACTTATAACCTGGAAAAGGTGGTTATAGAAGATAAACAGCTAGTCTGTTACTTCATTTTAAAAGGGACAGGTGATAAACCACCACATTATTACCGCCCTGAATTTCGTATTAAAGATAAAGAATATTGGAAAAAGCATATCCGCATGGAATGGCTTGATGATAATCATGTCAGGGTTTTCTTCCCCATTCCTGAGAACGACCGGGTTACTATGCAATTGAGAAGTATGGGTGAGATGTTGCCCAAGGTTGATTTTGAACTTGATGCCGCACGTTAACCGTATTTTAAAACGAGAAGGTGAAGGAAATATGCCCAAACTGGAAGAAATGTCTAAGCAAGGTAATTCTTCCGAGCAAATAGTAAATTTACTCTACAACACTGGTTATAGGTTAACCGGCAGTCATAAGGAAACCCAAGCACTGTTAACGGGCGTTTTTAACGCATTAAACGGTAATATAAATATAAATATAGCCCTGAAAAACCTGTGTTTATTATACATAAATAAAACCACATCCAGCCCGGGCAAAGGTTTAACTCAAGATAAAAGCAGCCCGCCGGTAAAAGACAATAGTACAAACAAAATCCAAGAAGCACTTTTAACGCTAGCGCCTACAGAAAGGTTAGTGTTGGTTTTGCGAGAATTATTAGGATTAAATTATTTCCAAATAGCAGAGATGACCGGCATGGAAAATACGGCTGTATCCCGGCTGTTGCATACGGGACGGTGGGCCTTACGAAAACAATTGGCCCCTCCCCCGGGTCAAAACAGACTACCCGAATATTTTATTGTGAAGTAAGTTCCAATTATGAAGGGAGAAAGAAAGCCAGATGGATAACCTAATTGAATCTTTAGGTTTAAATATGACTCTTATAGCTCAGATATTTAATTTTATAATGCTGATCATATTTTTAATGGTGCCAATAGTGCTATTAATATACTTATTTTCTGTTATCAATGACATTAGACGTAGGGTCCACAATATAGAAAAAATCTTAATGGAAAATAAAAGAGCCTTCAAAATGATTTTCCCTCTCAAGGTAAGAGGTTACTTTTTAATTTAGCAATTGATATAGAAAAATATATCATTATGGAGTTTAGCTATGGCGATACAACATGGCAAATATTCGCGACCACAAATGCGTTCCAGGATACGTATGGCCATTGGGAGGTTTTACTTTACCTGGCGGCGCTATCTCGTATGGCTAATTAACCGGCCAAAATATTCCCGAATCAAGCCAAAGGAATCATTACAGTTCACTATTTATAAACATAAAACGCCGCTGCTGCGTGAATTGCGTAACGTGGACATGTGGCTTCAACATAATAAAATAAAAAATCTGAAGATAGCTACAAAACGTCTTAATGGAATAATAGTAAATCCGGGCGAAACATTATCATTTTGGAGAGTGGTTGGTAGACCTTCTAAAATTAAAGGTTATGTAAAAGGTATGGTCTTATATAATGGTATGTTTAGGCCTGAGGTGGGCGGTGGACTGTGTCAGTTATCTAATTTAATATATTGGATGACTTTACATACCCCTCTTATAGTAACTGAGCGATGGAGACATAGTTATGATGTCTTCCCGGATTCAAAACGCACTCAGCCATTTGGCAGTGGGGCAACTGTAGCATATAATTATATAGACCTGCAAATAACGAATAATACTGATGAAATATACCAGCTTAATGTTTGGGTTGGAAATGTGCATCTGCATGGTCAATGGCGTTGCAGTCAACCTGCAAAATTATATTACCACGTGTATGAAACCAACCAAATCTTTACCCATGAACATTGGGGAGGCTGTATGCGTCATAATGTTCTAAGGCGCAAAGTTTTTGATACAAATGGTAAAGTGATTAGAGATGAATATATAACTAAAAATCATGCGGTTATGATGTATGTGCCTTTTTTGTCTGATGGTTAAATAAAGGGTTAAAGTAATGAGGTCTTTCACATCAAATTAGAAAATCTGCAACTCTATCTGTATTTTCTTATTTTTTGCAATACGTCTTGAAATAATTTTACGATTTGTTCACCAATATAATTTGCTGCGATCATAAAAACCTTTATGATAAATATCATTATTAAGAAAACGAGTAGGAATCTAAAAATATAATGCACAGTATCCATGTATAATTTTCTCCTAATATCAGTCAAATAACTGAAATAAAAGAAGTGTCAAACTTAATACATACGTTAAATTAATTAAACATTCACTTATCTAGTGTTCATTATAGCTTAATTTTTAGTTGTTCCGATAAGATATACCTGCGAGGTTATTTTTTTAATATTAAGTTTCTAACGCTTTCAGTAAAAGCTTCGGGTTCTGCCGGAGAGAGGAGATAAGGATCCAAATTGGCGGTTTTGACCCTTACCATGCGGTCCCAGCGGGTGGCATATACTTTGGCTGCGCTGCCGTCCTTCAGGGCGAAGAGGCCGGAATATCCCCAGTTTGTGTTACCTGATAACAGTGCCCCGTATTGCACCGGTCCGGTTATCTCGATCAATTTAATTTCACCGGCGGGGATGGTCTCTGAGGTAATTGGCGTGGAAATCACTATTCCCCGGGGCGTAACTTGGTAACTCCTGGGTGAGAATAAAAATGGAATTAACCATAGCAGGCCAAAACTGCATACGGCCAAGGCTATCATTGGCAGGCTCGACATTAATCTGTCCGTGTTATCCAGAGGTGCAAGCTTAAAATGGTGAGTCAACATGTTTTCCCTCCTTATTATAGCATCTTATAACGACTGCCATTATTTTATGGCTTAACAAATTATTTTGGAGATGACTTTATTGGATCTATTATAGGACAACCCGCTTTGTACTTTTTGCTGGTATTTTCTTTAGTTGGTTTATAAGAGATAGCTCAATTTGTAGAGCCTGCGTTTATTCTTATCTGCCAGAAGGCCCGCTCGGTTAAATTATAAGGTACATCATTCAGGCATCCAACCGGCCCTCCGACTTGATTAATAACAGCCTTCAGGAATCTGTATTGTGAAACTACCCAAATTGCCCCGGTACTCCCAGTAACCCGCATTGACGAGTGCTACCGCTTTGCTGCCGGGTGGAAGCTCCCAGCTTAATTTTAATGCATATTCTTTTTTGGCTGCATCGCCGGTGGTTGCAGGTTGTTTCCCAACTGTCATACTAACTGAACTTTTTATTTCAGGCAGGTTTGTGCGATGCATTTTACCCTGCTCATCTAAAACTTGCCACTCCGGTATTGAAAAGGGCCAGGGATTTTTTTCGTCGGTGACATAACTTATTGTCGCCTCTCCTGTACGCCTATTTTGTAGTAAATCTATAATTTGCACTTCGCGCCCATCAGGCGCAAAGGATGATTGTTTGCCACTCAAAGGTATTCTTGTTTCACATTTTTGGTAAACCCGGCCCGCCAGTTCAAGCGTTACTTCCTGTGGTACGGGGTCCAGGCGCTGGAATTCAAGGTCATAGGTCTGTTCCCAGGCATCACCTACCCTGGTGCCGTGAGCGTCTCCACCCCGGGGCTCTACCAAGCCACTAGGCGTTATTAGCTTAACTACCCGGGAAGTAAGATCCGGAGCATGTTCTTCGCCTTTGTAGCGTAATTTAACTACCGTTTGAGTAGGCACCAGAACAAGTTCTTCAATAAAAAGAGTGCCATTGGGTATTGCAGTACTTTGATTGACGGATACACTACGGGTCAGTTCGGCTAAATCAGCCCTGGTAACGGGAAAGGATACATCCCAGTTTCCCTTCACATTACCAATCTGGCGTACGAGAAGTTTTATAGTACCGTTTTCCCCCGGCAGACCATCACTGAGCTCTAAACTGCCCACGAATACGCCGTCCATGATATCCCCCCTCGCACCCATGCCGGACGCCAAGGAGCGGCCGTTAAAAAGAATATCGTGTCCACTGAATCCTCGTGTTGTAATACTGGCGGGGTTCCTACCTTCAACGGTATAGATTATCGTTGTCTGAGTCGGGTCGGCCAGTATACGGTGCACCCGGAAGGTGTATCCTTGATCTGTTTTTGCCACCAGTACTTCTTGAAACATTTCGTGTTCTGCAGCCCACTGCCATCCCTTTTCAATGCCAGACCAATTCGCGATATACTGTCCCACTACAGGTAAATTTTCCACCGCCCAGCTGTGCGTTCCTGGCGAAGTGGTAATTATCGTTATAAAAATTACCACGGCTGCAGCCAAACTGCCCAGAATTTTTAAACGTTGATTTCTTTTTTCCTTTTTAGCAAGATCTCTAACCAGCTGTTCCAACCGCAGTGATTTTGCTGCAGGTAGTATATTGTCCGCAGCCCAGCTATTTAGTTCTTCCCGGATGTTTTTTTCCTGCTCCGAGGATATATCATCGAAGTTCATGGAGTTCCCTCCTTGGCCCTTCGTCTTCTTCCAACTTTTCTTTTAAACGCTTTAAAACCCTGTTAAGCCGAGATTTTATAGTACCGATGGGTATTTGAAGTTCCACAGCTATATCTTTTAATGCCAGATCGCCCAGGTAGCGCATAAATAACACCTGCCGGTGTTCTTGATCAAGTAAAGCGACCACTTCCCAGATGGCACGTTCTTTCGGCTCAACTTCATCTGGTAGCATTGCTAGCAAATTCGAAGGTTCAATCGGTATAGTCCTTTTATTACTTCGTAGGCTGTCTAGGCTTTGATTGACCAGGATGCGACGAATCCAGGCAGGGAAGGCGGAACTACCGCCCTTAAGCTTGTTACGATTGCGCCACGCTTTCTCCGCCGTCAGCTGTAATACGTCCCAAGCATCGCTTTCCTGACCCAGAATTCCCCAGGCAATGTAAAAAAGTTTTCCCTCTTCTTGGTGCAACAGTTCTAAGAATTCTTGTTCATGCAAATTGTCAACCTCCCGGACCGATCCTCTATTAAAAAGACTATCTTTGCCAGGGATAAGGTTCCAAACAATAATAAATTTTTTAAATATTGTGCAATAAATTACTGTTATGAAAAGGGTAATTTATTTTGCTATAAAGAAAAAAATAGAAAATCCCCCCGCATGTTAAAGTGTTAAGCAAATATAGTATCAAAATATTGGCATTGTGGCACTTGTCTGGGATTTGTTATTTTCAGAAATATTATAAATTACTTATAAAATATGGATTTTTATAATACCGAAGAACTCATTACAACCTTTCTTGCACGTGCTGTTGGAGGTAGTTTTTTATTAGTTACAAATTACAATTATAGATACGAAGGGTACATTATTCATCCCGTTGGTGCTGTGATTTTTTTTTGTTGTTAGCACAATGCTGTTATTCCGGGGTCGATAATATTGCAAAGTATAAACAAAATGCGACAGATTATCCTCATCCTTTTAGTCCCCTTTACTAGAATCCTCCAGTAAAGGGTACCAGTTAGTTTTTTAACTCGACAAGGTGCCCGGATATGCCGAAATGCTTGTCCGGATGCTACCGAAATATGCAGCGGTTTTTCTTAGAGTTACCTTTTATTTAAGGGAGTTATCCAGAAACTCGATTACCCTCGAAGAATAGGTCTTTCCTGATGTGGAATAGGACTTAAGATGATTTGCTCCCGGTACGACCCACAGGTTAGCATCGCACCCAGCCGCCTGGGCTGCACGAAGAATTTCCCGGCTGTTTTTCACTGAAATATCCTTGTCGGCACCCCCGTGGATCAATAAAAGTGGCCTATTGGACAGGTCCTGTACCGCTTTGACCGGGCTGACTTGCTCAGGGTTGATACCTGTAATCAGCGACAGCTCGGGCAGAAGCAAGGCATGGAAAGGATAAGACTTGGAGACAAGATGTTGCTTGAGGTCGGCAAAAGGACTGTCGGCAATTACTGCGTCCACTGCCGGTTCCTGGCTGCTCGCTAGAATGGCTGTAGCGGCCCCCATGGAAAAACCGAGCAGTGCTATTCTGTTCGAAATATCTAGGTTACTGCGCACAAAGTCGATCGCCCCCAGGAGATCCCGGACCTCATACTGGCCAATTGAAGTCATGTTGCCGCCCGATTCGCCGCAATTACGGAAATCAAACATCAACACATTGTACCGGGCGTTGACCAGTTCCCTGGCGAGGGACAGGGTGGGCACATCATCCTGCAGCCGGTTGTTGCGATAACCATGGGCGATGATTACGGTCCGATCACTGTTTGCGGTGGGGATTAGCCACCCTTTGATTTGCAAATGATCTTCCCGGCTGGGGAAGGAAACATCCTGATAATCCAGGCTCAACGCGGCGGGAGTTTCGTTTACGAGGTGACGCCGCGGGTGAGCGATGGACCAGCACAAGCCTAATGAAACGAGCAGGGAAAATAACAAAACAATGGTGGTTGCTTGAATGACCATTCTCTGCCGCCGCTTCCGGGCTTGTTTAACCGTTAATTTTATTTCGTGCAACAATATCCACCTTCTAAAATCTTTATTTTAAGCTGGTAGCATCGGTTAGTACATCATTATAGCATGATTTTCCGTTACAAATTCATCGTCTGTCTGAATACCTTTTAAGTCCAAATACCACATAATCTTAATATTGAATGGCTAGATATACAAACGACCAGGGGAGTTTGCCCTGGTCGTTGCGAGCTATGCTTTTGAGTGTCAATTAGGAAGCACACACATATCAGTTAATTTAGGGTTAAGCTGTACGAGTGGATTAAAAACAGAAGCATGATGCAATGTATTGGTATTGAACTATAACAAATAGGGACGGCCCCTGGTCTACAACTGCTTCTTTAGCGGCAAATCGCTTTTCAAACCAGGCCTTGGCGTCAGCCGTGCTGTTCACAAAGGTGGGCGACGATATGGTTGCTGCTTGGCTAATGTTACTAACAGTACGCCTAATTTTTTCTTCATACAACTAACCGCCTTTTTTTAATTATCTCAATTATAGGATGTAAATGTGGCAAAACTATGGAATTATCAGTAATTTATGTATAAACATGAGTCGTGATAAACGTTTCACTCCCGTTTCACCTGTTGCATTGCGTCCGGGCGCGGGTCAACGTAAACTGTTCTTTGTTTTTCATAAATAACGTAACCAGGCTTGGCCCCGTTGGGCTTTTTAACGTGCTTGCGCAGGGTGTAATCCACAGGCACATTGCCGGATTCCCTGGCCCGGCTGTAATAAGCCGCCAGAGCGGCCGCTTCCAATAGCGTTTTTTCCGGCACTTCCCGCCCACCGGTGCGTATGATAACATGGGAACCGTGGATTTTGCAGGTATGCAGCCAGATATCGCTGTCTTCGGCTGTCTTTAAAGTTAAGATATCATTTTGGTGGTTGTTTTTACCAACCAGTACGATAAAACCATCGCCGGAAATATACTGCATCGGCTTGATTTGTTTCTTGGTATCCTTTTCGCGTTTATTGCCGGGCCGTACGGGCGGTTTTTTAATATAGCCCTGTTTGGTCAGCTCCTGGGTTATTTCTGCTAAGTCATCCATATTTTCTGCTATATCAAGAGATGCTTTAATACTCTCCAGATACTGCAATTCCTCTTCACTGAGTCTGGCCATTTCACCGGCCGCTTTTCTGGTATTGTTGGCCTTGTTATATTTTTTAAAATAATACTGGGCATTTTCAGAGGCGGAAAGCGCTTTATTCAGCGGTATGACAACTGTTTTAGCCTCCGGGTCATGATAGTTTTCCAGTTCAATATCCTGCATGCCCCGCTCCAGGCGGTAAATATTGGCCGTGAGCAATTCTCCGTATAAGCGAAACCGGTCGGATTCTCCGGCTTCGGCGATGCTTTTTCTCTGCAGCGCCAATTTTTTTTGGATGCGTTTGACGTCCTTATTGATAATGCCCAGCAGCTGATTTCTATGTTTGTTTACGGTTTCCAGGGCCAGCTTGCGTGTGAAAAAAGCGTCTGCTGTTTCATTGGCCGGGCCAGTTGTGTAAGTAAATATTTCATCCTTAACCACAGGCATGGCAAAAAAGTCTACGGGCTCACCCTGGCGATTGCATATTAGCATGGTTTGCAGTTGATGATTCCGGGCGTCAGAGACCAGCGCCTGCCAGATCTGCCAGATCGTGCGCAGTTCGTGCTCGCCACAGTAGTCAAGGAGTATGTTGGGGTTTAGACCGGCTAGTTTGACTAGTTCCCGGCAGGTTGGAATGCTCAGCCCATCCAGCGATTTTTGTAAAGACACGGCCAGGCTGTCATCCAGTTGGCCGGCCATGACAGCTTCCCTAAAGTCATCTTCCGAAACCGTCAGCGGGTTGGCTTTTTGCGGTTCGGGCGGGGGTATATAGGGTTGGCCGGGAAGAACTTCCCGGTGACGGCTAACGGCATGACCGTACCTTCTGATGCCGTCCAGTATGGTGTTGTCCGGTTGAGAAACCAGTATGATGTTGCTATGCCGGCCCATTATTTCACAGATTAGTGATTTTACGGCCGGTTGGCCCAGCTCATCGCGGCAGTTCACCCTAATATCAAGTACCCGGTCCAAACCAGGCTGGTAGAACCCACTGATTTTACCGCCCTCCATGTGCTTGCGTAGCAGCATGCAAAACATGGGCGGCATGGTGGGATTGGGTGCGGACTGGCTGGTCAGGTGCACCCGGGCGTTTAGAGCGTTGGCACTAATAAGTAAGCGGTATTTACTATTCGGCTTGCTAACGATTAGAACTATCTCCTCCCGGGCGGGCTGATAGATTTTTTCTATGCGTCCCTGGCTTAACTTGTCATTTAATTCATGGCATATATTGTATAAAAAAAGACCGTCAAAAGGCATGGCGGTTACCTCCAGTTTTTGGTTCTGTTGTATAGATTTAATATTTACAGTATAACATCAGGGCTTACAGAGGGTCAAACAATCTTGGTTAGTTGATTAGATTGAAGAAAATGTTTGAAATTAATGGTAATTTTTTTTTGATCGGCGGAATATTTTTTTAGATAATTATGGAAAATGAAAGGGGTGAGGCCATGTCTGAAATTTGGCAAAAGCTTAGTGCTGAAGAAACGGCCATGCGTTTAGAAGTAGATACAGTTAAGGGGTTAATGGATAGCGAAGCCCGCAGCAGGTTGGAGCGGGTGGGTCTCAACATGCTGGAGGGAGGCCCTGAAGTAGTAGTGTGGCGGATGTTTTTACACCAGTTTAAAGATATAATAGTTTTAATTTTACTGGCAGCTACGGTCATAAGTGGTTTTTTAGGTGAATGGTTCGACGCCGTAACTATTTCCAGCTTGGTTTTACTTAATGCCGTACTGGGAGTAGTGCAGGAATACCGGGCCGAGCGATCCATGAAGGCGCTCAGGGAGTTAGCCTCGCCCCAAGCCATGGTAATCCGGGACCGCATGGAGAGAAAGATACCCGCTGCCGAGCTGGTGCCGGGGGATATTGTATTACTCGAGGCTGGAGACCGGGTTCCGGCGGATATTCGCCTAACCCAAACAATGGGTCTGGAAGCTATGGAAGCTGTGTTAACCAGTGCATCCACACCGGTGCTCAAGCATACTCGTTCTTTGGAAAAAACGGCTGGCCCGGCCAATGCTGGTAATATGGTGTTCATGGGGACGGTGTTGACCAGCGGGCGTGGACAGGGTATTGTGGTAGCTACAGGCATGGATACGGAAATAGGCCAAGTTGTCGTTCCGGCTCAGGAGGCTGAAGAGCCAACGCCGTTGCAGAAAAAACTGTCCCAATTTTGCCACGGTCTGGTATTTTTTTGCTTGGCCATTTGCACCATTGTGGTTGTGGTGGGTGTTCTGCGCGGTGAGGCAGTGAACCAAATGTTTCTTACTGGTCTCAGCCTGGCGGTGGCGACCATTCCCGACGGGCTGCCGGCCATGATTACTATTGCTTTGGCTGTTGGGGTGCAGCGGATGATCAGCAAGCATGCTATGATTAGGCGTTTACCTGCTGTGGAAACACTAGGTTGCGTCACATTTATTTGTTCTGATAAAACCGGTACTCTGACGCAAGATGAGATGACTGTACGCCAGGTTTATCTGACCGGGAGGGAAATGGAAGTCACCGGGGAAGGTTACGATCCAAAAGGCAAATTTACGGGCGATACAGCACCTGAGGGGCCGGATTTTACCAAACTATTAAGTGTGGCCGCTCTGTGTAATGATGCCACGCTTTATAGAGAAAATATGTCTATAAGCGGGCTGTTTAGAAAGTCAGGGCAGGGTCAGACTGCCACCTGGCAGATTGCGGGTGACTCTACGGAAGGCGCGCTGTTGGTGCTGGCGGCAAAGGGGGGATTTTGGCGGGAGCGGCTGGAAAAGAAGGCGCGGCGTCTGGCGGAAATACCCTTTGATGCAGAACGTAAACGCATGACTGTTATTTATCGGGATGCGGGTAAAACTGAGGCCTTGGTAAAGGGAGCCCCCGAGGTGGTACTGAAATTATGCACCCACTACCTACGGGACGGTCGGCTGGTGCTACTGGACGCCCGTGCCCGGGCCGCTATGCTGGAGGCCAATTCCTCAATGGCAGAAGGTGCGTTGCGGGTGATAGGCTTGGCCTATCGTGAATTGACGGCGGGGTTTTCTACTGAGCGAGTTGATGCGGAAGATATTGAGCGTAATTTAGTGTTCATAGGGCTGGTCGGGATAATTAATCGGCCCCGGCCTTCAGCCATCAATGCGGTGCATAGTTGTCGGCGGGCCGGTATCCAGGTGGCTATGATTACCGGTGACCAACAGTTGACGGCTCATGCAGTTGCCCGGGAAATGGGCATTGCGGACAGCGATAGCCTGGTACTTACCGGGGAACAACTGGAACAAATAAGTGATGAAGAATTAGCCGGAGTGGCGGAGGAAGTGCGCGTTTATGCACAGGTTTCACCCCGGCATAAATTACGGATACTCAGGGCATTAAAGCGCAAGGGGCATGTGATAGCCATGACGGGCGAAGGGGTTAACGATACGCCCGCCATAAAAGAGGCAGACATTGGCATTGCTATGGGCATTACGGGCACTGATGTAATCAGGGAAGCATCCGTTATGGTGCTAACGGATGATAATTTTTCTTCTATTGCAACGGCGGTGGAAGAAGGCCGGGGCATTTACGATAATATTCGTAAATTTATCCGTTACCTGCTTTCCTGCAATGTAGGAGAAATGTTAGTTATTTTATTGGCCGTGCTGGGAGGTCTGCCGCTGCCGCTCCTACCCATTCAAATATTGTGGACGAACCTGGTTACCGATGGCTTGCCGGCCATGGCCCTGGGGGTTGACCCCATTGATCGGGATATCATGCGCCGCCAGCCTCGGAATTCACAAGAAAGTATATTTTCCCGTGGACTGGGCCGGCGGATTATCAGCTCCGGAACCGTTATCGCATTGTTGATCCTGGCGGTGTTCGGCGCAGCTTACTATGACTGGCAAAACCTAGATTTAGCACGCACCATGGCTTTTAACACACTGGTATTTGTACAGCTGTTTTATGTATTTTCCTGCCGTTCGGAACACCTGACCATTCGAGAACTGGGGATAACCTCCAACCCGTACCTGGTATGGGCGGTAATTATTTCCATCGTGTTGCAGATGAGCATTAATTACTTACCGTTTTTGCAACCTGTTTTTCATACGGTGCCTCTTAACCTGCAACAATGGTTAATCGTTATTGGTGCAGCTTTGCTGCCTAACCTGGGCGAAGTCTTTCGGGGGCAACCGGTCAGTCGTTTGTGGGAGAGGGTAACTTATTTTAGGGTATGAGTCGGGTGGTAAAAGTCCCTGAAGTTTTGTCACAAAACTTCAGGGACTTTTTGGGTTGCATGGACATTCGATTACTCCAGGAGATATTCTGTATACATTTAGTATTATCGGAAGGAAAGAATAGACGGGCGAGGAAGTATAGTATAGAATATACAAGAAAAATATCAGGGAGGAAGAATAGCTTTGTTTTTTACCAAAGTGCATGGATTAGGCAATGATTTTATTTTAGTAAACAAAAACGAGATAAAAAATTTGCCCGGTGATCTGACTGGGTTGGCGATAAAGATTTGCGACCGTCATTTCGGGGTGGGTGCAGACGGGCTGGTTCTGATCGGTTTGGGTAAAGAGGCTGACCTTGCCATGCAGATAATTAATTCCGATGGCAGCGAGGCAGAAATGTGTGGCAATGCCATTCGCTGCGTGGCTAAATATGCTTATGAGCGGGGTTTGGTGCGTAAAACTAAAATGGCCGTGGAAACAGGGGCGGGCATTAAGATGCCCGAGTTGATAATAGATAACGGTGCAGTCACGGCCGTACGGGTGGATATGGGCACGCCATATTTGGAAAGGGAACAGATTCCCATGACCGGGCAGCCCGGTCGGGTGATAAACGAGCCGCTAGTAGTAGGTAATGATGTTTTTAATATTACCTCGATTTCTATGGGCAATCCCCACTGCGTAATATTTGTGCCGGATGTCACTGCAGTGCCTCTTGAGAATTGGGGATCTCGTGTGGAAACACATCCGGTCTTTCCTCGTAAAACTAATGTGGAATTTGTTCAGGTTTTAAATGAAAATGAGGTGCACATGCGGGTTTGGGAACGGGGCGCAGGACCCACGCTGGCCTGTGGTACCGGTGCCTGTGCTACTGCGGTGGCGGCGGTACTGAATGGATATACCGGAAGAACTGTCCGGGTATACCTTTATCACGGGGCATTGGATATAGAGTGGGCGGCTAATAATCACATATATATGACCGGCCCTGCCGAGCAGGTTTTTTCCGGTGAATATCCTATTAGCTAAGTAAAACAATGTTTAGCAATATTGAGAGAAATTAATTAGCAACTTTGATACTAATTGCTAGATATAACATTGTACGGATATCTAGGTTAGCATAAGGTAATATATGTAGCTGATTGTTTTTGACCATGCTTCCAGCAAGTTGTATTATAAATTGCAATTACTAATGGTTTATGGAATACTTATTGGACATAATAGGAGGGTTTTGTTTTGAACATGCAATTTGAACAGGCGCAAAGGATCAAAAGATTGCCACCTTACTTGTTTGCCCGTATTGAGAAATTAATTAAAGAAAAGCGAGATGCCGGAGTGGATATCATTAGCCTTGGTATTGGCGATCCCGATATGCCCACCCCGGATTACATTATAGAAGAATTGCAAAAACAAGCTGAGATCGGAGCCAACCACCAGTATCCTTCTTCGGCAGGCATGCTGGCATACCGGAAGGCCGTGGCCCAGTGGTACAAAAACAGGTTTGGTGTGGAGCTTGACTCCGCTAGTGAAGTGGTTTCCCTTATTGGCTCTAAAGAGGGGATTGCGCACATATCCTTTTGTTATTTAAACCCCGGCGATACTGTTTTGGTGCCTGACCCCGGGTATCCGGTGTACGCAGGCGGTGCCATATTAGCCGGTGCCGAGCCCTACTATATGCCCTTAAAGGCGGAAAAGAGCTTTTTGCCTGATTTAAGCGATATTCCTGTTGATGTGGCTCGCCGGGCTAAAATGATGTTTATCAATTACCCAAACAATCCTACCGGTGCCGTGGCCGGCGAAGAGTTTTACCGGGAAGTGATCTCTTTTGCTAAAGAGTATAATATTTTAATTTGCCACGATGCTGCTTATTCGGAAATTGCCTACGATGGCTATGAACCACCAAGTTTCCTGCAGTATCCCGGTGCCAAGGAAGTAGGCATAGAGTTCCACTCGGTATCCAAGACTTACAACATGACCGGCTGGCGCATTGGCTGGGCCGCCGGACATCCCCAGGTGGTTGAGGCGCTGGGCAGATTAAAGTCAAACATTGATTCAGGGCAGTTTCAGGCCGTTCAATATGCCGCCATCCAAGGACTGACCGGACCTCAAGATGCCGTGCTGCAGATGCGGAAAGTCTACCAGGAACGGCGGGATATTCTGGTGGATGCCTTAAATAGTATGGGCTGGCAGTTGGAAAAACCGAAGGCTACGTTTTATGTATGGGCACCGGTTCCTGCCGGCTATACTTCGGAATCTTTTGCCGAGCTGGTTTTAGATAAGGCCGGCGTGGTGATCACCCCGGGCAGCGGGTATGGCAGCAATAGTGATGGCTTTTTCCGAATTGCGTTAACGGTGGAAAAGGAGCGGATGATAGAGGCGGTGGAGCGAATGAAAAAAAATATCGGTGTTGTTAAGTTTTAATCTAGATTTATTATGAAATTGGCTATGTCTCTCTATTGTTTATTGCCATATTCTATAATTTAAGTTAAAACGGTTTTAGTTAAATTAATTATTACAATAATAGGAGGATGGAAATTTGAAACTAGCTGAGCGTGCCCAAAACATCAGTCCATCTCCCACCTTATCTATTGACGCCCAGGCCAAGAAAATGACGGCCGGGGGGATAAAGGTGATAAACTTCGGCGCCGGCGAGCCGGACTTCGATACACCGGAGAATATTAAGCAGGCCGCGGTAATGGCTATTGCTAATGGGATGACCAAATATACTCCGGTAGCCGGTATTGAGCCTTTGCGCCAGGCTATAGTTAAAAAGCTGGCTGAGGATAATGGCTTGCAGTATGAGCCCAGCCAGATAGTGGTTTCCGCCGGGGCTAAGCATTCGCTGTATAATGTCTTTCAGGTGCTGTGCCAGGAAGGGGACGAAGTGATTTTGCCCGCCCCATACTGGGTGACCTACCTGGAACAAATTAAATTGACGGGTGCCAAGCCTGTTATCGTGCCCACTACGGTGGAAAATGGCTTCAAGCTGACGCCTGCACAGCTGCAAAGCTCTATCACTCCCAATAGCCGGCTATTTGTATTAAACAGTCCCAGCAACCCAACAGGTGTTGTGTATACCAAAGCTGAGTTGGAGGCCCTGGGAGAAATATTAGAAAAGAATAACATAACCATTATTTCTGATGAAATATATGAAAAATTAATTTATGACGGTGGCCGGCATGTTAGTATTGCTTCTTTAAGTTCGGGTTTAAAAGATTTGACCGTCGTAATCAATGGGGTTTCCAAATCTTATGCCATGACCGGGTGGCGCATAGGTTATGCTGCTGCGCCGCAGCCGGTAGCCAAGGCTATGGCTGACCTACAAAGCCACTCAACCTCTAATCCTACTTCCATTGCCCAAGCGGCTAGCCTGGAAGCCCTTACCGGCACTCAGGAATCTGTGCAGCAAATGGTGGCTGAGTTTGTCAAACGGCGAGATTATATGGTAGATAGATTAACTGCTATTCCCGGTGTCCAGTGCAATCGTCCAGGCGGGGCATTTTATGTATTCCCGGACGTAAAGGCGCTAATGGGCAAAAGTTATGCCTCTGAAGCTATTAATAGTGCGACTGACCTGGCCAGGTTGCTTTTGGAAAAAGAACACGTGGCTATTGTACCCGGCGTGGCCTTTGGTAATGACAATTGTTTCCGTCTTTCTTATGCAACCTCAATGGATAACATCCGTGAGGGGCTCGACCTAATCGAAAAGGTACTCAAAGAACTGCAATAATAATCAGAGCATAATCGGCCCCAGACGGTATTAATAAACGCGTTGTGGGATATCTACCATGGCGTGTTTTTAAATATCTTTTATTAGTTACATATCGGTTTTGGATAAAGAATATCATTGATTTTCTTTTTATTAAAAGGAATTTCTTTTTTTAGGTAGAAAAATTATTTTTAGTATCTAGAGTCAATACTATATATACAACAAAACAAGGCTGGGTGGTGGAATATTGATCAAAAGCATGACCGGGTTCGGGCGTGGAGAAACAAATTCGGATGCCTTAAAAATAAATATTGAAATGAAGTCGGTAAATCATCGCTATTGCGAAATTGTTTTGCACATGCCACGGTCTATGAATGTACTAGAAGACCGTATTAAGCGGGTAATACAACAAAAAATTGCCCGCGGTAGGGTGGATGTATATATAAATGTGCATATGTGTGGCCCAGACAGGACTAAGGTAAAAGTGGATGAATCTCTGGCAGCCTCTTACATACAGGCGGTAAAGGAGCTTAAAGATAAATTGCCCTTGACCGGGGAGGCAAGTGTGACGGAATTGCTGCAGTTACCTGGTGTGTTTTCTTTGGAAGAGCCCGAAGAGGATATGGAACAATGGTGGCCTGATATTACAGCGGCATTAGAGCAAGCCCGGACAGGATTAATGGACATGCGTGTCAAAGAGGGAGACTTATTAGCTGTTGATATCAAGGAACGGAGCGGACACATAGCTGCGTTTGTCAATGAAATAGAACAGCGTTCACCGGTGGTGGTAGAGGAATATCGCGAGCGACTTCGCCAGCGACTGCACGGTCTACTGGAGTCCGGGACGTTGGATCCGACCCGGCTGGATGGCGAGGTGGTGCTACTTGCAGAGCGATCCAGTATTGCGGAAGAAATTGTGCGGTTGAGAAGTCACCTGTTGCAGCTGGGTGATTGTCTGAAACTCAATACCCCGGTGGGACGAAAACTTGATTTTTTATTGCAGGAGCTTAACCGGGAAATTAATACCATTTCCTCAAAATCTTCTGATTTGACCATCAACCGTACTGTTGTAGAAGTTAAAAGTGAATTTGAAAAAATAAGGGAACAGATCCAGAATATTGAATGATAAGGGGGGGCAAGGAAATGGAAATAAAATTAATAAACATTGGTTTTGGCAATATTGTTTCAGCCAACCGGATTATTGCCATTGTCAGTCCTGAATCGGCACCAATTAAAAGAATCATCACCGAGGCCAGAGACAGGGGCATGCTGGTTGACGCCACTTACGGCCGCCGTACCAGGGCAGTCATTATTACAGACAGTGATCATGTCATCCTTTCAGCGGTGCAGCCTGAAACGGTGGCCCATCGTTTGGTCAATAAGGATAGTGCTGTTGGGAACGATGAGGAGTAAAACCAGGGGGAATTTAATAGTGATATCGGGCCCTTCCGGGTCCGGCAAGGGAACTGTTTGCCAGGGCCTTTTTAAAGAACTGGCGAACTTGCAGCTTTCCATTTCAGCGACGAGCAGAAAACCTCGCGGTGCTGAACAGCATGGGGTTGATTATTATTTTTTAACCCAGGAACAATTTGAGCTAATGATTGCCGGTAATAAGTTGTTGGAATGGGCCGATGTATACGGGAATTATTATGGGACCCCGCAACAGCCTGTGGTAGATGCTGTTAACCTGGGCGTGGATGTTATTTTAGAAATTGACGTCCAAGGTGCATTGCAAGTTAAAAGCAAATATGCTGATAGCGTATTAATATTTTTAATTCCTCCATCCCGGGCTGAACTGGCTAGGCGTCTAAAAAACAGGGGTACGGACAGTAGCGGAGATGTTGAACACCGGCTGCAGTGGGCGGAAAGGGAAATTAAAGAAATACGTAAGTATGATTACTTGGTCATTAACGATGACCTGGTTGACGCTGTCCAAAGGGTATGTGCTATCATTACTGCGGAAAGGTGTCGTCCGAGGCTTTTTGATATAGACTTGTTTTTACAAAATTATTAAATTGCCTGATAACCAGGTTGTTAAGAACTATTTTATTGGGATTGCATATACTCGTCGTAATTTATATAAATTTGTTTAGGAGAGCATATCTACATAATATATTTAAATTACGAGGTATATACTTTAAAATAAGTAGTCCTAACTTAGCATTACGATAATAATATATTTGGAGGTTTAAGCTCTGATGGCCCTGAATAAACCTTCTTTAGATGATTTAATGGATTATGTGGACAGCCGGTATACGCTAGTGGTGATATCGGCTAAACGTGCGCGTCAAGTAACGGAAATAGCCATCCAACAAGATGAAGAGGAAAAAACCTGGGTATTTGATAAACCTGTCTCGGCGGCGTTGAAAGAAGTTGCTCGGGGGAATGTAACGTTCCGGAGAACCAAGCAGGGGATTAAATAACGGGGGTGACTCATGCTTACGGGTAAATGCTTTGTTATTGGGGTTACCGGCGGAATTGCCGCTTACCGTGCTCTGGATCTGGTAAGTAACCTGGTCAAGGGCGGTGCCGAGGTGCATGTAATCATGACCGCCGGAGCGCAGCAATTCGTAAGGCCCCTGGCGTTTGAATCCATTTCACATAACCGCGTGCACGTCGATACCTTTGAAACTCCGCCGGGCTGGCACTACCCTCACCTAGAGCTGGCCCGTCAAGCTGATATGGCCCTGATAGTGCCCGCTACCGCCAATATTTTAGCCAAACTGGCCTGCGGTTTAGCTGATGATTTGCTCACCACCACGGTACTGGCCATGAGTTGCCCCGTGCTAGTCTGCCCTGCAATGAATGTGCACATGTACCTTAACCAAGTTGTGCAAGACAACTTGAGCCGCTTGCGCCGGATGGGCTTTAAAATAGTGGATCCGGCCGTGGGGCCTCAGGCCTGTGGGGATGAGGGACCGGGACGGCTAGCCGATATGGCGGTGATCATGGAAAAGATTAAAGAGGTGCTGGAACTGAAAAAGGATTTGGCCCAGCGAACGGTTCTGGTTACTGCCGGGGGTACCCGGGAACCAATAGATCCGGTAAGATATGTAGGCAATCATAGTTCCGGCAAAATGGGCTATGCGCTGGCTGAAACAGCTGTCCATAGGGGGGCAAAGGTTTATCTGGTATCAGCGCCTACCCGGCTGGCGGCACCTGACGGGGTGCATTTAATTAACGTGGAGACCGCAGAGCAAATGTATCAAGCGGTGCTGGAACTGTATCCCCGGGTGGATGTGGTCATTAAAGCAGCCGCTGTGGCAGATTACCGTCCCCGGGCAGCGGCTACCCAAAAAATCAAAAAAAATGAGGCCGGTCTAGTGCTGGAGCTGGAAAAAACCCCGGATATTTTAATGGATCTGGGCAAACAAAAAAAACACCAGCTGCTGGTGGGGTTTGCTGCTGAAACTGAGGATGTAATCAAACATGCCCGGGAAAAAGTAAATAAAAAGAATTTGGATCTGCTGGTAGCCAACGATGTCACACAACCAGGAGCCGGTTTTGGTTCCGATACTAATATAGTAAATATATTATATCCGGACGGAAAGGTGGAGCCACTGCCGGAGATGGATAAACTGGCACTTAGTAAGGTTATATGGGATAAAGTGTTGCAGTTGATGGCAGATAAAAAAACAAACGCAGCAGAGTAATTTGCTGCGTTATATTATATTTTTTCCATTTCCACACGAGTTATTTATTAACTCGGCTTTTTTAGGTCATTCAAAGCTGATTCAGCAGGTTTGTTTCTCTGGCTCTGTATCTGGCCGTGTACATGCGATGGTCCCGTACAACCAGGCCAACATTCTATGCGATCGATCAGCCTGCAATGTTGGCCTTGCTTACCAGCATGTGCTCGCCAAGTTTGAATAAGTTTCAGGCCTCGGTCAACTTGCCTGGTGCATTTGCATTAGGCATTAAATTTGGGCTGAGATAGGCTTAAACGGGCAAAATGCCGGCTCATGATATCGTATGTGCAAGTAATTTTTAATAATGGCTCTAATATAAATAAGTATCAAAAAGCTTGTTATTGGACAATGTAAATACCTCCGGTTAAATTGTAAATAGCAGTATGAACATCTGTCAACAAATAAATGGAAAGGAAGAATTATATAGTGACCAATGTTTTCAACAATGTCTTGGAACTGGTGGGTCATACTCCTGTGGTTAGGCTAAATAAAGTGACTGATGACTGTGGTGCGCGAATACTTGCCAAGCTTGAGATGGTTAATCCCAGCGGCAGTGCCAAAGCCCGGGCGGCGCTTGGCATGATAGACGCTGCCGAAAAGGTGGGGATTATACAGACGGGCACCGTTATTGTGGAGCCTACCAGCGGCAACCAGGGTATTGCCCTGGCCATGGTAGGCGCGGTTAAGGGGTACCGGGTGATTGTAGTGATGCCTGAATCGATGAGTGAAGAGAGAAGGAAGCTGGCCCGGGCATACGGGGCTGAGGTGGTGCTTACACCTGCTGACAAGGATGTGGACGGGGCCGTGAAAAAGGCCCGGGAAATGGTCCAGCAAATACCAGGGGCCTGGATGCCGGATCAGTTTACCAACCCGGATAACCCGGCGTTTCATGAACATACCACGGCCCAGGAAATATTGGATCAGGTAGACGGCGACATTGACGCTTACGTGGCCGGTGTAGGTACGGGTGGTACTCTGACCGGCGTAGCCCGGGTGTTGAAGAAAAAATATCCTCAAATCAAGATTTATGCAGTTGAACCTAAAAAATCGGCGGTGTTATCGGGTGGTAAACCGGGACGGCACGGCATTCAGGGTATCGGGGATGGTTTTGTGCCCGCCAACCTGGACCTGGCGTTGGTAGATTCCCCATATGCCGTATCCGACGAAGATGCTTTTAATATGACCAGACGTTTGGCTCGGGAAGAGGGCTTGCTGGTGGGTATCTCCAGTGGCGCTGTCGTGTATGCTGCGGTGGCCTTGGGCCGGGAACTTGGGCCGGGTAAAACCGTGCTTGCAATCTTGCCTGATACTGGCGAGCGGTACCTGAGCACCCCGGTTTTCGAAGGCTAAGCTTTCAAATAAAAATACGGGAAAAATGCGCTATAGTGCCCGAACAGACAGCCTGAGCGCATTTTTATATTTTTATTTACACACAATTACTCTACCGTGGCATAATATGGATAAAAACCTGTCGGGTGATAATTATGCTGATTAGTAAGTTAAAAAAAATACTTGGTTATAAAACATGGGCCGGGTCGCCACAGGTGGATATGGCGACTATAAAAATAGGCGAGTTGGTAGTTACTATGGCCCGCCGTATTTCCATTACAGTACCCCATGAGTTTTCGGTTTTCGTCCCCCGCGTAGAAATTAGACAGCGCTATTATCATGATAATCAACTGAAATATGAAAAGGAAATGATTTTTAACAGCCTTACCATCGTGCATGCCCCTCAGCACCCGCCGGTGGAGAGCGGGCAGGTACCCGTATCGAGCCAAAAGATGGATTGAGGTGCACCATTGTTATAGTCTATAATTAAAATACACGCTTAAATTTCAGTTGATGGGACAAACTCGAGGGATATGCATGAATAATCAATTATATGCCGATGTGCTTGTGGAAGTACCGGGTTTATTTACTGACCATACATACCAGTACCAGGTACCTCCAAAGCTGGTGGGAATTATACAATACGGCAACCGGGTGAAGGTTTACTTCGGTAAACAGAAAGTTACCGGTTTTGTTGTAGGATTTAGTGAAAAAAGGGCTGTTGAAGGGGTTAAGGAAATCATTGACCTGGCAGATGAAAGGCCGTTATTTCGGAAAGATCAACTGGCCCTGGCCAAATGGCTGGCGAATTATTACTTTTGCAGCACTGTAAAGTCGCTGCAGTCCGTTATTGCTCCGGTGCTTAAAAGGACTGCCTCTAGGCCTGTGGAACGGCTTTATAGCGCCGTGGGGCCGGAGCAACTACCAGCGTTGCGGGAGCAGTTGGCCCGGTCGCCAAAAAGACTGGCGGTCCTGGAAACAGCACTGCTGCATCCTGGGCTGAGCAAACGGGAGCTAGCAACAGCAGCCGGTGTAACATTATATATAGTGAACCAATTGCGTGCGGGGGGGATGCTGAGGGTGGAAACCTATCTTTCCGCCAGGGATCCCTATTCGCAGTATAAAATAGTTAATCAAGCGCCAGTCAGCTTAACCGGTGAGCAAAGCCGTGCTGTGCGGGATATTGCAGCTTCCCTACAGCAGGGCGGACACCGGGTATTTATGCTGCATGGCGTTACGGGCAGCGGTAAAACCGAGGTTTACCTGCGCTGCATTGAGCAAGTATTGCACACCGGCCGGCAGGCCATCACTCTGGTGCCCGAGATAGCCTTAACCCCGCAGATGGTCCGGCTTTATAAGGCTCGCTTTGGCTGTAGTGTGGCAGTGCTGCACAGCCGCATGTCTGACGGTGAGAGATACGATGAATGGTCGCGTATTGAAAATGGCAGTGCTCCTGTAGTGCTGGGAGTGCGCTCAGCCATACTTGCACCGGTGCCTGATCCCGGTTTAATCATTATTGATGAGGAGCATGAACCGTCTTATAAGCAAGAGGAAGCACCTCGATATCACGCCCGGGCGGTGGCTCTTTACAGGGCACAAAAGAGCGGGGGGGTGCTTGTGCTGGGCAGTGCTACCCCTTCTTTGGAATCTTACTGCCGGGCTTTCCCGGGTGGTGAGTATTCCTTGATTAATATGCCCAATAGAACTAATGGTAAAAGCATGCCTAATGTACAATTGATAGATATGCGCCGGGAAGTGCAATCCGGCAACAGTGGTATTTTTAGCTTGATATTATTGCAAAAACTACGCGAAAAACTTCATAACAAAGAACAGGCCATAGTTTTTTTAAACCGGCGGGGGTTTAAAACCCTGGTGGTTTGCCGAGAGTGCGGTCTGGTGTTGAAGTGCCCCCGCTGCGAGATTTCCCTTACTTATCATACTGACGGGCGTTTGCGCTGTCATTATTGCAACTATCGTATACAAGCGCCCAAGCGGTGTCCTGATTGCGGTGGCAGCCAGGTGGGCTATTTTGGTACAGGAACCCAGCGGGTGGAAATGGAATTGGCGGCGGCCTTGCCCGGGGCACGTATTTTGCGCATGGACGCTGATACTACCACTCGCAAGGGGTCACATGAACAGATACTAGCTGTCTTCAGCAATGGTGAAGCGGATATTTTAGTGGGCACGCAAATGGTGGCTAAAGGTTTGGATTTACCCGGGGTAACCTTGGTAGGGGTAATAAATGCCGACAGTACATTACATATGCCGGACTTTCGGGCCGGGGAGCGTACCTTTCAACTGCTGGCCCAGGTGGCCGGCCGTACGGGCCGGGGGGACAAACCTGGCGAGGTATTGATCCAAACATACACCCCGGAACATTATGCGGTACAGGCCGCCTCCCGGCACAATTACCTGGCATTTTTTCAGAAGGAAATTGCAGTGCGCAAGGAAATGAGTTACCCCCCTTTTGCCAAGATGGTCAGGTTAATAGTGTCTGGTAAGGACGATGCCGCTGTACAGCAGGCGATGGGAAAAACACGTGCTCAGCTGGATAGGTTTGCCGAAGGGCTGAGCGGGGGAAAAATAATGATAGTGGGGCCCGCTCCGGCACCGTTATCCCGGCTAAAAGAAAATTACCGGTGGCACATCATTCTTTGGAGTGCAGATTACCGGCAATTACGTTTGGTTATAGAACGGTTCTGTCAGGCCACCGGTGGCATCATACCGGGCAAAGAATTAAAGATGAGCATAGATGTGGACCCTATGTATATTATGTAAGGATTGTCAAGTGTTTATCCGATAGCTAACCGCTGTTAATACTCCCGCTTCTTTAAGCGGGAGATAAGCAGCGCTAAGCTCATGGATAACAGCTTCTAAGATTCAGATGGGGTTAAAACCTCACCTGAATCAAGTATTTGTTTATAAAATAAGGAGGTAGTGTAACGTTGGCTATATATAGAGTTGTAGAAGTCGGAGATGCTATATTAAGGGATAAGGCGCTCCAGGTTACCAAGCTGGGTCCCCATATTGATAAATTGCTGGATAATATGCGTGATACAATGTATGCCAATCAGGGTGTGGGATTGGCTGCTCCGCAAATTGGGGTACCCAAGCGGGCGATTGTGGTCGATGTAGGCGCAGGTTTGGTAGAGTTTATCAATCCTGTGCTTGCAGAAACCGCTGGTACGCAAATTGATAGCGAGGGCTGCCTCAGTATTCCCGGTGTTATGGGTGAAGTTACTCGTGCTGAGCGGGTCAAGGTTAAAGGCTTAAACCGGGCCGGTGACGAAATCGAGCTCGAGGCCCATGGCTTTTTTGCCCGGGCACTACAGCATGAAATAGACCACCTGGAAGGAATTTTATTTATTGATAAAGCAAAGAATTTAAAAAAGGTATAGTAATATTGGCTTTGGGTATAAAGGAGTTAAGTTAATATGCGAGTTGTTTTTATGGGCACACCTGATTTTGCGGTGCCATCGCTGAATGCATTGCTAAACAATAATTATGAAGTTGCCGCAGTGATTACTCAGCCTGATAAGCCTGGCGGGCGGGGAAAAAAACTGCGCCCGTCGCCGGTCAAAGTAGCTGCACTGGCGGCGGGGCTGGCGGTCTATCAACCCAAGAAAGTGCGTGAGCCTGCTTTTATTGAAGTACTGCGGGGATTATGTCCGGATATAATAGTGGTGGCAGCTTTTGGGCAAATATTGCCGGAGGAAATTTTATATCTGCCCCCACATGGTTGTATTAATGTGCATGCTTCGCTCTTACCTGCATACCGGGGGGCGGCACCCATTCACCGGGCCATAATCAATGGGGAACGGCAAACCGGAGTTACCATTATGCAAATGGACACGGGCTTGGATACTGGTGCTATGCTGTTGCAGGGCCAGGTGCCGATTGGCTCTGATGATACAGTTGGGATGGTGCATGACCGGCTGGCGGCGCTGGGCGGGCACCTGCTGCTTGAAGTGTTGGAACTGATTAAAAACGGTCGGGCGCGGCCTGTGCCCCAGGAAGATAGCCGTTCCTGCTATGCCGCCATGCTAACCCGAACTGATGAGATAATATGCTGGGAACAGGATGCAGAGACAATCAAAAACCAGGTCAGGGGTTTAAATCCTTGGCCGGGCGCACGCACCTCCCTTGGAGACAAGCTGCTGAAAATATGGCAGGTATCCGTGGTTCGGGATTACCCGGTGGGTACTGCTGAGCCGGGCCAGGTGGTGGAAGTCCGTGGCGACCGTGGCATTTTGGTTCAAACCGGTGGCGGCATACTGAGTATTGAAGAATTGCAGTTGCAGGGTAAAAAACGGATGAATACGGTCGAATTTTTACGGGGGCACTCGCTGGCAGCCGGCAGCAAGCTGGGCGAAGGACAGGTGTTGGCAGGTGATTGCGTTGTATGACGTGGTGCAGATCCACACGCACAAACGCCTGTTTATTGGTTTATTGGTGGCCAGCCTCTTGGTGGTGGGTTTACTTGTTTTATCCATTTGGTTCCTTGTTTTTAGCCCGGAACGCTCTATGATTTACAAATTTGTGCTGTTAGCAGTGGCGCTGGTACTGCTGGTTACTATCATGCTGGCTGGTATTGGCTTGACCGCCATAGTTTTGACGATTATCCGCGCAAGGCCCTTTGCCTTGTTACAGGGCCCCACGCGGGTGGCGCTGAATACCTTTTTCCCTTTGGTGTTAATGCTGGGCAGGTTGCTTAAAATAGATATGAATCGGATTAAAAACTCTTTTATTGAAGTAAACAATAGCTTGGTGCGGGTCATGCAGATCAGTGTTGCACCGGGGCAGCTGTTGCTGCTGGCTCCGCATTGTTTGCAAAACAGTGCTTGCGTGCATAAAGTTGCGGGCAATGTGAATAATTGCCGACAATGTGGCCAGTGTATGGTTAGCGATTTACTGCAATTGCGGGACCGTTACGGTATCATGGTGGGGATGGCCACCGGAGGTACACTGGCCCGCAAATACGTGCAGGATTACCGTCCTAAAGCTATTGTGGCGATAGCCTGCGAGCGGGATTTAACCAGCGGTATTTTGGATGCCAACCCGGTACCGGTGCTGGGCGTCACAAATTTAAGGCCTCACGGGCCATGCCAGGACACGCAGTTTTCATTCCGGCGGGTTGAAGGAGCCATCCAATATTTTTTAAGTGATGGAAGTGATCATATTTGACACATAAGACAAGCGCCAGGGAAGCGGCCCTAAAAGTACTGCTGGCGGTGGATGAACGGGAAGCTTACGCCAATCTGGCTCTGGGTTCGTTACTGGATAAGCTGGAGCCGGAAAAATTAGACCGGTCTTTTATCACCGAACTGGTTTACGGGACCTTGCGCACTCAAAATACGCTGGACTGGGCGCTAAGCCATTATTTGCGGCGGCCGCTGCCCGACCTTTCGGCTGTCGTACGGAATATATTACGTTTAGGAGCCTATCAGGTTTTGTTTATGGACCGGGTGCCCGATTCCGCTGCCGTTAATGAGTCGGCCAATCTGGCTCGTCGGCATGGGCATGAAGGCATTGTTAAATTTGTTAACGGTGTGCTGCGTAATTTAACCCGGGGCAAGGAGCAGTTAAGCTATCCCGATCCTGCTGAGGACCCCGTGCAGTATATAACCTTACGCTACTCTCACCCGGACTGGCTGGTGCGCCGGTGGCTTAATGATTTTGGATATCAAGAGACAGAGGCCCTTTGTTCAGCCAACAATCAGCCCGCGCCAAACACCGTGCGGGTTAATACGTTAAAAACCAGCGCTGCAGAGTTAGTGGAGAGACTTGCCGGCTTGGGCGTGGGAGCGCAAAGAGGCCAATATGCCGTTGACTGCCTGCAATTGCAGGGATTTGTATCCTTGGGTGGATTGGCCCCATTCAAAGAAGGATTGTTCCAGGCCCAGGATGAAAGCTCTATACTGGTAGGACAGGCCGTGTGCCCCGTGCCGGGTGCCCGGGTGCTGGATGTGGCCAGTGCCCCCGGCGGTAAAGCCACGCACCTGGCCCAACTTATGCAAAACCAGGGCGTGATACTGGCCCTGGATGTGCATGAGCATAAAATAAAACTCATTGAAGAAAATTGCCGGCGGCTAGGTGTGCAAATCGTGCAGCCAATTCTGGCCGATGCCCGGCAAATCCCGGAAAAGTACACCGGCTGGGCCGATTACGTGCTGGTTGACGCTCCCTGCTCAGGCTTGGGTGTACTGCGCAGGCGTCCGGATGCCAGGTGGCGCAAGCAGGAAGAACAAATTGCCGCTTTAGCTGTGCTGCAGGCACAAATTTTAGAGTCTGCAGCGGCTGCGTTAAAGCCCGGCGGGGTTTTAGTATACAGTACCTGCACCATTACATGGGAAGAAAACCTGGGGCAGGTGGAATCATTTTTAAATAAACATCCAGAATTCAGGTTAGAGCCCCTGGCCGGATTATTACCGCCTGAACTTGACCAGGCAGCTACCCTGGACTGGGGTTACCTGCAAATATTACCTCATAAGCATGAGCTGGACGGGTTTTTCATAGCCAGGCTTGGTAAAAGCGGTAATTAGCCCTTAATCTGATAAGCAGGATTTGTGTGGACGCATGTAGAATAGCAAAACATGTCGACGGGGGATTTTTTATGCCGGGATTAGCCAATATTAAGGATTTGACGCTGGAGGAACTGGAACGTGAGGTAACCGCCCTGGACATGGCTAAGTATAGAGCCGCTCAGGTGGTTGACTGGATGCATCGCAAGGGGGTGGACTCTTTTGCGAAAATGGCCAATGTGCCTAGAGAAGTGCAGGAGAAACTGGCCGGTAAATTTAGCCCAGGTGGGTTAGTAGTGCTGGATAAAAAGGTTTCCCGTGGTGGCGAGGCGGTAAAATTTTTGTTACAATTGGCGGACGGCCAGGCTGTGGAGAGCGTGCTAATGAAATATCGCTACGGCTATACCGCTTGTCTTTCCACCCAGGTAGGATGCCGCATGGGCTGCAAACTCTGTGCTTCGGGGCTAAACGGTCTATTCCGCAACCTTACCCCGGGTGAACTGATTGACCAAATTTTGGCTATGCAAAAGTCATCAGGCCAGCGTATCGGACGTATAGTATTAATGGGCTCTGGCGAGCCGCTGGATAATTATGCGACTACGGTTAAATTTTTGGAACTGGTTAGCGCGCCGTACGGGCTGGGAATTGGCCACCGGCACATTACTATATCAACCTGCGGTATCGTGCCGCGCATTTACGAATTAATGCAATTGCACCTGGCAATTACCCTGGCGGTTTCTCTACATGCCCCCAATAATACGCTGCGCAGCCAACTGGTGCCGGTTAACCGGGTCTACCCGCTGGAAAAACTGCTTCCTGCCTGTCGTGCTTATGCTGAGTCTACCGGACGGCGGGTGTCCTTTGAATATGCTTTGTTAGGCGGGATGAATGATACACTGGCCCATGCCAAAGAGCTGGCCGGTATATTACGCGGTATTCACTGTCATGTTAATTTAATTCCTGCCAATCTGGTACCCGAGCGTGGTATCGCTAGCTGCGGTGCCAAGGAAGTGCAGGCTTTTAAGACGGTATTGGAAAAAGCCGGTTATCCGGTAACTTTGCGCAGAGAAATGGGCTTGGACATTGATGCTGCCTGCGGTCAGCTGCGCCGGCGGCTAATGGTGAGCGATAAACCTTAATGAGGTGATCTGCGGTGGGTTTTTTCTCGGAGCTGGAAGGTAGCCTGGAAAAATATATTGAAGGTTTTTTTAAAGATAAATTCGGCAGCGGTGGTCTACAGCCGGTGGAAATAGCCAAAAAACTGGCGCGAGAAATGCGTGACCGGCGCCGGACCGGGCTTAAGGATATTTACGTGCCTAACCGGTTTGAGGTTTTCCTGGCGCCAGGGGACTTTGCCGTGGTTACGCCGCTTATTGACCGGTTGTCGGCGGAAATGGCCGAATATGTAAAAAACAAGGCCATCGAAAAAAAATATACCATGCTGGGGCCGGTGGCGGTGTTCTTTGCGGAACAGCAGGATTTGCTACAGGGACAGCTGCGGATAAATAGTTTTTTTGATGAGAGTGTGGAAGAAGCGCAGGAGCAGACGGAAGTAGAAGATACGATGCGTTTTAAACCGGTAAGGGGGATGCCTGAAACCGGTCAAAACCCAACTGGGTTGCTGGAAGTGGCGGAGGGTCCGTTAACCGGTAAACGCTTTGCGCTGGCCAGTAACCAGGTGGTGATTGGTCGCGGTGAAATATGTGATATATGTCTGCCGGACAGCAGTATTTCCAGGCGCCACGCCGTTATCAGCCGTACGGGCCGGCAGCTTATCATTAAAGACCGGTCCAGCACCAATGGGACCTATGTTAACGGGGTGAAGGTTTCCCAACGAGAACTAATTGATGGGGATATGATCAAAATGGGTAATACGGTATTAATATTTAAGGTGGAATGATTTTTTTGGATATTATTTTATTTGTACTGCGCACCGCTTTTATAGTATTAATATACGTATTTATATGCATAGTTTTAATTTATTTAATTAGGGATTTACATAACACGGCAAGACCCCGTACAGAAACGCCTGCTGCAATTACAGAGGGTTTAGGTTACCGGGTAACCAGTTCGGCCACCACTGAAAAAAGTGGTCTGGGATTGTTACGCATTGAATCCGCACCAAAAAAATATGCTATGGAAGGTGCGGAGTTTGTTCTGGACAGGGAGTTGAAGTTAGGCCGTGGGCCTCAGAATGAAGTTATCCTACCCGACCGGTTTGCTTCAAACAACCATGCCAGGCTGTATAATCGGGACGGGCAGTACTGGCTGGAAGATTTGGGAAGCAAGAACGGTACTTATTTAAATGGGAACCCCCTTGCCGAAACCACGGTACTGGCCAATGGTGATCAAATAAGAATAGGCGAGATTATATTCAAGTTTGTGAGGTGGGGTTATGAAGTGGAGTCAGATCACCGAGTGCGGCCCGGTGCGCCGGCGGAATGAAGATTGGCTCTGTGTTTGTCCTGATTTAGGCTTGTTTGCTGTGGCGGACGGTATGGGCGGTCACCAGGCCGGGGATGTGGCCAGCAGGATGGCCCTCGGAGTTCTGGAGCACTATCTTAGGGAAAACCAGTACAATATTGTATCCAGCCGGGAAAGGTTGGCTAGGGGGATACAGCAAGCCAATGATGCAGTATACCTTGCTGCCCGGGAAAATATCCAGCAGCAGGGGATGGGCACTACAATAACTGTCTGTTTGGTGGAAGGTTATAAAGTTATAGTGGCCAATGTAGGTGACAGCAGAGCATTATTACTGCGGGAAGGCAAAATTAATAAATTAACTGTTGACCACTCGCTAGTGCAAGAGTTGGTTGACGGGGGGGGCATATCCGAAAAGGAAGCTATGCAGCATCCACGGCGCAATGTTTTAACCAGGGCGCTTGGCATCGGTCCTCGGTTAGATGTGGATATCTACGAGTATGACATTGCCCGGGGTGACCGGCTGCTTATTTGTACAGATGGATTAACCGGTTTTGTGCCGGAGATGCGGATTGGCGATTTAATGATACTGCCTCCAAATCCGCAAGACGTTGCGCATATGCTACTGGACGAAGCCATTGCCTTTGGTAGTAACGATAATATATCTATCATTATTCTGGCGGTGGATTAATTTGCACGGGCGCGGTAAAGAGCGAAAATTACTGGCAGTGGCTTTCCTTTACACTCTCACCGGGGGAATAATTCTTTACCTGAAGGAACCTGGAACGGGCGGAATATGGGCTATGGCCGCTGCATCGATCATGTTTGCCGGATCTATACTGCTCAGCGTGCTGTGGCAGATGCGGCGGGTAAGTTTTGATCAGTATATAACCCCTTTAATCAGCTTTCTTGCCGGTACCGGGTTGGTATTCCTGTTTCGCCTGAATCCCGGGTACGGGTACAGGCAGTTATCTTGGGTGGTCATTGGTCTGGTAGCTTTATATTTGACAACAACCTTGCTGTGTCGTTACCGGGAATTGGCTGATTACAAGTACCTGGTAGCTCTGGCCGGTATTTTAGCACTGCTTTTACCCATATTTTTTGGTATCGAATTGGGTGGGGCGAAAAGCTGGCTGGACCTGGGACTGTTTCACTTTCAACCATCTGAATTTGTTAAGCTGCTACTGGTGTTTTTTCTGGGCAGTTATTTAATGGAAAGCCGCATGCTGTTGCAGGCGGGTGAACAGCGGGTCTATATATTACCCGGTGTTCAGCAATGGGGACCGCTTTTGGGTATGTGGCTAACGGCGCTATTAGTGTTGGTGTTTCAAAAGGACTTGGGGACTGCACTGATTTATTTTGGTACCTTTCTAGCCATGGTATACATGGCTACGGCCCGTTGGCTGTATATTCTGCTTGGTTCTTTACTGTTTTTCTTCGGGGCGGCGACCGCATACATGCTGGTAGGCCATGTACATACAAGGGTAGCTATTTGGCTGGACCCCTGGGCTACAGCCCAGGAATCTGGTTATCAAATTATCCAGTCACTGTATGCCATTAACAACGGCGGTATTTTTGGGGCTGGGCTGGGAGCTGGATTTCCCGGATTTATTCCGGCGGTGCACACTGACTTTATTTTTGCCGCCATTTGCGAGGAAACCGGTTTGCTGGGCGGTATTGGCATTATGGTTATGTATATGCTGCTGATTTACCGCGGTTTTAAAATTGCTCTGGCGGCTCGGGATGAATATGCCGGATTGATGGCCGCCGGCTTTACTGCCATTTTGGGCTTGCAAGTATTCATTATAATTGCCGGGGTGACAAAATTATTGCCTATGACAGGTATCACTTTGCCATTTATCAGTTACGGGGGTAGTTCGATGGTGGCCAATTTTATTTTGGCCGGGATGCTGCTTAATATTTCTGGAGAGGCCGATACGCTATGAAAGGTAATGTGAGCAAGCTGGCCTATTTAATACTGGCGGGTTTGGTGGTAATCTGTGTGTACCTGGCCTTGATTCCGTGCTATATAGACCGCGTGTCCGGCAGTGGCCTTGCGCCGGCTGACCCTCGCATTGCCGTCCGTGAAAGTCAAATTCAGCGGGGGGATATCTTAGACAGGCATGGTACGGTACTAGCCCGTAGTGTGCCGGTGGAAAACGGTTATGTCAGGGAATACCCACTGGGCAGTGCCGCCGCGCATATTGTAGGTTATAATTCCAGTAAATACGGGGCCGCCGGTATTGAAAAATCCATGGCCAAGATTTTGTTGGGCCTTGAGGGCGGGAATGAGTTATATGCTTTGGGTGACCATATTTTAGGTCGCCCTGGTATTGGCAATAATGTTAGCCTAACTATTGATGCCGGGCTGCAAAAAAAAGTCACCAGCTTGCTGGCCGGCCAAAAAGGAGCCGTAGTAGTGTTGGATCCTTCTACGGGGGAAGTGCTGGCTATGGCCAGCTACCCGGATTACGACCCTGCGCAGGTGGCTAATTATATGAACCGCCAGGATTCACCCATGTTGAACCGTGCCACCCAGGGTGCTTATCCGCCTGGTTCGGCATTTAAGATTGTAACCGCAGCGGCTTTGCGAGCCGGTTTACCCGAGCTTGTGGGGGATACAATAAACTGTACGGGGCAATTAGAGGTTAATGGCTTTACACTCCATGATAACGCCGTGCACGGTGATGTGGATTTAAGGGATGCTTTTGCTAAATCGTGCAACGTAGCCTTTGCGCGATACGGGCTGGCGGTGGGCGCGCAGCAATTTGTCCGGCAGGCTCAAACATTTGGCATGGGTAAAAGTTTTGATTTTTCACTACCAGTATATAATGGTAATATTACTCCGGCCGATAAAATGGACGGTCCGAACCTGGCTTCCAGTGCCATCGGGCAGGGTGAAGTATTGATCAGCCCGCTGCAGGCAGCTTTGCTGGCTGCAGCTGTGGCTAACGATGGCGTCATTATGAAGCCTTATATTGTTTCCGGTTACAGTGGTGCAAAAAGTGGCCAAAGCCGCACGCAGCCGAAGGAGTGGCTTATAGCCGTGGATCCATTGGTGGCTGCTGCTTTAAAAGAAGATATGGTTGCCGTGGTAAGACAAGGCACTGGGAAGGCGGCGGCTCTGCCCGGTATCACGGTGGCCGGAAAAACGGGTTCCGCGGAAAACCCGCATGGTAAAAGCCATGCTTGGTTTGTCGGTTTTGCGCCGGCCCAGGAGCCCCGAGTGGCGGTAGCGGTGCTGTTGGAAAACGCCGGATCAGGTGGAACCGTGGCTGCCCCGCTGGCCCGGGAGGTTATCCGGCAGGCGCTGGATCTATAGCTAATTGTGCAATGAGCCAGATGATTTTCGAGGAGAATTAATATGATCGGCAAAATGCTGGGAAACAGGTATGAAATACTGGAAAAACTGGGTGGCGGCGGTATGGCCATTGTTTATAAAGGCCGGGATACCTTTTTAAACCGCTATGTAACCATTAAGATTTTACGCCCCGAGTTTACCTCCGACGAAGATTTTATCAAGCGTTTTAAGCGCGAAGCCCTGGCCGTGGCCAGCCTGTCCCATCCCAACATTGTAAATATTCATGATGTGGGCCAGGAAGATAATATTCACTATCTGGTGATGGAATATGTCCAAGGCGACAACCTTAAGAACATCATCCGTAAAAACGGGGTGCTTACACCAGAGCATGCCGTTCGTATCGCGGTACAGGTTTGTGAAGCACTGGAACATGCTCATGAAAACAATATTGTACACCGGGATGTCAAACCGCATAATATTTTAATTACGGATGGCGGGCGGGCCAAACTGGCTGATTTCGGTATTGCCCTGGAAGCTACTGCGTCTACGATTACCCGCACGGATACTATTATGGGCTCGGTACATTATTTAAGTCCTGAACAGGCCCGGGGTGAAATACCAACCGCTCAATCGGATATTTACGCCGTAGGTATTTTATTATATGAAATGTTCACCGGTAAACAGCCTTATAGCGGCGACAGTCCCATAGCCGTGGCGATAAAGCATATTCAGGAGACCCCGCAGCCTGTTGATGAAGTTAATCATGACGTACCGGCTGAATTGGCAGCGGTAGTTATGCGGGCTATGGAAAAGAAGCCCGGAGACCGGTATAAAAGCGCCGGGGAGATGGCCCGCTATTTGGAATTGGCCCTTGAAGATACCGGACAGGCCACGATGGTTATTCCAGTAAATGAGGTCGTGGCCAAAGCGGAGTCCGGTGCAGCCAATAAAAAAACCGATGTTAAAACGCCCCGGAAAACCGGTGGATCAACCCGGCGGTTTTGGGTTTGGGCTACAGTTGTGCTGCTGGCGGGGCTATTGGCCGGGGGGTTATATGGCTTATATAATTTTATGAATGTTGAACCTTTTAATGTGCCTGATGTCGTTGGCAAGACTAAAGAACAGGCCGATGAGGAACTGAGTGCGCTGGGACTAACGCCCAGATTTATTGAAGAGTACGACAAAGAAGAGAAGGGCATAGTCATACGCCAGAGCATTGGACCGGAGGACGCTGAGGTCAAACCGCCCCGGGAGGTTATCCTTACGATAAGCAAAGGCCCTGAAATGTACGAGGTGCCTGATTTATATAACGTAACGGATTACGAAGCGGAGTATAGGCTAAACGAGGCCGGGTTAAAGCTGGCCCGGCCCCCGGCTGAAATATACCACGATCAGGTTGCCAAGGGGAATGTTGTGCTGCAGTCTCCCGACTCAGGCGAACAGGTACCCAAAGGGACGGAGGTACAGATTACTATCAGTAAGGGTCCGGAGCCGATTATAAAAAAGGTTCCCGATTTAATTCGCAATACCTTGGATGAGGCCCGGTCTATTTTAGCGGCTCTAAATTTGGTGTTAAATGAAGATGATATTAAACAAGAATTTGCCTCAGGCTTTTTAAAAGGGCAAATTACCGGCCAAACTCCTGCACCAGGTACGGAGGTGGAAGAGGGGACGAAGGTTAGCGTGGTAGTAAACAACGGTCCCGGACTGGTGGAGAGGACGGCCAAGGTTAAAATATCGGATGAAATACCCAATGATGGAGATTCTCACCTGGTGGAAATAATAGTAGAAGATGCCCAGGGCAGCACGGTTCAATATGCCAATTCCCATAAGGCCGGCGACAAAATAAATGAGAATATAACTTACCTTGGCAGCGGGGTGGTGAAGGTATATATCGACAAAGAATTGATCTGGGAAGAGAACTTAAAATAGGAGGGCCTTTATGGACGGTGTAATAATAAAGGCCTATGGTGGTTTTTATTTCGTATGGACTGGAGGCCGGGTTATAAAATGTGCCATTCGGGGTAAGATTCGCCGGCTGCGCGGACAGGCGCTGGTGGGTGATCGGGTGCTTGTGAAACCGGTCAATGACGCAGAGGGTGTTGTGGAGGATATTCTCCCTCGCAGCACGGAGCTGGTCAGGCCACCGGTGGCTAATGTTGAGCAATCCGTGATTGTCTTTGCCATCGGCAACCCGGAACCCAATCCGGTGCTACTTGATCGTTTTCTGGTGCAATCCCAGGCCGCAGGCATTATTCCGATGATTTGCTTTAATAAAAATGATCTGGCCGGGGATGCAGAACATGTCAAATCGGATATTTTAAAACAGTACCAAAAAACAGGACATTCGGTGTTTTGGGTTAGCGCCAAAACAGGGGCCCTGGATGGCCTGCGGGAGGCTTTAAAGGGACGGATTAGCGTGTTCGCCGGACCTTCCGGGGTTGGCAAGTCCAGCCTGTTAAATATCTTGCAGCCCGGCTTGGAGTTAAAAACGGGGGATATTAGTAGTAAATTGAAGCGGGGCAAACATACCACCAGGCATGTGGAATTGATTCCCCTGGCCGGTGGCGGTCTGGTTGCAGATACACCGGGTTTTTCCAGTATGCATTTACCTTCCATGCGCCGGGAGGATTTGGCTGGTTATTTTAATGAGTTTGCCATATTTGAGGATGGGTGCAAGTTTACGGGCTGCCTGCATCACCGGGAACCGGGCTGCGCGGTGAAAGCTGCTGTGGAGCGGGGAGAGATTGCAGCGCTCCGTTACCGGCATTATCTGGATTTTTTGGCGGAAGTTATAGAAGCAGAAAGGAGATATTAGTTTGATTAAGATTGCTCCGTCAATTTTATCGGCTGATTTTGCGATTCTGGGTGATCAAGTACAGGCCGTAGAACAAGCCGGTGCCGAATTTTTGCATATTGACGTAATGGACGGGCATTTTGTGCCCAACATAACCATTGGCCCCATGGTGGTTCAGGCGTTGCGGCCGGTATCTAGTTTGGTCCTGGATGTGCATTTAATGATTGAAAACCCCGACCGGTATATTAATGACTTTGCTGGTGCCGGTGCTGATATTATCACTGTCCATGCTGAGGCATGTCCCCACCTGCACAGGACAATGCAAATGATAAAACAGGCCGGTAAGAAGGCCGGCCTGGCTTTTAATCCAGCCACACCGCCCGGGGGACTAGATTATGTTTTGCCCCTTATCGATCTTGTATTAGTGATGACAGTGAACCCGGGTTTTGGCGGCCAAAGTTTTATTTCACAAATGCTGCCGAAAATCCAGCAGATCAGCCAGTATTTAAACGATAATAAACCTGAGGTATGGCTGGAAGTTGATGGTGGGGTAAATATGGAGACTGCCAGCGATGTAGCTAAAGCAGGTGCCAACGTGCTGGTGGCCGGGTCGGCGGTGTTTGGTGCCGCCGACCCGGTAGTAGCGGTACAGGCGCTCAGGGAAGCGGCCTGCAATATAATATAAAAGAAGGGATAGTAAACAAATGCAGGAACAGCAATCACATGTCCACTTGGCCAGATACATTACCATAGCAGTGGACATCGCCACCCATATTGTACGTGGGGAATACCGCATAGGCCAGAAGATATTTGGCCGGTCTACGTTGGCCGGTAAATATAATGTTTCCCCGGAAACCATTAGGAGGGCATTAACATTACTACAGGAAAGGGGTATCGTTGAAGTCATGCCCGGGGTGGGCGTGGTGGTGAAATCTGATGTGGCTGCTCGTGAATACCTGGCGGACTACAATCAAAAAAAAGTTTTGTTGGATATTCAGGAGCGTTTAACAGAACTGTTAAAGCAAAGAGAAAAGCTGAACACCGAGATAGATCACCTGACCAACGAGCTCTTAGATTACACCTTTAAAATGGCCGGGCGGCTGCAAAAGCTGGATGAAGTTACCGTACCCTATAATTCACCTTTAATTGGAAAATCTCTGGCTGAAACTGACTTTAGGGCACGTACCGGGGCAACAGTACTGTCCATTTACCGTAACGGTCACGAAATGCTTTCCCCGGAAGCCAAAACTACCCTACAATCAGGTGATGTTCTGCTAATGGTGGGCACCCATAACTCATCCAAAATAGTGTATCAAATGGTCACAGGTGAAGAACTGCCGCTGGAAGATTTCCAGGGAAATAATTTATGAATTTATTATTTATATACAGATGGTTTTATTACAATTCGTATGAATGAACATGAGGCCTTAAATTACAAAATGTTCGTGTTCAGAGGGAAACACCAAAATTTAAAGCCGTTATTTCGAAAGAGCTTCCTTTGCAAAAGAAAAGGAGCTCTTTTTACTGATTGCTATAATCCCGGTTTTTTTCGAGGTCTTTAAACTCCATAACATTCGTCGTTGGTAATTTAAGCATTGCTTACCATAAATAACCATGATTTAATTCACGAAATATTTTTTAGGTGAAACTACTATAGTCATGTCTGGGATTGTACATTTACAAGTTATTATAAATATAATAAAATAACTTTAAGTGTTAAAGTAACATTTTAGGTGAAGAGGATATATTTACTCTCAAACAGGCAACTTATTAGTTAAAATGAGTTGCAGCCAACTTGCCTGGGATCGTGATTTACAAGTTATTATAAATATAATAAAATAACTTTAAGTATTAAAGTAACATTCAAGGTGAAGAGGATATATTTTTTTTTTCAAACAGGCAACTTATTAGTTAATATGAGTTGCAGCCAACTTGTATTAAGATTAATAGATGGAGCGTTGGGGGGGATAAAATTGCATTTGTTCACCGTAGTGATGTTTTAATTAATTATAATTGTTATGATTTGTAAAATAAATAAGGAGCTGAGATTATTTTGAAAAAAATTAATTGGTTTATCAGCGTTTTGTTGATCGTTGGTTTAATGATGGCACTGTCGGGCTGCGGCGGTACAAGCCAGAATAGCGAAACGGATAATAAATTTACTTATGCCATGAGTGGGTTGTATAAGCCGTTTAATTACAAGGAAAGCGGTCAGTTAGTCGGTTTTGATGTGGAAATAGGCGCTGAAATAGCAAAACGTATGGGTATGGAAGCAAACCCGGTCACCAATCCTTGGGAAACCATTATTCAAGGGTTAAAGGCAGGTAAATACGATGCCATTATCGGCAGCATGGCCGTTAATGAGGACCGCCAAAAGCAAGTTGATTTTTCCAGACCTTATTATCGGTCCGGGGCACAGATTTTTGTTAGTGCCGATAATGACACGATTAGTAAGGCGGATGATATGAAAGATAAAAAGATTGGTGTAGTCAAGGCCAGCACATTCAGAGATGTGGCCCTCGAGTATACCAGTGACGATAAGGTTATCGGATACGATAGTGATGTTATCGCTTTGAAGGACCTGACCACCGGACGGATTGACGCTGTTATTACAGACCAAATGGTTGGTTTTGGGGCTATTAAAGACGGTCTGGCAATTAAAGATGTGGGAGAGCCTTTGTGGGTGGATGAAATGGCTATCCCAGTGCAAAAGGGTAACACTGAGCTATTAAATAGTATTAACGCTGCCCTGGAAGAAATAATTGAGGACGGCACTTATGATTCAATAAGCAACAAGTGGTTTGGACGCAGTATTCTGGGCGAATAGTTTTTGATACATGGTACCATAACTAATGCGGGGAAGGCTTGAAGGTACACATCTGTAACGCAAAAAATAACCAGGGCTAATTAGCGCAGGGGTGGCAGCATGGTAATAATATACGAAATATTTATGGAAAACTTATCAGCCTTTATGGCAGCAATGGTTGTTACCTTAAAGCTAACGGTTGTTTCATTAGTTCTAGCTATGTTTATTGGTTTACTAATTGCTTTCTTAAAGATATCAGGGAATCGATTGCTATATTCCATTGCTCAACTTTATATTACTGTTATCCGCGGTACGCCGCTGATCGTGCAATTAATGTTTTTATATTTCGGCATTATTGAACTCGTTATATTGCCAGCGTTTTGGGCAGGTTCACTTGCATTGGCCATCCATGCCGGCGCCTACATCGCGGAAATATTTCGGGGTACTATTCAGTCCATCGACCGTGGTCAGATGGAGGCCGCCCGTTCTCTGGGCATGAGCTATTCCTTGGCTATGCGACGCATTATTATGCCGCAGGCCTTCAAACGAGCTATCCCACCTTTGGGCAATCAGTTTATCATTGGTCTTAAGGATTCCTCTCTGGTGGCTTATCTGGGGGTGCCCGAAATATACGGTACGGCGCTTTACGCCCAGGCGGAAAATTTCAATCCCTTCCAGACCTACCTGGTGGCTGGTTTCTATTACCTCGTGCTAGTAATTATTTTTACGTTTCTGGTTAATAAACTGGAAAGAAAGCTGAATGTTGAGGAGAACGAGGTGAAATCCAAATGATTAAGATAAAAGGACTTAATAAGTCCTTTGGCGCGCTGCACGTGTTAAAGGATGTAAACATCAGCGTTGGTAAAAGTAATGTAGTTGTCCTTATCGGGGCAAGCGGTTCAGGTAAAAGTACGCTTTTGAGGTGTATAAATTTTCTGGAAATAAAAGATTCCGGGGACGTTATCCTTATGGGTAAGCATGTTGATCCCCAAAAGGATGACTTAAACAAAATACGTCAGAATGTAGGTATGGTGTTTCAACATTTTAATTTGTTTCCCCATAAGACTGTATTGGAAAACATCGTTGAAGCTCCTATATATGTCAAGGGGATATCACGGAAAGAGGCTGAAGAAACGGCCATTATGCTATTGGAAAAGGTAGGATTATCCGATAAGGCCTATGTCTATCCCGTCCAACTTTCCGGAGGGCAAAAACAAAGAGTGGCCATTGCCAGGGCACTGGCCATGAGCCCGCAGATTATGCTTTTTGACGAACCAACCTCGGCCCTGGACCCCGAATTGGTAGGTGAAGTGCTGCAGGTAATGAAAGATTTGGCCAGGGATGGCATGACCATGGTGGTGGTCACCCATGAGATGGGCTTTGCCAAGGAAGTAGCCGACAGAGTTATTTACATGGATGAGGGTAGAATAGTGGAAGAAGGTGTGCCCCAGCAAATATTTCATGCTCCTCAGCATGTGCGTACGCATGCGTTTTTGAGCCAGGTGCTGGCATAAAAACAGGGATAAAAAAGTGTGTTTATGGATAACATAAAAACGCCGCCGGTTAATATATATACGGTGGCGTTTTTTGTGAAAAAATGCTAGCTTACGTATGACTCTAAAATTTTCAGGGTGATTGAATGAATGAATGCAATCTGATGGGCACACAGCATATTAAAAAAATATTTATGACTACAACTATTCGCCTGCTACGTAAAATATTGCGTTTTTTAAAAAAACTTTTTATATGCCTGCTCATGATATTTAGCCCGGTGATTGTATGGGTGATACTTTCCTTAAACAGAGAACTGATTGTGATTCTGGCCAACTGGGGGTGGCTTTCCAACGCCTTCCCCAGCCTATTTGATACCCTGGGTGAGCAAGTAAATACGCCTGAATTCGCCAGGGGGTTCAATGAAGCCGCGCTGGGCGGGTTGTTGACCTTGTTTGGTGTAATTGTTACGGTATGGTATTATCAGGTGATTAGGGTACAGGAAGTTACCGAAAAAAGGCTGTTTGTTATTGATGAGTTGCTGGAGGAACTCAAAAAAAACCGGTCCATTATCAATGACCTGATAGCGGGCAATGGCGAGCAGTATGATAAGCATCATGAACAGTTTAGTGAAACCATTTTTTATACTGAAGCCTGGCATAAGTTGGGTGGTGATGTAGCCTTATTGCCTAGACGGCTCTATTTGCGCTTGAGTGTTCTATACAGCTGTCTCAATCGATGCACCGATGGGCAGGGATACTGGAAAAATAAAGCAACCATTGACCGGATTAACGGCATAATTTTGGATTTGCAAAAATACAGAGGCAGTTTGAGTAAGCCCGAAATATCATAACGCCAGAGAATTTTGCACCTCAAGTTTGAGAATCTTACACCTTGGCCTCCAGTATTCCTTCTTTGCTTTTCCCTGCATGTAACATCTTTAATGCTCGATCTGGATGATCACCGAAAATTTTAACCAGGTTTTTAACTATGACCTTAGCCGTTAGTATTCATCCTTTCATAATAAATAACCAGTATTTTTATTCAACCAATGTCGTGCTTTTGCATATGCCGGTCAAAATAAATAATAAACAGTTGGCGTCAAGCCAACCGTATGAAAATTGCTTAAATACGATCTATTTTATCAAACAGTAGAAAAATTGTCTAGAACATGGCAGTTTTTGAGCATAGCTAACAGCATTTGCTGCGTGAATATTGACATGTATAATACAAGTCAATATAATTAGTAATAAATAATATAAACCTTCAGGGACTGGTGAAATTCCGTACCGGCGGTAAGGTCTTATCCGAGCCCGCGAGCCTTCAGGGCAGATCCGGTGCAATTCCGGGGCCGACAGTAAAGTCTGGATGAGAGAAGGTTGTTTAACAATTGGGTTCATTTTGCTCCGGCAAGAGCAAGGTGTGCTTAATGTATTCGTTTATGACCCTGAAGAAACCACTTTTCTTCGGGGTTATTTATTTTTACGCGACAATAAAAGGTTTGATAAGCTAACATGTTTACATACAAAGAAGGTGGATAATTGAATACCGGGGATCAACATTACATGCAAATGGCTTTGGAACTGGCGGCCAGGGCCATGGGGCGCACCAGCCCTAATCCCATGGTGGGCGCTGTGGTGGTCAAGGATGGCCGGGTGGTTGGCCGGGGTTATCATGCCCGGGCCGGCACGCCGCATGCTGAAGTGCACGCCTTGAGGGAGGCTGGCGAGCTTGCCGGGGGAGCTACTTTATATGTTACACTGGAGCCCTGCTGCCATCACGGCCGCACTGGGCCTTGCACCGAGGCGATTATTAAAGCCCGGGTTAACCGGGTGGTGGTGGCCATGACTGATCCCAACCCGCTGGTGGCCGGAAAAGGTATGCAAAAGTTAAAGGACGCAGATATCCAGGTGACTTGTGGTGTATTAGAGGAAGACGCTTGTCGGTTAAATGAAATATTTATTAAGTACATCATTACCCGTCTGCCCTATGTTGTTCTGAAAACTGCCATGAGCCTGGACGGCAAAATCGCCACTTCGCAAGGAGAGTCCCAATGGATTACCGGTACAACGGCCAGGGAATATGTTCACCGGCTGAGGGATAAGTATGATGCTATTTTAGTAGGAGTGGGCACTGTGTTGGCGGATGACCCGTCCCTTACCTGCAGGCTGCAGGAAGGCGGAGGTAAAGACCCGGTCAGGATCATTCTTGACTCCCAGGCAAGGACACCAAGTACAGCCCGGGTGCTCAACCAGCCTTCGGAAGCTCCTGCGCTTATTGTTACTACGCCCGGAGCTCCGCCGGAGAGAGTTCAGATGTTAAAGCAAGCCGGGGCACAAGTTTTGGAGGTGCCTGGTAGCGAGTGCGGTATTGACCTGGAGGCTTTGCTGCAGGAATTGGGGCGACGTGAGATTTCTAGTGTACTGGTGGAAGGGGGTGCCCGGGTTAACGGTTCGTTTATTACGGGTAACCTGGTGGACAAAGTCTACTGGTTTATAGCCCCCAAGTTTATTGGCGGTACGGCCGCACCCGGCCCCGTGGGTGGCCCGGGTATAGCTGCTCTGCAAGATGCGCTGTCCATTAAGGACATTAAGTTAAACCGTTATGGAGAAGATATTTGTATAGAAGGTTACGCGGTTAAATGGAGTGATTAAAATGTTTACCGGATTAGTAGAAGAAAAAGGACAACTGGTTTCGTTGCGCCGGGGTGCTGACTCAGCCCGTTTGAAGATCAAGGCCGGGTTGATTATGGATGGTATGCAGGTGGGCGATAGTATTGCCGTCAATGGTGTTTGCCTTACCGTAACTGCATATGATATAGGGGCATTTACTGCTGATGTGATGGCCGAAACGCTGGCTAAAACCAATTTAGGCGCACTGCAATCGGGTGACCGGGTGAACCTGGAAAGGGCGTTGCGGCTTGGAGACCGGCTGGGTGGTCACCTGGTCAGCGGCCATATTGATGGCGTGGGTACAATTGCCAAAATGGAAAAGCGGGATATCGCAACTTTGATTACCATTACCGCACCTCCGGAGGTCATGCATTATATCATTAAAAAAGGTTCTGTGGCTTTGGATGGCACCAGTTTAACAGTGGTGGACCATAATGATGATTCATTTAGAGTGTCTTTAATACCCCATACTGCCCACAGCACTGTTTTAGGGCAAAAGAAACCGGGGGACCAGGTTAACCTGGAAGGGGATATGATTGGTAAATACGTGGAGCGCTGGATGAGTGTTGCCGGGCATCAAGAAAATGAAGGCGAAAAAACAGTGCAACGTGGCATAACCGCGGATTTGTTGGCGGAACACGGATTTATTTAACTGATGGTGGCTGCCTGCAATAAATTAACGGAAGGATGAAAATAATGAGATTCTGCACTACTGAAGAAGCTATTGAAGATATCAGACAAGGTAAAATGTTAGTGGTGGTTGATGATGAGGACCGGGAGAATGAAGGGGACATTATTGTGGCAGCCGAAAAAGCCACTCCTGAGGTGATTAATTTTATGGCCACGAATGGCAGGGGCTTGATCTGTGTACCCATGTCCGGCGCTAGATTGGATGAGTTGGATTTACCGGCTATGGTTACACATAATACCGATGCGCACGGTACTGCCTTTACCGTATCTGTGGATTATAAGGATACTACCACAGGAATATCCGCCCATGAGCGGGCGGCCACGGTGAGCGCATTAATCAACCCCAATACCAAACCTGAGGATCTCAGGCGGCCAGGGCATATTTTCCCGCTGCGCGCCAAAGAGGGCGGCGTGCTGCGGCGAGCCGGCCATACGGAAACTGCGGTGGATTTAATGAGACTGGCCGGTTTGTATTCGGCAGGGGTTATTTGTGAGATTATGAAAGAAGACGGCACCATGGCCAGGGTTCCGGAGTTAGTTGAATTCTGCAAAACCTATAATTTAAAACTGGCTACCGTTGCCGATTTAATTGAATATCGGCGCAGGCACGAAAAACTGATCCGCCGGGTGGATTCGGCTAATTTACCCACTAGATATGGCAAATTCGTGGCGGTGGCTTACGAAAGCTTACTGGATAAAGAAGAGCATATCGTTCTGGTTAAAGGGGACCTGACTAGTGTAGAGGCACCGCTGGTCAGGGTGCACTCTGAATGCTTAACCGGTGATGTTTTTGGCTCAACCCGCTGCGATTGCGGTGACCAGCTAACCCGGGCGTTGGAAATGATTGATCGAGAAGGTACCGGTGTCTTACTGTACATGCGTCAGGAAGGCCGGGGAATTGGCTTGAGCAATAAGATCAGAGCATACAAATTGCAGGATCAGGGTAAGGATACAGTGGAAGCCAACGAGGCGCTGGGTTTTCCTGCCGATTTGCGTGATTACGGCATCGGTGCCCAGATACTGGCTGATTTAGGCCTGCAAAAGATCAGGTTGATGACCAATAACCCCAGAAAAATAGCCGGTCTGGAAGGGCACGGCCTACAGGTGGTTGGCCGGGTGCCCATAGAGATTTGCCCCGGGAGGGAAAATAAATTCTATCTCAGTACCAAAAAACGCAAGATGGGGCATTTGTTATCCGTTGAAGATGTGAATAAGAGATCATCCTAAACATAAACAATATATTAACGTAAGGAGAGGATTTTTGTTGCCAAAGTTCTATGAAGGCTACTTGGTGGGAGAGGGTTTAAAGTTTGGTATCGTAGTAGGTCGTTTTAATGAATTCATCACCAATAAATTGCTTACCGGGGCGTTGGATGCATTATACCGTCATGGGGTAGCCGAGCAGGATGTGGAAGTGGCCTGGGTACCGGGAGCCTTTGAAATACCTATGGTAGCCCGCCGCATGGTAGACATGGCCAAGTATGACGCGGTAATTTGCCTGGGTGCAGTTATTCGCGGTGCCACCCCGCATTTTGATTATGTAGCCGCTGAGGTGTCCAAGGGTATAGCCAAGGTGGGTCTTGATACCGGGACTCCCACCATATATGGGGTTCTCACCACAGATACCATTGAGCAGGCTATTGAACGGGCCGGGACCAAGTCCGGCAATAAGGGCTGGGACGCTGCAGTAACGGCCATTGAAATGGCCAATTTAAATAGGGCATTCGGGGCATGATAGCAGTAGGCTAGACAAATACTTCTAAAATGTAGCTGAAGTAGCGGCATTTCGGGTCTCGCCTGGTGAGCGGCTGTTTTCAGCCAACCAGGGTGAAATCATACAGGGGCTGACTACAGATATTTATTTTATTCGTACCAGGATTATTAAGGCATATGGATCTGGATCGGACTCCTGTGGTTGCTGAGGTTTTTGCCAATGCTTTTGGTGTGGGCAGTTATATATCCGGTGCGCCGGCTATCGATATGACTATGGATTTATAGGAAGTTAACGGTCGGCCAATAGCCAAGCGGGGTTATATTCCGGGGATACCGATGCACCCCGTCTGCAGAAGCTAGTATAAACCATTGGCTGTTGGTGCTTGGAAAAGCAGGCACCAACAGCATAATTCATAATTACATAAAACCTAACAGAATTAATTTTACTTAATGAAAGTAAAAAACGGCTTGCGCCGTTTTGTTGTTTTACCTTGGTTGTTAAAATACTAGATGGCCCTTTGTACCTTCCCGCTGCGGAGGCACCTGGTACAAACCATTATTCTACGCGGCGAGCCATTTACAATAGCTTTAACCCTTTGCAGATTGGGTGCCCAGGTTCTTTTGGTGCGAATGTGGGAGTGGCTGAGTTGCATACCGACAACAACACTTTTACCACAAATTTCGCATTTCCTGGCCATAATCAACACCTCCTCCTTTACAACACTTATCTATTCTATCAGATATCGGCAAGCTGTGCAAGAAAAGCTTAGCCGTTGCAATAATTATATATAAAATCAGATGCTGGAGAGTAACGCGTGATGAGTAACATGGTTACTGAAGATCCTTATGTGACCCCGATAAAATACGTAAAAATGGTTGGCCCTCGCAGGGCTGAACAGCTGGCTCGGCTGAAATTGTTTACCGTGCATGATTTACTTTATCATTTCCCCAGGGAATATGTGGATCGCAGTCAGCTTGTATCACCTTTTGACAGACATTCCGGGGATATGGTAACTGTCTCAGGCCGGGTGCTAAGCTGCCAGGAAAACAGATCTCGTAAAAATCTAATTATCACTAAGGCAGCGCTGGAATGTACCCGGGGAATTTTTTATGCAGTTTGGTTTAATCATTTTAATGTCAAGAAAACCTTAAAACCAGGTACTTCTTTGTGCATAAGCGGAAAATTAAACAAGGGTTTTGGTCATCTTGAGGTGCACGTGCAGGATTACGAAATAATTACCGATGAAGGCGATTCAATACATGCCGGGCGGATTGTTCCGGTTTACCCGGCGACCAGTGGTGTTACTCAGCGAATGCTGCGCACTTTTATGCATGCGGCCCTGGAACAATGGTGTCAAAGCTACCGGGAGTTTTTGCCCCGCCAGGTACTGGATAAAGAAGGTTTAATGGCTTTGCCAGAGGCCTTGCAACAGGTGCACTTTCCGGATAGCCATGACCTGGCAGAACAGGCCAGGCGGCGCTTTGTTTTTGAAGAGCTGTTTTTATTTCAGCTGCAATTGGCCCTGTTGCGCCGTAATATAGCACGGGTAAAAAAACAACATGACTATGGCCAGGTAAACAAATTGATCCAAAAATATATGGCTGGTCTAGGCTTTACGCTAACCGCGGCCCAAAGCCGGGTAGTGGGTGAAATTACGGCGGATATGGAAAGCCCCCATCCCATGAACAGGCTGTTGCAGGGTGATGTGGGCTCGGGCAAGACGGTGGTAGCGGTTTTAACGCTGCTTAAGGCTGTAGGAAGCGGTTTACAGGGGGCACTCATGGCACCCACCGAGGTGCTGGCTGAACAACATTACTTGGCATTGGACCGCTCCTTATCCCTGCTGGGCGTAAGGGTGGCTCTTTTAAACGGTGGCTTGCCTGTCAAGGAGCGTCGTGCCCTGCTGGAGCAAATAGCCACCGGAGAAGTTTCTATTATTGTGGGCACTCAAGCGTTACTCCAGGAAGATGTGATATTTAAAAACCTGGCCATGGTAGTTATTGACGAGCAGCACCGCTTTGGCGTAAGACAGCGGGGCATACTGCAAAAAAAAAGCGTGTATCCTGATCTATTGATTATGACAGCTACGCCCATACCGCGTACCCTGTCCATGACGGTTTATGGTGATTTAGATATGTCGGTGATTGATGACCTGCCTCCCGGCAGGCAACCTGTGCGCACTTATTATGTTGTTCCTGAAGAATTACCCAAGGTATTTTTATTCGTAGCCCGTCAGGTTAGCGAAGGCCGGCAGGCTTATGTGGTATGCCCGCTGGTGGAAGAATCTGAAAAACTGGACCTGCAGGCGGCGGTGGATTTATATCAACAGTTAACCAAAGGTGAGCTGCGCGGGTGCCGGGTAGCTTTGCTGCACGGGCGCATGAAAAGAACCGATAAGGAACTGGTGATGCAGCAATTTAGGGCCGGGCAGGTGGACGTATTAGTTAGCACCACCGTGATAGAAGTGGGGGTGGATGTGCCCAATGCCAGTGTGATGGTAATTGTCGATGCTGACCGGTTTGGCTTGGCGCAGCTGCACCAGTTAAGAGGCCGGGTGGGGCGGGGCGGCGGCCAGGCCCACTGTATTTTATCAGCCCGGTTGCGTTCCCGTGAGGCGGTGGAACGAATTAAGGCAATGAAGGCCAGCCAGGACGGATTTTACCTGGCGGAAAAAGATCTACAGATTCGGGGACCGGGCGATATGGCAGGTGTAAGACAATCCGGTATGCCTGAATTCAGGCTAGCTAATTTGCTAAGGGACCGGGATCAGCTCGGGGCGGCCCGCCGCCAGGCAATGGCTCTAATTAGCGATGATCCTGAACTACGAAACGGGGAGTATCATTTACTGAAGCTAGTCCTGGAACGCTTGATTAAAGTGGGGAGTAGTTATTATCATATAGGCTAAAAATTTAAAACATGCAAAATGTACCGCTCATAGATAGTCTGAAAAATTACATACTAGTGTTAACAACAATAAAGGAGGTGACAGAGTAATGGCACAAAATAACAACAGAAAGTTAATACCTTCCCAGGGCATGGAACAATTCAAATGGGAAACCGCTGGTGAACTGGGTGTACAGGTTCCCCAGGGCGGGTATATGGGTGATCTTCCTTCCCGGGTAAACGGGGCTATTGGCGGCAACATGGTGAAGAAAATGGTAGCTGCTTACGAACAAAGTTTGGCCCAGGGGCAGCAGCCTGCTACCCCACAGGTTACCAACCAGCAACCCACTCCCTAAAGGTTAAGTTAACGTATTATAGATCCAAATAAGGCCTCTGTCAGATGGCTGGTCTAAGTTTAGTTTCAGTTTGGTCATCTGGCAGAGGGCTAAGTTAATAAGCGGTGCGCCGCTTGTTTTGTACATAGAAGGGGTTAGTGCAGGTAATAACCGTAATCATCCGGGTTTATGCCGGGGTGCATGGTCATATTAATGGCTCCGGCGATAATTTGGGCGGTATCCTCAATTAAAGTGTCAATTTCTTTGGGGGTTACGGTAAGGTTTCCGCCGAAAGGCTCCAACACATTTTTAATGGCCGCGCTGGCATCCCCGGGCTGACCGCCGGTGCTTTGAATATATTTTTCGATGGCATCCTGAGCTATGATAGCAGCGTGGGTAACGGTGGGGACTCCGATTGCTATAACTCTGACTCCCATGGTTTCCTGGTTTATACCGGACCTTTTATTGCCGATGCCCGAGCCCGGGTTAATACCGGTATCGGCAATTTGAATGGTGGTGGCAATACGATCAGCGCCGCGGGCCGCCAGAGAGTCAATCGCAATAATTAATGAGGGGCGTGTCTTATCCACCACCCCGCGGACTATTTCGGCGGTTTCGATACCGGTGATGCCCAGTACTCCCGGTGCCAGGGCACTTACCGGCCGCATGCCACCCTGCAGTTCCTGTGGCGCGTAATTATATAGATGCCTGGTAACGAGACACTGATCTACTACCTTGGGTCCCAGCGCATCCGGTGTGGCGTTCCAATTACCAAGCCCAACTATTAATACGTTTAATTCCATGGGTAAGTTAAACAACTTCTTTAATTGTTCAGCTAAAATTTCAGCCACTTCCCGGTGCGCCTGCTGATTATTTTCCTTGATTACCGGTGCTTCTATAGTAATATATTTGCCTACCGGCTTGCCCATAATCGCCTGGGCGTTTTGGTCCTCAATATGTACCGTTGTCACCGTAGCGTGTTCGTAAGTATCTTTGTCCACCCGCACTCCGGGAATTTCCTGGCCGGTTTCCCCACGGATAATTTCCCTGGCCTCCAGGGCCAGGTCCAGCGATATATTCATTGCTTTTAAAAAATTACTGTCTATTATTCGCTCACCCTTTTTTCTTATATCTATCTATGTTTTTTTGAAAAACCTGTTTGTAACGTCAGTTTATAAAAATATTTTTACCCTTTTCAGTAATTATATGCAGTTTTTTTGGCTGATCGAGCTTAAAATTATTTGCTTAAGACTTTTTATGGTATAATTAAAACGATTTGAAAGAAAGGTAGGATAATTTTGCGGGTAATCGCGGGAGCGGCTAAAAAAAGGCGGCTCAAATCCCCTGGCAAACTTCCTGTTAGGCCTACGGCGGATCGGGTTAAAGAATCTTTGTTCAATATAATCGGCAGCCAGTTGCCCTGTAGTAAATTTGCAGATCTTTATGCTGGCACCGGTGGAGTTGGCATAGAAGCACTTAGCCGTGGGGCCACAAAGGTTTTATTTGTAGAAAAAGATCCCAGAGTTATACGTATATTACAGGATAACCTGACCATTACTGGACTAGGCGGGAATGCCGAGGTTGTTCAGGGAGATGTGCATGTGGCCCTGGCTACGGCCATGCGTAAACAAGATACCTATGATATTGTTTTTGCTGACCCGCCTTACCGGCAGGGACTAGGGGTAGACATGTTGAATATTTTAAATAAATATCCTATTTTACGTTTAAACGGCGTTATTGCTTTGGAAATTGGGGCGGACGAGGAGATACCCGACCAAGCAGGTATATATCTGATGCGGCGCCGGGTTAAATATGGTGATACAGCGCTGGTTTTTTATCAATATTCAACACCAAAACCCCCACTATTAAGCGGAAAGTAAGATGGAAAGGTTTAATAACCTTGATCTGAGGAGGGCAAAAGTTTTGCGAGTAGCAATATATCCGGGTAGTTTCGATCCAGTTACATATGGACACCTGGACATTATAGAACGCACAGCGATTATGTTTGATAGGTTAATTGTTGCGGTATCCTCAAATCCATGCAAAAACCCTCTTTTTTCTACTGATGAACGGATGGACATGCTTAGAATAGTAACCCGGCCATTTTATAATGTGGTCGTGGATCAGTTTTACGGCTTAACAGTTAACTATGCCAAAGAAAAGGAAGCTCAGGTTATTATCAGAGGCTTAAGGGCTATATCTGATTTTGAAACTGAATTTATGATGGCTTTAACCAATAAAAGTTTGCAAGGTTCAGTAGAAACGGTTTTTTTAATGACCAGGGCTGAATTTTCTTATATTAGTTCCAGCGCAGTCAAGGAAGTGATAACATTTGGTGGCGATGTGAAAAATTTAGTACCGCCGATAATTCAGGAAAGGTTACAGAACAAAATTAATAACCGGTAGGGAGGTGCCTGTTTTGGAGCTATTCAATATTATCAATGAAATGGAGGAATTAATTGAAAACAGCCCCAAAGTTCCCTTGACTAAACGGGTTTTAGTAGATGAAGACAGGTTACTTGATTACTTAGATCGTATCAGAGCATCTATGCCGGAAGAACTGCGTCAGGCCAAGTGGGTGCTTCAGGAGAGGGACAAAGTAATCAATGATTCCAAACGTGAAGCTGTGCGCATTATTGAGGATGCCGAAATGCAGCTGGAGAAAAAGGCTGTCGACTCGGAAATTACCCGTAAGGCTCAAGAAATGGGTGAAGAAATTTGCCTTCGCAGCGAAAACATGGCCAGGCAAATCAAGCAGGGGGCTTTGGATTATGCCGATGAAACGCTGGCCGAATTGGAGGGAAAACTAAATAACATTTTGGCCCAAGTACAAGAAAACAGGTCTGAACTAAAAAGTGTCCCTAAGGAATAGCTAAATTTTATACATATAACCAGATAATGGTCGCCGAATTCTAAAATTTAATTCGGCGATCTCTTTGTGTAAATAATAATGTAAAAAATTTGTAGATAATGGATAATAGTGTTAATAATATCAGTATGGTAATCATAGCCAGTAAAGAGTAAAGGGTAAAAGTACAAGTGTGGTAGTTAGACCAGGTTAAAGCGGGGGCTGTCACCGGTAAAGTCAAAAGGCCGGCCGTGCTTACAGGCTTATAAAAAAGCCAAGTTAAGCAGGCCGCCAATATGGCGTGGGTTAAACGGGTAGCAAAAAAAAGGCCCATGCGGAGATCAGTTTGGGCAATCATGCTGGCTACCTGAGCGTGTATGGAAAGACCACTCCAGCCCAGAATCATCCCTACTGCCATTAATTGTTGTAGCTCGCTTGCTGCAGCTTCGGAGGCCATTTTGGTGCCGGTGGTCATTTCAAAAAAACCGCTGGCCAGGGCAGTTAAAATATCGGGCGCAAAGCCCAGGGGGACCAGTATAGTGCCTATAGCCGATGCGATATGACCGATAGCCCCGGCTTCAGTTAACAAACGGATAATTACGGCAAATAAAATAATGAAACCACCTATATTTGTAAGTTTGGTGATAGATGAAGCTACCGCTTCTCCCAATAATTTGCCCAGGGGTTGTTTCTCTGCCCGCTGATGTTGTAAAAGGGCAATAAATGCGTTGCCTATCGACCAGGACTGGCTACCTGCCAAGGGCGGCTGGGTCCGGTTACTACATCCGTAAAAACGCAATATTAGGCCCAGTATAATATTAGCCAGGTAATGTGCGCCGGCAATGACTAAACCCAGCTCGGGCTTGCCGAACATGCCTACCGCTACAGCGGTTAACATAAATAGTGGGCTGGAATTATTTGTAAAGCACATTAGGCGTTCACCCTCCAGCTTGGTGCATAGGCCTTGCTGGCGCAGTTGGGCTGTGACCATGCTGCCAATGGGAAAACCGGATGTAAAACCTATAACCATAACAAATGCCCCACAGCCCGGAACGTTAAATAAAGGCCTCATTATTGGCTCGAGCAATACCCCTAAAAATTTAACCAAACCTAATCTCATAAGAATTTCCGCAGAAATAAAAAAAGGTAATAATGAAGGAAAAACATAATTCCACCAAGTTTTTAGTCCCATAGTTGCCCCATCGAAAACATCTTTGGGGTGTGAAACCATGGCAACTACAAATACTAAAGCAAGAGTTGTCCACAATAGCGAGGTTGGGAACTTTTTTTTCAGGTTATGTCTCAACAGCTTTAAACCCCCTATGCATCAAGAAGACCTAATAATAAATTTATGTGCAAATGTTTACCATGATTACTTGATATTGTTTAACCTATAAATTGCTATCTTCATTTGTGGATGGCATTTCTTACCGATGATCAATACCACACTTGACAAATAACCTACATATTTTATATAATTTTACCTGTTGAACTATGGAGGGGTGTTTATGCCCTTTTTGGATGTAGAACGACTTAAAAAAGTTAAGGGTGAACGCCGGAGGGTTGTTTTTAACGGCTTATTACCTGTGTTGAAGCTGGAAGACAGCGAGTTTTGCTTTGTAGAACAGGCGCAGTTTGAGCTTATGCTGACCAATGTGGGCAGCAGCGTCATAGATGTAGAGGGTAAAGTGCAGGTCGCGCTAAAAGTACCTTGCAGCCGCTGTTTGCAGGATTTTGTTTTAAATTTAAACGTACCGTTCAGTGAAACCTATTACGAAAAAACCCAGCCGGCCCACAGTGGTAAAACTGAGGAATGGGTGGCCTATTCCGGTGATTACATAGATATTACGCCGGAGGTTTTGGGCACGGTTTTAATTAATCTACCAATGCGGTTTATTTGCATCGAACAGTGCCGGGGTTTATGCCCTGTATGTGGTGTGGATCTGAATACTCAGCAGTGTAACTGCATCCAGGAGGATGTAGATCCACGCATGGCAAAATTACAAGAATTATTGAAGTCATAAATTAAAAGGGGTGGATGAAGTATGGGTGTACCAAAGAGGAGAACTTCCAAGCAAAAAAAACGGCAGCGCAGGGCACATTGGAAAATTGACGCCCCCGAGCTGACAAATTGCCCGCAATGCCATGAACTGATTGCACCGCACCGGGTTTGTCCCAGCTGTGGTTACTACAAGGGGAGAGAAGTAGTGGCGGTAAAATAAAGAAGAATTTACTAAAATAAGCTCTAATTAGGGCTTTTTTTTTTATGCATAAGTGGTTGCTTTTTTTTCCCAGTTGAGGTATACTTCGATTTGATACCTGGTGCTAAAGCTACAGGTACTATGGCAAGGTGTTAATGATGGGCAAAAGCAATGTGGTAAAATCTGAAAGGCACGGGTTATTAATAAGGAACCTGGCCGGCAACCCATTTTTGACCGACGATGAATTAGCGCAGCTGCTGGGGGTAAGTATTCAAACCGTCAGGCTGGACAGGGCGGAGTTGGATATTCCCGAGATGCGGGAGCGTGTCAAAAAAATGGCTAGGGGAGCCTACCAAAACCTGAGGTCTATTGAGGACCATGAGGTGGTGGGTGAGTTGGTCAGCCTGGAAATTGGTCAGCAAGGTATGTCGATGCTTAAAGTTAGCGGGGAAATGACCTTGCGCAAGACCAGAGTGCTGGATGGGCAATATCTATTTGCCCAGGCTAATTCACTTGCTCTGGCCCTTATTGATACCGAGGTGGCGCTTACCGGTACGTCCAAAGTCAGTTTTAAGAGACCGGTTTTCCAGGGCGAAAAAGTAGTTGCCCGAGCCAAAGTCACTCGAAGGAAAAACAATAAATATATGATTAGAGTTAATTCCCATGTTCAGGAAGAATTAGTATTTCAGGGAAAATTTTTGGTGTTTGACCTTTCCGAGGAGGTTAACCGGCTTGAGAATAGCCATTGATGCTATGGGCGGCGATTACGCGCCCAGGGAAATTGTTCGTGGTGCATGGGAGGCTTACCAAGAAAGCGGACAGCAAATTGTTCTGGTAGGCGACCGTGATATTCTAACGAATGAATTAAAGCAGCTGGGTGATAACTGTACCGGATTGGAAATTGTGCATGCCGATGAAGTAATTGCCATGGATGATGCGCCGGCCGTAGCTGTGCGGCGCAAAAAAAACTCTTCGCTGGTGAAGGCTGCTGAGCTAGTCAGGGATGGTCACGCCAGTGCTATGGTTTCCGCCGGCAGCACCGGTGCCACAATGGCTGCTGCACTGCTGCGTCTGGGTCGCATACCTGGTATTGCCCGGCCGGCCGTGGCCAGTGTAATGCCCACAGAAGACGGCGTTACCCTATTGCTGGACGTAGGTGCCAATGTTGATTGCAAACCCAAACACCTGGTGCAATTCGCGGTTATGGGATCTCTTTACGCGCATAAGATTTTAGGCATTGAAGTACCCCTGGTTGGTCTTTTGAACGTGGGTGAGGAGAGTACCAAGGGCAATGAACTGACTCAGGAAGCTTACCTGCTGCTGCGGGAGGCTCCCATCCATTTTTATGGCAATGTGGAAGGCCGGGATATCTATAAGGGTACCGTTGATGTAGTAGTTTGTGATGGCTTTGTAGGCAATGTGGTTTTAAAAACCAGCGAGGGATTGGCTAATGTATTAATGAAAATGATCGGCCAGGCTATGCGGCAGAGCAGTCTGGCTAAAATTGGCGCTACTTTGACATTGCCTTCTCTAAAGAAATTAGGCAAAAGGTTGAATTATTCCGAGTACGGTGGTGCACCATTACTGGGTATTAACGGGGTGGTCATTGTCTGCCACGGCAGTTCCAAATCTCTGGCCATTAAAAACGCCGTATATCGGGCACGTGAATCAGTGCAAAATGGGCTAATCAGCGCCATTAGCGATAGCCTTAACATTATTGAGCACGAGGTGGGGTAAGCCAATGGCAGTTGAAATAATCCGCGCCGGTATAGTGGGTACAGGTGCCTATGTGCCGGAACGGATATTAACTAATTTAGATTTACAGCAAACCTTGGATACAAGTGATGAATGGATATATTCCCGTTCGGGTATTCGCGAAAGACGGATCGTAGCTGAGAATGAGGCTACTTCAGACCAGGCCCTGCTGGCCTCGCAAAGGGCGCTGGACGATGCCGGCGTGCGGCCGGAGGAAGTGGATCTGATTATCATGGCTACCAACACCCCGGATATGCTTTTTCCCGCTACTGCCTGCTTGCTGCAGGACATGTTGGGCGCAACCCGGGCCGGGGCTTTTGATCTGCTGGCGGGTTGTACCGGGTTTATTTATGGTGTTATAGTAGGGGCGCAGTTTATTTCCGCCGGTACGGCCGATACCGTTCTGGTAACCGGCGCGGAAACAATGTCGCGGGTAGTCAACTGGAAAGACCGCAATACCTGTGTGCTTTTTGGTGACGGTGCCGGTGCAGTGGTACTGCGTAGGGTGCCGGACGACCGGGGTATTTTATCCACTGTGCTGGGTTCCGACGGCAGTGGCGGTAAGTTTCTCAACATGCCTGCGGGCGGTTCCCGCCAACCGGCAAGTAGCGAAACTTTAGCCCAAGAATTAAATTATTTACACATGAACGGTCGTGAGGTATTTAAATTTGCAGTACGGGCTATGGAGGACGGTGCGTCCGAGGTGCTTCGCCGGGCCGAACTGACTAAGGCTGATGTGGATTTTTTAGTACCCCATCAGGCCAATATTCGGATTATCGAACATGCCGCCAAAAGATTGAAACTGCCTATGGAGCGGGTAGCTGTTAACGTGGATCGTTATGGTAACACTTCCACAGCCTCTGTTCCGCTGGCACTTGACGAAGCTTTAAAAAACGAAAAAATAAAAGACGGTGATAATGTGATTCTGGTTGGCTTTGGTGCTGGGCTCACATGGGCCGGCCTGCTGATTAAGTGGTACGACGCTAAAAAGCAGGGGTAGGAGGGAAAAGGTATTAGGACACGCATATGCGATTTACTGAGCATAGAGTATCCTGTACTGCAGGGGGGGATGGCCTGGGTATCCACCGCTGAGCTGGTTGCCGCTGTGAGCGAGGTCGGTGGGCTAGGTATCATCGGATCGGGTCAGGCCGAGCCCCAGTGGGTGCGGGAGCAGGTGCATAAAGTCAAGGAGTTGACCAGTAAACCCTTTGGGGTTAACGTAATGCTGCTTTCGCCCTATGCTGAGGAAATTATCAATTTGCTGGTTGAGGCAAGGGTGGCCGTGGTTACTACGGGGGCCGGCAACCCGGGCAAATATTTAAATTTAATGCACAACGCTGGTATCAAAGTTATCCCGGTGGTATCCTCGGTGGCTTTAGCCAAAAGGCTAGCCCGTTCCGGGGTTGATGCGCTGATTGCTGAGGGTATGGAATCAGGCGGGCATGTTGGGGAAGTTAGTACTATAGCCCTGCTTCCCCAGGTGGTAGATGCCGTGGATGTACCGGTAATTGCCGCCGGGGGTATATGCGATGGCCGGGGAATGGCCGCAGCTCTAATGCTGGGGGCTGAAGGTGTACAAATGGGCACTCGCTTTATCTGTGCCCAGGAATGCACTGTCCATGAGCGGGTAAAGGAAATGATCATTAAGGCCAAGGACCGGGATAGCATTGTTACCGGACGGCCTACAGGCCATCCCGTCAGGGTTCTTAAAAATAAGTTAACCAAAAAGTTTATGGAACTTGAGGAATCAGGTGCTCCGGCTGAAGAATATGAAAAACTGGGTGTGGGGCGCATGAAACTAGCGATGGTCAATGGCGATATAGATATGGGTTCGGTAATGGCCGGGCAGGTAGCTGCTATGGTGCAACGGGTGGAACCGGCCCGGGATATTATAAAAAGTGTGGTAACCGAGGCAGAAAATATTATTGGTCATATTTATAGCAGCAAGGTGGTGGATTAATGATGCTGGCTTATATTTTCCCAGGCCAGGGATCACAATTTGTAGGTATGGGTAAAGCTTGGTACGATAATTATGATTTTGTTAGAGAGATATTTCACGCAGCCGACCAGGCGCTGGGTTTTGCGCTGACTGAATTAATTTTTGAGGGCCCCGCAGATGAACTGCAGAAAACAGCTAATACGCAACCAGCTATACTTACTACCAGTATAGCCATGCATGAGCTCCTCAAAAGGGCCGGTATCAGGCCAGTGGCGACCGCCGGACATAGCTTGGGTGAATATTCCGCGTTGGTGGTAGCCGGAGCCCTTAAGTTTAGCGATGCAGTGCGGCTGGTGAGGATGCGCGGGCAATTTATGCAGGAGGCGGTTCCCCTTGGCCAGGGTGGCATGATGGCGGTGCTGGGACTTAATTCCGATAAAGTAGTGGAAGGCTGCCGCATGGCTGCCGAGGCCGGCACGGTGGAGGCCGCTAATTTCAACTGCCCGGGTCAGGTGGCGGTGGCCGGGGAAATCAACGCACTAAAGAAGGCGCAGGAAACACTTAAAAGCTTGGGCGCCAAGCGCTGTATGTTATTACCGGTTAGCGCTCCTTTCCACAGCAGTATGATGAAACCTGCCGGCGAAAGGCTGGCAGTTGAGCTGGCCCGGGTGGAAATCAAGGATCCTGAGGTACCGGTGTTGGCTAATATCAATGCGGATTATTATACCACCGCGGCGCAGGTGCGGGATGGACTGATCCGCCAGGTCTCCAATCCGGTATTGTGGGAACAAAGCATGCGCCGGTTTATTTCCGATGGCTATGACATGTTTGTAGAAGTGGGGCCGGGAAATGTGCTCACCGGTTTGCTTAAAAAGATAGACAAACAAAGCAAATTTATTAATTTTAACGGTGAGGGGGAACCGGAACCGGTTATTGCCCAGTTAAAGGAGGCTTTATAGATGGACCTTGGCGGTAAAGTTGCCGTGGTTACCGGGGCTTCCCGGGGCATTGGCCGGGCAGTAGCCGAGACTTTAGCCGGGCTGGGCGCAAACGTTGTAGTTAATTATGTCGGCAATGCCGAAGCGGCTGAGGAGACCGCCGCGCTGGTGCGCGGGCTTGGTGTACAAGCACTGGTGATCCAGGCTGATGTAGCCGACCAGGAGCAGGTCAACAACATGATGCAGCAAGTATTGCAAGAATTCGGGCGCATTGATATACTGGTCAATAATGCCGGTATTACCCGTGATAACCTTCTGCCGCGCATGCGGGAGCAGGATTGGGATGCAGTGATGAATACCAATTTAAAAGGTGCCTACCATTGTGCCAAGGCGGCGTTGCGCCCCATGCTCAAAGCGCACTGGGGCCGCATCATCAACATTAGTTCGGTGGTGGCACTGTCCGGTAATCCCGGGCAGAGCAATTACGCTGCAGCCAAGGCAGGCTTGATTGGTTTTACTAAATCCCTGGCCAAGGAATTTGGCTCCCGCAATATAACAGTTAATGCCGTGGTGCCTGGGTATATTGCCACGGATATGACTGCTGATTTGTCGGGGGAAAATAAGGCTCAGCTGTTAAGCAGTGTACCGCTGGGCCGGTTGGGCGCTCCGGAAGATGTGGCCAAGGCAGTGGCCTTTCTGGCCAGTGACTGGGCTGGTTACATAACCGGTCATGTTATTGTAGTGGATGGCGGCATGGCCATGTAAATAAAAAAGGGGGGGGTGAAATCATGGCGGATATTTTTGAAAAGGTTAAGGATATCATAGTTGAACAATTAGGTGTAGAACCTGAGGATGTAAAACCCGAAGCTTCCTTCGTAGATGACCTGGGAGCGGACTCCCTGGATATTGTGGAACTGGTTATGGCTTTGGAAGAGACATTCGACTTGCAGATCCCTGATGAGGATGCAGAAAAGATACACAAGGTGGGAGAAGCTGTACAATACGTTATTGATCACCAGTAAAAGTAAAAAGTCCCGCCGGTTCACCGGTGGGCTTTTTTCAAATCATATATCCAAATATTTCAATTTTAACCCCGGGAGGTTTTGTGTTGTTTAAAAGAGTAGTAATTACCGGTATCGGGGTGGTTACCCCGGTGGGCAACAACCTGGAAGATTTCTGGGTTAATCTAACCGGCGGCATTAGTGGCGTGGGCCCGATTACCCGCTTTGATACTACAGGTTATAGCAGTAAGATCGCGTCTGAAGTGAAAAGTTTTAACGCGGCGGACTTTATTGACCGCAAAGAGGCCCGCCGGATGGATCGCTTCACCCAGTTTGCAGTGGCGGCTACCGGCATGGCTGTGAAAAACGCCGGGCTGGATATGGCTAAAATTAATCGTGTTCGGGCCGGTGTAATTTTAGGCTCCGGTGTCGGTGGTATAGAAACTTTGGAGGAACAGCACAAGGTCCTGATGGAACGCGGTCCGGGCAGGGTGAGTCCGGTATTTATACCGATGATGATTGCCAACATGGCCTCCGGCCAGGTGGCCATTAATTTCGGGCTGCGCGGCTGTAATGTGACCACTACCAGTGCCTGCGCTTCCAGTGCCAATGCCCTGGGTGATGCTTTTAAAGTTATCCAGCGCGGGCAGGCTGATGTAATGATTAGCGGTGGTACCGAGGCACCCATTACACCGCTGGCCGTGGCTGGTTTTTGTTCCATGAAAGCCCTTTCCACGCGCAACAATGATCCTACCGCGGCCAGTCGTCCCTTTGATATGGGCCGTGATGGCTTCGTAATCGCTGAGGGCGCGGTTGTATTGGTATTGGAGGAAATGGAACATGCTCTGGCCAGGGAAGCTAATATATTGGCTGAAATTACAGGCTATGGCGCCTCCTGTGATGCTTATCATATCACCGCTCCCGATCCCGAGGGCGGGGGCGCGGTGCTTTCCATGCGTTGGGCTCTGGAGGATGCGGGCTTGGCCCCGGAAAAGGTGGATTATATTAACGCTCATGGAACTTCCACACCGCTGGGTGATAAGCTGGAGACAATGGCCATTAAAGAAGTTTTTGGCGAACATGCCAAGCAACTGGCCATCAGTTCAACCAAGTCTATGACCGGGCATTTGCTGGGGGCGGCCGGTGGTTTGGAAACGGCGGTATGTGCGCTGGCTATCCGAAAAGGATTGATTCCTCCCACCATTAACTTGAACGAGCCTGATCCGGAATGCGATCTGGACTACGTGCCCAACATTGCTCGCCAGGCTGATGTAGCAGTGGCCATAACCAATTCCTTTGGTTTTGGCGGGCATAACGCCACACTAGTTATAGAAAGGTTTACCGTTGAGAGGAATATTTAACATGGAGCGTTTTGCTGATATAATTAATGATTTGCAAAAAAAAGTGCACTACGTTTGGCGCAACCCGGAGTTGTTGCGCCTAGCGCTGGTGCACAGCTCTTTTACATATGAAAACAGGGGCCGGGAAGAACATAACAATGAACGGTTGGAATTTTTGGGTGACGCAGTGCTGGAATTGATTATTAGCGATTATTATTACAGTAGCTTCCCCCACAAGACAGAAGGCGAGCTCACCAAAATGCGCGCCCTGACGGTATGTGAACCTTCCCTGGCCGCAGTGGCCCGCCGCCTGAAATTGGGCCGTTATTTGTTTATGGGTCGGGGTGAAGAACGTTCCGGTGGGCGGGAAAGACCCTCCTTGCTTGCGGATGCTTTTGAAGCTTTGCTGGGTTCTATTTACCTGGATGTAGGTTTGGAAGAGGCCCGCCGGGTAGCTCTGCAGCAACTGGCCGACATTATTGAAGAGGTAAAATCCGGCCAAACAGTACGTGATTATAAAACTGATTTACAAGAAATATTGCAGAGGAAAAGCGCCGACCCAATCCAATACTCAATTATTGACGAAGAAGGTCCCGATCATGATAAAATATTTACTGCGGCTGTAGAATACCAAGGTAAAAGATTGGGCTGGGGACGTGGCCGGACTAAAAAAGAAGCGGAACAGCAAGCGGCCAAGATGGCTTTGGTAAATTACGCGCCAAAGATCTTAGCCTAGCTTAACTGTATAGTTATGGTACAGCGATTAACCGGGAGGTTTGCAGTTAATGGGATTTTTCGGCAAGTTAAAGGAAAGCCTGAGCAAGACCAGAAAAAATTTCATTGAAAAAATTGATTCCATTGTTACAGGACGCAAGGTTATCGATGAAGATCTATATGAGGAGCTGGAAGAAGCACTGATCCAGGCTGACGTAGGCATTGATGCCGCGCTGGAATTGGTGGAAAATTTGCGTGTGGAGGTAAAGAAACGGCGCCTTAGTAATCCGGAGGAACTATATGCCGTGCTCAAAGATCTTATCCAGGACATTTTGGGCGAGGAGACGGCCACATTAAATAGAGCTAGCGCACAGCCGGCCGTAATTATGGTGGTGGGCGTCAATGGCGTGGGCAAGACTACTACCATCGGTAAACTGGCCCATTATTATAAAGAAAACGGCAATAGTGTATTATTAAGCGCTGCGGATACCTTCCGGGCAGCCGCCATTGATCAGCTGGAAATATGGGGTAACCGGGTGGGAGCTGCGGTAATCAAACACTCCGAGGGCTCTGATCCCGCTGCCGTAGCCTTTGACTCGCTGCACGCAGCTCGGGCCAGGAAAATTGATGTACTGATCGTGGATACTGCGGGCCGGCTGCACACCAAGAGTAATTTAATGGAAGAGTTGAAAAAGGTACACCGGGTGTTGGGCCGGGAAATGCCGGACGCTCCCCATGAGGTACTGCTGGTGCTGGATGCCACTACCGGGCAGAACGCCATCAGCCAGGCCCGTCTTTTTAAAGAGGCCGTAGGGGTGACCGGGCTTGTTCTGACTAAATTGGACGGCACTGCTAAGGGCGGAGTAATAATTGCCATTAAACAAGGTTTGGATATACCGATCAAAATGATCGGTGTAGGCGAAGGCATAGACGATTTACGCCCCTTTGACGCTCGGGAATTTGTTGACGCTCTTTTTGCCAGGGATAAAAAAACGGAGGAACAGGTGGGGTAGTTTTTTATAGTACCGGCTGAAAACCTAAGGACCAAGACATAAGATTTAAAACTTAAAACTTACCTTATTCTGACATTTTTCCCGAAGGTATTTTATGGATAACTGTCAAATTTAACAAGCTAATTAAACTATAGAATACTAACGGGGTGATCATGTGTCGTTTCATAATGATATTTCAGAAGCTTTAGTAAAAATAATCGCCTTAGATCATAAGCTTGCCTTAAAAATAATTGACTCAATACACACCGGCATATCTATTGTTATGGATGTGTCATGTAAAGAAATACGTCATAATCGAATAGCCGCCGGTTTTCTACGAATTAACCCGTGGGATAGTTTTTCGCTCTCTGCCCTCGAAATTTCTCCAGCCAGGGTATTTCATCAGGGCAATGAACTTACCCCCGGCGAAATGCCCATACGGCTTGCTGCCTGGTACGGTCAAAATGTAAAAGATATGGAGATTGAATTTGTCTGGGATGATGGTGTACGTAAAATTTCTGTTTGGAGTGCATCTCCCCTGTTCGATGATAATGGCATAATTGTTGGTGCTGTGGCAACTTTTGAGGATATTACTGAGCAAAGAAGGTTAGAGTTCGACCTTGCGGAAGCAAACAGAAAGCTGCTTGAACAGAAGGAGCTTATATTTTCGTAATGCCATTAATGGCATTACCGATCCTTTTTATATATTAGACAGCCAGTTATGTATTAAATACGTCAACTCGAAATGTGCGAGCCTTTTTCATATGAAACCGGAAGAATTAATCGGCAAGTGTGCTTTGAGTGTTTTTCCAAAAATGGTCAACTCAATTGTTTACCCATACTTCTGCAAAGTAATGGCCAAAAAAGTACCTGTACATTTTGAACATAATTCTGTGCAGAATAATGCCTGGTTTGAAAATCATCTTTATCCCCTCGAAGATGGTGTTGCCGGATATTGCTGTAATATTACGGAACGGAAGCAAGCGGAAATGGAATTGCAAAAGTCACGCCAGGAGACGGCTGATATTCTGGAAAGCATCGGTGGCGGCTTTGTTTGCTTAGATGATAACCTTCGATATACTTACGTCAATAATACTGCAGAAAAGATGTTTGGTCGCTCACGGGAGGCTATTGTTGGACAAAAATTTGGTGATTTATTTTCGGGACTTAATCCACTTGTCTTAAAGAAGTGTCGTCAGGCCTTGCAGGAGCAAAAAGAGCAGCAGCTTGAAATTTACTCAGTATCTTTTCGGAAATGGCTAATGTTCTTATTCTATCCTACTAAAGAAGGTGTCTCGATACATTTTCGGGATATATCTAAACGCAAGCAATACGAAGAAGCCTTACGCCAATCGGAGGTGCAGTTCAAGACAATATTCCAAAACAGCCCGGTTATGATGGCTATCATCAGAGAAGAGGATGATCAACATATTGAGGTGAATCAAAAGTGGCTGGATGTTATGGGGTATAACCGGGAGGAGGTAATAGGCCATACCTTAGCGGAGCTAAATATAATATCTGGAATATCCGTGAAAATATGGGGAGAAGCAAATATTCGAGTAAGAAACAATAAAAAATTGTTAAACTATGAAGCGGAGTTTCGTACTAAGACCGGCGATATAATTAACACACTGATCTCAACAGGGCCCATTAAACTTCATGGAGAAGCTTGCCGGTTGTCGACAGTAATAAAGGATATCACCAAAGAAAAGAAACTGGAGGCTGAAGTGGCCCGACTTGACCAGTTGCGCCTAATTGGTGAAATGGCAGCGGGAATCGGGCATGAAATCAGGAACCCGATGACATCAGTTAGAGGCTTTCTGCAGCTTTTCCTGGAAAAGGAAGAGTTTTTCAATTATAAAAGTATCTTTGAGGTTATGATTGAGGAGTTGGACCGGGCAAACGCGATTATTACTGAGTACCTTAACGTGGCCAATAATAAAAAATCCGACTGCATCGAGCAAAAGCTCAATAGCATCATTGAGACTATTTATCCGCTAATCCTGGCAGATGCCATGGAAAACAACAAATACATTTCCTTAGAATTAACGGATCTACCCGGACTACTGCTAGACGAAAAAGAGATCCGCCAGTTGTTGCACAACCTTGTCCGCAATGGCCTGGAAGCGATGGAACCCGGTGGCTGTGTCACGGTTAAAACTTTTATGGATGGTGATGATGCGGTTCTGGCCGTGATTGACCAGGGCAAAGGCATTAAGCCGGAGCTGCTTAATAAAATTGGCACGCCCTTTTTTACAACCAAGGACACGGGAACTGGCCTGGGTCTTGCCGTATGTTATAGCATTGCTCAGAGGCATAAAGCAAAAATTGATATAGAATCGAGTCCTGCCGGGACGGCTTTTTTCGTCCGGTTTAAGGTTAGTTAATGCGGGAAAAGCCCCAGCCGTTCCATTTCCATAAGGTCACTGCTCTCTTGGCGGGGTCGGTATAACTGCCCTCGGTAACTACCAGCTCGTTTTCACCATCGTCGTTAAGGTCAATCAGTGCGGCACGGTAATTGGGCCGATCAAGGTTGGAAGACTGCCACACCGGTTTAATGTTGCCTGCTACCAGCTTGAAGATAAATAGGTGGTTTTTAATGCCGGTATCTTCCTCTTTTAGCCAAAAGGGCCTGTGGGGACCGAAACTGCCTTTTTTCCAAACCAGTAGGTTCAAATCCGGTTTGCCATCGTTGTTGGCGTCGCCCAGAAAGAAATAGTCCACCCACCAGTCGGTCGGTGACTGCCAGATAAAATTGGTACCGGCCCGTACCGTTATTCTTCCGTTCTCGAGCATAAATTCTTCCAGACTGCCATCGCTGTCCAGATCGAACTTTTGGCTTTGAACCAACTTGAATTCCCTCAGTGGTTTGACGGCCTGAAAGACAAATTGTTCCCCCGTCACGAAAAGCTTTTTTTCATTGTCCCATGCCGGAACAGTTTCCCTAACTAGGTCAAGTCCCAGTTTTTCCAGCACTCTCCGTCCCTCCTGCCCGCTTAGAATCACAGGACGTGCGTCATCGTTGATATATACTGGCAGGAACCCCAGCTTTTCCACCCTGTTTTCTCCTATCCATATCCTAGCGATAACACCTTCCCGGGTCTCCCGGGACCACAGCTGATCAAAAATAAAGTTACCCGGGCTATAAAGGATATATTTTCCCCGGTATTGCTCGACTTTTTGTACCACATGCGGGTGGCTGCCCAACACCAGATCGGCACCGGCTTCTATGGCAAGGTGGGCAAAATCTATTTGGGTAGCATCCGGCCCGGGAGCATATTCGGTGCCGGCGTGGAGGGAAACTACAGTAAAATTGGCATTAGCAACTGCCTTCATGACGGCAGCAGTTACTTTTTCAGGGTTTAGGACAGCGGTTCCAGGGCCGTTACCTGCCAGGTAGGAATCAGGTACAACTGCAGGATCGTTGAAAGCCAAAAAAGCAAGCTTAACCCCCTTTACCTCCACATACCAGGGGGCATAAGCTTCCTGTTCATTCCTACCGGCGCCGGTATAATGAATTGCCACACTGTCCAGGTAATACATGGTGTCCAATAGCCCCTGCGCACCAAAATCAGGCACATGGTTGTTTGCCAGCGACAGGATATCAAAACCAGCCTCTTCAAGGGCTGAGGCTACATAGGGGTCAGCCCTTAAAACCATCTCAGGCACCTGTATTTCCCGCCCCGTGGTTACCGGTCCTTCTAGGTTGCCGAAGACAATGTCCCCGTTTTGCAGGTACCATTTAACCCCGGCGAAGGGATAGTTCGGGTCATCGTGTTCTCTTATTTTTTGAGCCACGTATCGGGAGAGCATGATATCTCCCACAGCTACCAGACACAAAGAATCCTGTTTTTTCGGTAGCTGCATATGGTATTTCTTAAAAACCGCAAAATCCTGAAAATCCTTGCTGCCACCATACTGTTGTAAGGCACAAGCACTGCAAAAGTACGGCAGTCCCACTGCCAGCAAGAGGACCAGCGCTAACCGTGGGAATCTCACGGGGCGATATAGGTTTTGGTCCAACCGGCCAGAGATGGAGCCTGCCCGGAGTCCAGCAGATCATGCCATTTTTCGTCGGTTAAACGGTCTTCAAGCGGCCAGGAGAATTCATAGTGGGAGTAAACACCGCCCCGGGCCACTCTCAGGCTGCCATCAACAGGTATTACCGCATAAATTTCAAAGATGTGCCCAGTAGCCTCCTCCAACACCCGGCCATTTGGGTCAGTGGCTACATCAGCCACCAACGCGGCAGGGTTATCTTCTATCGCTGAGCGATGATCCACCCCGGTATCTCCCAGGGCTTCTAGCCAGAAATGCTCCAGCTGCCCGCCGTAAGAACGGATTAATTCATATTCCGCATCTGTAAGCGGGACATTATTAAGTTCTTTTTCCGATATGGTTTTTAAAGAGAGGGCCAGCTGTTCCAGCCGGTCCAGGCTTTCCCGGTCTTGCTGGGCCAGAAGTTCCCGCGAAGTTAGACCTTCTCGCGTCATGTCTACCAGTGCTGCCAGGCGGGCATAAAGGTACGGATTTGGCTCCACATAACCGCGGTCATCCACTCCAATCATTCCACCACCCATTTCAGCATAAACCTGTTTGGCGTAAAGTATGGTATCGTGCTTTAGCTCGGTCCAGCTGGCTAAAAGGTTATTTAGATCTTTCCTGGTCCAGGCTTGATTCTGCATAAATGAAGGATACCCTGCTCCTCTTTCCTGCAGTAAGGGTTCAACAGTATAAAGCCAGCCCCAGTATAGGTTTTGAGTCCAGGTTTTTTTATCCAATCCGTCGATATATTGCTGTATTTTATGCATGTTATCAGTGTAGCCTTCGTATTGCGTTTCTCCTTCAGCTTCCAATATGGCGTAAGCTTCCTTGGAGCCCAAAGCGACAGGGATGTCCAGGCTCCTGGGCAGCATCCTGCGCTCGCCCTGACTGTTTTCTTCTACATCGCGGTAAACCAGTCGCTGGAAAATAGCAGCGTCCAGCGTAAACCGCTGCCCCATAAAGCGAAAGCCCTTGATTTCTTTCTCGCGATCGGGTTGTATTTCCTCATTATAGATGGGAATGGAGTTGATCACCGGCGGTTCCAGTTTTGCTGCCGCCTCTATAAATGCCTCCCATTGCTTACCACCGGAGGTCAGATCTTGCAGACCGGCCCCGGAACCATAGGTTTTATTCAACAATTCCTGGTACTGCACATAAGACAGGTCGTCAGCCTGACCGACAAAAAATTTGGTGGGCTGGTATATCTTATCCCACTTTTGCCCGTTATTGCCTTCACCAAGCGCCAGGGTCATCAAAACAGCAGATTTGGTTTCATCTTCACTCTTAAGCCGGAAAGTCATTCTCCCGTACCACATCATCGCCTTGAAATATGACTGCAGCATCTTGTCTGTGGCATAGTGGCCCCGGGGTATGTACTGGGAGTAATCTTCCTGCAGGGTTTCCGTATTCAGTTTTTGCCCCATATTCATCAAAGGGGAGTTCTGGATACCGGCACTTTTTTCGATAAGACGCAGTTCTGCTTGCACCTCTTGCTTGACCTGGGCCGGAACAGCCATTTGCGGGTCCAAAAGCTTGCCGGCCACAGCGAAAAAGCCGAGGTTTCTCCTGGCGGCGTTCTCCCAAGCACTGCCTTTAAGGGTAGTATACTGTTTTTCAGATGCGGACAACATGGCCACGGTAAGCTCTTTTAATTCTGTGGCTAGTTTTTCCTTTTCGGTAACCCGCAGCAGGTGGTTGAAGAATAAGTGATAGTTATGTAACATTGAGTCAGTGGTGATAAAGCTGGGCACCGGATCATAGCTATTGATTTCATAGATCATAAAAAACTCACGGTAGTTTTGATTGGGTACTACCACAAATCCGTTTTCTGTCAGTAACTGCTTAGACTCCGGAGAGAATCGAAACATATCCTTGTTAGTTACATTATCCAGTCCTGGCTCTACCTTATAGTGCTCCAGCGCTGGGGAAAAATCTACAGGCACATCTTTATAAGTCGCAAAAGCTGAAGCCTGGGCCACCAGTATCTCGTTCTTTCCTGAGGCATACTGCTGCCCCACTTGCCCGGAGTTACCACTGCAGCCCGTCAGAGTGGCGACAAGCAACAACAGACTGATCATCCATATACCAATTATTCCTGTCCTTTGCATTTTGATTTGCCTCCTTTGAAAGCAGATTAATTAGCAAACATAAAGCCATAAAATACATACCGGTTGTAAATTAATTATACAATTATATGTTAAATGTTGCTATTCAAAAAAGTAGCTGGGTCAGCCAAAAGATTGCTAAAGCTAAAAGTATATTTACTCAGAAAACGTTTTCAAGAGTGTAAACCTGGAGAGCAAGATATGCAAGGGAAGTTAGGATAACCGGTCAAACGGCGGCAGCATGAAAACTAAGCATAGCCGAGTAGCTAAAATATTGGATAACTGGCGAGCAGATGGTGATGTGCCTGATATATAAGGGTGAACTTTCGCCTTTTTCATGACCTGTATACGGAAAGGCAGGAGGGAAACCAAGACAAAAAGATGCAGGTTAATTTGTTTATACTAACTTAAATATTTCTAGGCAATTGGATGCGGTGCTTTACTCCAGCTTGTGATGAGAATATTGACATTAGGAGAACTTTTTGGCCTTAACGATGCTTCAATGAATCAGGTAAACTACTTGTTTTTTTGTTTGTGACCAAGTATAATCCCGAAAATATATTAAAATTTTAATTAAGAATTAACAACTTGTCCCGGAAAATATCAATGATGCGATTAATCTTTTTTAATAGCTTTATAAGATATTAGAAAAATATTATGAAAAAATTTAGGTGAAGGAGATAAAAACTTGAAAGCTAGATTGACGAATTTGGGTTTTTCCGAAAGATTTATACAAGAGGCCACGTTGTATAAAGGGCTTTTTTTAGGCAGAGTTGTGTCGCAGGCCAAGGATTTATATAGGGTAGCCACTGAAAATGCTGAAGTAATTGCTGAAATATCCGGAAAGCTTCGCTATTCTTGTGACGAACTTTCAGATTACCCGGCGGTAGGCGATTTTGTCATGCTTGACAGGGAGGATGGGTTGCATGGCAATGCTATCATTCAACATATATTGACCAGGAAAAGCGTATTTTTTCGGAGAGCGGCCGGAACCTCTCACAAAGCTCAGGTTGTAGCCGCAAATATTGATACAGTCTTTATCTGTATGTCGCTTAATAATGACTTCAACCTGCGCAGGCTCGAGCGTTATCTGTCGATCACTTGGGATAGCGGAGCAACGCCGGTGGTGGTGCTGACAAAATCGGATTTATGTGAAAATCTACCGGCGAGACTTACTGAAATTGAACAAATCGCTATTGGCGTGGATGTTTTGGTTACCTCAAGCATGACTGAGGACGGCTATAAAACAATACTTAAGTACATTACGTCCGGCCAGACGGTCGCCTTTATGGGCTCATCCGGCGTCGGGAAATCCACCTTGATCAACCGGCTGCTTGGAGGAGATGTGATTGAAACAAAAGAAATAAGAAAAGACGATAAAGGAAGACATACCACAACAAGACGCGAACTGCTCGTTATTCCTTCGGGTGGAGCGGTCATTGACACGCCTGGCATGCGTGAACTTGGCGTTGAAAGCGTAAATCTAGCCAAGACATTCACGGATATAGATGAACTGGCCGAAAAGTGCAAGTTTACAGACTGTCAGCATGAAACCGAACCGGGCTGTGCAGTGAGAAAAGCAATTGAAGAAGGCTTGATTGCCGAAGAACGTTTGCAAAGCTACAAAAAGCTTAAAAAAGAAGCCAAGTATGATGGCTTGACCTCCAAGCAAATAGAAAAAGAAAAAATAAATGTGATGTTTACGGAGTTTGACGGGATGAAGAATGCACGGGACTATATCAAATCAAAAAAAAAGATTAAATGAGCGAGCTCTGGGCTAATGGTTATGATTCAGTATGTTGTTTATTTAAACTAGCACCTTATTCCTTGACATTTTAAAGGAATTGTTTGCTATGCAGAGAAGAATAATTTACAAAAGTTCTTAACGCAAAATTCAAAAAGCAAGGAGATTCTATTGCCCAACTAGAGAACATTGAAAAAAGAGGTTCTGGAACGTTGCGGGCCAACTCCAACTACGCCAGCAATGAGTATTTCATGCCCATGATGGGCCTGTTGAAAATGTTAAAAAGGCAAACTAATTACTTCATTAAGTGAGTGCACAATATGAAAATTAATATAAATGGAAAAAAGGATAAGATCTTTTACCCCAACACCAATAAGGAACTTGCCTGTATCCTAGTTCTATTAAGCATGTTGATGATTTTAATGTTGGGATGTGGAACTCCTGAACCTAACTCTGATGTTTCGACAGGGACAGTAGCAGAGCCTACACCTAAACCTGTACCAGTACTGGAGCCGCAACCTGAGCCGGAACCAACGGAAATTCCGAATCCGGTACCAAAGGAAACTCCAACTCCGACTCCTGCATCAGACAATAATCCCGCCTTGGATACAACAGCATCCAAACTGGTTTGGGGTTGTAAAAGTATCTTTGCAGTAAAACAGATTGCTTTAACCTTTGACGCAGGTTGGAGGTATGATCAAACACTTCAGCTTCTAGATGTACTGGATCAATATCAGGTCAAAGCAACGTTCTTTCTTAGAGGGGGCTGGGTGAAGGACCATTCGGACCTAGCAAAGGAAATCTACAGGAGGGGGCACTCCATTGGTAATCATTCCCTGGCACACGGCCATATGAAGACTATGACACAAGATAAGGTTTCAACCGACATTATAGAATCTACTAATATCATCAAGAACACGATTGGCTATACGCCTTACTTGTTCCGGCCTCCATATGGTGAATACAATAACATGCTGCTGAATGTGCTGGGAGAGCAGGGCTATCCATATACCGTTATGTGGACCTTAGACTCCCATGACTGGGCAGAAACGATGAATGGAGTCCAGGTGACAGAGCAGTACCTCATCGACAGGGTATTGGACAATGCCTCGGATAAGGGTATTGTATTAATGCATGTCGGAGGTTACCAGACAGTCAATGCTTTGCCAGAAATCATAACAGGACTAAGAGATGCAGGATATGAGTTGGTGAAGCTAGACGAACTTCTTCCCAGATGAGGCCATGTCTTTTCAAGCGTATCATGTACAGGCAATCCTCATGTCCGTACACGGCACAACGGAATCTGGCTTCTGTCTGGAACATATGGCTAATAACCCAGAAGGACTTAGACAAACTAATCAACGGGGGAACCAAGTAGCCGGGAACCAAAGCAAAGGGGGTTTATTATGCGCCAATGTAAAGCTTGTAAGAGAACACACCAAAGCCCGCAAGGTTGCAAATTAAGACCTATGAAAATTAACGGGATAGAATATTTGCCGATACCTTATGGCAAGGAAACAGCATGGGAGCAGTACAAACTTACACCAGGGGAAACTTGTCGAGATTGCGGAACACCTTTGGGGAAATATCACCATTTAAATTGTTGTGTGGAGCAATGCCCTGTTTGTGGTGAACAATGGATCTCCTGTAATTGTATATCCGAGAAATAATAGTAATTGCATGTCCAGTAATTACCATTAGCGGACGTAAAAACTTATGTATTATAGACATGATAAACATTAAGTACAGAAGTTAACAGGTGGCGGTAAGTCTATGGACATAGACCATTATAAAATTAATAAATACCTACTAAATGTTTTCAGACATAGAAATGCCCAAACCTTTGCGTATTATCCATTCCGCAGCGCTGCCAAGGGAAGTGCAAACCTCAAGGGATGCCCCGCATGACTTACCCAAATGACTTGACTTTATGGCGGCAGGGGCATATTGAAATTGCTCCTCCACCGGATTGCCGGATAATTTCACGGGCTCTTTTGTAAGTTAGCACCTCTGTTTTCACGGCCATAGGTATAACGTTTTCATATGTAATGATGGGGGGTCAGACCTTGACATTTGACACTTAACTAAGTGTCAAATGTCAAGGTCTGACCCCCCATTGTGATGTTAGCGAGGTTTTCTTATGGAGCGAGAAAGGGTTATTCCTTTGGTGAACGAAAGTATACGTAATAGATAAAAATGACGAGAAATAGCATCGCCGGGGAAATTAGCGATGGCTAATCAATAACAGCGGACGGGGAGTGAGATTATATGAAAAAAGAAGAAAAAAATAAAGATGAACTGCTGTCAATAACAGAATTAGATGTAGAACAGTTGCGCTTCTATTGTGAAGAAGAATGTCTGAACTTTGAAACAACAGCCACCGTCCCCCCCTTGGAAGGGATGATCGGTCAGGAACGCGCGGTGAAAGCTATGGAGTTTGGCCTGCATACGAAAAACCCAGGCTATAATATTTTTGTTTCCGGTATGGTGGGAACAGGGAAATTAACCTACGCCGAACAGGCGGTACGCAAACTGGCCAAAGGGCAGCCCGTGCCCCAGGACTGGTGCTATGTCAACAATTTTGAAGACAGCAGCCAACCTATCACCATTAGTTTGCCGGCAGGTACAGGCAGCGTATTTCGCCAGGAAATGAAAGAATTGTTGGAAAACCTGCGGAATGAGGTGCCTAAAGCCTTTAGCAGTGAAGATTATGAACGGGAAAGAACTGCCATCATGAAAGCCTTTAAGGAAAAACAGGTTACAATGCAGGAGGCTTTCGTTGAAAAGGCTAAAACATTTTCTGTACTGGTTAAGTGGTCTACAACCGGCTTTATGTTGGTGCCGCTGTTGGACGGGCAATCGGTGTCGGAGGAAGATTATCAGAAACTGGACGAAGAGAAGAAAGAAAAGATCCAGGCCAATCTGCAGGCGGTGCATGATCTAGCTATAGCTGAGGCACGGCAAGTGCAGTACCTGGAGCGGGAAGTAAGAGAAAAGATCCGCGACTTGGACAGCAAGGTGGCGCTTTTTGCCGTGGGTCACCTGATCGATGAAGTGCAGGAGAATTATAAAGACAATTCCGGTGTGACCAAATACTTGGAAGCAGTAAGACACGATGTTGTGAAAAATATCAAGGATTTCAAACAAGCTTCCTCCAGCGAGGAAGAAGGGCCGATGGCCTTGTTAGGGAAAACTGCTCCAGAAGTGATGCGAGAACGCTATGCTATCAATTTGTTGGTGGACAACCGAACTTGTGAGGGTGCGCCTGTCATTATTGAGATCAATCCCAATTATTACAACCTATGCGGTCGTGTTGAATATTCTAGTCGCATGGGTGTAGTGAGCACTGATTTTACGATGATCAAGGCAGGGGCGTTTCATTTGGCCAACGGTGGGTACCTTATCGTCAATGCTATGGATGTACTGATGAATCACAGGGTTTGGGAAGCTATGAAACGGACATTGAAAACGAAAAAACTGTATATTGAAAGTCTGGGAGAACAATATGGACTTATTGCTATGGCATCCTTGAAGCCTCAAGCTATCCCGGTGGACGTGAAGGTCATTATGCTGGGCAGTACTTATTTATATCATATGATGTATCAATACGACGAAGATTTCCGTAAACTTTTCAAAATTCACGCAGACTTCGACGTGCAGATGGATAACACACCGGAGAATATCGGCAAATTGGCTGCGTTTGTCAGTACAACCATCAAAAAAGAAAATCTCAAGGAATTTACTCGTGCTGCTGTTGCTCGAGTGGTGGAACATACAGCCAGGCTAAGCGGCAGTCAAACTAAGTTTACCGCCCGTTTCAACCAAATCGTGGAGATCCTGTGCGAGGCTGATTCCTGGGCGGCAATAGAGGGAGCAATAATTACAGATGCTGCCCATGTGCAGCAAGCCATTTCGGAAAAACGCTACCGTGCCAACAAGTATGAAGAACGTATCCAGGAGATGTTTAAGGAAGGAGTATATCTCATTGATACGGACGGAGCGAAAGTGGGTCAGATAAATGGCCTGGCGATATTGGGAGTAGGGGAATATGCCTTCGGTAAGCCGTCCCGCATTACAGCCAACACCTATCTCGGCCGGGCGGGCGTGGTTAACATAGAGCGTGAAACAAAGATGAGCGGTGCCACCCATAGCAAAGGGGTGTTAATTCTTAGCGGCTATTTGGGGAATAAATATGCCCAGAATACGCCTTTATCCGTCACTGTCAGCCTAACCTTTGAGCAACTCTATGACGGTGTGGACGGCGACAGCGCCTCCAGTGCGGAACTATACGCGATCTTGTCCAGCTTGGCGGAGTTGCCGCTACGTCAGGATCTAGCTGTCACGGGCTCGGTAAACCAAAAGGGGGAAATTCAGCCCATCGGCGGTGTTACGGAGAAGATTGAAGGTTTTTTCGAGGTATGTAAAATAAAAGGCCTTACCGGCCGGCAGGGTGTAATAATCCCACAGCAGAATGTGAAGGACCTAGAGTTGAATGAAGAGGTCATTGCCGCTGTAGGGGAAGGGAAATTTCACATTTATTCTATTGCCAATGTGAATGAAGGGATTGAACTGTTTACCGGCGTCGCTGCCGGCGAGGCGAACCGGGAGGGTGCATATCCGGCGCAATCCGTGCACGGCCGGGTTATCGCCAAACTGCAATCTTATCATAAAGCTTACTCGGCTGATAATTACGGTAAGAAAGGTAAGGAAAATCATGATAAGAATACAGGGGGAGACGATAGTGAAATATTCAGAGGCAAATTTAGGTAGAATTTTCATCTTGAGACTGGAAAATACAGATAAAATACCCGACACTATTGAGGAATTTGCCAAGCTACACAAAATTAATTCGGCAATAGTACACTTCCTTGGCGGTGCTGACGTAAACAGCAAAGTTGTAGTGGGGCCGGAGGACGGTACTGCTGAAAAGCCGTGCCCGATGGTTATAGAACTACTGGGAACAAGCGAGGCTGTAGGTATTGGGACTTTATTTATCAACGAAGACAAGGTTTCAAAACTGCACCTGCACTCTGCTTTTGGGCGTAATAGAGACACAGTTACAGGGTGTACAAGAGAAGGTGTAACAATTTGGCAGATTGGTGAAGTAGTTATTTTTGAACTGATAAATTCATCGGCTCGAAGAAAGATAGACCCTAGCACTGGTTTTGAACTATTGGATTTGTAAGAAGGCAAATTTGCAACCATAGCGGTATTTTGCATTCTGCCCCTCGCCTTTGAACCTGCTCGACGCATGCGGCTAACCGCTGGCAATCATTGGTGACTGACATTACTTTTCTGGCAGGTGCATTTGGTGTTGGGGTCAGACCTTGACATTTGACACGTAGTTAAGCGTCAAATGTCAAGGTCTGACCCCAACGGGGTGTTACCCCGCAAATATTACTGTACATCGATAAAAACCGACAAAATATATAGCCAAATCCCATAAAAACCATATATAATTATATAGTTAATTAGTGTATGTATTGTGATAGAAATATGTCTATTTAAATGCTGCACTGTAATTATTGTAGGAGGGATAAGATGGAATCATTTTCAAATCTAATTGCCACAGTAAATGGTTTTGTTTGGGGACCATGGATGCTGACCCTGCTGGTAGGAACCGGTATTTTTCTCACCATCCGCTTAGGAGTCGTCCAGTTTAGGCACTTAGGTTATGCTCTTAAGCTGGCCTTTTCATCTTCCAAACAGGATCATAAATCAAAAGGAGATATTTCTCATTTTCAGGCCCTAATGACAGCTCTGGCTGCCACCATCGGTACCGGTAACATTGTTGGAGTAGCTACCGCAGTAGTCCTGGGGGGACCAGGGGCTGTGTTCTGGATGTGGATAACTGCTATCTTTGGCATGGCTACCAAATACGGTGAGGCCGTACTAGCAATAAAATTCCGAATTACAGATGAAAAAGGTGAAATGGCTGGTGGCCCAATGTACTACATCGAGCGGGGATTGGGCTGGAAATGGCTTGCCGTGCTCTTCGCCATCTTCGGGTCGGTAGCTGCATTTGGTATCGGCAATCTAGTTCAGGTAAATTCAGTGGCCGGTGCGGTTCAAGACACCTTTGGCATAAATCCCTGGGTATCTGGAGCATTTCTGGGCATTCTAACTGCTCTGGTTGTTCTAGGAGGAGTTAAAAGTATTGGTAGGGCCACGGGTGTCCTAGTTCCCGTGATGGCAGTTTTCTATATACTTGCCGGATTATACATAATCCTCACTAATCTAAATCTGCTTCCTGATGCCTTTGTTCTGATTTGCACGCAAGCCTTTACTGCAGAGGCTGGTTTCGGGGCTTTGCTAGGGAGTACCATCCGTTACGGGGTAGCCCGTGGTGTATTCTCCAATGAGGCTGGGCTAGGTTCAGCGCCTATTGCTGCGGCTGCAGCGAAAACCGACCATCCTTGTCGGCAGGGCTTGGTTTCTATGACCGGAACCTTCCTGGATACTATCGTGGTTTGTAGTATAACCGGATTATCTTTGGTAATGGCTAATCTCTATACGGGTATAGATAAGGCTCAGGCAGCAGCCTTGACAAGTCGTTCCTTTGACTTATTTATACCACATGTTGGAAGCCTTATTGTCACAATAGGTCTGATATTATTTGCTTATTCAACGGTTTTAGGTTGGTCTTATTATGGCGAAAAGTGTTTTTATTATCTGATGGGACAAAAGGGAGTCCTGCCCTACCGTGTCGTCTTCTGCATCTTTGCCTTTGTGGGCGCCGGTTTGAAAATTGGGCTGGTTTGGGATATTGCCGATACCTTTAATGGTGCCATGGCTATTCCTAATCTAATTGCTCTTTTATTCCTATCAGGTGTAATTGCAGCTGAAACTAAGGAATTTAAAGGGATCCGCGCAAAGGAAAAGGTGGAAGATAAGGCAGTTGGACGGGCTAGTTAATTTGCTTTATTTTTAATTAGTAAATGGAAATGAAAATATTATAAAAGTTTCCAATAAAATCAACAAGACGGTAGCGTCTGTACCTGTGCCCACTTTTGGGAATGGGGTTAAAAAACAATAATTTTTAGTAAACGTGGGGTAAAATGTATAACCCTCAAGCAGTGGGCTTGGGGGTTTTGCTATATCTAAATACTGCCGGTGGTAGGCCAAACCATTTGTTTTGCATAGGGTGGATATGGCCTTCAAAGCTATAGGTGTAGTAGATAAAAGGCCTTTTTTAGCACCAAATCAGCGCCCTTGAGAGGGTCATCAGCAATTCCGTAGGCTGCTACGAACCCATGTCTGTTGGAATTGTTTTGATAAAGGTGGGAATAAACGCAATAGACTTGGCTATTTCATCCTGATCATTTCCATGATTAAAATTCAGTTCAATAGCTTCCGTATTATTAAATCTTACCTTTTTCCCTGGCAATCCTTGAGAACTTTTCTTGTGCATTGCTAGGAGGAACGTATAAGTCCGAACGCCGGGACATGGTTAACGAACCACTGGGGCAAGCAGAGGCACATACACCACAGCCTAGACAAGCTTCTTTATTCACCACAGGTACTTCCGAACCGCTCTTATCATATTGCATGCTAATGGCCTTTATATGACAACGTTCAGCGCAGGTCCCGCAACCAATGCATGTTTCCGCATTTAATTCAGGAATAAAGTTGCTGGGTTGAGTGGCGTATTGGCCAGTTTTATTTATGCCGGTTAGAATTACGCAGCAGCAACCGCAACAGTGGCATATGTAAGCAGGTTTATTAAGCACGTTATCACAATTATGGACCAAGCCAAGTTTTTCTGTTTGGTCAAGTATCTGCAGTAATTCGTCCACTGTGGCCGGTTTGCCCAAACCTCTGCGTATTATCCATTCCGCAGCGCTGCCAAGGGAAGTGCAAACCTCAAGGGGTGCCCCGCATGACTTACCTAAATGACTTGCTTTATGGCGGCAGGGGCATATTGAAATTGCTCCTCCACCGGATTGTCGGATAATCTCACTGGCTCTTTCGTAAGTTAGCACTTCTGTTTCCACGGCCATAGGTATAACGTTTTCATATACCAGGGTACGCATCATTTTAGTGTCTTTTCCTGCGAATTCATCCCTGACTTCTTTATTGTTAAAGTAAGCTTGAAAAAGCTCGGCTAAATCTTTTAATTCAACATTATCCAGTACCCGCATGAATGTATATTCAAAAAATCCTATTACCATCGGGACCAGCATGTAATAAAAAGTGTCCTTGCGGGGGATATCCAACACCAATCCTTTTTCAGCCATGCCATCCAGAATTATTTTTAACTGTTTGTCCTCAATGCCGGTAATATCAGCGATTTTCTCCAATGCAATAGGTATCATAGGAAATTTGCTGCCGACAATGGCCTCAGACTCAGTGTAAAGACGATGAAGAATGGCCATTAAGGTATCATTGATTGGTGTCCCCACCGGATTCCTATTTAATCGTTCGGCTAATATCCGGTAAACCTCATCTTTGTTGTTAACCAAATGTCCCATTAAAAATCCCCCTTTTGGATTCGCATACTAATCCCGCAGGTCACTTTAAAGCTAGTTAGCTCTTCTAATTATACATATAAAGTTGTTTTTTACTAACAATCGCGAAGCATTATTCCCAAGTAAATATTTTGCTTGTAATAAATTCCTATTGAATGTATGTTAGCAAGGGGCATATAATATAACCAAACATTAGTTTGGTGGTGTTCCTAATGAACAGAGTCATTTCCCTGACTGACATGAATAGCTTTTACGCCAGTTGCCATCAGGCTGTAAACCCTGAGCTTGAGGGTAAAGAAGTCATTGTTGCGGGTGATCCTGAAAAAAGAACCGGCATTGTATTGGCAGCTTCCTACCCGGCCAAAGCACGCGGCATAAAAACCGGCATGGCCTTATGGGAAGCCAGGCGGTTGTGCCCTAACGGGTATTTCTTCAAGCCGGACTTTTCGTTATACATAAATTTTTCGACTAAGATATTAAAAATAATGAGAGATTTTACAGATTTGGTGGAGCCTTTTTCCATAGACGAGGCTTTTATGGACTTAACCGGGGTAACCCATATATGGGGGCCGCCCCAAGAAATAGCCAATCAATTAAAAGAAAGAATCAGGTCTGAGATTGGCGTCTTCTGTAGTGTTGGCATTGGCCCCAATAAATTGATCGCCAAAATGGCAGCTGATCAGCAAAAACCGGATGGTTTAACCATATTAGAAACTGTAAACAGTTTTAAGCAGGCGTTCTGGCCACAACCCGTAAGAAAATTATTTGGGATCGGTTCCAGGTATGAAAGGCATTTAAGATATTACAATGTAATAACTATCGGTGATTTGGCTAAATTTTCAGTGGAAATTCTAAAAAAACGGTGGGGTAAAAATGGTGAGCTGCTGTGGTACTTAGCCAACGGTTTGGATAACAGTCCGGTGATGCCCTGTTCACTGGATGTTTCCAAGAGTATGGGACAGCAAAGGACTCTGCCCAGAGATGTATATGGCTTTAAAAATATTAAGGTAGTACTGCTTGAACTTTGTGAAATGGTGGCACGTCGGGTGCGCCAGGGTGGCTACGTTGGCCGGACGGTATTTTTAACCTTGCGGGACACCCAATTAAACTTTCTTTCCAGGTCGATGGCTATGCCTGAGTATACAGACCTGCCGGACGATATATATCAAACGGCTTGCCGGCTTTTACATAAGCACTGGGATGAAGCATGCCCGGTAAGGCTCATTGGTATAAGCCTTAGCGAGCTGACCAGGATGAAATATAGACAATATGATATTTTTTGTATAAAGGAAAAACAAACCAAGCTGGTTAAAGCTTGTGACGCGATAAAGGACCGGTTTGGGGAACACGCGGTGATGAGGGGTATATCATTGACTGAAGCGAGTTTATTTGCCAAGGGGAATTAAAAATTTATCAGAGAAATTAAATGGATATGCCAATGCGTTTAGTTATTTGTTTTAAACATTGTGGTTAAGCAAAATGCCGCGATGTTTTTTAGTTATTAACTTAATTGTTATTCGAATAATTTAATGCGATAATAATTTAATATGATAATATATGACATTATTTCCGAAGGTATTAACAAATCTGTTGTTTAAATAATCTTTAGATTTTATCAACGAGAGGATGAATACTTTGGCTAACACCAAAGATGCTGGGCAATTTATAAAATGTGGCGATCTTACCTGTACAGTTGACCAAAATAGTTCCCGGTTAACCGGGGATAAAGCACGTATCCAAGAGCTGGAAGCAGAAATTATAAGGCTAAGAGAGGAAATTGAAAAAAGAAAAAAAACTGAAGCGCTTTTAGAAGCCTTTTTTAATTATACAATCTCATCAGTGGTTATCCTGGATAGGAATTATAATCTTGTCCATGTCAATGAGGTATATGCTAAAGCATTTTCCCATGATGTTTCTGATTATCCAGGTCATAATTACTTTGAATTCTACCCTTCTGAAGATAAAGAAATATTTGATAATGTTATCAAGACAAAAGAAATCTATAAGGTATCGGCCAGACCCTTTACATTCCCTGGCCATTCTGAGTGGGGGGTAACTTATTGGGATTGGACACTTGCTCCCGTCCTGGATTCATCAGGTGAGGTCGAGTTATTAATCTTAACTCTACATGATGTGACTGAATATGTTAGAATTCAAGAAAAACTATTTGAAAATGAAGAACGTTACCATTCCATATTTAATAACAGCCTTGATGGTATTTTATTGACCGTTCCAGACGGTACTATATTATCAGCCAATCCCTCAGCTTGTCATATGTTTGGCCGAACCGAAGAGGAATTGTGTGCTGTAGGGTGGAAAGGATTCGTTGATTTTGATGACCCAAGAGTTATGAAAGCCTTAAAGGAAAGAGAAAAAGCAGGAAGTTTTACCAGTGAAATGACATTGTTACGCAAAGATGGAACTAAATTTTATGGTGAAGTAAATTCAATACTATTTAAGAATACAAATGGTCAAATTTTATCCAGTATGATTGTGCGGGATATAACCGAACATAAAAAGGCAGAGGAGACCCTTCGTTTGTCTGATGAAAAGTTTTCTAAAGCTTTTCATCAGAGCCAAACAATGATGTCTATTTCCAGGTCTGGGGACGGGCGTTATATTGATGTGAACGATACCCTTGCCGATGTATTTGGTTACAGTCGGGAAGAGCTAATCGGTAGAAGTGCTATTGAGCTAAATCTCTGGGTAGACTTAAATGAAAGACAAGAAATGCACAAGCTTATTTCAACAAATGGTTATATTAAAAATTTTGAAAGCAAATTCAGGAGAAAATCAGGCGAGATTGGCTTTGCTTTTTCTACGATCAGTCTTTTAGATATTGGTGGCGAGAAGTATCTGCTTACCTCCGCGATAGATATTACTGAAAGAAAGAAAACAGAAGAGGCTTTGCGCATATCCGAGGAAAAGTTTTCTAAGCTATTTTACTATAGTCAGATGCCAATGGCTATTTCCAGGCTCAAGGATAGTACTTATATTGATGTGAACGATGCCTATTTAGAAATAATGGGTTTCCAGCGGGAAGAACTAATCGATAAAGGTATTTTTGCTGAATTAAATATTTGCTGTACAGACACGCAAGAAAGGGAAGAAAAATTTAATGAATTTTATAAAAATGGTTTTGTAAGAAACCTTGAACTTAAAGTTAGAAAAAAGACAGGGGAAATTGCGTATGCTCTTTCATCTTTTAATATTATAGATATAAATGGTGAGAAGTGCAGGCTTACCTCTGCGATAGATATCACTGAAAGAAAAAAAGCGGAGGAGGCTTTGCGTTCATCTGGAGAGCTGTTCCATAAAACTTTTAACGCCAACCCATTGCCAATGGCTATTTTGTCAATAAATAATGACACATTTGTAGAAGTTAATAAAGCATTCCTTGATAAAAACCGCTATACCCGAGATGAATTGCTTGGGTTAGGTATGACTGATCTGAATTATTGGGTTGACTTAAATGAACGTGATCGATTTAAAGAAGGAATTAAAAAAGAAGGTGTTGTTAGAAATCTTGAAGTAAGAATATTTAAAAAATCAGGGGGGATAGCAACAGTATTATTGTCTGGAGTACTCATTAATTGGAATAATGATGAATGTGTTCTCAGCATAATTAATAATATTACCGAGCTAAAACGCTACCAACATGAAATTGCACGTTTAGACCGTTTGAACATGGTAGGACAGATGTCCGCCGGAATTGGGCATGAAATCAGGAATCCAATGACGACTGTAAGAGGGTTCCTGCAATTACTCAAGGAAAAGGACAGGTATGCTCAAGATAAGGAATATATGGATTTAATGATAGAGGAGTTGGACAGGGCCAATTCAATTATTACAGAGTTTCTATCGTTGGCAAAAGATAAGGTTGTTGAATTGAAAAGGAAGTGCCTAAATCAGGAGCTAAGGACTATCTTTCCTTTGCTAAGGGCTGATGCCATGAAACAGGATAAAAATATTGAAATGGAACTTGGTGATGTTCCATATGTAGTCATTGATAAAAATGAGATTAAACAACTTATCCTTAACCTTGTCTGCAATGGCCTTGAAGCTATGTCATCAGGAGGACTTTTGTCCATCAAAACATTCAAAGATGATGATGGAGTAGTCCTAACTGTGCAAGACCAGGGTACGGGGATTCCAACAGAAGTTCTTGAGAAAATAGGTACACCCTTCTTAACGACCAAAGACAGTGGTACCGGCCTGGGGCTTGCTGTTTGTTTCAGTATAGCTCAGAGAAATAAAGCCAAGATAGATATTGAGACTGGCTCCAGTGGGACAACATTTTATGTAAGATTTATAAGCTAATGATTCCTTTAGCATGGCGTGTAAAGTTGAAATTAACCGGTAATTGTTTAACCACTGCAATGGGCATTTTGCCTCATGACAATATAGAGGAAGCCTTAACAATAGCTTTACTGGTTGATACAGCAGCAAAATAAATGTAAAGAAAAGCTAAGTTATATTTTAGGAGGATTTATGGACATAATCGAAGCAATCAAAGGACGGAGAAGTATCAGAGAATATCAAAATAGAGTAGTTCCAAAAGAAACAATTGAAAAGTTATTAGAATTATCAATTAAAGCTCCTTCAGGTAAAAACCGTCAACCTTGGAGATTTGTTGTTCTTCAGAATAAAAAGAAAGACGAGTTAGTTAATGTCATGAGTAATGCCATAAGCCTTCTTAAGCAAAAAAATATAAATATTGGCAGTAGTGAACTAAGTATTAATTCCATTAATGAAGCGTCAGTGGTAATTTTAGTGTTTAATGCCTTTTCTAATTGTGAAAATGATTATCGTCGCTATACATTACTTATGGATACTCAATCAATAGGTGCTGCTGTACAAACAATGATTCTAGCCGCGCAGAATTTTGGATTAGGTACTCTTTGGATTTGTGATATTTTTTACTGCGTTAATGAAATATGCTCTTGGCTAAATCGCAAAGATGAACTTGTTGCTGCAGTAGCTATAGGCTATCCAAATCAATCTCCATCTCCACGGCCACGCAAGCTGCTGCAGGAAGTTGCAGAATGGATGTAATCTTTTGCGAACGCAGGGTTTCTGGTCAATAATTTAATACTTGATTTACCATTTAACATACAACTATACTAATTAAATAGCTACACATTATATGTCGCCAAAATACATCACAGGCAGGTTTATTATTTATTGCCAGGGACCTGGAAAGCGAGATGTTTATATACATGATCATTGGGGAAAGGTTGAAACTAAAAAAATGGAATATAGAAACCAATCTATTTAGTAAAAAGCGGAGTTTAAACGAGTTTTTGCCGGGGATAGCAGGGGTAACCTAACGGGCTGCCCCTTGTTTGTCTATTACTTGCTATCCATGATAGAACCTAGGTGATAAACTATGAACAAGGGACTTGAAGATCTAATATTGGGAAAAGTGATGAATAGTTTGAATATGCCAGCCCTGCCATTGTTTATACTTATTACGTGCATGTTGGTAATGCAAAGAAGGAGGACAAGCTTATGCTAGTTTTTGGCGTTATTTCCCCTCATCCACCCATCATTATTCCGGAGATAGGTGGCGCAGAGACTGAAAAAGCCACCAAAACCATATCGGCACTTGAAACAGCAGCTAAAAGGTTGACCGATGCCAAACCTGACAAATTGATTATTATTTCGCCGCATAAAGATCATGGCTATGCGGTGCCCCTTTACTATCTTGCCCGACATTTACCTCTCAGCACCAAGTTGGAACAAATTAGGATCATAGACCCTTCTTATGAGTACTATTTTAATCTCGGGAAAGAATACGGCACTGAAATCGACCAGTCGGATCTGCGCACGGCTGTGATAGCCTCGGCAGATCTATCTCATGTCTTAAAAGACGACGGACCCTACGGTTATAACCCTGCAGGACCCAAACTGGATGAAACTATCGTTAATGCGGTTCGCGAAAAAGATGCCCAAAGGCTGCTGGATCTTGACCATGCCTTGCTTGAGGACGGAGCTGAATGCGGCTTACGGTCAATATTGTTTTTGCTCGGCGTGTTTGTGGGCAAAGAATATACGACGGAGGTATTATCCTATGAAGGACCCTTTGGCGTAGGCTACATGGTGGCTACTTTCGAAATTAAATAACCTTGGAAATTGATACCTGGCTGGAGTGCTCACTTTAGTCAGGTATTTTTGTTAATTAAGGCGTGGTGGCTTCCTTTATCAGACTATGGTGAAATAGGGAAAAATACAGGCATAAGGTTTGTACATGTCGTTAATGTATAGCTCTGCGCTGTAAATTCAGGATAGGCAAAACGGACCGGCATTTGTTATAATACAAACATGATTAATGTAATTGAATCCAAACTAAACTTAATAGCGGATATTAGTATTAAACATGAATATCAAGACTGCATTAGTGATTTAGTGCAGGATCAAATTATCTATTCACTGGAGGACTTTGTCCACCATCGCAACGTCTCACGCCTAGAGCACTGTATTCATGTGTCCTACCACAGCTACTTGATCTGCAAAAAATGGGGCCTTGACTATGAGTCGGCAGCTAGGGGTGGGCTTTTGCACGATTTTTATTTTTATAATTCCCGCACTACAAAGCCTGAGTGGGGAATCCATTGCTTTAGCCATCCTACCATTGCTCTGAAGAATGCCATGGAACACTTTACCTTAAACGAGGTGGAAAAGGACATTATCGTTAAGCATATGTGGCCGGTAACCATAAGTAGGCCCAAATACAAAGAATCCTATGTCGTTACTTTAATGGACAAATACTGTGCAACCAAGGAAGTTACTAATTACGGCAACAAGTTTGCTCCTGTCCAGCAAGCCCAATTCTAATTTGCTACAACATACTAAGTATTGTAGATCATCAGGCGCTGCAGATATCATTTCAACATAAGCCCATAATAAAGATTGATTACACTAAGTACAATTTTGTGAATGAATCAATCAGGATTGCCTATATTGACAGCTCAATTATATGTCATAACGTCCAAGTTCCTTTAAGTTGGCTTGAAGGGACCTTGCCAGCATAGGTGTTGCGGCGGATGCGGGCAATCCCAGAGAAAGTACAACCTGCCTGCATAACTCCATTATTTCCGGTGCGGTATCATTAGTGACTTTTTGGGCAACTAATTCGTGAATACGTTGAAGAAAACTTAGACTATCTCCCATCAGTTGGTATACATTGTCACCCTCCCGCGGGTCGTCCCAGGCCGATAGCAGAGTATGAATACCTGCTAATGACTTTAACTTCATAATTGAGCTGACGGATGCTTCGTAATCGTCGTAAATGGGTAGATCTCCCGGCAGCGGAACCGCATCACCGCAAAATAGCGCCTTGTCTGTGGGAAACCATACTGAAATAGAGCCTTTCGAGTGGCCCGGGGTGTGGAATACTTCAAGGCTCAAGCCATCTCCCAGCTCCAGAATATCTCCTTCCTCCACCAGGTGGTTAATGTCAACCGACCCCCCTACAAGAGAGTGGAAGCCTGGAACGGGCCTTTCCCTGCATTGCAGATCCACATCTTCAATCCAGTTTTTTTCCCCGGGGTGTGCTGCAATGATACAGCCGGTAGCTTCTTTTATGAATCGCGCAGCTCCGATATGATCCGGGTGGGAGTGAGTTAGAATGATCATGTCTATTTCTTCCGGTCGTCGGCCCGTCTTACGCAAGTAGTCAAAGATTATAGTTTCCGCTGAGTTCACCCCAGTATCGATGAGGCAAATTCGCGAACCATAGATAAGAAATGCGTAAACAAACCTGTCCAATAATAATTGCGGGCCGATAGGTATTTGAAAAGGGATTTTTATAGCATGAATGTGTTCAGTTACCTGCATTTGTTTACCTCCGCTTATAATATATTCTATATTCAACCTAAGTTACTGCTTCCAGGAAAGGCCCACTACAGTTATTCCTTCGTAGCTTAAAGATCATAGATATTTAACAAAATAATAAATTGACCGGCCCCGCCAGAACCGCATCCGGGATAATCACTATCCGGTTGATGTTAAACCTGTTTTACTTCATAAGTGCCTAGGATATTGTTCCGTCTGCTTTCTGGTAATTAAGACTAATTCCTAGGCTAGGGAATTATGCCCCTTCGCCGGAGTTGGTTTAATTTTAGCAAAATTCGTTGGGAAAAGCATTATATTTAAAATAAATGATAATCACACCCAATAAGTGCTTTTCATAGCATAAAATTATAAAATACGTTTTGGGAGGAAAATAATGCACAGGCCTAATCTAAATGATCTACCTCCAAATGAAAGAACTTTATTGGCAAGTTTAATCCAGCAGTATACTACCCCTGACATTATAGACATGCATTGGAATGCCGTATTATCCGGTGTTCATAACGATCCAGCCGGGTTTCTTTCGTTTCATAGAAACTATATTGGTGGTTTGGAAGCCTTCTTATTGGAGCAGGGTTATCCACAATTGGTGCCACTGCCGGCGTGGAACCCGGCAGAACCAATACCAGAGGAATTTAATATTCCTAATACCGGCCCTGAGAGACTGCGAAATTTGAATCCAAACGTAAGTTTTTCACCAAAGTTTGACCAGGAGAATCTAATAAATTATGCCACTGTTGAAGAACTGGGTGAGGCTTTAATGATCAGACATAACTTGGTTCATGCAAGAATAGGTGGAGTAATGAATAACCTTAGACGTGTACCAGTCGCACCTATTTTCTGGGTATTTCATAGTTTTATAGATGATATCTGGTGGGATTGGCAGAGGGTAACCGTAGTTGTTCCCTCAGTTATCGGATTGAGCCTGGCAGACGCGACAAGCATGTTGGGCAATTTTGGTTTTCGTACCATGATGACGGCGAATTTGTATACCTCGCCTTGGATACAAATAAAGCATCAAAAGCCTGCACCTTTAACTTTAAGTCCCCGTGGTACTATAGTCGAATTGTATTACTGAAATAAAGAGGATTACGTTAAGTTTTTCGGGAGATTATAAATGAGGAACGTTTGCGCTCATGAACAGGATCGATTCCGGTCTCTGGCTCCCTTTGATATGCTGGTGCATGCATCTCCGTTTTCGGTGTATACATGAACTTTTTTATGTCTATTGAAAACAACATAAATTACCGGTTGCACTAAAGCCTCCAAAATGATAACATAACAAATGTCGCTGCTACGGCAGCGGCGCAAGAAACCAAATCAGGGCAATAATGGCAAGCGGCAATTCAATAGAACAGACGCAACCACAAATTGCCTTTGACACAGACAGACACAAAGTGCTACAATACAATTCCGGTCGCGAAAACGGCCGAACGGTCCTTGAAAACTAAACAGTGCAAAGAGATGGAAATCGGAAGCCAGTCGTGAAT
>JAENZP010000021.1 GCA_016841205.1 Desulfoscipio geothermicus
GCAACTTTTATCTTTAATAAAGGTTTGGTTGTATAAATAGGTGGTGCGGTGACTTGGGTATTAACAAAGAAGCAGAACAAGCAGGTTACGATAATCAGTTAGAAAAAATTGAAATTACCATTTTACTTGAAGGTATTTACCAGCGTTACGGCTTTGACTTTAGGAACTATGTATATTCCTCCATTCGTAGAAGAATTTGGCACAGAACGAGGGTCGAAAATTTAAGCAATATATCAGCCTTAATAGAAAAAGTTCTGCATGACCATCAGACAATGGAAAGACTATTTGCCGATTTTTGTATTCATGTTACCGAAATGTTTCGTGATCCGAGTTTTTTCTTGACTTTTAGAACAGAGATACTGCCAATTTTAAAAGACAAATCCCTTATTCGAATTTGGCATGCAGGGTGCGCTACTGGAGAAGAAGTATACTCAATGGCTATTCTTTTATGTGAAGAAGGTTTGCATGATAAAACACTGATCTATGCCACAGATATGAGCGATAAAATAATAAATAAGGCGAAGCAAGGGGTTTTCCCTTTATCCAAAATGAGAGTATATACCCAGAATTATATAAAATCCGGTGGAACCAGGTCTTTTTCCGACTATTATAAAGTTGTGGGAGATAATGCAATTTTTCAAACATCTCTTACAAAAAAAGTAATTTACGCCCAACATAATTTAGCTAGTGACGGATCATTCAATGAATTTGACGTGATTATATGCAGAAACGTTTTGATCTATTTTAACAGAAGTCTTCAAAAAAAAGTGCATAAATTGTTTTATGATAGCTTATGTGTACAGGGATTTCTTGGTTTAGGCAATAAGGAGACAATTGATTTCTCTGACGTGGTTAATTGCTATGATAATGTAAATATAAAAGAAAGAATATATCGCAAGTTTAAGTAGGTATAACCAATTAAAAAAGATTTATTTCTTAAATCGGGGGATTCATATGAGTGATCAAAAAATTAATATATTAATGGTTGATGACAGACCGGAAAATTTAGTTGCATTAGAAGCTGTACTAATGTCCCCAAAATACAATCTGATTAGGGCAAATTCCGGAGAAGAAGCTTTAAAATTAGTCCTTTCGGAGGATTTTTCACTAATTTTATTGGATGTTCAAATGCCGGGTTTGGATGGATTTGAAACAGCAAATTTAATAAGACAAAGAAAAAAGTCTAAAAATGTTCCAATTATATTTATTACAGCAATTAATCAGGCAAATGAATTTGTGATAAAGGGATACAAAATTGGCGCTATAGATTATATTATAAAACCATTTCACCCGGATACATTAAAATTAAAGATTCAGGGATATTTAAAAGTTTATCAAGATCGTGAAAGCCTTGAAATTGTGGTTCAAGAGCGTACTTCAGAGTTAAAATCTGCTAACCAGAAGCTGCTTCAAGAAGTTAATAAAAGAGAAGTAATTGCTGAAAAGCTAATGGCGTCTAATAAAAAGATTACCAATATTTTAGAAAGTATCTCGGATGCCTTTATTTCTGTGGATAACAGTTGGTTATTGACTTATATAAATAAAGAAGCTGTTGGATTATTTGGATTATTTAATATATCCCCAGAGGGGCTTATTGGAAGAAGTATATGGGATTTGATACCGGAAACCATTGCTCCAAAATTCTATGATCAACTTAATGAAGCAATTAATAGTAAGAAAAGAGTTCATTTTGAGATAGAAGCCCCGGATTTAAAGCATTCATTCTATGATGTTAATGCTTATCCATTTTTTGATGGGTTGTCTATTTATTTTAGAGACATCACTGAAATTAAACGACTAGAAAAGGAAATGACTCAAATTGACCGTTTAAATACAGTTGGGAAACTGGCTGCCGGTATTGCCCATGAAGTCAGGAACCCGATGACCACTGTACGAGGATTACTACAAGTGTTAGCTAGTAAGGAGGAGTGTTCTAAATATAATGAATACTTTCCTCTAATGATAGGGGAACTGGACAGGGCTAATTCAATTATTACAAATTTTCTTTCCTTGGCAAAAGATAAGTTTATTGAATTCAAAAAGCAAAGCCTTAAGGAAATAGTTGAAAACTTATTCCCCTTAATCCAAGCGGATGCAATGGTTTCCGGAAAGTACATAAATATGGATTTGGAAGAAGTTTTGGAAATACCCCTGGACGATGAAGAAATCCGTCAGTTAATTCTCAATCTTGTTCGAAACGGGTTGCAGGCAATGTCCCCCGGTGGAAATATGAATATAAGAACATTTATGACAAAGGAAGAAATTGTACTAGCCGTGCAGGATGATGGCAAAGGGATAGCCCCTGAAGTGCTTAAAAAAATCGGCACTCCTTTTTTCACTACAAAAAAAGACGGTACAGGTTTGGGGCTTGCTGTATGTTATAGCATTGCTGCTAAGCACAATGCAAAAATAGATATAGAAACAAGTGCTAAGGGTACAACCTTTTATGTGCGCTTTAATAAAATTTGAATTTGCTGTTTTAATTTAACGTTTTAATGGATAGTTTCATATCTTCATGCTTTGGCCTCTTCAATGATATGGTCTGGGGTTAACAGACAACAATGCTATGTGGTTAGACTTTACAAAACACAATAGGAAGTGTTATATTGGTATAAATTTGATTATTTAGTTGTGTTTAACAATGTATTTTTAACTTCTGCCATTGCTCAACACCCTCACTATAACGGGAGTGACTCTCTTATTATAAGAGAGTCACTCCCTATTTTTATTATGGTAGCAGGGAAAAGGTTATGTTAAAAGTTTTTTAACTTATTTTTAATAATCGTAAACTGTTTAAGGTTACGATTAACGTTGCTCCCATATCTGCAAATATGGCTATCCACAGGGTTAACCAACCGGGAATTACCAATAGTAAGGCCATTGCTTTAATTACCAAAGAGAAGGTAATATTTTGCTTAATGATAGCCAAAGCCCTCCGGCTTAATTTAATTGTATAGGGCAATTTGCTTAAATCATCAGACATTAAAGCGATATTCGCCGTTTCCAATGCTGTATCGGTTCCGGCCCCACCCATTGCCACACCAACGGTGGAAGCCGCTAGTGCCGGTGCATCGTTCATGCCATCCCCAACCATTGCTACATTTTGATGGTTTGCCCGCAGCTTTTTAATGAAATTCAATTTATCTTCCGGCAGCAAATCAGCTTTAATATCCGAAACACCGATTTCTTTCCCAATTGCTTCTGCTGTTCGTTGATTATCACCGGTGAGCATGATTGTTTTTTCTATCCCAATTAGATGAAGCTTGCGGATTACTTCTTTTGATGATTCCCTAATTTCATCAGCCACGGCAATTAATGAAAGGATATCTTTTTCCGTGCCTAAAACCATGACGGTTTTGCCTTCCGTTTGCATACGAGCAATTTGTTCTCTGATGGTACTTTCAATTTTAGATTTATGCAAATCCTCAAAGAGATTCGGACTTCCTATATAATACAGTTCATTATTTACTTTTGCCATTACGCCTTTCCCCGTAATGGATTGGAAATCTTCAACCGGCAGATTACAATTTATTCCTTTTTCTTCTGCTTTTCTCATAATCGCTGAGGCAAGGGGATGCTGTGATCCTTTTTCAAGGGCCGCTGCAATGGTAAGTAATTTATTTTCGTTGCCACCATATGTCACAACTTCTGCCACCACCGGAACACCTTTGGTTAATGTACCTGTTTTATCAAAAGCGATGACTTTTAAGGCACCGGCTTCTTCTAGATAAATGCCGCCTTTTATTAATACACCGTTTCTGGCCGCATTGCCTACTGCAGTTACTACGGCAACCGGCGTTGAAACGACCAGGGCACAAGGACAGCCGACCACTAAAACTGCTAACCCCTGATAGATCCATTTGTTCCAGTCCCCCTCAAATAGCAGTGGAGGAACAACTGCAATTAATAGAGCCAAGACAATGACAGCCGGCGTATAATATCGGGCAAATTTATCGACAAATGCTTGAGATGGTGCTCTTTCTGCTTGAGCTTCTTCTACTAAATGAATAATTTTTGCAAGAGTTGTGTCTTCCGCTCTTTTGGTTACTTTTACCTCTAATAATCCTTCTTCATTAAATGTTCCAGCAAAGACCTCATCATTAATCGTTTTGGTTACTGTAACACTTTCTCCGGTAATGGCAGACTGATTTAACGTAGATATCCCCTTGGTAACTGTTCCATCCATTGCTACTTTTTGCCCGGGCTTCACGATCATAATATCGCCCACTTGAATATCTTCAGTGTTGACCATCATTTCTAAATTGCCAAGACGGATAAGCGCTTCCTTGGGGGCAATATCCATTAAAGATTCAATAGATTGACGGGCTTTATCCATTGAATAACGCTCTAATGCTTCACTGATGGTAAATAGAATGACAACAGTAGCGCCTTCGCCCCATTCTCCAATCACAGCGGCCCCTAAAATAGCCACTGTCATTAGTGTATTTATATCAAAGTTGAGTCTGCCTAAGTTTTTAAAACCTTGAATAAATAGCGAATATCCCCCAATAAGGATGGCAGCGGCATAACCAATTGTCGGAAGCATTTGCCCTTCCCCGTATTGCAGTGATGAAAGCCAACTGATCACAAGTAATATCGCCGATATATATACTTTAACGTTCTCTTTCTGTTTCCAGAACGGTTCTCGTGCTACCGAATTTTCTTTCTCATTGCGCACCTTCAAGTTTTCAAAAGCACCGGCTTTTTCGATTGCTTCAATGGTCGTACTGCCATAAACTGTTAGTTTAGAGGCGCCAAAATTTACTTTTGCATCAGTAACACCATCCAGGTGTTTTACGTTCGTTTCGAACTTCTTTGCGCAGTTAGCTCAGGAGAACCCCTGAATACGGTATGTTTTTATTGCTTCAAGCTCAGATATTGATTTTCACCCCCTTACTTTTGAGTTAATGACATAATGATTATTAGATTAACCGCTAATACCGGCTTTTATTTTGTACGCATGCTCTAAGTTTCTAATCATTCATGATACTGGATTAATATATGACTATAATCCAACCGGATATTTAGTCTCCAGCATACGGTACTATTCATATTGGCTGCGCAATTTGGCCAGTGCAGTCTTTAGTTGTTCAGGACTATTTATGTTTTTAAGTAATTTCTCCACATATAAAGACTTGCTTGGGTTCTGCATGTCATTCATGGTTACATAAACCCCGGCCCGCCTGCCCAGCTGGAAATTAGCTTTTTCTTGTGGTGTCATACCAAGATAGTGATCAATAATCTCCAGCAATTTATCCCGGTCACCAGGCAGGGTACCCTTTAATTCCTGCAGCAAATTGCGCATGTGATCACTTACCACCGTAGTAGTTACCCCTTCCAGCGACTCAAGCAATGAACGTTGTTCTCTAACCACTTCATCCTCATCTAAGGGTGTAAAAGCACCACTGGTCATCATTTCATGTAAAGGAGTATTTTTGAGTACAGAAAGTGTTCTAAAACGCATATAGTCCGGATTTCCCTGGTTAATCACAGCAGCGGTTCCCAGAGCATGTTCCCTGGTATGCTCTCTGCCGCCCAACCCGGGCATGATGTACCAGCATAGCGATATACCGGAAGCCTTGATTTTTTGAGCAGCTTCAATTAATTGGCTAGCAGTAATTCCCTTTTGGATCATTTTTAATACTACGTCTGATCCCGATTCCATGCCCATGTGTATTCTATCCAGACCGGCTTTTCGTAGTTCACGTAGTTCATCTGTGCTCTTTCTGGTTACCGTATTTGCCCTGGCGTACATGGTTACCCGTTCCACCGAGGGCAAGATTACACGCAGATATTGAATAATTCGTACTAAATCACTAGTCTTTAATACTAATGAATTAGCATCTTGCAAAAAAACATTTTTGCCGCCGTAATATAGCCACTGAGCAACATGGTAATGCAAATAGCCATAGCGTGAGCCTGCTTCATTTACCACTTGTTCGTTTATCCGTCCATCCAATCCCTTATTCCAGGAAATTTGCCTGACTTGCTCGACAACCTGGGCTACGGAATCTATGTCCCGTTGCACATCTTCAACCGGGCGCCTGCTGAATTGTTCGCCTTTGTAAGTTATGCAAAAGGCGCATTTATTCCAAGGACAGTTTCTAGTTACCCGAATAAGCAAACTAGATGCCTCGCTGGGTGGCCTGATCGGACCTTGTTCAATTTGCATGATAATCATCCTCCATGATTCGTCATTTTTAGGAAGCATCAGCATTATCCCCGCGCCTCCAATGAAAGTCAACCATCCCGATGGTTAGCTGGTAATAGTGCTTGAGGCAGCAGCTCAGTAAAAGAAATGTAGATTATTAGAATGGGGTATTTTATAGCATCGTGGGAGTTATTGCACATTATATCAATATTTTACCTTAATTTCTTGGGAAAAAAGCAAAATATTCTGTAACCAAACCTAGTTCTTACTATATTCAGACGCATATTTGAATGATAAAATTACGAAATATTATTTTTTAAAAATTAAATGGTTAGTTTGTAATCAACCAATCATTTAAAATGCTTAACCTGCTGGATACACAACTACGTGAAGCATTTCAAGAAGTTCACATGCCTCGTGAAAGGCTTATATGAAAGGTTAAATAAAAGAAGTCTAGAAACCGGGTAAATAACAACCGTAGCTGCTGCGAGTATGCTGGCGCCATTGATATATTCTTTTGAATAGATTTGCTTCTTCTGGAAAAGCTAGCTATATTATAGCGATTTTCCATTAAAAGGAGCAGCTGAAACAGTGAAGATAATTAATGATTGGTTTTTTGCAGGTACAATAGCAGGGGCAATTGGTGGTGCTGGCATTCTTATGCTGAATTTTATGTTACTTCTGTTAGGCATTGAACATAAGACTTATTGGCAAGCAATGGGAGGCTTATTTTTTAGCGAACAATTATTACAGACCTGGCAAGCTCAGGTTCACGGTGCGATAGATGCTATAGGTGTATCGGCAATGAATGGTGTATTATTAAGTTTAGCCCTACTAATAACTGGAAAAGATTACCTTTTTACTAAAAGTGTAGTACTTAGTGCATTTGGTGCTTATTTTCTTTTTCTTCTTGTTTATCCTCAGACAGGCTTAGGAAAAAATTCTCTGATTACTCCTTGGGTTGCTTTATTTGGCCATACTGTTTCCAATGGGTTGTTAACAGGTTATATATTGAACAGGATTTGTTCATTCAATAAGGAGCTAAAAACTTAAAAGTATCAAATGGCAATAAATTATCACCTTATCAAAAGACTTTTTATGCAAAAGAGGATTATGGTAGACTACCTTTCTCAATTGCGCTACTTCATAGGTGGGAGTTCTAACCACCCTTTTAACTTACCAAATTTACACATATCATCATAGATTTGAGTCTCTTTGCAGAGATTCCTTATAGCTATACCACGCACAGCATCATTAGTTATAAATGTACGAATAGTATGAGTTAGTGTTGTCATCATATTTTCAACACCTGACATGATGTCTCTAAACATATATCTATCATTCATTAATTCAGTATTGACTTGTATGGAAAAGCTTTTCGGAGGACGGCATGGAAGAGTTAGATTATACTTGTCCATTAGATGTTCCAACTCAGTAGCTTGCTGTTCCAGAGTACCTTCTAACTCCTTAGTAACATAATATTTAAAATCCGGGTCATGAATTATGTTTTGATAGAGTTGAGTTTTTTGTATATTATCATACCTGGTAAGAAGTCCATTCCATAACATAAAAGCCTCACCAGCGTTTAATACAGGACTCTCTACTTTATCTGCTCTTCCGATATGAAAGTTAAATATTTGAACCATTTTTAATGTTTACCGTCCTTTCTTTGTTTATGTCCATAGTTTTTCCTAAGAAACAGAAATAAAACTAAGAAAAAAACTGGTAACTTACGCTCAGGTGAGCAGATAAAAGCAGAAATCAAAGGCCAACCCATTTTATGCAAATAAAATATTATTTTTTACGTGTCCTATCATAAACCAAACGGCACCAAAATATAATGTTAAAGAAATTGTATTTTGGAGGTATGTTTTACGACCAAAATTCACAAGAAAAAGGGTCTGTTACTTCCGCCCTTTACTCCCTATTCGAAAATACGAGTCGTTTTCAGTGCGCTACGGGGGGCTACCATTGCCGATATCAGTTACTATTTCATTATACGCTTGTCTGTTGGCTTTTCAAAATTAAACGCCCCTGGCTGCTCGTAAGTGCGCAGGGGCTATTGTTTTGGTTTATTTTATGCATTTCCTGTAAAGGTTAGATAAAGCAACACAGCGTTAAGGGAGATAATGAGCGAAGTTATTATCCAACCAATGGTATTTGTCAGTGGCTTATTTACTAACGTGCCCATAATATCTTTACGTTTAGTAATAAGCATTAAAGGTATTATTGCCAAGGGCAGAGCAAAACTAAGGACCACCTGACTCATGATTAGCGCTTTAATAGGGTTGATACCCATAGCTATGATAACCATTGCTGGCGTCATTGTAACCAGTCTTCTAACTAACAGAGGAATATTCAAGTTAACAAAGCCTTTCATGATGGTCTGCCCGGCTAATGTCCCCACCGCCGAAGAAGAGAGTCCGGAGGCCAGCAAGGCTATACCAAAGGCTCCACTGGACAGGGAACCAAGCAGGGGAGTCAGAGACTGGTGTGCTTGCTCAATGGATTCCACCCTCATACCCTGAGTAAAAAACACCGAGGCCGAAACCACAACCATTGCGGCATTAACCAGAAAGGCAATATTCATGGCCAGGACAATATCCATAAGCTCCAGTTTAAAGTGTTTTTTCTTCTGAGCATCTGTTTGGGGTGTCTTACGGGACTGTACTAACTGCGAATGCAGGTAAATAACATGGGGCATTACCGTGGCTCCCAGCATTCCTACTGCAATTAAAACCGCTTCACCGTTAGGTAGAGAAGGAACAAGAGTGTGCAGGCCAACCTGTGCCCAGTCCGGTTTAGCCAGGAATAATTCTATGGCATAGGCACCTGATATAACTGCCACCAAACCTGCGATAACGGCTTCAACAACCCTCTGGCCGTATCTTTCTAAGTAAATAATAATAAAGGTTAATACGCCGGTAGCCAGGCCAGCATAAACTAACGGGATATGGAATAACAGGTATAAACCCAGAGCCCCGCCAAGAAATTCCGCCAGGTCCGTAGCCATTGCAGCAAACTCAGCAGCAATCCATAAAAACCAGTTGGTCTTTCTACTAAAAACTTTACCACACATTTCCGGTAGGTTAGCACCCGCGGCAATGCCAAGTTTGGCAGAAATGGATTGCAGGAAAATAGCCATTAAGTTACTCCACAGAATAACCCATACTAGGTTGTAGTTAAATATTGACCCACCACTTATGTTGGTAGCAAAGTTGCCGGGGTCAATATAGGCCACGCTTACAATAAAAGCAGGTCCTAAGTACTTTAGGAATTGTCTAAAGCGGCTAAAAACCTGGGAACGATTATAGGTTATAATACTCCCGAAACTAACATCAGCTGTTTGAGCTGATATGCTTTCAATTTTTACCTCCTGCAAGTCAAAAACACCCCTTTTTTACAAGACTAATAAAATTACCTGCAGCTATCTTCTTTTCACTTAACTAAAATATGAAGAAATTTCAAAAAAGGTGATTCATATAAATATAAAAACAGGTATATATTTTTAAAATACTGTCTTTATATGATGGGTGATGAAATTGTGGATAAGGAGTTTTTTACTTTTCGGGAATATATGAAAAAAGATGATAAGCTAACGGCCTCTATGGAGGATTACTTGGAAATGATTTACCGTATATCCAATGAAAAGGGCTATACCAGAACCCAAGACTTGGCAATTGCTCTCAACGTCCAATCGCCGTCAGCCACCAGGATGATACAGAGGATGTCCGGGCTAAAGCTGGTAAACTACGAAAAATACGGGATTATCACTTTGAGTCAAAAGGGGAAAGAAATAGGCGAGGCTCTTCTGCACAGGCATATGATGGTGGAGGAATTTCTTAAATTAATTGGGATTACCAAAAACATCCTGGAAGAAACAGAGAAGATTGAACATACCATCAGTATAGAAACTTTACAATGCATTGCAAACTTAACAGCTTTTCTTAAGAATAACCCGAAGGTATTGAAAGCTTTTGAGGACTTTCAAACCCAAAATACGTTTTAAAATAAACCGGTACCGAATGAAAAAAGTGACATGCCCGTAAGGACAAGCCACTTTTGCTATTAAACGTAGAAACTTTTACGTAATAATGGTGAATATTGCACTATAGTCCAATCGAATATCACACAAAATTATATAGCAGAGCCATGATTACGATGCCAATTAACAAACTATAGAAGAGGCTTTTGGTCTTAATGGCGACCAGCAGTGTGGGTATGAAGGCCCAGATATACCTGTTATAAATACTGATCTCAATATCGCCTTCCGGCGCTAATACACTTAAAGCTGTTAAAGCGCCTAAGACAGCCGGGGCCACAAAGGATAACCACTGTTTTAGCAGTTCAGGAAATTCATAGCGAGAGAACAGCGCTACCGGCAGGATACGTGGCAAGAGGGATACCAGCGAAACGCCGATGATCATGATCCAAATACTAGTCCCGCTCACGAATTAACACCCCCAAACTGGCCGCAATAATCGTTGCAATAATGATATTAAACATATTCCCCATAGCAGCAGGTACGAGGTAACCTATAAGCAAACAAAAAAACGCTGAAGACAAGGCAACAATAACGTCTGATTTATGTTTGGTCATAAAGACCAATAGACATATATACATTGCCGGCAAAGCAAAATCCAGGCCCAAACGATCTGTATTGCCTATATAACTACCCAGTATGGCTCCCAATAGTGTACTGGTGATCCAGCCAATATGTGCGCTTAGATTAAGTCCGGCCATATAGGAAGCGGTGGGCGCATGATTCTGATAGCGGTTCATTGCTACCGCATAAGTCTCATCGGTTAATCCATAAGAAAGAAGACTGCCAATCGCAGTTTGAACTTGCCCCTTGATGTAGGGCACCAATGATGTAGAAAATAGTAAATACCTTAAATTCACTAAAACATTTGCCAGGATAATGGTGAATATGGCCCCTCCTATTTGCATGACCCCGATGGCGATATATTGCCCAGCTCCTGTAAAACACAGAACCGACATCATCGTAGCCTGAATGATTGACATGCCTACCTCGTTTGCCAGCACCCCGAAAGCAAACCCCAATGGTAAATAACCCAAAATAATTGGGATTGAGTCCTTGATTCCTTGTTTTAGTTCTTGCTTTTGCATATGTATCGCCATCCGAATTAAATGTAGTTCCCATGCTCTCCTTGTTATTACGATTATATCATCATGTGGAATAAATGCTTGGGAAATTTTCAGCTTCTTTCGTATGGAAGATAGATTATACTTAGCATGTGATAAATAATTTTAATAAATTTATGGTTAATTATAAATTAGTTTTATAATAATAATAAAGGATCTAATGTGTTCGTTGTTAAATATACTTAAAGGTATTGGTGAAGTTATCAGGTCGCCCAAAAATAGTGGAGGCAAATCATGCTTAATCAAGAGGAAGATGTACGGCGTAGGGCGGAGAAGTATTTTGACGATGGTTACAATTGCGCTCAGGCAGTGGCCTTAAGCAATATTGAAGTTTTTAACGGTTGTACAGAAGGCATAGTACAGCTTGCTGCCGGTTTTGGGCACGGGATGAATTCAGGATGCGCCTGTGGCGCGGTTTCCGGGGGGGTGCTGGCCATAGGCTTTTTGCTGGCAGAATCTAGTGTTAAGGGCTTTGACCGGACAATTACTGAGCTTACAGCTAAACTGCATCGGATGTTTATTGGCGAGTTCGGCTTAACTTGCTGCAAAGGGCTACGTAATAAGTATTCGCTATTAAAGAATGCCCGGTGTAAAAAAATTACCGTCATTACCGCTGCTATCACTTTAGAATTGCTGCTGTCGCAAAAAGCAAAAATCAACGGTGCCGGTCACTGTACATGCGGTTTAAATGAGATGGACTAACTCCCAGAAGGTAAAGAAATTTAATTTTATGCATCAACCAGGCTGTACGCCATTTGCCGTAAAAAAGCCAACGTCTGGCCGAAGTAATTACAGGCCCTGTTAACAGTACTGTTTTTCCTGCTAGCTTTAGTTTTCGGGAGAGTATCCAGTCTTCCATTAATTCAACTGCGGGATAGCCCCCTAATTGTAAGAAGTCCTTGCGCCGGGCAAAGATAGCTTGGTCGCCAAAATAGATGCCGGTTAAAGCTGCTCTCAGATTGGAGCCCAGAGCAGCTAGGTAGAAAAACAGGCCGGGATGATCAAATTTTAATTTAAAAGCGCCACCGATAACATTTTTATTAGACAGGGCTGTTTTTATTTGTTCTGGGACATCGTAGGGTAGTCTTGTATCGCTGTGCAAGAATAGCAATACTTCCCCGGAAGCAATCTGTGCACCGGTATTCATTTGAATGGCCCTGCCTTTGGGGGCTTGAATTAATTTAACCCCTTCGGCGATTTTACTAATGGTTTCGTCAGCGCTTCCACCATCCACTACGATAATCTCGTGGATGCCGTTTAGGTTTTTCAGGTGTTCAATGGTAATTTTTATAGTACTGGCCTCATTATAGGTAGGAATGATAATGCTTATTACCGGATTGTTGTTTTTAATCATACATTATTTTTCTGGATGCTTATTACTGAATCCTTTAGTGTCCTTTAAAATTTTTATAAGCACTGACCAGTAGGGGGTGAAATAATGAAGAGACCTGCACTGGTAATTATGTCCAGAGTTCCATCTACTGAAGGTAAAAGCCGGTTGAGCGAAGTTTTGACTCCGGAGCAAAGGGAAGCATTACAATGGGCTTTATTGAAGGATACAATGGATAAAGTTGGTCAACTGACTGGTCTCAAATGTTATATAGCGGCAACGCCGCCGGACAGGATCAATAAATTAAGGCTAACTTTAGGACCTGGAGTGGAAATTATCCCGCAGTCGAATGGCGATCTCGGCCAGCGAATGTTGTCAGCAATTTATTATGCTTACGGCCTTGGTTATTCACCTGCTATTTTAATCGGTACAGATGCCCCTCTTTTACCTGCTTCATATTTAACTAAAGCAATAAGAATGCTGGACAAATATCAGGTTGTATGCGGTCCGGCACTGGATGGCGGGTATTATTTAATCGGCACTTGTCATCCCAGGGAATGCATTTTCCAAGATATTAGTTGGGGGCGCAGCGATGTACTGGAAAGGACTGTTACTGCTTGCAGGCAGCATAATCTTACTATTGGATTGCTGGAACCATTAGGTGATGTAGATCGCCCGCCTGACCTGTTTGCTTTAGCCCGGAAAATTAAAAAAATGGAACCGGGGCACCCGGCGATTCCGATAAGGACTAGCCGGTTTATTGTGAAAAACTTTACATAATAGTATGAAAAAGAAAGGATGAAACCCGGTGGAGAGTTATTACAACCCGGCTGACTTGAGTAAATTTGCTACCATTGGTGAGGAAGCACCTGAATTGTGGGAAAAGTTTATGGCCTATTACAGTGCGGTATTTCAGGCCGGGGCCCTGAGTACCAGGGAAAAAGCTCTTATTGCTCTGGCTGTGGCCCACGCCGTGCAATGTCCCTACTGCATTGAAGCTTATACTCAGGAAGCCCTTGAAAAGGGATCCAACGAGGAACAAATGACTGAAGCGATCCATGTTGCGGCTGCCATAAAAGGAGGTGCTGCTCTGGTACATGGGGTGCAAATGAAAAACGTTTGTAAAAAACTGGGGTTTTAAAAACAATTGTGGAGGTCTAAATGGCTTTGAATTATAAGTATTCTCCCGGCGATGAGCTGGATCAGTTGCATTACTTAAATAGTGTTGATAACTTGGTTCCGTTCGAGCAAAAGATTAAAGAAACCGGTCTATTCCCCATTCGAAGTGATGATGTATCCGTGCTGCAGGTAAATGTAGGTAAAGTTTGTAACCTTTCTTGTAAGCACTGCCATGTTAATGCCGGCCCTAACAGAACGGAATTGATGAGCAGGGAAACCCTGGCATGCTGCTTGGAGGTGCTGGCTGGTGCGGACAGCATCAAAACTTTGGATATCACCGGTGGAGCTCCTGAATTAAACCCTCATCTACCCTGGTTTATCTGGGAGGCTACCAGTATAGGGCGCAAGGTTATGGTGCGTACTAATCTTACCGTGTTGGAGCAGGACCAGAATATGTACTTGGCCGGCTTTTACGCTTCGCAGGGAGTTGAAGTAGTGGCCTCTTTACCGTATTATCAGGGGAAAAACACCGATCGCCAGCGAGGTCAGGGCGTGTTTGACGCGTCAATACGGGTGCTGAAACGTTTGAATGAACTTGGCTATGGCCAAGCAGGAACTCACTTGCAATTAAATCTGGTTTATAACCCGGGTGGGGCTTTTCTGCCGCCAGACCAGCAGACTATTGAGGCTGATTACCGCCGGGAATTGTCACACCGCTACGGAATAGTTTTCAACCAATTATATACGATGACAAATGTGCCGCTGGGGCGCTTCCTGGTATTTTTACAGCATTCCGGCAATTCAGCCAGGTACATAGAACGTTTAGCCGGGGCCTTTAATCCAGCAGCGGCCAATCGGGTGATGTGTCGCAATCAAGTTTCGGTTGGGTGGGACGGCCGGCTTTATGATTGTGATTTTAACCAGATACTGGGCCTGGTTTGTTCTCCAGACGTTCCCGGGCATATCAACGATTTTGATATTAAAGTTCTGCAAAACCGGCGCATCGTGGTTGCTAATCATTGTTACGCTTGTACTGCGGGTGCTGGTTCCAGTTGCGGTGGTTCAATTACCGGCTGAGAGAAGGATTAGGCAAATTCATACATAAACAAGATCCGGACATGAAACCTGGCTCGGGGTGAGCGAGAACATGTAAACAATAGCTTCCGCAGGGAACTTTACCAGATAAGTTATTGGTAGCGTCCATTGGACGCTTTTTTTTATGTCTTTTTCAGGACATAGTACTGAAATTTATCATATAACACCAGCCTTATGAGTGGCGATAATAATTTACCTGACATTATCGTCTTATTTTTTGTTCATACTGGTAGCACAATCAGGTTGTCGTATATCATTTTGTAGGCACACATATAATGTTATACATAAGGGGGATCGAGCTCATGATGTCACAGTGCTTTTCCATTGGTGCCGCGCATTATACAGAATTGCTTAAAGACACTTTGGGCAAGGAACTTAGGGTGCTTAAAAACCAAGGTCTGGAAGTGCATATGGAAGAAAGCCCGGTTGGCAGCCTTACTTTTTTAGCTTGCAGCGTCTCCGGCTGTGAACAGATAGAGCCCGTTTTCAAAGATCAAATAGCAGGTGTTATTGCCGATTTAATAACCGGTAAATGGAAGGATAAGCTGTTAAGAGATATTATAAGAAATAATTATTATTATTTTAACGATGAGGAGAAGGGGACTATTTATGATTATGCCCAGAAAAAAATAAATTATAATGAAAAAAGTAGGGAAAAGGATAGACTGTGGATCCTGCGCCGGCTGACCGAGTATTTTAATTTTAATAGTAATTTGGTAATTGACGGCTTCATTCGTTTCCGGCTTAAAGAATATGTTAACGATTTATATGAAGTCGCGGATCAAGCAGTGGATGATTTTCTAAGTGAACGCGAATATAAAGAATTTATACAACTGTTAAGGTATTTTGTAGAAATACAAGATCCCCGTGTAGAACTGGTAAATGTAGTGGTCCGACCTAGCGGTGTGTTCCAATTGTACGACGAAGTGGGCCGGGTTATTAATAGTGACTATTTAAAAGATTTTATGGTGGAGTTAGCCGAGAATGAAATTAACTATGAGGATTTACTTATTAGTGCCTTGATAACTATCTCTCCTAGAAAAATCACGGTTCATATGGGCAACGGTGATTTTCCGGCCGGAACCCTGGAAACTATCAGCCAGGTTTTTACTGACCGGGTTTACCAATGCCAGGGCTGTTCACTATGCCGACAGCAATGATTTGCGACGTTGACAATTAGAAGGTAGTTAAATATAATATTTTATGTATTATGAGCGATAAATAGCAGGTTATAAATGTAATGATGAGGAAAAGTAAACTCTGACCGGTTCTCAGAGAGAGGGTGCCAGTGGCTGGAAGCGCCTTTGTATACGGGGAGTTGAAAACCACCTTTAAACAGCTGTATTGAACAACTCTTGTAAGTACAGCCGGTCGGCACCGTTACATGCTTTAAAAGTAAAGCCTTTCGAGGGTTTAAATCAGGGTGGAACCGTGGGATAAGAATCCCGCCCCTGGCATTCGTGCCGGGGGCGGGATTTATTTTACCGGCATGTTTAGCAAAGCTCGTTTTAGTACGTGTTTTTTTGTTAGCATAATAGGAAAGGGGTACTGCAACAAATGATTAACGTAACACTAAAAGATGGTTCGGTGCGCAGTTACGAACCCGGAACATCTCTCTTGGAAATTGCCTTTAATATTAGCCCTAGGTTGGCCAAGGAAACACTGGTGGCCAGAGTGAACGGTAAACTAGCTGACTTAAACGAAAAAATATATAATGACAGTGAAGTTGAGCTTCTAACCTTTGACAGCGATGAGGGTAAAAAGGTTTTTAGGCACAGCGCCTCACACGTACTGGCCCAGGCCGTGCAAAGACTGTTTCCCGGCACCAAGCTGGCTATCGGACCGGCGATTGCCAACGGTTTTTATTATGATTTTGACAAGGAACAAAGCTTTACTCCGGAGCAGCTGGAAAAAATCGAAGCGGAAATGGATAAAATTATTAAAGAAGATTGGCCATTTGGCCGGGTGGAGCTGTCTCGTGAAGATGCCCTGCGCAAATTTAATGAGCGGGGGGAGCAGTATAAGGTTGAGTTAATTAAAGATTTGCCGGAGGACGCTGTTATCTCCTGTTACCAGCAGGGTGAATTTGAGGATTTATGTGCTGGTCCTCACGTGCCTTCCACAGGAAGGCTTAAAGCCCTTAAACTGCTCAGTGTAGCCGGGGCGTACTGGCGCGGTGACGAGCACAACAAAATGCTGCAGCGTATTTATGGCACGGCGTTCCCTAAGAAATCGTTGCTGGAAGAGCACCTGCACCGGCTTGAGGAAGCCAAACGCAGGGACCACCGCAAGCTGGGGGCGGAACTGGACTTGTTTAGTATTCATGAGGAAGGCCCCGGGTTTCCTTTTTTCCATCCCAAGGGAATGATTTTGCGCAACGAGCTGGAAAAATACTGGCACGAAGAGCACAAAAAACGGGGTTATGACGAAATACGCACACCGGTGATATTAAACCGGTCGCTATGGGAGCAGAGCGGACATTGGGACCATTACCGGGAGAATATGTACTTTACCCGTATAGATGAGGGAGACTATGCCATAAAGCCTATGAACTGTCCGGGCAGTATGCTGATATACAGGAACCGTCCGCACAGTTATCGCGAGCTGCCCATACGCATGGCTGAGTTGGGTCTGGTGCACCGTCACGAGCTTTCCGGAGTGCTGCACGGGCTGATGCGGGTGCGTTGCTTTACCCAAGATGATGCGCATATCTTTATGCTGCCCAGTCAGATAAAAGACGAAATTGTAGGCGTTATTGATATGGTGAATGATTTCTACCAGGTGTTTGGATTTAAATACCATGTGGAATTATCCACCAAGCCGGACAAGGCTATGGGCTCCGATGAAATATGGGAGCTTGCCACCGGTACTTTACAAGAGGCCCTGGAGGCCCGGGGGTTGCCCTACAAAATTAATGAAGGGGATGGCGCTTTTTACGGCCCCAAAATAGATTTCCATCTGGAGGATTGCCTGGGCCGTACATGGCAGTGCGGCACCATTCAGTTGGACTTTCAGATGCCCGAGTTATTTGATCTAACCTATGTTGGCGAAGACGGTCAAAAGCATCGTCCTGTGATGATCCATCGGGTGGTGTTCGGCAGCATCGAGCGATTTATCGGTATCCTCACCGAGCATTTTGCCGGCGCTTTCCCGGCCTGGCTAGCCCCGGTGCAAGTTAAGGTGTTACCCATTACCGACCGGCACCTTGAGTACGCATATAAAGTAGTTGAAGCACTCGCGAAAAGGGAAATCCGGGTGGAACTGGACGCTCGCAATGAAAAGGTTAATTATAAAATAAGGGAGGCCCAGGCGCAAAAAATACCTTACATGTTAGTGGTTGGCGACCGGGAGTCTGAAGCGGGGGCAGTGGCGGTACGCCACCGCAGTCAGGGGGACCTGGGTGCGGTACAGTTGGAACAGTTTATCGAAGATTTAGTGCAGGAAATTAATAGTAAAGAGTGTAAATAAACATTATGGCTGCGGTCGTGGTTTATGGGATAGTTGACGGAGCTAATTTGACGTGTTATAATAAACCACAAATTGTATATCTTGATATCAAGTAGAGGCCGCTCGCTTCTCACCCCGGAACATCCAAATGGATTGTTTAAGGGTTAATAATCAGCTACCATAAATGTTGATAATTTATCGGTAATAATTGGCGGGTGCAAAGCCCCGCCTTTTTTTAATTTACAGGGAGGTGAAATTTATTTCCAGGGATCACCGGATAAATGAAAATATTCGGGTCAAAGAAATTAGAGTGGTGGACGATGACGGTAAACAGCTGGGTGTGCTGCCTACCCGTGAGGCTTTTAAGCTGGCGGAGGAAAAACAATTGGATCTGGTTGAAATAGCACCACAAGCCAAGCCGCCGGTTTGCCGGATTATGGATTACGGCAAATTTAAATTTGAACAAAGCAAGCGGGAGAAAGAAGCCAGGAAAAACCAGCGCATCATCAATGTCAAAGAAGTAAAGCTGAGACCGAATATTGATGATCATGATTTTGAAGTTAAGGCTAAAAACGCTATTCGTTTTTTAAAAGACGGTGATAAGGTCAAGTTAACTATTATGTTTCGTGGCCGGCAGATTGTACATCCCGATCTTGGGAAAAATCTTTTGCTGCGGATGGCGGAACAAGTTACTGAGCTGGCTAATGTGGAAAGACAGCCCAAGCTTGAGGGCAAAAACATGATTATGATTTTGGCGCCCAAGCAGCAGCAAGAATAGTGCCATATACAGGAAGGAGCGAAGGTATCGATGCCCAAAATCAAAACCCACCGTGGTGCTGCCAAACGTTTTAAGAAGACGGGGACAGGCAAATTCAAGGGCTCGCACGCATTTGCAAGTCATATTTTAGGGAAGAAGTCGGCCAAGCGCAAGCGCAACCTGCGTAAGGCTATTATGGTTGATAAAACTAATGAAGCCCAACTACGGCGTCTTCTCCCTTAATCTGGTAATAGCATCTAGTTGTCAAAAAAGGAGGAATAACCATGCCACGGGCGAAGAGTAGTGTGGTTTCACACAAAAGGCACAAGAAGATTTTAAAACTGGCCAAGGGCTATAGGGGTTCGAAAAGTAAATTGTTCCGGGTGGCCAACCAGCAAGTGATGAAGTCTCTGATGTACGCTTACCGGGACCGTAAAGCAAGAAAGCGGAATTTTAGAAGACTTTGGATTACTCGCATTAATGCCGCTGCACGGGATAATGGCATGTCTTACAACCGTTTCATCAATGGTCTGAAAAATGCAGGAGTGGATATTAACCGTAAAGTGCTGGCTGATTTGGCCGTGAACGACAGCAACGCTTTTGGTCAGCTGGTAGAGATGGCTAAGAGTCAGGCGCATTCTTAATCATTTGTTGCGCTTATGCTGACCATACGAGTTTTGGATCATGAGTTAGCGGGGATGATAAGCATGGCAGTATATCAACCATGCTTATTTTATTTGGGGGGAAAACTAAAATCAAATGTTGCAGAGTAAGCAAAACCCGCACCTAAAATATGTGCGGCGCCTTGCCCAACGCAAGTTCAGGGAACAGGAAGGAAAATTCATTATTGAAGGGGTACGTTTTCTGGAGGAAGCAGTGCAGGTGGACTGGCCCTTGGAACTGGTTCTTCATACTAATGGTATAACCGAACAAGCCAGGGTCGGCCGGCTGCTGGATTTACTGGGCCAGCGGGGTGTGCCTCTGCTGGCTGTGCATGATACACTGTTTCGTGGACTGGCGGATACCGAGTCACCTCAGGGAGTGCTGGCGGTGACCCATGTACCGGAGGGCCTGAATATGGACCTGCAAGTTTGGGCCGCACAGGGTCGGGATTTGCTGGTGCTGGTGGACGGTATCCGGGACCCGGGCAATTTAGGCACTATCATTCGCTGCGCTGATGCCGCCGGGGCGGGTGGTGTGCTTATGCTCAAGGGTTCTGTGGACCCGTATAATCCTAAGACACTACGCTCTACTATGGGATCGATATTTCATGTGCCGGTTATACCAATTGGGGAGCGGGACAGGTTGCTTTCCCAATTGTATTCGGCCGGCTGGCGGTTGGTAGTAGGTGACCCGGGAGCCGATAAGCTTATCCAACAGTGTGATTTGACCGGCCGGGTGGTGCTGGCTGTAGGAAGTGAAGCCGACGGTGTGTCCGACGCGGTGCGCCAGGCTGCCTGGGAGAGGGTACGCATTCTCATGCCGGGTCGGGCCGAATCTCTGAATGCCGGGGTAGCTGCCGGAATAATGCTCTATGAAGCAGTGCGGCAAAGAACCATCTAAAACCTTACTTGTTTTAAAAACTACCATATGATATAATCTTTTCGAATAAAGGTCCCCAAAAAATGTGGGAAAGGTTGTGGTTAAATGTTTTTAACCGCCGATTTTTTTTGGAGGCTGTTTGAAGCAACGGGTTCCATCCGGGCATATATGCTTTACAGAAGACTTGCTGTCCACTAGTACAGTAATAATGATAATTAATAGTAATGAAGGGGATAAGTAAGCGGCTATTTGCCTACCAGGGAAGTGGGGTCATAGACTGGAAGCCTCATTAAGTGCAACCCGCTCAAATTCACCCCGGAACTGCAGCTGAACATTTTTTTAGTAGGTGTAGCCGGATTCTCGCCGTTACCGGGAGCCAGGCGAAATAATCTTCGCTTGGGCTAAGTGGTTGAGCTTTTTTATGCACAATATTAGGGTGGTACCGCGGATTATTCCGTCCCTTGGGGCGGTTTTTTATTTTGTCTACATAAGGTGGGAATAATAGGGGCAATTGTTATTTCTTTTGAGGGGGATTAATTTATGCAGGAAAAATTGAAAAATATTTTATACGAGGCGCAGCAGGAATTGTCTCAGGCAGATAACTTGGAAGAGTTAAATGACATCCGAGTTCGCTATTTGGGTAAAAAAGGGCAATTAACGGGCGTGCTGCGGGGCATGGGTGCCCTTTCTGCCGGGGAGCGGCCGATAATAGGCCAGCTGGCCAATGAAGTGCGCTCACAAATAGAGGATATATTGGAGCTGCGTACGGCTGAGATTAAAGAAAAACGTAAAATAGTGCAGCTGGAGTCCGAAAGAATTGATGTTACGCTGCCCGGTACTTCCTCTATGATGGGGCGCAGGCATCCTTTATCCATTGTACAAGAGGAAATAGAGGAAATTTTCTTGGGCATGGGTTACACCATTGAAGAAGGACCGGAAATTGAAACGGATTTCTATAACTTTGAGGCATTAAATTTACCCAAAGATCACCCGGCCCGGGATATGCAGGATTCATTTTACATTAATCCCGAGGTGCTCCTGCGCACTCAAACTTCCCCGGTGCAGGTGCGTACAATGGAGCGGACTGCCCCCGGGCTGCCGGTACGGATTATCGCCCCTGGCCGGGTATATCGCCGGGATGACGACGCCACTCACTCGCCGATGTTTAACCAAGTGGAAGGTCTGGTGGTGGACCGGCGAGTGACCTTGGCCGATTTAAAGGGTACTTTGCAAGTGTTTGTTGAAAAAATGTTTGGCCCCGCAACTAAAACCAGGTTCCGGACTAGTTTCTTTCCCTTTACTGAGCCTAGCGCCGAGGTGGATATCTCCTGTGTCATGTGCGGCGGTCAGGGCTGCCGGGTTTGCTCCCATTCAGGCTGGCTGGAAATACTGGGCTGTGGCATGGTGCACCCCCGGGTACTGGAGGTATCGGGCTATAACCCTGAGGAAGTCACCGGCTTTGCCTTTGGTATGGGGATAGAGCGTATTACCATGCTCAAATACGGCATTGACGATCTGCGTCTATTGTTTGAGAACGACCTGAGATTTCTAGCCCAGTTTTAAGGGTCAGGCTTAAACTTTGATATATGGTTTAGATGATCAAAATAGTTTATAAGGAGGTAACAACTCTTGCGCGTTTCCTTTAATTGGTTGCAGGAATATGTGGATATAGACGTTTCCCCTGCTGCTCTTGCCGGGTCCCTGACCTTGGCAGGCTTGGCGGTGGAGGGTATGGAAGAGCCTGGCAAGGGCATTGAAAAGGTTTATACAGGTAAAATACTTAAAATAGATACGCACCCCAATGCAGACAAACTGGTTATTTGTCAGGTAGCGCTGGGTGGGGAGGAGCAAACCCAAATTGTTACCGGGGCCACCAATGTCCGGCAAGGGCAAGTGGTACCCGTAGCCATAGTGGGCGCCAAGCTGGCCGGTGGCTTGACGATTAAGAAGGCCAAGCTGCGCGGGATGGAATCCCGGGGAATGCTTTGCTCGGGTGCGGAATTGGGCTTAGACCCGGATATATTGCCGGAAGACCAGCAGCACGGTATCATGATTTTGCCTGCCGATACGCCTGTTGGTCTGGATGTAAAGCCCTTGATTGGACTGGATGATGTAATAATGGAGCTGGAGCTCACTCCCAACCGGGGCGATTGTATGAGCATGCTGGGCGTGGCCCGGGAAGTGGCTGCTCTATTAAAAAAACCACTGAAAATGCCCGTCATACAATTGTCTGAAATCCCGCCCGGGCCGGAGGACAATGTACGGGTAGATATTGATGATGCTGATCTGTGCCGTCGTTATGTGGCCCGGCTGCTTAAAAACGTTAAAATAGGGCCATCACCGGCCTGGATGCAGCAGCGGCTGCGAGCCGCCGGTGTGCGGCCGATCAGCAATGTGGTGGACGTGACCAACTATGTGATGATGGAAATGGGCCAGCCCATGCATGCTTTTGATTATAACAAGCTTAAAGATGGTCATATTATTGTGCGCCGGGCTGTTACTGGCGAAACTATTGTTTCCCTTGATAAAGCGGAAAGAAAACTGGCCCCGGACATGCTGGTCATCACCGACCCGGGCGGTCCGGTGGCGGTGGCCGGAGTAATGGGCGGCCTGGAATCCGAGGTGACGGAGGATACTACAGCTGTTTTACTGGAATCGGCATACTTTAAACCAGTAAGTGTACGGCGTACCTCCCGGGATTTGGGACTGCGCTCCGAATCTTCCTCCCGGTTTGAAAAGGGCATTGACCTTACGGGCTGTCTGCGGGCTGCGGATCGGGCCGCCGCGCTGCTTGCCCAGATGGGCGCGGCAGAAACGGTGGCTTTGGTGGTGGATAACTATCCCGAGCCTGCGGTGGAGAAAACTGTATTGCTGCGGCCCGACCGGGTGAACTGGCTTTTGGATACTAATTTAACCACCGCTGAAATTGGTCAATTGTTGACCCGCCTGCATTTTACAGTGCAGGAGGATAGCAGCGGATTGCTGGTGCATGTACCCGGTTACCGTCCTGATATTAGCATTGAGGTTGATCTAATTGAGGAAGTGGCCCGGCTGTATGGGTATAACCGGGTGAAAAATACTTTGCCCACCGGTGTGATTACTCAGGGAGCCAGAACCTATGCCCAGCGCTTAGCGCTTAATATAAAAGATTTTTTGGCCGGTAGCGGGTTTAAAGAAGTAATTACTTACAGTTTTATTAATACCCGGGTTTTTGACCGGTTGGGATTGCCGGAGGAAAACCCGTTCCGTAATGTTGTGAAGCTGCAAAATCCGTTAAGCGAAGAACAGGCCGTAATGCGCACGCTGCTATTCCCTGGTCTGCTGGAGGTGCTGCAGCGCAATAGCAATCGCCGGGTTAAGGATGGCGCTGTTTTTGAGTTGGGCCGGGTGTTTTATCCGCGGGAAGGGGAACTCCTGCCTGAAGAAGTGCAGATGCTGGCGGTAGCGGTCACCGGGTCTACCCAGGGCAGCTGGAATGCCCGGCCCGTGTCGATGGATTTTTACTATCTGAAGGGTTGTTTGGAAACGCTGTTGGCCTATTTGGGGGTAAAGGATGTAGCTTACAGGCCTGCTGCTGATATCAGGGGCTTTCATCCCGGGCGGACGGCCATTGTGCAGGCCGGCGATGTTGAATTGGGTGTGATCGGTGAGCTGCATCCCGATGTGCAGGAGAACTATGAACTGAGTCAAAGGGTGACAGTGCTAGAGCTTAACTTCCACCGACTTATTCATGTTTCTGGTACACCTAAAAAATATCAACCGCTGCCCAAGTTCCCAGGTGTGGAACGGGATCTGGCTGTAGTGGTGCGTAAGGATATCCCGGCCCAGGAGATAATTGATAAAATTTACCAGGCAGGTGGGGCCATTTTGCGTGATGTGCAGGTGTTTGATATATATCACGGCGAGCAGTTTGCCCCTGACCAGCACAGCATGGCTTTTGCTTTGAAATTCCAGGCTGCGGACCGTACGCTTACTGATGAGGAAGTAGCTATAAAAACTGATGGTATTATGGAGGCCTTGCAAAGGGATTTTGGTGCTATTTTGAGGAAATAGGATTCAATAAAAATGGGCAGTAGGCTTGGCTTTTAACAGCAAGCAGATTGCCCGTTTTTTTGTAATTATACAATATATGCAGCAGGAATAAGTTAATAATTGCCGAATTATTAATTTAATGTGTCTGATATTAGCTGGGGAGGGCCAATACATGTCAGATGAGCAGAACCGGGTGGATGTGGATATAAATGGAGTGCGCTACACATTAAAAGGAGATACATCCCCGGAAAATATGTTTAAAATGTCCCGGCATGTGGATGAACAAATTAAGCTGGTCATGCGGCGAAATCCCAGGCTTTCTTTGTACAAGGCCGCGGTTCTTGTGGCACTGAATATAACGGAAGAACTTTTTAATTTACGTGAAGAATATGATAACTTGGTACATATATTGGAACCCGAAAGTAAACCAAAAAAATAGTTACCCATGTACTCATGGAGCGGGCTTCATGAGTTTTTTTATATTTTTCGGGACAAATTATTCTTAACTAATATAAGTTAATCACAAACGAAGGTTTAGCTATAATAGTATCATAACAAGAAAGGCGCTATGAATGAGAAACGCAGAAATTGCCTGGTCCTTTTATCAGATTGCCGATTTGTTGGATTTTAAGGGTGAAGAATTTTTTAAAACCAGGGCCTACCGGCGGGCCGCTCGGGCTATTATCGGGCTACAGCAGCCTGTGGCAGAGCTATATACTAGAGGAGAATTAAAAAATGTCCCCGGCTTAGGCAAAAATATTATCGCCAAAATTGGTGAAATGCTTGATAACGGCGAATGCCAGCTGCACAGGACACTGAAACAAGAGATACCTGCTTCACTGCTTGATTTAATGGCCTTGCCTGGTTTAGGGCCCAAGCGAGCTAAATTGCTTTATGAACGTTTGGGGGTAACTACCCTTGCTGAATTGGAGCAGGCGGCCCGGGGCAAGAAGGTGCGGGATTTGCCAGGGATGGGCACTAAAACCGAGCTAAGTATTATTCAAGATATTAGCCGTCTGAAAAAGAAAACCCACCACCTGCCGCTGGGGGTGGCTAGGGAACTAGCGGCAGAGTTAAGTGAATACCTGGGCCAGCTGGCCGCCGTGCAAAAGGTTACAGTTGCCGGGGATATCAGACGCTGGGCAGAGCTGGCCAATAGTGTGAATATTTTAGCAGTAGCCCGAAATAGGGAGGATGCAGAGGATGTTATAGAAGCTTTTATTATGCACTCGTCATTGGAGGAAGTGCTCTGGCGAGAGTACGGACGGGTGCGGGCAACCAGCCGCTGGGGGGTGCCGGTGGAACTTGTGGTAGTGAACGAGGATCAGTATTGGCTCGCCCTGCTGTGGACAACAGGCAGCAAGTATCATTTGCGTCGTTTGCAGCTACTTGCCTGGCAGAGGGGCTGGCGGCTTAGCCGTTTCCGCCTGATTTCACGCCATAGTGGACAGGCAGCTATAGTGGACAGTGAGGAGACCATCTACCGGTTGCTGGGGATGCAGTATGTCGTGCCCGAGCTGCGGGAAAATAACGGGGAAATTAGTGCCGCTTCAGCTGGTACGCTGCCCCGCCTTGTGGAGTTGCCTGATATACGAGGTGATCTCCATGTACACACTAACTGGAGTGATGGCGTGAGCAGTATTGAGGAAATGGCTCTGCGGGCTCGGGAAATGGGTTACTCTTACATAGCTGTCACTGATCATTCCCCAAATTTAAAAATAGCTCGGGGTCTATCGCCGGAAAAATTACTCGAACAGTTTGAGAAAATCCGGGCGCTGAACGGGCAATTGGGGGATTTTTATATATTTACCGGGGTAGAAGTAGATATTTTGACTGAAGGGAGACTTGACCACCTGGATGATGTGCTGGCGCAGGCTGACGTAGTGATCGCTTCTATACATAGCGGCTTTAAGCAGGATCGGAATATGATAACGAAACGGATAATGGCTGCCATTAAAAATGAGCACGTCGATATAATCGGCCATCCTACCGGGCGGTTGCTAGGACACCGGGAACCTTACGCTGTGGATGTGGAGGAAATCATTGAAGCCGCGGCACGCTATAACAAAGTATTAGAAATCAATGCCTCGCCGGACCGACTGGACCTGAATGATTTTTACGTGCAGTTGGCTCGCGAAAGCGGCGTGCGGGTAGCTATCAACACCGACGCTCATGATTTGCGCCGCATGGATGAAATGGTTTACGGCGTGTCCGTGGCCAGGCGGGCCTGGCTGGAGCAACAGCATGTGCTGAACACTTTGCCGTTGCCCGATTTATTAAAAGTGTTACATAGATGAACTGCAGCATAAGCTAAATATTTAACATTACTTACTATGCCAAACAATATGATTATGTAGGTGTTATATAATGGCAGAAACAGATTGTTCTGTTTACTCTGTGCCTAACAATGTGCTATCCAGGGATTTTTATGCTCGGGACACCATTACCGTGGCCCGGGAATTGCTAGGCTGTGTACTGGTGCACCGCACTCCGGAGGGCATTACAGCCGGCAGGGTTGTGGAAACTGAGGCGTATTTACAGGGTGACCCGGCCTGTCACGCGGCCAGGCGGATGACTCCACGCAATAGCGTCATGTTTGGGCCGCCCGGTTATGCCTATGTATATTTTACATACGGTATGCATTATTGTTTTAACGTGGTGTCCGCCCCCGAGGGGGTGGGTGAGGCGGTGCTGGTCCGGGCGCTCGAACCTGTAATGGGTATGGCCATAATGCAGCAGCGGCGAGGCCGGCAAAACGTCCGGGAACTTTGTTCCGGCCCAGCCAAACTGACTCAGGCTATGGGTATAGCCCGTAAGCATAACCGGCAGGATCTTACGGTAGGTGATTTATTTTTATGTCCGGGTGAAGCGGATTCGACTATTGTGACGACCACCCGTATTGGTATCAAGGAGGGAACGGAACTACCGCTGCGCTTTTACCTGCAAGATAACAGGTATGTATCCAGGGATGTGGGACGAAACAGGGCTTAAGTATTTAGAGAGGAAGTGATTAATAATGAAAATAAGTGAAATTTATGAATACGTAGTGACCAGGGGTATGGAGAGAGATCCCCGGGGGGCTGAAGCGGTCGCACGGGATATAGCTAAAGCCAGAAAGAATTACGATGAATTAAAGGAAGAGGAAAAAAATGATTTCGACACTGACCGTTTAGTTAACCCATACAGCGACACAAGGGTACTTTATGGTGATCCGGAGACGGAAGTAAAGCGCATTCTGGTGGGGATTGATATTGAGGCCGGTGAAGTACTGTTGGCGGACCGTCTGGGAGATAAAGGGTCCAAAGTGGACTTAATTATGTCCCATCATCCTGAGGGCAAAGCACTGGCGGCGCTGCATGGTGTTATGCACTTGCAGGAGGATATACTAGCCCAATTCGGTGTGCCCATCAATGTGGCCGAGGGGATTATGATATCACGTATAAGTGAGGTTAAACGGGGTTTGCTGCCCATTAATCATAACCGGGCAGTAGATGCGGCCAAACTACTGGGTATTCCGCTGATGTCGGCCCATACCGTAGCCGATAACCAGGTGACCAGTTACCTTCAGGAGATGATGGATCAAGAAAAACCCGATACGCTGGGCAATGTGCTTAAAATGCTTAAAAAAATTCCAGAATACGCCGAAGCCGTCAAGTATAACGCCGGTCCTACTCTGGTGGTAGGTACTAAGGATCGGCGGGCTGGAAAAATATTGGTAGATATGACCGGAGGCACCGGTGGTTCCGAGGATGCCTACGCTAAGCTGTCTCAGGCTGGGGTGGGCACACTTTTGGTGATGCATATTGGTGAAAAACACCGCAAGGAAGCGGAAAAGAATCATGTTAACGTGATCATTGCCGGGCATATGGCCAGCGATTCACTGGGTGTGAATTTATTGCTGGATGGCCTGGAGGAAAAGGGACTGGAAATTATACCTTGTTCAGGATTAATAAGACATAAGCGTATTTAAGGAGACGGATTAAACTATGAGAAAACCTGAATTACTGGCACCGGCGGGCAGTTGGGATGCGTTGGTGGCAGCCGTACAAAACGGTGCAGATGCTGTTTACCTGGGTGGTAAGAGTTTTAACGCTCGCAACAGTGCAGACAATTTTGACGATGATTCATTAGCCAAGGCCATTGAATACGCCCATGTGCGCGGTGTGAAAGTCCATGTAACAATGAATATTTTATTGGCCGACACAGAGCTTAAGGAAGCCCTTCGTTTTTTGCGCATTGTATATAACGCGGGTGCAGATGCTGTTATCATGCAGGATCTGGGGTTGATTCGTATGGCCAGGTTGGTGTTTCCTGATCTGGAACTACACGCCAGCACCCAGATGACGGTGCATAATGTACCCGGTGCCATATTTTTATGCGATGCGGGCATTAAGCGTATTGTATTAGCTCGGGAACTGGATCTCGACTCGGTACGGGAAATACGCAAACGCGCTGGTGTGGAAGTGGAAACATTCGTCCACGGTGCTCTCTGTGTGTGCTATTCCGGGCAGTGCCTGATGTCCAGTATGATCGGTGGTCGCAGCGGCAATCGGGGGCGCTGCGCTCAGCCCTGCCGGTTGGAATACCGCTTGATGGACGACAAGGGAAAACTAGTGGCCGATAACGAAAAGGTGGGAGATTACCTGCTCAGCCCGAGGGATTTGAATATCAGCTTGCATATTCCGGAATTAATTAAAGCAGGTATTGATTCCTTTAAAATTGAGGGTAGAATGCGACGCCCGGAATATGTAGCCACGGTTACCAGGATATACCGTTCTTTGATTGACCGGGCAGCCTTGGGAGGAGAATACTTCGTCACCGATGATGAGGCCAGTCAGCTGGCCCAGGTTTTCAATCGTGAATTTACCACGGGTTATTTTTTCGGTGTGCCAGGCCGGGATTTAATGAGCTATAAACGGCCCAACAATCGGGGTGTAAGGCTTGGCAGGGTGCGTTCCTATGACCGTGATACCAATCAGACTGAAATAGAACTAGAGGCTCCGCTGAATGTGGGTGATGGTATAGAGGTTTGGGTGACCCGTGGGGGCCGGGTGGGTACTGAGGTTAACGAGATTTTCGTAGGCGGGCAAAAAACCTTAGCCGCTGATGCAGGTGTGGTGGCAGTGCTCAAGCTGGAGGGACATATTCACCCCGGGGACCGTGTATTTAAGACTCATGATGTGCAGCTAATGGAAAATGCTGTGCAGACATACTCCTCCAGCCGGGAAACACGGCGCATACCACTTGATTTTAAAGTGCGGGCGCGGGTGGGGGAGCCAATGGTACTGGAAGCGGCTGACCAGGAATGGGTCACTGCCCGGGCAACTACACGGGAGGTGGGCCAAATTGCTCAAAGGAGGCCGCTGACGGAGAAGTTTTTAGCTGAACAACTGGATCGGCTGGGCAATACCCCATTCGTTTTAAATAAACTGGAATGTGACCTGGGGGAAAACGTGATGATCCCGGTCAGCGAAATAAACGATGTGCGTCGGCAGGTAGTGAAAGAGATAGCCGAAATGCGGTCTTTATTGCGCAAACCGCCAAAGGCGTGTGATTCAGATCTCGAGGTTAAGATGTCCGTTTTGTTGGATAATGAGGATATTGACCGGACCGGCCAATTCCCGGTGCTGGCCGTAGCGGTGGGCGGTGCGCCGGAGGCGCTGGCCGCGGTAAAAAACGGTGCTGAGCTGGTTTATTTCAGTGGCGATCAATTTAGAAGCAGGAGCAACGTAACTATGGCTGAAATACACCAGGCCAGGCAGTACTGCAGTGATGCTGGAGTTAAATTTTATTTTACTACCCCGCGTATTGCGCACGACCGGGAAATAAAACAGTATCTGCCTTTTTTAAAATCTTTACTGGAAACAGCGCCGGATGGTATAATGGTTTCCTCCTATGGCTGGTTGACTGAACTGCGCGAATTAACAGGTTTACCCTTGGCTACCGACTTTTATTTGAATGTATTTAACCACCAAAGCGCGGTGTTTTTAATGCGGCGTGGGGTAAGCCGGGTTGCTTTATCCACCGAGCTTACCGGAGAGCAAATTAGACACTTGGTAACCCGCTCCCCGGTGGAAACCGAGGTTATAGTACACGGTGTATTGCCGTTAATGGTGTCTCGCTATTGTGCGGTGGGCAGCGTGCTGGGCGGCAAGGGTGAAAACAGCAACTGCTCCAGGCAGTGCCGCCATACATCCTATGCACTGCTGGACCGCAAAGGAGTGGCTTTCCCCGTGGAGACGGACCAGCACTGTCTAATGCATATATATAATTCCCGGGAGCTATGTCTTTTGGACACCCTTCCCTACCTGGCGCAGGCGGGGCCAGCCGTACTGAGAATTGAAGCCCGCCGGGAAAATGAGACTTACGTGGCGCGTGCGGTTAAAACCTACCGGCAGGTTTTGGATAGCTTGCGTAATTCCCCTGACGGAATGCCGGACTTGCCGGCCTTAATGCAGAAGCTGGTGGAAGGGGGACCTGGTTTCACCCGTGGGCATTATTATAGAGGGGTAATGGATTAACATATTAAAGCAGGGAGAGATTATGGACGAACGCAACTTAAGGAGACTGGAATTTGATCGGGTAAAGGAAAGGTTAGCTGAATTTGCAGCATCAAATTTAGGTCGGGAACTGATAGACGAGCTGGTTCCGTACAGCAACCGGGAAGAAATAATAATTATGCTGGCCGAAGTGACCGAGGGAAGGGAGTTATTACGTCTGGACCCTACCGCGCGGCTGGATGGCTGGAATGATGTCCGGCAGCAGGCACGCCGCTGCGAGCGAGGGGCTCTAATAGATCCTCAGGAATTGTGGTACGTGTTACAAACCCTTACCGCCTGCAGGCAAATAAAGCACTTTTTTAGCGAACGGCAAGATAGGTATATACGTTTAAACGAAATAGCATTGGGATTGGGTAGTTTTAAAGAATTAGAAAATAAGATTGCTCTGGCTATAGACCCCGGTGGTGAAGTACTGGACCGGGCTTCGGAGCGGTTATTTAGCATTAGACGCCGGTTGGCGGCCGCCCAGCAGCGGATCAAAGACCGGCTAAATGAAATTATCCGGTCAACCAGCTACCAAAAGTATTTGCAGGACTCCATTGTCACCATGCGGGAAGGTCGTTATGTTGTACCCGTCAAACAGGAATACCGGTCTTATGTGCCCGGCATTATACATGACCAGTCGGCCAGCGGGGCTACTGTTTTTATCGAGCCTATGCCGGTGGTGGAGGCTAACAATGAAGTGCGAGGTCTTATAGCCGAAGAAAAACGGGAGATAACTCGTATTTTAACAGAACTTTCTAATGCTGTGGGTAGGCAAGCTGAAGAGTTGCTTTATGTTTTGGAGAATTTGGGCAGGCTGGATTTTATTATGGCCAAAGCCCGGTATAGCGAAAGCCTGAATGCCTGGGCACCACGAATTGTTCCGGAGGCCAAACTGGATATCCGGCAGGGCAGACATCCCCTTTTACCGGTCAAGGCTGTACCAATCAGTATTCAGCTGGGTGAAGCTTTCGATATGCTGGTGATCACCGGACCCAATACGGGTGGCAAGACGGTCTCACTTAAAACGGTGGGGCTGTTGGTATTGATGGCCCATTCGGGATTGCATGTGCCTGCTGAAGATGGCACGGTAATCGGTATGTTTGGCCGGGTATTTGCTGATATTGGCGATGAGCAGAGCATAGAACAATCCCTGAGTACCTTTTCATCCCATACCACCAATATTGTTAAAATATTAAGCGAGGCCGGCTATAGAAGCCTGGTGCTGCTGGATGAGCTTGGCGCGGGCACCGATCCCACAGAGGGCTCGGCCCTGGCCCGCGCCATACTGGATCAACTGCGACGGCAAGGGGCAAAGGTGGTGGCAACAACCCACTATGGAGAATTAAAAAGCTACGCTTTCGCCAACGAACGGGTGGAAAACGCCAGCGTAGAATTTGATATTAAAACCCTGCAGCCCACCTATAGGCTGTTGATTGGCCGACCTGGTCGCAGCAACGCCTTTGAAATAGCACTGCGGCTGGGACTTGCTGAATCTGTAGTGCAACAGGCCAGAGGGTTTCTTTCCGAGGAGCAGGTACAGGTGGCCGACTTGATACGAGAATTGGAAAAATCTCGCTTACTGGCGGAGCAGGAGCAGGCCGAGGCGGAAAAAATCCGTCGAGAAGCGGAGCAATACCGGGAACAATTTATGAGCCAAGTTGAGACTATCCGCCAGCGTAAAGGTGAAATAATTTCTCGTGCAGTGGCTGAATCCAGAGAAATGGTTAAAAAAGCCAGACTGGAGGCTGATCAGCTGGTGGAGGAACTGCGGGCCGCACTAAGGGAGCAGACATCACATAGTCGCGAACAATCCATAATTAATGCCAGACGGCGTCTTAAACAGTTACAGGCAAACCTGGATACACAAGCGCCAGATGATGTCCCTAAGCATACCACTGAAATGGTGACCGATGTAAAGCCCGGCGATGAGGTTTTTATACCTAAATACGGTCAACGGGGTGTGGTGTTGGAAGCGCCCGGTCAGGATGACCAGGCACAAGTGCAGGTGGGAATGATCAGGATGACCATAGCCCGCCAGGAACTGTGCAGGGTAGCAGCGAAAGAGGCTGTTCGGCCACAGCGAACTGGTGTTGGTCAACTGGTACAGCAAAAAGCCCGTGATATATCCCCCCGGCTGGATATGCGCGGTATGAGGGTGGATGAAGGGCTTGCTGAGGTAGAAAAGTATTTGGACGATGCCTGCGTAGCCGGGCTGCCCATGGTGCAGCTCGTGCATGGTAAAGGTACCGGAGCATTACGTGCTGCAGTGCAGAACTTATTAAAAGAGCACCGACGGGTCAAGACTTATCGTCTTGGCGAACAGGGAGAGGGCGGCAGCGGGGTAACTGTGGTCGAGCTAAAGTAATCAAAGCCCTTAATCCATGGTCGGGTTAAGGGCTTTGATCTAATATTTATCCATCATTGTCAGCGTTGTTTGGTTGGTAACTCCCGTGATTCATTCTAAAAAGATTAACCACCGGTTGCTCTTTATTATCATTATCGGGGTCAGCTATACTATTTTCTACAGTATCTTTTTCCGGTTCGATTAAACTGTCGGGCCCGTGCTCATCACATATTTTAGTTGGCACCCGCTGATCATAATCTTCTGTTAAAGGCGATGTATCCGACGTCTTTAAAAATACCCGGGTAATTCTTTCCGGGCAATACTCGTTAGGTAGTAACCCTGAGGTGGCGCACACTTCAACCAATACATGCGTATCATCGTATTTGGTCGGTGCGGTGCCGGACTCAAAAAGATCAGTTACCATATCTTGCGGTGGTGTATTAGGACCTGGTAAAAGCCCCGATTTGCTATCCACGGTGACCGATTTCAGGCCTTCCGGTTTGGTAAAATCATGGGACGGAATCCCTTGGTGCGCCTGACTCATAACTTCTCGCCATATTTTAGCGGGATAGGTGCCGCCGTAACTTTGGGGCATTTTTACGGGAATGTCGTATCCTATCCAGACCACCCCTACCAGATCCGGCGTATAGCCTGAAAACCATATATCCTTGCCCTCGTCGGTAGTGCCAGTTTTACCGGCTGCTGGGCGCCCGATCTGCGCACCGGTGCCTGTACCGGATTGCATAACAGATTTCATCATGTCGGTCATTAGATAAGCTGTGGTTTCCTTCATAACCCTGCGGGGTGCAGGTTCTGCTTCATATAAGGAAGTGCCGTCGTAGTCTTCCACTCGTAAAATAGAGACAGGACTGTTATAAATACCATGGTTGTCAAAGGCAGCATAGGCGGCCGTTAATTCCAGCGGGGTTACACCATGCGTTAAACCACCCAGCGCTATGGCAGGTCCCGTGGGGTCTATATCAATGCCCATTCGGGCGGCAAACTTGATAGCGTTGGAAATTTGCACGTGATCCATAAGAAGCTTTACCGCCACAATATTTACCGAATGAGTTAGGGCGGTGCGCAGGGTAGTTAAGCCCCGGTAAACGCCATCAGCGTTGCGTGGTGAATAGTTGTCGTAATTGTGATAAGTAACCGGTGCATCGTCAATGACACTGGCCGGCCCCATGCCTTTTTGATCAATGGCCGGACCGTAGATTAAAACTGGTTTAATGGCCGAGCCGGGCTGTCTGGGGGACATGGTGGCCCTATTTAACGATCTTTGATAAGTATGTTCTCGACCGCCAACCAATGCTTTAACCTCACCGGTTCCGGGATCCATAATCACCATGGCCCCCTGGGGTTGCAGCACACCATTGCTATCCCTTTGGGAAGCCGGAAAATTAGATTGATTGGCCATTGCTTTTTCCGCATAAGTCTGAATTTCTGGGTCAAGGGTGGTATATACTTTTAGCCCACCTTTAAAAACTTTTTCCTCACCAAACTTCTCCACCAGTTGCTCAGTAATGTTATCTACGAAAAACGGGTAAGGGTAACTGTTAACATTATGATTACTGTTTAATTCCAATTTTTCCGCTTTGGCTTGTTGGTAATCCCCTTCATTAATAAAATTATAACGGTACATGTTGTCCAGTACCTGGTTGCGATGGTCTATAGCCACATCCGGATTTTGATAGGGTGAATAGTTATTGGGTGATCTAATTAGTCCTGCCAGCAGGGCGGCCTGGGCTATAGTCAAATCACCGGTGTTCTTCCCAAAATAGGTTTGGGCCGCAGCCTGGATGCCGTAAGCTCCTTCGCCAAAATATATACGGTTGAGATACATAGTTAGGATCTCTTCCTTGGAGTATCTGCTTTCCATTTTAAAAGATAAAATAGCTTCCTGGATCTTTCTTTTAAAAGTCCTTTCTTGATTTAAAAATGATAGCTTAACTAACTGCTGGGTGATGGTGCTACCGCCCTGTATATTACGTTCCGCCCCTAAAACATGTAATGCGTCGTTAATCGCGGCCCTGGCAATAGCCTCAAATCTAATGCCATGGTGTTGGTAAAATAAGTGATCCTCAGCAGCTAAGAAAGCATTCTGAACATGCAGTGGCACCTGGCTTAAGGAAACTTGGGTCCGGTTTTCCACACCAATTTGGGTAACTAACTGGTCATTGCAATCATATATCCGTGTGGCGCTAGCCGGTATTAAATTTTCTTCATTAAATGCCGGTAAATCCATTATACTTACCAACAGTAGTCCTGCCGCAGCAAGGGCCGAAATTAACAAAATGTTACCCAATAAAAATATTATTAATCTGGTGGGATTAAGTTTTCTTTTTTTTTGTTTTTTCTTGGCGGTCAAATAGATTCCCCCCCTTAGGGAATTTTAGCCCTACTTTATCAAAAGCAATTATACCATACTATGATCAAAAGTATTAGCATAGAAATTACACCTTGTAACCCATCTTGCGTATCTGATATAATCTAAAAATTGAGGCAATGGAAAGGGGTTCAAACGCCAAAACCTATGAAAGGCAAATATTCAAAGTACTGGATCCAAACAAGACCACTATTGCATTTAATAGTAAGTGGCTTTCTCCTTTGAATTTCGCTCAGGTAATCGAACTGGCGCTAAGTATACCGTGGCCATAATGTTGGAACGAGATAAATATTAAACTCGTGCAAGGTATGATAATGAAAGCCGGTAAAAGAAAATTTATACGCCTTGTTTAGCTTTAACCCGAAAAATTCGGGTTTTTTTTTGCGGTTGATCCATATAGATATAACATACTTAGTTGCAAAAGCCGGGGGTGACTTATTGTTTAAAAAAAGGAGGCCTTTTAAAAAAGCACTATTTATCGTATCATGTATTTTTCTGATTATGGCAGTAGCTTATTTTCTGGAAATGCGAGTGCGTCCCACGGTTATTTCTATAGCGAAGATTGAAGTAACCCAAATGGCTGTGAAAGCAATTAATCAGACTGTACAAAAAGAAGTATCCAGCGGTAATTTGGATTATCAGGACTTCATTACTGTGCAGCGGGACTATAACGGGAGAGTGGCGTTAATGCAGGCGAATACCGTACGAATAAATCGTATGTCCGCTGATATAGCATTGGAAGTGCAAAATGAATTGCAGAGTTTAAAAACGAAACAAGTGTCAGTGCATACGGGACAATTGCTGGGCAGTTATATTTTTGCCAATAGAGGACCGTGTATTAAAGTTTATATTGAGCCAATGGGTACAGTTAATATAAATATCGATGACCGTTTTGAACAGGCCGGTATCAACCAAACCAGGCATAAAATCTATTTGGATTTTACTGCAATGGTGCGGGTAGGAATACCGCCGTTACACAGTAGCCAGGTTAAAGTTGTGACCACGGTGCCTGTGGCGGAAAGCATTATTGTGGGGGATGTCCCTAACGCTGTAATCAATATGTCGGGGGGGATATTAGGGGTTGATGGCAAATAATGTGTTAACTATGTATAAAATCTCAAAACTAAATTATAATATCCTTATATAGACAAAAGTTTATTTGACAGCGAAGTTTGTAAGTGATAATATCTAAAAAGTCGCTTCGAAACACGAATTGTTAGATTAAAAGGTGATAAAAAAGTATTGACATCAAGATTATAAAGCGATATAATAAAAAACATCGCCAATGAGCGACGGGATTTAGTAGGTCCTTGAAAACTAAACAGTGCAAAGAG
>JAENZP010000005.1 GCA_016841205.1 Desulfoscipio geothermicus
AAACGACTGTCCGGATAATTCCGGTTTAGGTGTCCGGATGTGGCCGAAATATACAGTGCTGTTTTACAAAGCTATCCAAACTATAAGAACTGATTGAAATCCCGCTAGCCCTTAGTAGAAAAGAGCTAGCGGGATTTAGATTTTATGGCGGTTCGCACGGTAAATACATTTATCCAAAGTCGACGCTCCAGGAGATGGATGAGCTGTTTCACCGGGAGCTTGGCGAGCATTTTCCTGGCGCAAAAGTAGAGTATTTGGTGTAATCAATAGTAGCATGCACAAATAATAACATATAGTGAAAACGTACCCTTAAAAACCCATATAAATACTTTTTTGTAAACAACTATTATGTTCCATTATATGGATAATGGAACATAATTATAAAAAATTCTAAACCATCATTAGCGATAGTAAAACGCTGCAACCATGGCGTGGATTTCAGCAAGGATGATGTTGCAAGTGCCTGCGAAATCAAAAAAGTACGGCAACATGGCCCGTCTTTATGAGATAACTCAGGTTAAACTATCATCTATTTTGGGTAAAATTTTTCAATCCTTTGAAGTTGTGTCTCGTGCAGCTCAATTAATCGGTCCAACCTCTTAATAATCTCGTCTTCACGCTGTGCGTTCATTTGAGCCCACTCTTTATATTTTATGAATAATAAATATACATTTAAGCATAAAATGAGGAGAAAAATTAATAAATTAATACTTTGTGCAATTAATGTACTATTCAATCCATTTTACACCTTCTTATTTTTATTTTCTTAACAATCGGGTGTCATCATATGGATAATTAGAAGCTGAACAGCATATCGAACGTTATACACAATTGGCCTTCAAGGAATGCAACCTCCTTACAATTAGAATAGCTAAAGAAAGTATATTGGCCATTGCAGTTTTCAAAAATCTAATAACCTGTATCTTTCTTACCTAAAACCACTGCTATAATGTCAGATGTAATATCGTAAGGCGTGCCTCTCACATCCGAATACACTTCCAAGATTTCCATGCCATTTTCTTCAAATTCATTACTTAATTCGTTAATTGTAAAATACTTAAGCCAATTAAGAATTTCTATATTCCGATCATTTTCAAAAATCGTATATTTTTCAAGAGAGACACGGTTTATATCATATTTAAAAGTCGATTTAAATACATAATGCCGTTGAGCTGACCAAAAACCATCCTTTACAATTAATTCAAAGGCCGTACCTTCCTCAATATTTTCATACATACGATTCGAACAGACATCCATAAAAATATGTCCGTTATATTTCATGCTGTTCTTCATAATTTTTAAAAGCGTTTTTCTCTGGTCATCACTTAGAACACAATAATCACAATAAATCATGGTAACAAGGTCAAAAGTTTCTTTTGCTTGATAGTCAAGATAATTTAGATTAAGGTATTCAATATCCAGTCCATGCCTTGCTGATTCCGTTCTGGCATAATCGATAGAATTAATGGAAAAATCCAGACCTCGAACTTTGCAACCCAACTGTGCTAAACGTGTAGTATAAAGCCCAGGCCCACACCCAAAATCAATAACGGATTTTCCTTCCCCCATGTTAAATCTGTTATGAATAAAATTGACTGATGCATCTATAAAATCAAATTTTCTAGATGCAAGATCCACTGAAGGATTCAGATGGTTCTTTAGCATTTGTTTGGATATATAAGGATCATTCCAGAGCGCCTCTGCAGTATAGCAGGAATAGAGATCCGGTTTTTCTGTTATTTTATTTAATTGTTCAAACATTATCTTCTCAAACCTTCTTTAAGAATTATTTAAGTACCAAGCTGTTCCCAAGCCATCCGATAAACAACGGCATGGCACTGTCAGTAAAAGGTTTATGAATATTCATGTTTCCTCCCTGCTTAATTTTATTATCGAATAAAATTAATAAAAGCTTCTTTTAGTTTCCCATTATTAGCCTAATTAGAACCACTTAGACTTATTATTAGCAGTATTTATGATTAAAAAAAGTAACGTACATAATGGTATGCAAGGTTGCCGGTGTAAATTTTCATTATTTCGCTTCACGGTTGAATTACGACAATAATAGGACATTATCCTTTGTAGAGTTTATACCATTAAATTATTTCGTTGCTAATAATAAAAATTATCTATTGAATAATGATTTAGTGGATTGGGATTCTTGGATCTATTTAACTTGTTTTGATGCCATTAGTCTCTTATTAAATAAATTAGCTTATTATAAAAAATAAAAAATAATATAAGCCCCACTTCAATTCATTAAGTAAGGCTTATAAGCTACTTTTTTATATTTTTCAAATCTTTATTTTACTTTTTTTAGAATCAATACCCCAACGAGGGTGATGATAATCTACCCACTCCTTTGTAACTTTACCACTTACTAGCACTCTCCAAGTTCCTGGGTTAGCAACTAAAGATAAATACACATGACCCATAACAAGCACAATAACAAATACAGCAGATATCCCATGAACAGCGAGTACTGATTCATTTACGCTAACCTGGGAGATTTTACTTTTCATTAGAATGCTGCCCGTTATGGAAAGTATGCCAGTAAATACCATAGTTAGCCAAAAAAATATCTTTTGCCCTGCATTGAATTTACCTGCGGGGTGAGAACCATGTTCTTTTGATAAGTATCCCCCCAGGTACCTTAACCAGTCCCTATCATATTCTGTAAATGTATATTGCTTATACCATAATATTAAAATTGTTAAGGACATTGCTAAAAATAAAATGCCATTTATACTGTGAAGCATCCCAATATTTTTGCCACCTTCCCTAAAAATAAGGTAGGTCCCGGAAGCAGAGACAATGATAAAGGATAACATTCTTATCCAATGCAACACTCTTTCTGCTAAGGAAAAACGCTGTATAACTTGATTATTTGCTCTTAAAGGTACTTTAGAAGCACCAATAACAATATAATGCAATGTTGTAATTATAATAGTAACTGCTACTGCCAACGTAATAATCATATACGCAAAATTAGAATATACGTAAACCATAATACTAACCTCTTGAAAATAATCATATTCTTAAAATAAATCCACCAGGTTTTTAAGCCAAAAAAAATTTTGTCCTAGTGTTTTAGGGCCACCCATTTTAACAAACAGAATTTTAACGATTTGCTCCTTCGAGGGATTTATAATATGCTGCTCTCTTATTATTTCATTAATATTTGAACGCAATATTTGGCACACTACTTTTTTTGTTTCAGAACAATCTATTTGTGATAAGACAATGCTAATATATTCTTCTACATTGCTGCACATAACCACACCTTAAACTTATTTATTGGTTAAATACCTTATTTGCGTTCAGCTTTTTGGCAGCATAACAATTTTAGTAATATGATGGAATGAAATTTAATTTACTGACGTTCCTGCAATTTGTGCCAGACATGCATTTCTAAGAAACTACCTTCTACGTTTCCTTCCATTTCCTGAAACATTTTATATGGTACAGTAAAGGTCAAAGTTTCCCTGTCTACAGCCTTGCGTTGAGAAATATCAAAAAAGCCAATTACCCCCCTGGGATTATCTTTTTCTGCTTCTGCATATCCAAATATTATTGATTGGCACGCGGCACCAAAAGGAGCAGTGACGCTTTGATTTGTCCCCCGGTTATAATCAGCCATTACCACTAATGCAGATAACTGGTCTGCGTTTGCAAAAAATATAATTAACTTTGGTTCGTCCTGTTCCGTTACCTGCCCCCAAGGTTTAAATACAACATATTCTGTTGGAACGTCAGTGAACGGCAATGAATTTACCCACTTTCTGGCTAGTTCAGGATTCTTATAAAATCTTTCACCCTCTGCCATTTCAGAACCAGCCCGGCCCATTTGAGCAGCCATTTCTTTATTCCCGGTGGACAGAAGACAATCAATAGGAAATCTCCCGTACCTATCTCCGAATCCCAAGCCTGTTCCGCCTCCCGGACAACCAAACGCCTTCCGGTTAAAGTAGGCTATGCGGTTTGTTTTGCTTGCACCCACTAACATTGCAGCCACACACCCGCCCATAGTACCTTCTTTTAAGTGGAGTCCTTCAGCCGGTTTGTCGTTAGTCAGAATGACCGCTACTGGTTGCATCTTTAATTTTAAAGCTTTAATTAATTTGCTATTCACTTAAAGCACCTCCGTATTTTTATAAGATAACATGTAAAGATGAAAGACTAAGAGCTTTCCTTTTTTTTCACCCCCCAGGGTTTAAATACAGAGATAAAAATAACTACAATGAGTAGAAATGCCTGAGCACTACCAAAATAATTGCTCATATCTCTGAAATACAAATAATTTTGATTTTGAAGGGACATAGCTCGCTCCATATCTGTAATAGCAGTTGCACCGTTTGTCCATTTACCCAGATAAAAGGTTCCGAATAAAATTTGTGCAATTGTTAAAATCCACTTAACTATAATCCATTTAAACTTAAAAAATCCCCAGTTGGTTAACCAGCAAATCAATAACCCCGTAATAAGAGAACCTAATGCAGCCGGAATGATGATAAAGTCGTCAATAAGCTTTATGGAAGCGTTGAAAGCATATAGCTCATCTCCGTTAGGTGTATGACTCTTCACAAATCCGAGAAGAACAATGGAAAGTGCGGTGCCAATCCAGGCACAACAGAAAAAGATATGAAATCCTTTTAACCACGCCCTACCTTTTAAGCCTAGCTTTTTCACTGATCATACGACACCTCCTAAAATGTCCTGATTTGGTAATGAGAGTAATGCCGAATATATTGTAGGAGTTCTTACCATAACAGCCATTGAAAAAATAAAATAAGGTAATTCTTAACTACAATTTTAATTGTCTTAGCAATTATCATAGCAAAAAATAATTAAGCTTCTTCTAAGTTTTTATAAATCTGGTTAAGAACATCTTTAGCCACATCAATTTTATCTTTATCAATTCCCTTTGTTGCCCTATCTAAAGCTTCAAATGCTAAGGGTATCAGGGTGCTTTTGGATTCTTGACCTTTTATTGTTAGGAAAATTGAGAAGGATCTATGGTCCTCTGAATTAACTTGCCTTGAAACAAATCCCTTATTTTCTAATTTAGAAATTATTCTTACTGTTGTGGGTTGATCCTTGAAAGTCAGTTCAGCTAACTCTTTAGGGGAAATACCATCCCGTTCCCATAAACGATTCAAGACTGCCCATTGCTCGGGGGTAATATCATAATCTTTAAATTTGTGCAGTAAATTATTCTTCATCCTTGTATTAGTCCGATTAAGAATGAAACCAAGACTGTTATCCAGGTTAATTTTCATTTTTTGATTTTCCTCGTCATTTTATTGTCAAGACAATTATATTATTAAAATAATATTATTTCAACCTAATTTTAAGTAGATAAATTATTACATTATTAGCCTTTTATGATTACCTCCACAATGCAAAAAAAAATCAACGTGAATAATAACTTACGAACGTTGCCTGTTAGAATCTATCGAAATATTACCTCTATGATTTTATGCCACTTAATTTAGCTACTGCGACACAAGAAAATACTGTTCACATATTTAAAAGCCCGATGGTTTCGGGCTTTTTATAAGTAGCTACATTATATAAGTTTCCTTCATACCAACTTCCAATTATAGACCCCCATGTGGCACCCTGTGCCACACCATCAAATGAAAAATTTGGTTATACTTTTACCACGGCATAAGGTCGGAATGTCTTGGTGCTCCCAATACTCTAGAATAGCTGCTAGACGCGGAAAAAATCGTGCTACGGTAGCTGTAGCTCATAGTATTCTTACAACAGTGTACTACATGCTCAAAAACAACTTACCATACAAAGAAATGGGACCAGACTTTTTTGAACTACGTCGGAAAAACGAGATTGTTAAAAAATCTGTTAAGCGACTTGGAACACTTGGGTTTAACGTTACTATTGAACAGAGCATTGAAGCCAGTACAGCATAGTCTACAAAATTAAGTTTTCTGTTATCATATTAGATTAATTTATGGCACTTGTACAGTACTCTCAGAGTACCTAAAACAAGGGGTCTAAGAGGTTTTTTGCGTCTTTTAAAGAAAATCCTGTAGTTGTGGTATTATCCGCAAATATTTTTCAGGATAGACATTAACTGTACCTAAACTTAACAATTCGATATAACCTGGACTCCCTCAATATATATACCTTTTGGATAGTTATTAAAAAATATCTTTCTCGAAAAAAAGAAAAATAGCCAGCAGTTAACGACATGATCCTAGCCACGTTATGGCGTTCCATCAAGACATTCCTTTTGGCGGCTTGCTTTCTTTATTTATTAGCTTACTCAAATTTAAGTTAAGCATTTTTAAGCCACCCCCTGTAAAGGCATTGCTTCCCTGGATTGTAAATACTCTAATAGGCAAGTTGAAAGAAACCTGATTCATGCAATGTTAGAACCCAATCCTCTACTTCATATCCTGCTGAAACTCATTAACAGGCTTTCGTTTCAAAACCATACTTAACAATAAGAGCGTTAAAAAACTCGCTAATAGTCCCATATAAAGCGGATCAATCCCTTTCGGGTAAAGAAAGTGCCAGATCAAGTCAACTAACGGGCCTACCAAAGCAGCCATAATTCCAGCCACCGGCTTAACAAATCGAGGGAAGAACGCAGCCCCAAGCAATGGGAAAAATACCGTGCAACCACGCAATCCCATTGATAAAAAGCTCCAGCTCAATATCATTGATTTGAGACTGCTGACAACAAATAAAACACCTAAAGCACTTACAACAAAGATTAATATGCGCTGTACCTTTAGAATTCTTAGGTCATCAGCATCGCAGCAAATAAACCGCTTGTAGATATCCTTGGTAAGCATAGTTGATACACCAAAAGTCAAACCTGCCCACGTGCCAATAACTGCCACCAGCAAAGTGGCCAAAACTACCCCTGCCAGTAACGGCGGCAGAAAATTCATAACAAAAATGGGCAGCACCTGATCAGACGGGGTGTTGGGGAAATTCGCCCTCATAAACAGACCAATTAGGATGCCGCCTATGCCCACCGGGGGAATCATAAACGCAGAAACTAATGCCGCCGTACGAGCTGAGGCCAGGTTCTTAGCAGAAAATATCGCCTGGATATATGTCTGGGTAGAAAGCACTCCTACCAGAAGTGAAAACCCAGCGGCAAAATCAACGTTAAAACCGCGCCCGAACAAAGAAAACCAGGGAAACGGCGGGAAATTAGCCGTCAACCCCGACCAGCCGCCTACCATTTCATAAGCCATTACCCCACAGAAAATAGTTGTCAGGTAAAGAAGGATCAGTTTTGCCACTCCAACCAGGCCAGTGCCCCAAACACCACCGGAAAAAACATAAGCCAATACCAGAAAGACACTTATTACTGCAGCCAAAACCGGGCTCATATGAAACATGGAAGTTAGCAGCGCTACCGCCGAAAGTCCCTGCGCGATTATGTTTAAAAATATACCGACAGAAGAGAAAACACTTGAGATCGGGCCAATACCATCTCCATATACTTTCACCAGGTACTGGGGCATAGTTTCAAGATTACTTTCATATAGCTGCCGGGCCAGACCCAGTCCCAGCACGGCGCATGCAATACCCGCACCCAGCGTAAACCACCATGCACAAAGACCAAAATTAAAAGCTAGTTGTGCCGTACCAACCGTGGAGGCGCCCCCCACTAGGGTGCCCATGATGGTACCCGCCACCACTGTCGCTCCGGCCTGACGACCTCCCACTGAAAAATCCTTGGCAGATTTGACCTTACTCCCCGCATAAACCCCAATCAGCGTGATAGCTATAAGCGTTATTATTATCCCAACAATGTGGCTAGTTGTTAATGTATATTCCAATTTTATTCACCAATTTTCTTTGCCGGCTCAATTCCTCGCTGGCAGGCATTTTTGTTGAGCTTCGCAGAGCTGCGGCAAAAACGCCTCATAATTGTCTTTTCTATGGTATTAACAACACTGTTTGTTGACCGGCCTCTTTCGATCACCATTTTGGCAGCGCTAAGTTTGAAATCTTTATCATACCTTTTCCCAGTTGTTGTCATAATGGACACCTCCTGCTAAGTTCATTTTACCTCAGTTCTATGTATACATCAAACCGGGTACGGGACACCCAACATAGCTCTGAGTTCATTCAATGTAACCTCCATTTCGCCGCTACCGCTGGCGACACAAATAGTAATAAAAAAATGGTACACGGGTTTCACCACTTTGTTATTGGCTTTCCGTTCCAATTTAGAACCCCCTCTAACTCTAGCTCCCTGGCTACCCTGTTCGGCCCCTTACCATAAAGATAATCTTTATAAATCCTTCTTGCTATTCTTAATTTGCTTTCAAAGATGTATAATATAATATTATATTGTGATGGAGGGTTAATGATATGTGGAAAAAGTTATCTATGATTATGTTAGCGTTAACAATTGCCTTTTCGTTTAGTGTCGTAAGTATCGTAGGCGTTGCTGATGCTAAGGCTAGGTCTTTCAAAGCTCCTAGTAAAAGCTTCAATTCTAGCACTACAACAGATCAAAACAGCAGTGTAAACAAAGCAGATACAAGTACTGCTACAAAAACTTCGAAAGCTACAACAAATCAGACTACAGCAGCAAAACCGGGCTTTTTTAGCGGTGGTTTGATGAAGGGCTTACTAATCGGCGGTTTGGCTGGTATGCTGTTTGGCGGCTTATTAGGCAACATGGGAGTACTTGGTAGTATCTTGGGCCTGCTGATTAATTTATTAGCTATAGTGGTTTTGATCGCGTTTGTCATCAAAATTGTGCAGTATTTCCGTAATAAACCCAAATTTAATTAATAGCCTAAACGCTATTAATCCCTTTACAACTGCTTCGCTACAGTTGGATATCGCGCCGGCCAGAGACATTACATTGCCCATTTTCGTTGTCTCCAACCGCCACCACTATCCCAGCTAACAGGACTGTCGTACCAGGTCCTTAACGCAAAAATAAGCCGGTCAAGGTGGTATCATATCACCCCAACCGGCTATTTTCCAAATTATCCAAACTAAAATAGACCGATTAAAATCCCGCAAGACCTTGGTTTGCAAGGTCTCGCGGGATTTTTGAGTTTATAGCGTTTCGCACGGTAAATACGTTTTTCCAAATTCGACGCTCCAGGAGATGGAGAAGCTGTTTCGCCGAGAGTTGTATAACACTTCCCCGGCGCAAAAGTGGAGTACCTGGTATAATCAATAGCAGCATGAACAAGGCCATCACGTTTTCGACGGCATATGTTTAGGACCAGCTATAATTAACGCTGCCAGATGTAGACTGTGCCACTATCCAATACTCGCTGCATGTAGTGCCGGGCGGCAATCTTTAGCCAGCCTCTGGTAAGTGGTACCAGCAAAGACAATCCGAAAAGGTCTGTTAGTAAGCCCGGGGTGATTAAAAAAGCGCCGCCTAACAAGATAAAAACCCCATCAATTAGCTTATTACCGGGAAGAATCCCCTGTTGAATGTCCTGCTTCATCCGATTGAGCACGTTTAAACCCTGCGATTTTGCCAGCAAGACTCCGACAAACCCGGTAGAAGCCACGATTAGAATGGTTGGCAACGTTCCAATCAATCCGCCCAATTTGATTAGAATCCATAATTCCAGCAGGGGAACCAATGTGAATAGAAAGAATAGTTTAATCAACATTAATACATCTCCCTTTACCATAGTTATTTGCTGATAAGCGGAAATTAATCTAGTACCGCTTTAAGTAACCATTACTTTACCTGTTTTTAGTTCCCAATAGCTGGCAGAATAGCTATCTGACAGCCATGACCAACTAGCTAGCGTTCCTCAGCTAGCCCTTAATTGTTAAAAGCATGGCTATAGCTGAATTCTCTTCATCTGCTCAACTTTAGATTTTGTTAAGTAGGAAATGGTACTGAGATTCCGTCTAATGTTGGACCGTCTGTACACCACCGTACGAATACCGCGAATTATCCAGCATAAGGGCAGCAGAAAAGGCAGTTTTTGCAGAAATGGAAAAATGATGGTCATATGCCGCTTATCAGGGAAGAGAATTCTCAATGTGTATTTCACCTTGGCTGCGGTAAAGCTGTCACGGTCCTTCTTTCCTTGGATGAACTTGTTCAACGAAGCATTTTGGTTTGTACCATAGGTTCCGTTGGCCAGCATAAAATCAGTCATTTCATGATACAATTCATCACTAACTTCCGGATTGAACCAGCTCTCCGCCAAGGCCTTCATACTTTGGGCAAAGTTATGTAATCCCGCTTTCTCAAGCTCTGTGTTAATATAATTCCAATTCAGTTGATCTTTATAATGCTGATTATATACCCATACATCCATCACCGAACGTATGCCGGTGCCTCCGCCCCGGTAGTGCTTGGCCATGTGGGCCAACAGATAAATATAGAAATCATCATTGGACATTTCATAACTGTATCTGCTCCCGGCTTGTAATCTCGCCCGGTCCCAGCTATTATCGAAATAGGTACCTGTTCTTTCGGGAATAAGCGCCCGGTGAAGTTCAATATTCATTACCGGCTGTTTGTGATATATATCGTGGTGACTGCCCGTATGTTCTGTGATATAGCCGAGCGATAGCATAATATCTCCGGCTTTTTTCATTTGTTTATGATTAACTAAAATATCCACATCAGCCATCAATCGCATATCGGGCTGCGGGTAGAGATGCTTTATGATAAATCCCTTGAGTGGCATACACTTTATATGGTGTTCTTCCAGGGCGGACAGGATCTGCCGGGTCTCAATTTCTTGCCTTGCTTCCCTGGCAAGCGCCTTATGGCGGGCATCCTGAAAAGCCTTCATTTTATCCGGGGCCGGCAAAGGCTGCAGCCGGCTCAGTCCGTAGCAGGCCATGTTGGCAACGCTGTGCCGGGCAGCCATTTTGTAGAGGAAATCCAGATCAAGATCCGGCAGTATTGGCGGCGGGACTTCGCCGTGCAGTACCGCCGCCAGAAGTGCGATTAAATAGCTGCCGGTTATTTGTTTATCCTGTTTTTCATTCATCCTGCTTAACCTCTCTTGTCCGGATACGCTTATTTTCAATGCATAGTACCTTATTACAGATATTTAAGGGCGCCTGACGATGGGATATAATCAGGCAGGTTTTGCCTTGCATGGCACGTAAATTGTGCAGCAGCCTTATTTCGGTGTTTTCATCGAGAGCGGAACTGGCTTCATCCAGGAGAAGGATGGGCGCGCCGCTCAAAACGGCCCTGGCAATTGCCAGGCGTTGGACCTGCCCCTCAGACAAGCCGTGACCTTTTTCGCCGATCAGGGTATCGAGCCCGTCCGGCAGCTGCTTAATAAAATCATCGGCACAGCTTATTCGCGCTGCCTCCATGATCTCGCTATCACCGGCCCTTGGTCTGATGAAGGCAATATTTTCACGGATAGAGCCGGATAACAAAAGGTTTCCCTGCGGCACAAAGGCAAACAGTTTTCGGGTGTATTGATCGGTATTAATCCGGCTGCCATCGTTCATTTGCAAATAGATTTCACCTGCATCCGGTTTAAACACACCCAGCAGCAGTTTTAAAACGGTTGTTTTGCCGGTGCCGGATGGACCCGTGAGCAACACAAATTCCCCCTTGTTTATGTGCAGGACGGCATTCTCCAAAATCGTATCCCGGTCATAGCGAAAGCTAATATTCTCGAATACTAACGATGTCATTCTAATCCCCAGTTCGCTGCAATTCATCCCCGTACTGTTTACTTCGGATTCTTCAGGTAGATTCTCCAGTTCCATGATTCTTTCAACTGAAGCCAATAATCCGTAATATTTGGGTAGTAAGCCCGACAATCCTACAAACGGAGTCTGCACCTGGCCCACCAGTTGCAATACGGCGGTGAGGGTGCCGAAGCTGATGGCATGCAGGTACAGTTTGTAGGCGCTCCATACCAGGGCATACAAATAGCCCATTTGAAATATAAAACTGAAGCCGCTGTTGGCAAAAATGCTGGTTTTCATACGCTTCATCCTGGCTTGATAATTCAGGTCTTGTAGATTTGTCGCTTGTTTTGTAACCTTGCTTTCCACACTGAAAATTTTTATAACAAGTAGACTTTCAAGGATCTCCTGCATAAAAGAACGCAGTTTGCCATCTGTTTCCAGTACCCTTTTATGCATTTGTTTCATAACGCCGCGAAAAGCGCTGATCACAATGAAAAGCGAAATTCCACCCCCGGCAAAAACCATGGCAAAGCTGCCATCCAATGCTACCAGTACGGTAAAGGCGCAAAGCAACCGGGTCAGCATGGATACCAGGTTGGGTACAATGGTGGTTAGGCTTTCACTGATTATGGTCACATCCCTGGTGAGGTGGTTGAGCAGTTCGCCGCTGTGATATTTGCCAACGGCAACGTAGTCCTTGCGAAGAAGATTGGCGAAGAGCCGGCTTTTATAGCTTATCTCCAGGCGGGCTTTGATAATTTCTTCGAGATTGCGGCTGAGCAGACGCAATAACAATTGCAGGAAGATCACCCCGAGCAGCAGGAATGCAAAATAAATGAAAGTCTGCTTGTCACCCGCTACCGCGCCATCAATCACGTCGCGGGAAATCAGGGCGAATCCAACCCCACACCCGGCAAAAGCGGCGTTGGCGAGCACTAAAAGGGCTAAGCGGGGTAGCTGGGGCTTGGTATTCTGGTATAGCCATGAATGTATTTGCTTATCTTGCATAAATCTTATTCCTTGCCCTGCAGACCAGGTTTTGGAGCCTGAGGAAGAGCTGTCTTGCCGGAAGCAACCTGGTCCAGATCCTGCAATACAACCAATAGGCCCTGCTGGCGCTGCAGTCTATGTATTTACCCCCACGGTAAAAAGCTTTGACTACGGCTATAATCTGATCGTGCTTGACTCCGTATTCCAATTGTCCTTGATGGTCGCCGCACAGTATATAGCTATCCTTTTTAACAGCCACAACCCGGTGCAGTACAAATTTTCCGTTTTCTCGCCGGTAAAGAGGGATATCGTATTTTTTTAGTTTCTGAGGGGCCTGCACCAGTATAATCTTATCCTTCCGGCTGCGCAGCATGGGGAGCATGCTGTTGCCCGCCGGCGCAAAGGCTACTTCGCCGCCGCCCTGCAGGGTCGCCTCCATCAGTGGGTACACATCTCTCAGGAAGATTCGCTCAGGCAAGTAAATCCGCGCCTTTCAACTTTTCAATAAATTCTGCGATATCTGTTTTAGCTGTTGCTTCATTAATTTCATATTCACTCAGTATAGCTGTTAGTAATTCTTCTTCAGCGGCTCCTTGAACAAGCATTTTCCAGAGAAAAACGCCTGTACTGTTCAGGGTGATGAGCCCGTTGAAATCCAAAGCGGCCTTGCCAACCGCAACTACTATGCTGTTTCCCGCTACTTTCCGAAGCATATATCCATCTTTAATTTTCACTTCTTTCACCCTCTCCGGCAAAAATATGAATTTCTCAGCCTGAGGACATCGCCCGGCAGGCCATTTCCACTGCTTCGAAACTGATAGTGCAGCCCATTTTATATACCGGGATCTGCCTGATGAGCTTATCAAGTATTATGAGCAGGTTGTCCATCGGCTGTATCTCATAAGGACGTAAAGTTTGGTTAAGAATTAGTTTGAGGACTGCTTGAGTTTCTAATTTTTCTATCCAACTATATGCAGATTGTTCCAAAAAGCAAATGGCCTGCAGGGGAACTTTTATATTTAAATTATACTCGCTCTTGCCGCTCCACGGGGTTCCATATACATAGAAAGAATTGTCTATGCAGCGGAGAGCCGGTTTATCATCATTAATGATGCGGACCTTATCGGTTCCAAAGCGCTGCTGCCATAACCTGGCGTGGGTGGATTTGCCGGTTCCGCAGGGGGCGGCGAAGAGATAGGCTCGTCCTTTATAAGCCAGGGCCGAGGCATGCAGCATTAAGCCGTCAAAATCCAATAATTGTCGGTAGAAATCAGCGCCGGTCCAGATATATTCGCACTCGTCCAGACTCAAATGAGGATTTTCCTGCTGCTTTTGCCGCAGGAAATCCTCACTTAAGGCGATAGTGAAATCAACCGGACGGGTTGAGTCTGATAAATAGGGTGGACTTTGTTTGGCAAGGATTTTACCGTTGGCCTGCAAGGTCACTGTTAAATCGGCTATCTTATATGTCTGCATTCTTCTCTCCCAGGCCCCCTAAACGGACAATTACTTAACTATTTCGCCCCAGCCGAGTTCATCCCCGGTACCGTCGCCGCCATTAATCAATCCACTTGAGGTAATGATATCTTCGATTTCAAATATTTCGATTTCGATCACCGGTTTTTCATATATCTTTTTCATAAACTTCGCCCCCCTTTTTATTATTTAAGACCATTCACAGTGATGGTCCTAACCGTGGTGTAGGTTGTTTCTGTGCCTTTCGTTACAAAGGCCCGCACATAGAGAGGCGTGTCCGCCTGACTCGCAGGAATACCCGTTACGGTACAGGCAATGATATAAGTCCCTCCTAATTCCCTAGCCGTAACGGTTAACTCCGCTGCTGTTACAGACTCGTACACGGTCGTTGTTGATTTCACCTGCAAAGGAACATTCTCTTTAGTTGGGTTCGGTTCAGATTTTGAGAAAACAAACCCAACTGCATCTGCATCCAGAGTGTCAATGGTCGCCAGAAAACGGATATCATAGGTGTCTGCATTTGTTCTTAATTGTGCCCCGCGATAGGTCACCAAACAGCATACGACTGGTTCGGAAGCATCCGAGGCCGGGCCTGTGCCCTCACTGTTCATCGCCGTTACCGTAAAGGTGTACTCTGTTCCGTTGGTCAGTCCGGTAATAACATGGCTTAAACTTGTGCTGCCGGCATTACTGTCTGTTCCGTCAGCGGGATTTGAGGTTACCATGTATCCCGTAATCGCACTGCCGCCGTCGGATGCCGGTGCACTAAAGCTTACGGTGACCTGTTTGTCTCCTCCCGTTACCGTGCTAATGGTAGGCTTTCCGGGAACCCCCACAGGAGTTACTGCTGCAGAAGCATCTGAGGTTGCGCTTGTGCCCATACTGTTCGTCGCCGTCACCGTAAAGGTGTAAGCTGTTCCGTTGATCAGTCCGGTTATAACGTGGCTTAAACTTGTGCTCCCGGCATCACTGTCTGTTCCGTCAGCGGGATATGAGGTTACCGTGTATCCCGTAATCGTACTGCCACCGTCGGATGCCGGTGCGCTAAAGCTTACGGTGGCCTGCCCATCTCCTGCCGTTGCAGTACCAATGGTTGGCGCTCCGGGAACTGTGGCGGGAGTTACCGCTGCGGAAGCGTCCGAGGCCAGGCCTGTACCCACACTATTCGTCGCCGTCACCGTAAAGGTGTAAGCTGTTCCGTTAGTCAGTCCGGTAATAACATGGCTTAAACTGGTGCTCCCGGCATTGCTGTCTGTTCCGCCACCGGGATTTGAAGTTACCGTGTATCCCGTAATCGCGCTGCCGCCGTCGGATGCCGGCTTGCTAAAGCTTACAGTGGCCTGCGTATTCCCTGCAACTGCTGTTATATCGGTAGGTGCCGACGGTATTCCCTTTTGTGTCCGTCCACCTTCAGGCCTAAGTGAGGTAGTGATCGAGATAAATATACTATTGCCAATTGTGGTTAATTTGCCAATGTCCACTGTAACTGAGGTTTGCCCTGCTTGAACAGTTGCATTGAAAAGTGACACTCCCCCCGTTTGCGCAGCATAAATATTCACAGTATCACCTGCAGTACGTCCGCTTACTGTTACAATGTCATTTGTATCAACAGGATTCAAATTAAGCGTAATATCACTCGCATAAGGAGCTGGCGTCCGTAGAACCGGATATGCGTTATTTTCATTAATATACCATACAGTACTGAAATCCCAATTGACACTGTTAAAAGTGGCTTGTTTCTTTAAGTCAGCGTCAGAAGTTGGAGCAGCCCCGCTGTCTGATGCCGAAGAGCCAATTCCGTTGGTTGCCGCGGTAGAAAGGAAGTAATTATCTGTTATGGTATTTCCCGAATAGCTAAATCCTATAATACCACCTTTAGTAGCTGCGTCACCCGTAAGGGTTCCTGCGAAATAGCAGGTCTGGGTTGAAGAATTGCTAGAGTATCCAGTAATTCCACCCATTGATGAAGATGATGAATGCCCTGTAATTGTTGCTGTGCTGTAACAATTTCTTATAGTGCCATTTTGATTTGAACCCAAGATTCCACCCAACGATGAATTTCCAGCACTCTCAATAAAACTGCTTCCGACCAAATTACAGCTTTCAATAGTCCCGCTGTTCAATCCGGCTATACCGCCTACCTGACATACGGCAGTATCATTCGTGCATTTTATATTAGCGTTTGTTAATGTTAAGTATTTAACGGCACCCGGACTTGATACGTCCCCAAAAAGTCCTACGCTTGTTAAATTACTGCTTATGGTCAGATTCGATATATTTCGTCCGCATCCATCATATGTTCCAGTAAAGCTATCGACAGTACTACCAACCGGAGTTAGCACAACCCCGATCATATCAATATCAGCAATCTGCTTAAAATATTTGTCTTTTACAGTGACAATATTGGCAGACATCCATACCAGGTCATATGGACCATCGACAATATAGGGATCTGCCAATGTGCCGGCGCCAGCCGGAGCTTCCGCTTTAAGCGGCGTAGAACATACTTCATTTGAATAAGAGCTGTCTTCAATTCCGCTGGCTTTAACCACAAAGTAATACGGGGTATTGTTGCTCAGTCCGGTTACTGTATAGCTTGTGGCAGTCTTGTTTGTACCTGAGTCTACTTCAATGTATCCTGATCCTGTAGCCGTGCTTTTATATACTTTGTAGCCGGTTGCTCCTATTACGCTATCCCAGCTTAAACTTACCTGACCGTCCCCTGACGTCGCACTCAGATTGGTTGGCGCTGACGGTACTGAAGACATAGCGCTTACTTCACTTGAATAAGGGCTTTCTCCGCCGCTAGTGGTGACTGTAACTACAAAGTAATACCAGGTACTGTTGCTCAGCCCGGTTACTGTATAACTTGTAGCGGTCTTGGCCGTACCCGGGTCTACTTCGCTATATCCCGTTCCTGTTGTCGTGCTTTTATATACCTTGTAGCTGGTTGCTCCCGCCACGCTATCCCAGGTTAAACTTACCTGACCGTTTCCTTCCGTTGCCGTCAGATTATCAGGGGCCGACGGTACCGTGGATTGCGGTGTGGCGCTTGCTTCATTTGAATAAGCGCTTTCTCCTGAAGCAGCAGTGATGGCTTTAACCACAAAGTAATAAGTGGTCCCATTATTTAGTCCGGTTACCGTATAGCTTGCAGCGGTCTTCGCCGTACCTGAGTCTACTTCGCTATATCCTGATCCTGATGCCGTGCTTATATATACTTTATAGCCGGTCGCTCCTGTTACACTGTTCCAGCTTAAACTTACCTGCCCGCTGCCCGCCGTTGCCGTAAGATTTGTGGGAGTTGTCGAGTATATGCTGATATCATCAATATACATGCTAAAGCCATAATCAGCATAGGCGAACAAACCCACCTTTACATTTTGTCCGCCATAATCAGCTGAAGACAAACTAATTGTATACTTGGTCCAGCCAGTCGTTCCATTAACACGTTTTATTTCCGTACCAGCATTAGACCAAGTAGTGCCCCCGTCTTGCGAAATCTGGGGTTGAATACTATCTGCTGCACCATCTGAACCATTCATATCCGGATAATGAAACATCCAGAAACTATATTCACAGAATCCTGTGGACGGAAAACTAAAGCTATCGGTAGTATACAGCCGGTCACTATCACCTTTCTCGGCAGCGAACACATCTGCTTTCGCCATCCATGTACTCTCATGGGGTGAAACTTGTGTAACCAAAGTAGCAAACGTGTCATCAGCGCCCTTCCGCGACCACTGTACACCAGAAGTTGTTGTGGTGCTCCAATTATTCGGGAGAGCCGCTGATACTCCACTCGTGTTCGCCGTTTCGAAATCCTCCGTTATTGGCAACGTTAGTGCATATGCCTTGCTTGATCCAAAGCACGTGATGCAAAACATTATCGTTACCAACATAACCAATTTTGCTTTCTCTTTTATAATTTCAAATAAATTAATAACCCCCAACAAAGTCCCACCTTTCTTAATTATTTGCCATTACTATTTGAATTTTATGTACTTGTCTATCGCATATGGAATATAATTACTGTATAGGTTATTTGTGTTAATTAACAAAGATAACTTAAAGCCGCAAATCCAAGTAATCACAAAGACTGCGGCTTCTTATTTTATATCGCTGCATTTTTTGCCGTAATTATATTTATTGGGCTGCCCTGGTTATAGTGATTTCGTATTTCTTGAAATCTGACCCTATGGCCGCATTGCAGATTACGGTAACCAGATTAGTTCCAACCTGCAGGTCGATAACCTGCGATGGTTGCCCGCTCTGGACTGCAACACCGTTCACCGTTATGCTTCCTCCATCCTCAGCTGTTGCCTGTATCTGAGCAGTTGTCTTGGTATTGGCCACAGAAGAAGTGTAAGCATAAGTAGCTCTGTTAAAGGCCGGCGTAAGACCCCCGCCCCTTATCCCGACAATTAACATCCCCGACAGATACGGGCTGCTGGCTCTTGTTACATTAACCGTATAGGTATTTTCCTCTCCAATAACCGGATATACTTGCACCGGTATAGGATTATTCACACCAGGATTCAAATTGACCGGCGCCGATGGCTGCCCATTGGCGCAGACAACACCGTTAACATTTATGGTTGCATTACTGTCCGCAGCCGTTGGCGTTATTGTGATACTGCTTAGATCATAACCTGCGTTTGAGGTGTACGTTTTTGTGGTCTGGCTAAATGCCGGATTAAGTACCAGCGAGTCGCTCAATACCAAATTGGAAAGATAAGAATCGGTAGAATCAGCGGCGTATATTTCCAAATCCGCGATTGAGGCAAAATTCGTATTGCAACGCAGGCCCTTGGTCACATAAACTCTAACCCATCTGGTCTTTTGCGGGGAAACCGACCGATCAGTTTGATTGGCGGAATTATTAACCACCGAATCCAAATCAAACCAGCTGGCATTGTCGAGGCTTCCCTGAAGCTTATAATCAATTAAATTATAATTTGGCGACCAGCCGATCATACCCATTTGTTTGACCACCCAGCGGTTAACCCAATAATAAGCGCCTAGATCAACACTCAACCAAACAGGTGCGGGTGGCGACGACGAAGGCGGCAACGGCGAACTGCCAAGCCACCGTCCCAGCGGAGATAAAGTACCGTCAACCGCCTTGGCCGGTGAATAAGGATACACGAAGCTGCTCGCATTGGCGAACTTGTTCCGGGCAATATTATCAGCCATTAAAGTTCCATCCTTTCTGAGCCTTTTTCATATCTCTTTATAGATCGTTGGTTTATACCTTTTAGTTCTCCTTAATCTCTGGTTGGATATATACCTGAAACGCAAATATAATACCCAGTGCCAGGCTGCGGTTCAGCGCCTTGTAAATTAGGTACAGCAAAAGTGGTAGTCCCGTTACCGCCGAATTTATTACCAATTAAGGAAAACAGCGCGGTGTTTTGTTGAACCTGAAGAATTTGGCCGTTGCAAAGCAACCAGCCCATGGGTACAAATGAATACGGAAAAACAACTATTTGTCCTAAGAAGTAATCCATAATTTCATCCTCCTAAAAATGAGTATTATAAATCAAGATAAAATTAGCTCCTGCTGGGGTAAATCCCTTGAATCGCGATACAGTAGTGCATGCCCATCCCCTTCATCGGCAGCGCGTTTCGCAAATCCGGCAGGCAAAAAGTAGTGGTACCGTTTCCACCAAATTTTGTGCCTATCAACGTAAATAAGGATTGATTAGTGGCAATACTCAAGGTTTGTCCCTCGCAAGGCATCCAGTAAGACGGCGCAAAATCAAACGCAAACAACTGAATATCACCCAGTAATGGATCCATAGAGATACCTCCTCGTAAGTTTAGGTTTCACTTTCACTTATTGCCCCATAGCAAAAGCCGCTTTCCATTAGAAGCTTTATTTTTATGACAATACTTAGCAGTATTTTACCATATTTATCCCGCAAAATTTATTGAAATGTGTAGATTCATTAAATATTTCTAAATAAACATACATGCACTAGACCGTTAAATAGACAAACCCCGATAACCAAGTTCACCACAGATTGTTGCTCCTATCTAGAAAGCACGCAGGATAGAATGATCAATGATGGTTATTTCGGATGATAAAGATGGTGATAAATCACTGATAAGCATCTTGGCATATTATTTCTATTGACCGCAAACAACAAGCCAGCACCTTTAGGTGCTGGCTTGTTGTTAGTCCGTATAGGGCTAGAGAACTACCCGTTTTACAGGTGTTATGATTCTTTATTTAATCTAAGTTGGTTCTGATAAGCATCCCATATCATCCAATCGAATATTTGTTTTGCCTGATAGCAAATTCGATCATCTATTTTCCATATAGAGCTATGATTTACATAGGCTGCATATGGACAACCTCCTCCGCATATCGAAATAGCATAGCAATCAATACAGTCTTTCATGTTTAATGGAAATCTTTGTCTCCATTCATTAAACAATTTGCTTTCATTATAAAGGTAATCTGAATTTAATTCTTCCAATTTTAAATGCATTTGATCTACTGAATATGGGAAAAACTCATCAACACCTAAAAAAGCCTGACATGGTCCAATTAATCCGGAGGGAGATATGACAATTTGTCCTCCAACACCCATACAATCTTTAACATGAAAACCTTTTTCACTAAAAGGTCTTACTCTTCTCATGACACGATCTTCATATATCCCATGTCTACGGAGCTTTTCAAATGCTATTATTAATTGTCTTGAAGCAAATGCATGGTCTGGAATCTCAACTGGATTACATGCGTTAATAGTTGGAAGAAGAATATTAAAACCCATTCCGCGTGGTGCTAATTTTTCTATGATAAAATCTGTAATTTCTTCAATATGTTCTATATTAAATTTGTTTAATGTGCAAGAAACACCTACGTCAAGGCCAGCAGATTTTAATTTATTAAAACTATTAAGTACCCGCTCAAATGAACCTTTTCCAGCTATGTCTATACGACATGCATCATGATAAATCTGTGGTCCATCGATAGATACAGAAACATTACAATCTGTTTCTTTTAAAACCTTTATGGTCTCATCATCTATCAAAAGTCCATTAGTTATTAGTGTCATTTGTACAGGACTTGAAAAAACTTTGTCCTTTTCCAATTTCCTTATATATTTCATTGTGGCGTATAATACTTCTTTATTCATTAATGGTTCGCCACCATAAAAAGTAATAGTAATTGGTTCTGCCTCTTGTGTAAGCTTTGCAAAAACATCAATACCTTTTTGAGCAGTTTCTAACGTCATATTTTCAAATTTTAAATTTCGGTTATCATCTTCAACAAAACAATATTTACAACGAAGGTTACAATTGCTGGTAATTAAAAAGTACATATTTTGAATCTTATATTGAGAAATACCTATATTAAATTTTTTAATATAACTTTTTACATCAGCTTCATCTATATCGATAAGTAAACCTTTATGTATCATCTGGGGAATAATTTGCTTTAATGTCTCTAAATGAAATTCATTTTCTAGAGACTCAAAAACCATATTTATTGTTTTGTAATCATTGAAAGAGTCATATATTCTTTTCATGATTACATCACCATAAAGCATATTAGTAGTTAAACTATGGCAAATGCAATAAACATTATTATTTTCAAAAAGCTTAGAAAATCTAGAGTTTTTATATTTTTTTTCAATATTTGAAATATCCATAATTATACTTCCTCCTAAAACTTGCTGTAAAAAATCAAAAGGGCTTTTTTAAAAAAGTTTATAAATATTCTATCTGTTAGTTTTTAATGACTTTACAATTTCCGCCATATCTCCCAATTGAGTTTGAAGTTTATCTAGAATTTGATTTACATCAGAAGGACTTTCTGTTAAATCTTCAAGACTCGTGCAAGAACAATCACAGTAGCAAGCACCGCAAGAATTGCATGAACAATTACATGCACATGCTCCGCAAGCACAGGTACTACAATCACAATAAGTAGCAATTGGACTACTTCCGATTTTACCAACAATCTGTTTTAAAGCATTTAACTCTAATTCTCCAACAAAGGTACCCACTTTTTGGGGTATTTTTGAATCGGCCATTATATTTCCCCTTTCATATAGTGATTTTAAAAGCCCTTTTGAAATTCGTGAATTTTGTATATTATAATTTCACTTTTTATGAAAAGATTGATTGGTTATAAAATATTTTCATATTAATAAAAAATATAACATAATTACTAATATTTATCATTAAGAGATTCTGTTATATCTTGTCAACTTATAGGTTTATCTCTGTTTGTGCTAAATTTCATTTAGACGGGAACAGGCTTTTTAGCCCGTAGTTTTTTTAATACTGCTTATTAAGTTAAAAACCACATCTCCTTTTATAGTTTAGAAAACACAAAAAGCCTTAGTTTGCCTAAAAAAAGGCATATTAAGGCTTTGGAGGATTATATGGGTCAATTTTAGTCGATGCTAAGTTATAATGATTCCGCAATCAAATTGGTCTCTTGCATGTAATTAGATTAGAAACTAATAACAGTATCTGGAGTATCTGACAATTTCGCCTGCATTTCTGCTTTAATGCGCTTGAGCAACTGCCATAACAAGAATCCGGCGATTAAGCCGGACATGGCCACGGCAGCAGGCTGGCTCCAATACACCCCGGTAATGCCCCAACAGGAGGCAAAAAGCATCGCCAGCGGGTAGCGAAAAACCAGTAATCTTGTGACAGAAGCGATCAAGGGATACCAGGGCCGTTTTAATCCCTGCGCAGTCCCTAACAAAGCCAGCTCAAACGGTGCCATGATATGTGCCAGTGCCGCAATACGTATCGCATGCTTAGCCAGTTCAGCAACCTGCCCGCCCGAACGGAATGGCAGCACCAGCCAAGAGGCTCCTAGAATCAGCACAATCATAATGGGAATCACGGTCAGCGTCGTCCCCAACAAAAAGAAACGCACTCCGCTTTGAATTCGGTTCCAATTACCTCTTCCATAATTAAATGCCATAAAGGGTATCAAGGCTCCGGCCATCCCATAAAGAGGAAGCAGGCCCATCATCTCCAATTTGGCCATTATGTTCCAGGCGCCCACCGCATCCGGCCCAAAAGTTGCAAGTACACCATTCACTAGAGAGAGTCCCAGGGGGCTGATCAACTGGGACAGGGTAACAAAAACACCCAAACCGGTAATCTTGCGCCAATAAGCCAGCAAGCCTTTGCGCAAACATACAGCAGGAAGAGGCAGTCCGAACCGTTTGAGTCTGGCATAAAGAAAGAAGGCTGATACCGTCTGCCCGACCAGGGTTGCGATAGATGCTCCGGCTATGCCCCATTCGCAAGCAAACATCAAGATCGGGTCAAGGGTTAAATTAACTGCATTACCCAGCAGCATGGCTTTCATGGGAGTCTTAGTATCACCGTGGCTCATGGAGATTGCTTCAGCAACCATTACATAAGCCATCATCAGAAAACTTAAAACCAGCCACAAAGTATAGGGATAAACTTCCTGCAAAACGGCTCCCCGAGCTCCTAATAGATAATAAAATCCTTTGCACATATTGGGAATCAGCAGGAGCAGAAGCGGAGACACGCACAGAAAAAGCAGCGGCAGAGATGCCTCAGTGAGTGCTGTCACTTCCTCTTTCTTATCCTGGCCGCGTCCCTGGCTCATGAGGGTGGCGGTTCCTACCTGTACCCCTTTCCCCAAAGAAAGCGCCAAATAAAAAAGAGGCATGGAAAGAGACTGAGCAGCCAGAGGAACTGCCCCCAACCAGGAGATAAACATGGTATCAATAAACTCATAGAGGTTTTGAAAGAACATGGAAAGCATTGCTGGAATAGCCATGGCCAGAAGAACCTTGAGAACCGGATCGCTACCCATATCCAGTTGCCTTGACGGTGTATTTTTCATTGTTTATAAGAAACTCCTAAAAAAATAATTCTGAAATGGGACAAAGTACCTGCCCCCTTGTCTCATAGCCATTTTTTATAAAGTCTGCAGCATTTTTGATGGCAAATTGCTTACAAGCATGCGACGATATTCTGCCGAGCCTCTAATATCAGTGATGGGGGAAACCATGCTTGCAGCTGTTTGTCCAAATTCTCGCAGCTTGTTTAGACTCAATTTTTCACCGATAAGGTTTTTTTCCAGTCCCGGAAAGCGCATAATGGTCGGCCCTACACTTCCCCAGGCAAAACGGCAATCCACAATGGTTTGCTCATCTTCAGCGACCTGCAGCATGGATGCCAAGCTGCAGACAGAGATCGCCAGAGCTTTGCGCTGGCCGACCTTGAAATAAAAGCTTACTGCAGATGGAGACGGAACCGGTATTCGGATCTGATAAAGAATTTCGTCCCTGCCAAGCACGTTTTGACCGGGCCCTTTTATTAAATCCTGAATAGGCAGCAGGCGGCTTGCCGTCGGAGTTCTCAGTTCCGCCACAGCATTCAGCACATAGAGCGACGGCAGGGTGTCTCCAGCCGGCGAAGCCGTACAAATATTTCCGCCAATAGTGCCCATGTGACGAATCGGAGGATAGCCCAGGACAGTAACGGCCTGATGCAAACCAGGAAGCTGGGCTTGAATCACAGGACTTTCCAAAAGCTGCTGGTGGGTCACCATCGCTCCGATCCGAATCTCCCCGTTTTGCATTTCGATTTGTTTCAATTCCCAAAGATTCTCGAGCCCGACAATCGTATGCGGGTGAAGTCCCTTCTCACGCAGAAACACCAGCAAACCTGTTCCTCCAGCCAGAATGATTGCTTCAGGGTCCTTCTGTTTGACCTCCCATAGATCACCCATTTTATATGGCAAGAATATACTGTTCATGCATCATCCCTCATCTCTGCCGCTGCGCTCTCTACCGCGTCAATGATTTTCTGATAGCCTGTACAGCGGCAAAGGTTGCCACTCAGGGCTTCGCGGATCTCCTTCCGATCAGGCGAAGGATTCCGCTGTAAAAGATCAGCGGTCGCCATCACCATACCAGGACTGCAAAATCCGCATTGAACAGCACCTTTCTCAACAAATGATTTCTGGATAGGATGAAGTTCCTCACCCTTGGACATTCCTTCAATCGTTGTTACAGCATGCCCTTCCAATTGGGCGGCAAGCATCAGGCAAGATAATTTGCTGATCCCATCCACCAGAATGGTACAGGCTCCACATTCACCGGAACCGCAGGCTTCCTTGGTTCCCGTATGCCCTAATTCTTCACGCAGAAGATCCACAACCCGACAGTCAGGGGCACAATCAAGATTTTTATTTTCTCCATTTAAAGTAAAGTGAATAATCATTCCGCTTGCCTCTTTTCCATGGTTAATAAAATTCGCTCTGCAGTGAGAGGGCTTGTAAAAATGTGCCGGCCCAGTGCCCAGGCTACCCCATTGGCAATGGCCGGAAGGGGTAGATTAATCACGATTTCCCCCAGACCTTTCATCCCAAACGGCCCGGTTTCTTCAACTGTCTCCACCGGAAGACTCAGGATATCCGGCACATCCATGGATGTCGGCAGGATATAGCTTGCCAAATTGCGGGTTAACACCTCACCATTTTCAACCCTAAAATCCTCCCATAGTGCGTAACCCATTCCCTGTACTGCACCCCCTTGAACCTGCTGTTCATAAATCTGGGGATTCAGCACTCGTCCGGCATCCGTCACGGCCAGGTAATCACAGACCTCAACTTCGCCTGTCAGTGCGTCAATTTCCACTCGGGCCAAATGACAGGCAAAGGCAAAAACACGATGCGGAAATCCAGCCGCACGAATGGCACTGCCCGCGCTGTCAGGATGTTTGGCCACCGGAGCAGTATATGCGTAAGAAGAAATGCGTTCTTCCGGGCTCATACTCGCAGCGATGTTTGCAAGGGGAATTTCACGCCCGCTGGTAAGATGAAAGACTTTGCCGGAGCTCAGCAGCAGATCTTCCGCATAGATTCCCAAGCCCATATTACATGCCCGGGTCAGGATACGTTCCTTGAGTATGGTTGCGGCGGTTTTCAATGCATTGCCAAAGGTATAGGTAGTCCGGCTGGCCGATGAGGAGCCCGACGGCAGGGAACAGGCCGTATCGGGCTGAAGCAATTCAAAGTAGTCTGCTGCCTGACCCAACACTTCACCGGCAATCTGCACGTTGGTGGGATTGTTGCCCTGCCCCATATCCGCCACCCCGGAGTAAATCCGGAAGTGCCCATCGGAAAGCAATTCAATTTTAGCATTGGCAATATCAGCCACCATGGGGCCGTAACCAGTTCCCTGCAGTCCTGCTGCAATGCCGACACCTCTTTGCTTAAAAGGTCCGGCCTGGTTTACCCATTCCTCTTGTTGGACCCAGAATGGATGCTCTTTTACTTTTTCCAGACATGGGATAATGCCTGTCGAATTGCTCATCCATACACCACATCCCGTTTCATCTCCGCGGCTCACAACATTTTTAAGCCGAAATTCCAGGCGATCCATTCTAATTTTATCCGCCAGCATATCAATTATCTGCTCCAAACCGGCCAGAACCTGGGGTGCGCCAAAACCACGAAAAGCACCGCTAACCGGATTATTAGTATAAACGCAAAAGCCTTCAACCAAGGCATGAGGGATTCGATAAGCCCCGGCAGCATGTTCCATTGCCAATGCCAGCACCGGGCCGCCCAGAGAAGCATAAGCCCCTGTATCCAGTACGATTCTGCAACTCACCGCATGCAGCGTTCCGTCCTCTTTGCATCCCACGCGATAGTGCACACGCCCAGGGTGCCGCTTGGTGGAGGCCAGAAAACTCTCCTCCCGGGAGGTCCACATTTTCACCGGACGCCCGTTGCTATGCAATGCAGCCAGGCCTAGAAGGCCCTGAACAGTAATTCCGTCCTTCCCTCCAAAACCGCCTCCCAGGTAGGGAGCAATCACACGAATGCTATCAACCGGCAGCCCCAGGGCATAGGCCAGCTCGTTTCGATCCCGCCAGGGCGTCTGGGTAGAGGCAGTTATCTCCAGGACCCCTTCATCATCGACACAGGCGATCCCGGCCTCGGTCTCAAGATAAGCGTGTTCCTGATAAGGCAGATCAAACTCCGCTTCCACGATTGCATCACACACTTGGAATGCCTCCATCCCATTTCCGTGTTCAATGGCCCCTCCGATCAGGAGGTTTTTTCCACTGCGGTTTTCATGCAGCACAGGTGCGCCCTCTGCAAGCGCATCTTCAGGATCAAATACCGCCGGCAGCACTTCATAGTCTATTTCAATCTTATGTAATGCTTCTTGCATGACCGCCTTGTTCTCAGCTAGAACCAGTACAACTGGGTCTCCTTTATAGCAAACTTTCTGATCAGCAAGCACAGGTTGGTCCATTTCAGGTACCCCAATACGATTTGCGCCTTTTATGTCTTCATGAGTAAGTACAGCAAGAACACCGGGAAGCCCTCTGACATGTGAAAGGTCTATTCCCTTAATCAGGGCATGGGGATGATCCGAGCGTTTAACATCTGCCCACAGGAAATTGGCTGGATAGTAATCGGCAGCATATTTTTCCAGACCGCGTATTTTGGAGGGTCCGTCTGTTCGTTTTAAGCTTGTACCGATAGGCGTTAAAGGACCTGTCATCTCACCAACTCACTCCTCTACATCGGGTATTGTCCGTTTAATTACATTTTACACATCGCCGCCGGCCAGTAATTTTAGCAGACTATGATAAGCCTCCGGTGTATCGATATCCAAAAGAATACCGGCATCAGACACCGTAATATTTATACTTTTTGTCTCCTGTTCATGCAGCAGGCCTCTTAGTCCTTCCGGGCCTTCCCAGTGCAAAATATGACTCCTAAGCTTAGCGGATAAGAGCGGAGGGTGGCCCCGTCTTCCATGATAGCAAGGATAGAGTATCTCCGTCCTGGTTTCTTCATAATAGCTAACCAGTTCCTGTATGGTCGTTACCTTAACCAGAGGAATATCCACCGGCATGATAAAAAATCCTTCCACCTCCGGCTCCAGGCTGGCTACACCTGCCTGAACAGATGAAAACATGCCTTGCGGATAGCTGGGGTTATAGATTTCCTGAACCGGCATTTTCTTCAACAGGGGACAGAGGGCTTCTCTCCGGTGCCCGGTAACAATCTTGACATTCTCAATCCCTGAATGCACAAAAAGGTTAACCACCCTTTCGAGCACTGTTTCTCTTCCTAAAGAAAGCATGGCTTTCATGCCACCCATGCGCGAAGAATAACCTGCAGCAAGAATAATGGCACTTAGTTTAACGGACATCTTTTTTCTGAAAACGATGCTGGATTATTTGGGCCATAATGCTGACCGCAATTTCCGCCGGGGTATCGGCTCCGATATCCAACCCCACCGGGCATGAGACCTTTTGCAGTTCTTCAGCCAAATATCCCTTCTCCAGCAGGGACTGAAACAAAGTATCTCTTTTGCGGCGGCTGCCCATCATCCCGATGAAACCTGCTGATGTTCTTAAGGCCTGCGCCAGGACCTCCTGATCATGTTGATGACCTCGGGTCATAATCACCAGATAACTGCTCTCATCTGTCTGAAGGCTCTGAAAACAATTCTGAAATGTTGGCAACAAAAGCCTCTGTGTGTCTTGAAAGGCTTCCTGGTCCAAATACTCCTGACGATCATCCAAGACGGATACTTCAAAACCCAGATGAACTGCCAGCGGGGCAAGCTCCCCGGCTACGTGACCCGCGCCAAAGATATTCAGGACCGCCGGGACTGTACAGGGCAGAACCATAAGTGCCACACCCTGTTCATTTACGACCCCGGCCTGCTGAAGCTGTTGCACCGTTTTCCATAAACCGTCTACTTCAAGTCCCGAACAGCTTCCATATAATTTACCATCCTCATTCAGGAAAAAACGCTGGCTATTTTTTGTGTGTGTATCTCCCGGAAGCGGCATACACATGTAAATGGCTTTATTTTTTTTATAGAAGTTTAAAGCATTCTGCCAGAGCTGCAGGTAATAGGGTGCGGCAGGCATATACTCCAAAAGGACGTCCAATGATCCGCCGCACATCATGTCAGGAGACTTGCCTTGATCAGGTTCACTGTCAAAATGCAGTATCAGGCTTTCCCCTTTTTTCATTGCCTCCCGTGCGGCAAGAACAGCCCTGGCTTCTACCTGCCCGCCGCCGATGGTACCTGACTGCTTTCCAGCAGATGAAATCAGCATACTTGTTCCGGGTGGGCGGGGAGTAGAACCCTCGCGGCTCAGGATGGTGATGAGAAGCAGGTCTTCTCCCTGCTGCAGGCAATTGAGAATCGCAGAAATATCGCTGTGATGAATGGGTTTATTCAATCAGGAGTCCCCTTTCATTTAAATTATAGTGCTTCTATCATCAATGATCATATTCAGGATCTTCCGAGCTCGTTCGGAATAGAGCTTGATTCCATCCAGGTATGGCTCATGCAAAAGCTTTTGCATCAACAGCCCATCGGTTTTAAACCAGCGCGGCAAAACACCGCCCAGAAAATATTGATGATTCCGCAGAATATTGACTGCATGGCCTACTGAGGGGCTGGCCAGGTTTAGATATGCCTGGAAAACATAGCAGCCCTGGGAAAGGGCTTCTTTTTCCTGTTGAATCAAATAATTCTCCAGATCCTGCCCAGCTTCCAGCAGGGTATAACGGGCAATTCCGGCATCAGCGTAGATCTCCTCATACCCCCGGGTTGATTGATCTGGAAGGGAGGCATGGGAGAAGATGAATTGGGGTTTAAAATCATAGACCGAATACAAATAGCGAAGAGCGTCCTGATAAAATTCAGGCAGGTATATTATCTGGTTCAAGAGGGGCTTTAAATGAAAAACCGATAGTGTAGTCACACGCCCCTGACTGCTCTGTTCCTTGACATAAGAAGACGCCGGCATCAAATCCAGTTCGATGGCAGTTTCAACAAAATTCATTCGAGCACATAATTTTTGCATATAAATATGATTACAGACCGCTTCCCCCCAGATCTGACTGATATTCAACCGTGGACAAACTTCCTCAAACCCGCAGCTCATACAACGCTCAACAATACCTTGATTGCGGTAATCGGGCAGTACAACTCCCTGGCCCATTTCATACAGATCCAAATTGGAAGAGGTAGAGCGATAAACTGCGGTTTGCCCTACAATCCTGCCTTCATGAAGGGCAATAATACGATACATATCACCCTTTTCCAACTGCTGTACAATGTTTTCAGGATCATAGACAGTTTTGACCGGGTACTCATCTCCGTAGACCGCTTTATATAAGTCTACAACACCGGGAGCGTCCTGGGGTTGCATTAATCGAACTTCAATACCTTTTTCGTAGAAATTCATAGAACCAAACTCCTCTCTTCATTCTCGATCCGGCGGGATATTATCAGCCGGTGGCATTCATACCTGAAGCCGTAATCAGAGTATGGCTTCCAATCCCTGAATGAGTGCCTCCATGGCTTCATGAGGTGCAATGGTGATGCGAATATAGTTTGGGTAACGAAATCCGGTCATGGTGCGAACCATCACGCCACGGGACATAAGCTTGCGGTAAGCAAAGGTATCACTGATGGGAAGCTTGACCATTACAAAGTTCCCTTCATTCATAACAAACGAAAGCCCCAATCGAGTTAACTCCCGATGCAAATAGGCTTTTTCCTCTTTTACCAGACGGTTGGTTCGTGCGATATGCTCTGGATCATCCAATGCCAGGAGGGCTGCTTCCTGGGCCAGTGTATTCACCGAATAAACCACACAGGCCCGGCGAATGATATTGACGACGTCCAAGCTTCCTGCCAGGTAGCCGATGCGCAATCCCGCCAGTCCGTACATTTTAGAAAAGGTGCGAAAAACGATCAGGTTGGGATAGCGGTCGATCAAAGAAATGCCATCTGGAAAATCTTCCTTTTCGACAAACTCACAATAGGCTTCGTCTACAACAACGATTTGCCTTCCATCAACCTGGTCCAAAAAGTGGCAGAGCTTTTCACGGTTCCAATAGGTTCCGGTTGGATTATTAGGGTTGCAGATAAAGAGAATTTTAGTACGCGCATCGATTTGGGTCAGCATGCCATCTTCATCAAAGTAAAAATCCTTCAGAGGAACCAATCGGGCTTCATATCCTGAAAAAATGGCCACCCATTCATAAACGGCAAAGGTTTTATCAGCCGTTACAATATTGTCCCCAGCTTCACAGAAGGCCTTGATCACAAATGTAATAACTTCATTGGCGCCATTTCCCACCAAGATTTGATCTGAATGCAGTTGAAACTTTTCCGCTAATTTCTCGCGCAGGTAATACGAGTCTCCGCTAGGGTAAACGGCAGCGCGGTAGGGGGCAAACTGTTTAATAATCTCCTGCGCGGCCGGAGGAGGACCCAAAGGGTTTTCATTGTTGTTCAAACGATACAGGGTGGAACATCCAAAAAACTGTTTTAGCTCCGGATCCGGCTTGCTGGGGATATAAGCATCAAAGCTTTTAATGTAGCAAGGAACCAGGCGTTCAAGGCTGTCGGCCGTCATCTGACCTCACCTGCCTGGTGCTGAAATAACACCACATCTCCTTTGCCGGCATAGGGCATCAAAAGGCAGGGTATGAATTGATTGTTCTGCAAGGCTGGAACCAACTCTGACTGCCAAGATTCACCCAAATCCAGCTCAAAAAAGATGTTTTTTATTCCTTCATGGGCAAAGAGCCGCAGATGATTGGCAAGGTTGTCTTCAGCATCTCTGCCTCCCAGAAGCGCACGCAGGGTAACCTGCGATCGGCTGAAATCAGCCGTGAATACAGAATGCTCTTCGCTCTTTTCCCCCATCCAGGTACTGGCTTGCAGGTTACGGGGCAAATACAGGCGGTCGTATTCGGTTTTAAGAAAATCCATCAACTGCGGATGAGCCAACACTCTGGTTCCAAGGTCTTCAATAAGTTGACGATAGATGAACGTATGCTGATGCACAGACCCATCTGCCTGATAATCTCGCGTACTGCCCAGAATTTCAAAATACTTATCAAATCTCCCCGCGAAGGCCAGACGATTCATAATCCCGGGCGAATCCGAACGACCGACCTTTTCTAGACAAAACTCCAGCAGCTTTGCCTCACAGTCCAGGATTTCAGCAAATAAAAAAGGGCCGTAAAAATTTGCAGTTTTGCCTTTTACCTGCTGCCAGACAATGCCCCCCAGGATGTTCTTTTGCTCATCGTAAGCAAGCGCAGCTTCATAATCACGACTATTAACCATGTCCACAAACTTACCCGGATAAGCAATAAATGCCGGGTAATCATCCAGTGAATAAGCTGACAGCACCCTCTGACAGAACATTTTCAAGTCCTCAGCTGACGGAGTTTCGATCTTTACAATTTGTGTATTCGTATTCTGAAGAGGTCCGAGAGCCGTACCCATAGGATAGCTTTTTTCCTTATATAGACAAAGGCACATGTTGCGGCCAGGATTCATCACGAATTGAATATGATCAACCAAGCGAGCTGCAATAAGCAATCCAATATCATGAATCCTGGTTTCGTCGTTGGGATCAATGTCAGCAGTAAGGTTAAAAGCCTGTAAGTTTAACTGGCGGGGGGAAAAGAGGAGATTAACCTGAACATAATAACCTCCGTTCACACATTCAATCCGTACCGGATCATGTGTATCGGAAACGGTTGATAAATACGAAAAAACCTCCTCGGCTGCCAGTGTCAAATGCATAGCATACTTCTCATCCATACCGAAAGCCAGAGCTGTTTTCTCTACCATGGATAAGAAAACAGGCATCACATCATCAGAAAAATCCGTTTCCAACGCTAGTACTCGTTTTGTCTTGGATTCCATGAAACATTCCTTTCTGCAGCTTTCTTACTTGAAAAACAAAAGTTAGCTGCACTCTTTAGATAAAAAACCGGTATTTTACTGAGGCTTGCAGATTAATCAGCTATTCATTCACCAATTCATTTAAATATTATTTAATATAAGATTATAGAAAAATTTTTGCTTAGATAGCCGGTTAATAAATAACGAAAGCCCGGCCCTTGGTGCTAGAAGGCTTGAATGGCCTCCTCCCGGGAAGCAAAAATAGTGAAAATGCCGGTAAAACCAGCAATGTCAAACACTTCCTTCACATTTGGATTTAACGCGGAAAGAACTATCTTACCCCCAATTTTCTTGGTTTTTTTCGCAACCATCAACAAAACCCTAAGTCCGGCACTGCTAATATAGTCCATGCCGGTAAAATCTACCACGAAATTATTCTCTCCGTTTTCCATCATTGCTAAGAACTTTTTCTCCAATACCCCCGAGGTGCTCGAATCCAATCTTCCGTCAATCGTTAGCACCATTGTCTTCTCCATTTTTGTGTCTTTAATATTCATAAAAAAGTTCCTCCCCAATTATGATAATTCTATTAATTTTTTTAGCACTAAAATATTCTGATTCTCTTCCCGCCTGTACTCTATTTCATCCATCAAGTTTCGCACCAAATGTATGCCCAATCCTCCTATTGATCGTTCTTCAATACCCTGGCTGGTATCCGGCTCCGCGTTTTCGAGAGGATTAAAGGCCAGTCCATCGTCACGAGTTTCAATTACCAGCACTTCCCCCTGAAAAGCTATTCGAACCGATATTACATGTTCACCGCCCTCTGGAAAACCATAACTGATCGTATTGGTCAGCAATTCATCTAACGACAGGTTCACCTGGAAAGCTATTCGATCCGGGATATTGTGAGTCTCAGCAAACATTTTAATAGCCTCTGCCAATGTTTGAATCTCGTCAAGTTCATTTTTCAATCGATACTCCAGTTCCTTTTTGCCAAGATACTGAATAACCAATATCGTAATATCATCTGATTGACCGGCACCGTTCACAAACTGCCGCGTAGTTTGAAGAATATGGTTGACCTCATCTATGGCATTTCCACCTCCAAAACTCCTTAGCGCATCTTCCAGCCGTTCTTCGCTGAAAAGTTCTCCGGCTGGATTCATAGCCTCCGTGATGCCATCCGTAAACATCACCAGACTATCTCCCTCTCTAAGCTGAACGCCGGCGCAAACATAAGGGTAATCTTCCACAACCCCCAGGGCCATTCCCGGAATTTTCGGCAGGACTTCCAGTTCTCCATTTTTTCTGAGTAAATATGGAATATTATGGCCTCCATTACTGAAAACAACATTTCCGTTAGAAATAGTTAAGATACCAAGGAAGCCGGTCACAAACATACCCGAGTCATTATCTTCACACAGATCATTATTCACCTGATACAGAATTTCTTCCGGGCCCAGTTTAATGTCTGCTTTGGCCTTGAGCAAAGTTTTCGTAACAGCCATAAACAAGGAAGCCGGAACCCCTTTGCCTGACACATCTCCCACTGTAAAACAAAGATGATCGTCATCCAGGAGGAAAAAGTCATAGAGGTCGCCCCCTACCTCCTTGGCGGGTTCCAAAATGGCGAAAAGATCGAATTCCGGCCGTTCCGGAAAAGCGGGAAATATTTTCGGAACTATGCTCATCTGAATTTCGCGGGCGACTGTCAATTCACCCTCAATTAATTCTTTAGTCTTCTGCGTTTCCCGCTCCCGCACCAGGTTGTGGATTATATACGCAAATATGCCCATCCCCAATGTATTGGTGAAAATCATGGGCAAATAAACACTCTCAATAATGGGCAAAACTTCGTTAAAAGGACGAACCATTACCAGATTCAGTCCCATGTGAAAGATTTCCATAAGAGCCATAAACACTACCGATCCGGTAATGCTGACAAACTCACCCTTTCGGTACTGATAGATGAGTCCTCCCGCCAGACCTGCAATTACGGTGGAAATGGAACAAGGTATATATGTAAGCCCGCCCAGAGTATACCGGTGAATTCCACCAATAAGACCCGCTCCGATACCAACTAACGGCCCACCGATAAGCCCTGCAATGGCAGGCCCCAAATCACGAATATTGGCAATCGCACCCATGATATTAATTCCGCTCAAGGTGCCATATATAGAAAACAGCCCAAAAGTTATAATCAAACCCAGCCGTTGTTTCAGAGTTATCATTTTCTCATTCATCATCGCTGAATAGGCCCGCGTTCTGGTTAAAACATAAGCTAACACGATAACAACCGACATATTTTTGACTAAATTTAAGAATAACTCTATTATGCTATCTATGTTCGCCACCCCATATCTGCCGGTATAGTTACAAGATAAGTTCGGGATAATAATACCTCTTAGTACCTGATAAGCATTTTCTGAGAAAGAATTCCACAAAGAAAGTAGCAAATTCCTTCTTTCATAGAACAATATCAATAATATTCAGCAGTTCCCCAACGCTAAAGTGGAGTACCTGATTTAATCAATAGCTAGCTATTGATTAACCGACCAATTTATTTATAACATACTGACAATTTACTGAAAATCCCTCTGAAAGAAATACAATCATTCCAGTGTTTTATAAAGCATTATTCACCAACCTTTTTTCCAGCGTGGGGATGAGGTGTACCTCTGCAAAAAAGAAAAGGATAAAGCTAGACCCGCAGTACTTATGTGTCAAAAGATGCAAGGTCTAGCTTTTCTCATTGGGTTACTGAATACTTATAGGCGTCGCTTGAATCACAAAAATATTCAGTTCTAGAACAAAACGATTCTTTTCCAACTGTGCAAACCGAATATATGATGGTAAAAACTGATTTATTTATGCTGTAGGATAACCTTAAGCAAGCTTTACCAACGCTCACCAAAGCCGCCTCCTACGGCATAAAGAATCCATGACTAATGATTATATTGATTTTAATTTATTTGATATTTCCATGTGATCAAATAAAACCAACAAAAATACATTGAAATGCATTAGATGAAATGCTCTTATAAATTGCTTCGAAATTAATGCAAAAGTATTTCCAGAAAATAAGAAAATTCGTAAATCCGTTATTGATGGCAGGAAGGATACAAATATACTTGAGCATAATGTATTGACCTTACTCGTGATAGCTTTTATACTAAAAAGGTAAAATAACGGGTAATGATTTTCGCCTTTCAAGGTAGAAAGACGAACATTATATTTTTGAACTTAATTCAGGCAAAGGCGCTCTGGATTTTTATAACTTGATTCGGGCAAAGGCGCTCTGGTTTTTATAATACTAAAAAACCGGAGCGCTTTTTTATATCTGAATATATGGGTATAGCGAATATGGCTTTGAAGGGGTCCGAACCAACCTTGGGTTGGAAAACAATATTTGATTAACCTACACGTCTGATAAGAATTGCGTGTAGAAAAACGAGAAAAGGGAATAACCTGGCTATCCCAATTCCGCTTTACTCAAGGAGGTGAGCTAAAGCTTTAGCAAAGAGGCAAAACTTAGGGAAAATATCAAAGGCAAGATTTTAAATTACTTTATTTCAAATTACTTTAAAGGGAGTTTTGTTAATGACACCAGAAGCAATATTGGAAATGATCAAGGAAAAAGGTATCGAATTTGTTGATGTAAAGTTTAATGACCTGCCGGGCCTGTGGCAGCATTTCACTATTCCCGCCAATCAATTGGACCTGGATACATTTAAAGAAGGTCTGGGTTTCGATGGTTCAAGTATCAGAGGCTTTCAGGCTATTCAAGAAAGTGATATGATACTTTTCCCCGATCCCAGTTCAGCATTTATTGATCCTGCTTGTAAAGCACCAACCTTGTCTATGATTTGCGACATATTTGATCCAATCAACAGAATCGCTTATACCAGGGATCCCCGTTATGTTGCGAAAAAAGCTGAAGAGTACTTAAAATCAACCGGAATCGCGGACACCAGTTACTGGGGACCGGAAATGGAATTCTTTATTTTTGATGATGTACGCTTTAGCCAGGGTGTAAACCATGGGTATTATTATGTAGATTCAGTGGAAGGTGAATGGAATACTGGCCGGGAAGAAAATCCCAACTTGGGGTATAAACCCCGCTACAAAGAAGGTTATTTCCCAGTATCTCCCCATGATTCCCAGCAGGATTTAAGGAGTGAAATGGTAAAGGTACTTCAAGATTGCGGAATCACAGTGGAAGTACATCATCACGAAGTAGCCAGCGGTGGACAGGCTGAAATCGATATGAAGTTTGGTCCACTGGTCAGCATGGCTGACAAGTGCATGACTTATAAATATGTAATTAAGAACGTAGCCAGGAGAAACGGAAAAGTAGCCACTTTTATGCCCAAACCTTTGTTCATGGATAATGGCTCGGGTATGCACACCCACCAATCTCTGTGGAAAAATGGCGAGAATCTCTTCTTTGATCCCAATGGCTATGCTCTGCTTAGCCAGTTGGCCAAATATTATATTGGCGGCTTATTAAAGCATGCTAAAGCTTTGATGGCTTTTTGCGCTCCTACCACCAATTCTTACAAGCGTTTAGTACCTGGCTTCGAAGCGCCGGTTAACCTGGTTTATTCAATGCGCAACCGCAGTGCCGCAGTTCGAATTCCGATGTATACTGACAATCCCAAGAGCAAACGTATCGAATTTAGACCACCCGACTGCACATGCAACCCCTATCTTTCTTTTTCAGCATTACTGATGGCCGGTTTAGACGGCATTGAAAACCAAATTGATCCCGGCAACCCGTTGGATAAGAACATATATGAACTGGAAAGCAACGGTTTAGCTACAGTTCCTGCGTCGCTGGACGACGCCATTGCAGCACTGGAAAAAGATCATGAATTCCTGCTCAAAGGCGGTGTATTCACCCAGGACTTGTTGGATGTTTGGATAAAATATAAGAAGGAAAATGAGATTGACGCGGTTAGATTACGCCCCCATCCTTATGAATATCACCTTTACTTTGATCTATAAACAATATACAACAGGGTTTCCAATAGGCGGACCGAAATGGTTGGTAGATACAAGCAGGGCAAAGAGTATTACCCACCGGTAATACCCTTTGCCCGTATTCATAATGTTACCCCCAGTTATTTAATACTCAACAGAACTGCTTGGGGAGCGGCAGGAAGACTGTCTTTGGAAACTTCCAGCTCTGTTTTCTTCAGGTAACCCGAGTATCCCGATAGAAATTGATCAGGTCCGCTGATGGGGAAATTAATATAATCGGTTTTATAATGCATAGGTAAAACAAAACTCGGTCCTATCCTGCCCACCACTTTCGCTGCCTGCTCCGAATCAATGGTATAAAAACCACCTATAGGGACCATAAGAACGTCAACAGGACCAATTTTTTCAACCAAAACTCCGTCCAATTCATGTCCAAGGTCTCCCAAGTGGCAGACCCGCAGGCCTTCCGCTTCAATTAAGAATATTAAATTGGGGCCTCTTTGGGCGCCTTTTCTCTCATCATGGTAAGACGGTATCCCGATAATTTTAACCATGCCCAGTTCATAAATCCCCGCATCATTAACAACCTCCGGGCTACCGGCCACAGCCTTTATGGCGTTATGGTCAGAATGCTGGTGGCTTAGGGTAATAATGTCCGCACATGTATTCAGCGACGGGTAACCTAAGTTTTCGTGCGGGTCCGTCAAAATGATCCTTCCATCCGACAATGTAATGGTAAAGCAGGAATGTCCCAGCCATTGTATTTTCAAAATTATAACCTCCTCCTATTTTTGTTTAGCAACCGGCTTCCGTCACAGGTAGTCGCGCACATTGAGATTGAACTTACGTATACGAATTGCATCCATTTCTAAGCTGCATAAATCCTGTGGAAAGCTCAAGTTACGGAAGATAATCCTCCCGCACAGGGGCAAAGACTTCTACCGCTACGGAATCTTCAATGATTTTCGCGGAATGTTCCGCATCCCCAGGGATAACCCAACTATCCCCTGGATTAACCTCAAATTCCTCACCTGCAATAACGAGAATAATCTTCCCGGAAACCAAGTAGCCTGTTTGTTCCTGCGGGTGGCTGTGATTAGGCAAGGTTTTACCGTTTTTCAAAAGAAATTCAGTCATCAAGGTCTTTTCACCATGAACAAGAGTTTTTCTTTTAATACCGTCAAAAACTGTCATGTATCCTTGGTCACTTTTAACCGTAAACATAAATATACTAACTCCTTTCTTACTCCGGTACTGTATAAAATTTTTGGTATGCTTATTCGCTGAACTCACGCATTTCCAAGTAGGGGAAAATTTTGTTTGAAAAAAGCAATAACACAATTCCTACAGCTGTATTGGCAGCAAGCACGGCTATTTCTGCAAACCACTCACTTTTCGTTAACCAAAACGCCAGGCCGCCGGCAATTAGAGCTGGAAAGCCGACAAGCAGAATTTCCACAAGCAACATCAAGGGGTAAAAAAGTTTTCGGTCTATAGAGGAAGGCAGCAGGACATGAGCTAAAGCAATAATATTGGACTGTTCCAGATAAAGGGATGTAACCAGCAAGGACAGAAGCACTGTCGGCATGAATATCCCGGTATCCTTTGTATATGAATATACGATTATTGCGTAACTCAGGTTCAGCAAAAACATGTTTAAACCAAAACGCAGAGTAGGCAAAGTATTTACTGCTAAAGCTTTTTGAAAAAATGTCCCCGGCAAAGTATATATGAATGGAAGAGCAAGTTCTTCACTCAAGGGACCGGAAAAGCTGCGAAAAAACAAGAAATAAGCAAGAATTCCGTTTTGAGCGTAGAGAAGACCATGATCTCCCGCTTGACCATTGTGCAGAGCAATGAAACCGGTAACCAATCCTGTTATTACGGATAACGGAGCCAGATATCCCACATATTCATTGATACCGGTGCGCCGGAACTTGACAACTTGATTAAACATGAACGCCCAACTTCCCAGAAAGCGGCGCTCTACATGGACACGTTTCCTGTACAGAAAACGTGTCCATAAACCGGCTTTGGCGCTGTTGAATTGTGTTGGGATAAGTACTCCCTGCATTTTACCGCTTCGTTTGGCGGCGTGAATTGTCTCCAACCTCTCGGCAAGCTCAATTACATCCTCATAGTAATCCCTAGCCAGTGCATAGACCATAAGATTAGCGGCCAAGGCGGTTACCGCCACGAGGAGAATAGCCGTATAAGTAGCGGGAGCTGCACCGAAAAAAGCCGCCCGAGCAAGTTGCAAAATCCAGCCGAACAAAGGAAAGTTAAGAATTCCCGGTGCTTGATAAGCAAAAAGAACATTTAGGCTGAATATATTCCCTTGCGCATATCTCAACCAGCTGAAGAGTAACCAGACCACGGAGAACAATAAAATGCCCCGAACCCAATGTTCTTTTTGATAGCGAGCTGAAACAAGAAATATCAAAAAAGAAACCGGGGTGAGCAGTACGCCCAAAGATAATATGGATAGATATGCCAGAAGAATCCCCTTTACATCCAAGCCCATATTAAACATGGTCGGAGTTAGAATGAGGGCTGGTAAACAGGTTTTAACCATGTCCAAAGGAATTTTCTTCGCCAGACTCCATAAAAGAATGTGGTTGGGCGTCAACGGGGATGGAAAGAGAAGATTGACATCTCCCATTTGAAAAGAATATGTCAATTTTCTTAGAGCAGAGAAAAAAGATGAAAACATAATAAAACCGATGAACAGCGCATATATAGCTAGAATAATTTGCGCTGTGTCGGCTGTTACATTAAATTGGCGTTGCCCACTATTCTTAATTGCCGGAAACATGATCAGAATAATCCAGGCAATAAATAGAAAATAGCTTACGAGCTTCTTAGGATTGCGGCGAATTTCTAATATATAATTTTTAAGTTTAAGCAGGTCATAACGTAGAAGAATTGCGTAATCATGCATCAGCGGTGACCTCCAGGAAAACTTCTTCCAAAGAGGCTTTTTCTTCTCCCAGACGCGATCTGAGTTCCTCAAGACTTCCGTCGGCTATGATCTTCCCCTTTTTTAAAACGATGATGCGGCTGCAAATGTTTTCAATGGGGTCCAGCAAGTGCGTGCTGATAAAAAGGGTTCTCCCCTCGTCTTTTAACTCTTGTATTAAATCTTTGAGATTCTTAATAGCTCTAGGGTCAAGCCCAACCATAGGCTCATCTAAAAACAAAATCTGAGCGTTCGAGATGATCCCGCAGCAAAGGGAGAGTTTTTGCCGCATTCCCTTGGAAAGCGCTTTGACAAATTCGTCGCGTTGTTCCCAGATTTCAAATAGCTGCAGCAGCTTTTCGGCTTTTTCTTCCCAACGCGCGACTCCATAAGCATCGGTGATAAAGCGCAAGTGTTCCCATACCGTTAGCATATTATACAGTTGGGGTACTTCGGGGACATACGCTGAAATCTTTCTGGCTTGCCGGGAGCCCCGCGGATTCCCTGCTATTAAGATATCCCCGCCGGTAGGCCTGAGTAAGCCGACAATACATTTTATCAGGGTGCTTTTTCCTGCGCCATTGGGGCCGAGGAGCCCTACGGCTTGTCCTTTTGCGAGGGAAAAATTTAAATCCTCCAACGCTGTTTTCTTACCGAAATTTTTGGTGAGATGTCGAATTTCCAGGATAAATTCATTTCCCATAAAAAACCTGCTTTCAGGATGCTTGTTTTACTTTCTAGACGATGAACTTTGAAAACGCCCAGAACCCAAATGCGATTATAGCCAAAAATCCTGCTAATCGAATAATACCTGTGACGAATTTAAAAACGAAATATAGGGCCAGACAACCAGCACCAATTAATAATAATGTTTCCATGTTAAGAATCCCCCTCCGTATTAACCGCATACGATTTATTTTAACCGCATTTTGCATCCTGTTTGATACACTTTCTGCTCCGGATCATGCGCTCACGTTCGTAAAAATAATGTGCCTTGGTGCGCGGCAAAGATATCGAAACCGAGGGGTATCATTTAACACTGGGAAAAGAAAACTAACTCTTATAAACGGCTATTATAGCGTGGGAAAAAACCCCATCTTTCATTTCCATATATCGGTCAATAGCTTCACCTAAGGTCGTGTTAGTTGTATCTCTGGTGATATCTTGATAGTGAATTTTAAACATTTATATAAGCTCCACCCTTATATAAACGCTTAGATATATTATCAAAGTAGTCCAAAGCTCTTTTCTCGGCACTTTGCCGGACAATCAGATTTCCACTTAAATAGGGTTCTCTTAAATCAATATAGAGATCAATTATTGCCCTGAGTGCTTTGATACAGCTTTTAGAATCATGAACTGCCACTGTTTCAAGCAACTTCGGCATGTCGTACGGCGCATCGGTTTCTATGTTTCGGACACCTCTGGGAAGCTTACCGTTTTTTATAAGTATTAAGGGAGCTATCACTGTTTGCCTCAAAAAGGATATGTGCTCGATGGTTTCAAAGATTTCCTGCCTTCCTATTTTGCCTGCTCCATAATGCACCCATACCCAAAACCTGTCTTCAATCCATTGCAAATCAGGTGTAGGGAACACGGCAATTTCTTTTGAAAAAACCTTCGATAACTCAGTACCTTGTTGATACAAAATAATAGGATCTTCAATCCGTTTTCCGGCATCATTAAGCGATACAAATTTTAGATCAACATGAACAAGTGGAGAATCATATAAGCATATAAGCAGACGCGGCTCACCGACATGATCGCCTGTAAATGCGGAAAGCAAATTCCCAAGTTTTTCCGCAATCATGGTTCTTTCACTCATAATTTGTTCCGTATCCTCTGGATTTATAGCAATGACAAAATCAAGATCAGAGAATTCATCCATATTTCCCGTGATATATGAACCACCTAATGCAACGCCTATAATCCTATCATCTTGCTTTAATATGTCAACAGTTCTATCTATAAAGCTTTGGTATTCTGTTGGAATCATATAGTTCTCCTTTAACTCATTTACTCATTTTATCTAGCTTCTTAATATATGGATGATCGAACATTTCATTACTACTTAACAATAACACCCCAAAGGCCAATCAAATTTGCTGCTTGAAACATATTGATAATAGCTCCTTTTAGCTCAATGGGAGGAGTGGATACCATTGGTGCAACAAACTCATTATTAGTAAAGTCTACGGTTGCCAACATTGTTTTGAAAAAGTTATTCTTTACAAATTTTGAATCCATTGCGACAAATCTTTTTAGCTTTGATTCAACCATAGACGATTCAGTAAAATCAATGTGATCAAATAAGACATCAGTCATTTTCGTTTTATTGAAATATGAATACTGAAAATTTGATTGTTCAAAAGTTGTTTGCTTTACAACCGTATCGCTCATATCGACGCCAATACATTTACAGGATACAAACCGGCATCGTTCAAAATAGACTCCTGAAAATTTACTGCTTGACAAGTCGCAAGATTGAAATACAACATCAACAAAACTTGCTTTTTCAAAGTTGCAGTTATGAAAAGCACAGTTCGCGAAAATGCTCTTTCGGATTTCAATTTTAAAAAATCCTGCCTCTTCAATTCGTTCTTCACAACTTTCAATTTCAAAAATTGGCAATTCTTCCAACAAGGAGTCTTGAGCATAGGAAGAAAAATCATCAATCCGAATGAGTTCTTTTGATATTTGTGGACGTTTAATATTCATATTGTTATTTCCTTTTAGATTAATGAGCTAACCTCGCTATACATTCGTCCTGGCATACAATGAGAACACATTGCATTATTTGCATACACCGGACATTAGTTGATAAACCCAATTATGGTTTCCATATAATGATACCATTAGTTTTATTTTGATTTTCATATTTAACAAATTCAGGATATGTTTTAACTTTTCCTTCAATAACCGCCATGCAAACTTTTATTCCAGGCACCTTTTTATTTAATTTAAATAATGTGTTTTTTATAATCAAAATTCTTTCTTTGTATTCAGGAGTTAAAGCATTTAATACTCTATTGGCAACTTCTTCAAACACGCCTACATATGGGGACTCATTTGAAATATGGATCATATCTATTTGCCAAATGTCATTTTGTTCATCCTCATAAAAAGCATGCCATTCTAGGCACATATCATCTTCTTTTAACAAGTTAGCGTATTCAATTTTTTTAATTCGAATGTTTTCTGCAAGTAATGATATTGCCTGAAAACTATCACTAATACTAAATGGTTCAGTATAAATATGAAAGTCTATATCCAGATTATCCATTAATAAACCGGTTTTTAGTGAACCAACCAGATTGATTTTTGCTCCAATAGATTTCCAAATGCTAATAATGTTTGTACTTTCTATGACTTTCCATGCCCTCTCTTGATTTGTTGCAGCAATTTTAAAAACATCAATCATAATTTATTGATCTCCATTTTCTGGTTTAATCATGTCTTTATCCATACAAAATTCCAATTATAAACGCAACTTATCAGGTTATGGTCAAGTTGACCTAGACCTCACGGGCTAAGACCCTTATAGATCCTTACGTGCCCAATTTGAGCATATGGCTCCTCGTAATACTTATCCCAATCATATCTCATAAATACTAACGAATATTTTCGGGCGAATTATTGGATACTGTTAACATGTCGTAAAATCTCTTCCACGCATAGCTTTTCCTTTGGCTTCGTCTGTTTAACCAAACGAAAAAGCCCTTTCTACTTTCCGCCGAAATCTATCCATAGCCTTGAAATTATCCGTTATCCCGTAGTACCGGTAATAACCTAACAGCTTTATGTTCAGCTTTCCTATCAAGTCTTTCTTCCTTAATGTCCTGTTTTCTTTCACCCAGTCAGCAAAGAGTTTCAGTTTCGCCCTGAATTTCTTCTCGCTGGTTTTCTTTTGACCCGGAAATATTCTTTTCTACTCTTGCTACAGTAGTGTGTAAACCCCAGGAAAATCAAATGTCTCCGGTTTACCTTCACCCCTTCTTTTCCGGTTCGCTTCAGCAAATCTACCAAACTCTATCAGGCGGCTTTTGCTTTCTTCCAGCTTCAGACCAAACTTGATAAGCCGCTCTTTTAGCATTTCATAGAACTGTTCGGCTTCTTTCTTATATTGGAAGCAGCAGACAAAATCATCCACATATACTACTATGTCGCAGTTTCCACTGAACTACGGCTTTACGATCTTGTAAAACCACAGCACCAGCACATAGTGCATATATATGTTCGCCAGTATCGGGGAACAACCGACCCAATTTTATCCGACACTTTTCGTCTAGTACATCGAATACTTTTAAAGCTAGCAGATCTGAGATTCGCAGGCCGTAGTTAATACCGATTACAAACATAGCATGGTTACGCAAATTATTCATTTTACTTTTGAAAACCCATCAAGTGCTTCACTTTTCGGCAGTTATCAGGTGATGTCAACATTTCCAACAATTTAAAGGCTACATCTAAAGCTGTTGCAGGTGAAGAGGAAGTTATGATGTTATTATCAATTACTAGTGACTGATTTACCACATTAACACCGAAAGTAGCTAATTGTTTTTGGCGATAGGCATTTATTAAATGATAGGTTGTTCCTTTGCGTCCATACAAAACTCCACTTTTCCCTATGGGTAAGGCTCCAACACAAATGGATGCTATGATTTTACTGGATCGGTCAAATTCTTTGATAACAGACAAAAAATTATCACTGAAGGCATCTTCATAAAAACCGGCTTCCTCAAAACCGCCTGGAATTGCCAATGCATCAAATGTGTTCATATCTGTGTTTGATATATGCAGCTCAGGGACAACGGTAAAAATTCCAAGTACTTTTTATCTTATCGTGCATGCCACAAGACACTAATTCAGTTGTACCGTCACCTTCTAGACGGTTCCAACCAATTACATCGGTGAAAACGCTTGCCTCGTATGCTTCAAAACCGTTGGCCAATAGTAACAACACTTTTTTCATACTAAATCACCACCTTGTATGATAAGATCATCAAAGTAATTTGTAATTTGGAGTTAACCCGCTTATCTTTCCATTATATGGTTAATATAAACTAAATCGCGTCAAAAGTAGAAATGCCTAAAATTATTAAATATTTTATTTTTTAAAACACTTTACCATCATCCTATGTATTACTTTATACAAAAGGATTATAGAACTAATCATAATCAAAACAACTAAAATAGCATTTCCTCCACTAACGTTTGTGTTTGTTGCAAATATATTTATATTTGGCATTATATGTGGAATTATGCTGGATATTAGCAATAAAAATGGTACCGAAAAATAACTTAATGAAATCAATAATGTTTCAGGAGATAGAAGTAGAGAACCAAAAACAATTAATAACCAAATAATATAAAAATATTTATAAATTTTATTTATCAGTTAGAATCACCCCTAATAGTATCTTTAATGACTTAAAACCGCGTCTTTGTCCTTATAATAAAAACTAAACCAGGTTTTCCAGGCTCTTGTTGTCAAAGTGTGCTCAAATCTTGTGGATAATTGTTATAATCATCACATCGTTCACCTAATGGCCGTTGTACTTTTCATTAAACGACGATGTTTACTTTAAATGAAGTGCCAATAATTATCCATATTATAATAGAAACAATATGGGTGCTTATTGCAGATATTCCCATATTTATTCTATTATATTACTTACTTTAATTTTATTATTTATAAATTGTTTTAGCCACAGTAAAGCGACCAAAGTATAGATTGTCAGTCGGTTCGTTAGGCTCGTTATCGCTATAAGGTATTTAATCGGCATTGTCTCAATTAGAATGTTATACATCAGCATGGAAGTACAGTGGCCCCTGTGCGGCAAGTCGGTCGTTAATTTACATGCAGAGTAGGTTCGCATTATAGAAAAACAATACTGTTTATCAAACTTTCCATTATTAGCCAGATTGGTATATAGACTATAGGAAGCTCGGTTCTTTTGCAGTTTACAAAATATATTTGTTGCATTCACCAACAATATACCTTTGGCACAATCTCATGTTAACATGAATTTAGTTAAAATAAATAATTGATCTATTATCATTATTCATAATACGGTATATTTTAATTTTTATTTCTTTCTCTGTTAGTCAAATTTCTTCTTCCGTGATCTTCTATTTGTCTCATTTTCTGTAGTCTGCAAAATTGGTTTAGTATATTCAAGTTCTGTTATTCTATTTATTCTTTATTTCTTGCAAGTCCTCAATTGTAAGCATTAACTCATTTTTTGCATTTACACTTATAGGCTCTTTTTCTACGTTACTATCTGCTATTGCATAATAAGCACTTTGAATAGGATTTAATAAACTTGGATAAATGCTTTCATAAGCAGAAAGAAACAATATATATTTTTTGTTCTTAACAAATTTCACGTTTTCCTCCACATTTTCTATATATACTTCACCTACATCTTTTATATATACTGTTTCGCCTTCTCCACCTAGCTGTTTAATTTCTATTGTTTCACCGGGTTTAACATTTCCTTTGTAGGAATCGCTGACTTTAATAGTATACACGGTATAAATAAACACAGGCGAGAATACTTCATCGCCTCCTGGATTCAAAATTTCATCTTTCTCATTTATCTTTACCCGAGTATCGATCTCTTCAATTCTTGAATCCAACACCGTTCCTTCTATAATTAAATCTGCTTTTTCAGTTAAAGCATCTAAGTTTGGATAATACGGATAATCTACAGATACCTGCACAGTGGATTTTTCTTTTTGTTCCACATTTGCATTTTGGATTGAACACCCAATTAACGTTGTCATTATACTGCAACAAACTACTATTGTAAAAAACCTGTTTATTTTCATCTACCCCTCATCTTATTTATGATATGATTCAATCTAAATTTCAAAAATGCTCCTGCTCTTATTTATCAACTTCCCGAATAGAAATAATATCTATTAATACAGCATCTAATTATCATTTTATATCGTACTAATCTTGGTACAAATTACATTTGTTTTATTTTTCAAAAATAAAACAACAGCATTCTATTGCTGCTGCTTACGTAGTCATTACTATAATTCTACATAATATTTTATAATCCTTCCACCTTTTCCAATTATTTCATAGGCTTGCAAAGCGAACACCTTGCTTTATTTTGGGCAATTAGTTATTTTTTTAATTTACATTAAGCCTAATGCAATTAAGGTATTAATGTACCTTTGACATAACGTATACATGTGTCATAAACTCCAATTGAAAGGAGGTAAAGAAATGACCAGACTTAAAATTAAATATAATGATGAAAACGGAACAAGTAGTACGATTGCTTTTGACGGCACATGGTTACTAAAAGAAGTAAGAGAGGACGTTCAAGGTCGGGATATTGGAACCCTATACTCAGTAGCTCTAACAGCAAAAGGGCAATATTTGGTTTTAATGGAAACACCTGAACATGGAAGCAGATATGCTGTTTACTCTTCATTCCAGGAGATGATTGACAATGACGCATTACCCCCTGGAATAGCCTGTATGGTTAATGAACAGATGGGTTATGTTGAATACCTTGATATTTTAAACTAAGGTGCTATGCATAGCAGGTGTCAGGTGTCATTTCCTCTAAGCCCATAAGTTAAATTAACGGCTAGTGGGGACCCAGGTACTAATAGGGGGGCTAAGGAAACTAGGGGGGTATCCTTAACTTCTCAATAATTAGCCAGCCCACAGAGTATACCCGTACTTTTGGGTTGCCGTTTGACCCTGTCTTCTTCATTACGTCTTTATTAATACCATTCCCCAACAAGGCATTGCTTGCCTTAAGGTACTAAAAGGAATCGGGTAGTATCTATTGCACCTACAAATCGCTGGCAAACTGGTAGGAACTACACGTTACGATACTCTGAAACCAGATTCCAAACTTTGAAAGACCGATTAAACCCTGCGATTCCTTTACTTAAAAGGCATCGTGGGGTTTTTTAATTCTAGAGTGATTGGCTCGGAAAATACGTTTATCGAAAGGAGACGCTTTCGGAGATGATAGACATTACCTCTGGTTAAATATTATGAAATTTTATGCTGTATTAAAAGGAAATTAAAACATTGGATGATTGTAATTATAAGACATTGGTTGTTGATTGGTAGTAAATATGCAAATATAATAAAATTGGATTAATCCAATAGGGTGGTTTGGTATGTGGGTTATTATTGACAGGGAATCTAATACACCGGTTTATATTCAGATTTTTGAACAAATACGCCGTCAAATCTTATCCGGGGAGCTTATACCCGGCTTTCGCCTGCCCGCTGAAAGAAAACTGGCGGATAGTCTTGGCGTTAATAGGACAACAGTATTAAGCGCTTACCGCGAACTGAAGGCTGAGGGCTTGATAGGCTCCCGCGTTGGAGATGGCACTATTGTTCTTTCGTATCCAGATGAAGAATTAAGCGTTTACAACTCTTCACGGCAGCCTGAATGGAATCAGATTTTTAGCCGGTATTCGAACAGATTTGATTCCTACCTGGTCAAGGACCTGTTGAAACTTGCAAGCAGAACCGATGTTATTTCATTTGCTATCGGTATCGCTTCCCCTGAAACCGGTCCCCTGCAGGCGCTTGAGGGAATTGAGCGTGAATTGGTTGCCAACAGAAGCTACAGGGCTTTAATTCATACTCCTACGGAAGGTTTTCTATCCCTACGTAGGACTGTTTGCAAACTTATGCAAAAAAGAGGCGTCTATTGTCAACCCGATGAAGTTATGATGCTTTCCGGCTCACAGCAGGGCATCGATTTGGCTGCAAGAATAATACTCGATCCGGGAGATATAGTTGTCGTTGAGGAACCTACATATTTCCCGGCCATTCAGGTTTTTCGAACAGCCGGAGCAAGAGTAATCGGTGTTCCTATTGATGACAAAGGCATGAAGGTCGACGCGCTCGAACAGCTATTGCATAGATACAGGCCAAAACTCATTTATACTATACCAACTTTTCAAAACCCTTCCGGAGCCGAGCTGGAACTGGAAAGAAGGAAGCGTATTCTTGAACTGGCCTCTAAATATAATGTCATTATCCTTGAGGACGATGCCTATGGCGATCTATGTTATGAAGGCCACCTGCTACCGGTAATAAAATCTATGGATACCGATGGTTATGCTATTTATTTAAGTACTTTTTCAAAAAACATTTACTCCGGCCTTAGACTGGGGTGGATGGTAGCTCACAAAAAGATTATTAAAGAATTTGCGTCGGCTAAACAGCTAATCGATTTGCATTCAAACAGTCTATCCCAATGGATTGTTGAAAGATTTATTGAAAACGGCTCTCTTGAAGCACATTTAGTTAAAGCTTGCAATGAGTACAGGACAAGAAGAGATATCATGTATGAGGCTTTATCAAAATATGCTCCCAAGGATTTGATTTGGAACAAACCCAAAGGTGGCTATTATATATGGTGCAAACTCCCGGATGGAGTATCATCATCAAAGCTTGTATCAAAAGCAGCCGAATACAAGGTATCTTTTGTTCCGGGTTCTCCCTTCTTTGCTTCGGGGCATGGAGATGAATATATCAGACTTAATTTTACCTATGCACCTATCAAGGATATTGATGAAGGGATAAGAAGATTATGCGCGGCAATGAAAGAGCTGGTTATTGAAAAGGATAAAGAAGATAATTATTCGATAACAGAAATCAACCCAATTGTATAAGTAGGTTCAAAACAAACAACGTCATTGTTATAATGACGTAAAATTTGAGGGATCAAAATGGAGTTTAAATTTGCATACAGAATGTCATATTTAAAAGCTTCGGAAATAAGGGAGATTCTTAAGGTAACTGAAAGACCTGATTTTATCTCATTTGCAGGCGGCCTGCCTGCCCCCGAGCTTTTCCCGGTAGATGAAATAATTGAGGTTAGCAGACGTGTGTTGGCAGAAGATGGCGCATCGGCGCTGCAGTATACCACCACTGAAGGGTATGCGCCGCTCAGGGAGTGGATAGCAAACAGAATGAATTTTACGAGGGGAACTGATTTTGACGCAGACAATATCCTGATAACCCATGGATCACAGCAAGCGCTTGATTTGTCGGGCAAGGTGTTTCTTGATGAAGGCGATACCGTACTTTGCGAAAGTCCTACATACCTTGCTGCAATCAGCGCGTTCAAAGCCTATGGCTGTAGGTTTAAAGAAGTACCAACCGATGATTACGGAATGGTTCCTGAAGAACTTGAGCACATACTCAATACTACTGAAAGAATAAAAATCATATACGTAATTTCTGATTTTCAGAACCCTACCGGAAGGTCTTGGAGCCTTGAGAGAAGAAAGCAGCTAGCTAATCTTGCCGCAAAGCATCAGGTTGTTGTCATTGAAGATAATCCGTATGGTGAACTGAGATTTGAAGGCGAAGCTTTGCCATCTGTGAAGGCGTTTGATAAGACTGGATGCGTGTTTTGTCTTGGAACTTTCTCCAAAATATTCTGTCCAGGCTACAGAATTGGATGGGTAGCAGGTGACAAAAGGGCAATTGACAACTATATACTTGTAAAACAAGGCGCTGATCTGCAGTGCAATACGATTGCACAGAGGGAGATAAGTAAATATCTTGAATTGTACGATATCGACAAACATATTGAAAAAATACGAGAAATATACAAAAGGCGAAGAGATATCGCCGTTAAAACCATGGAGGCTGAATTTCCAAAAGGAGTAACGTTTACAAGGCCACAGGGCGGTTTATTCGCATGGGTCGAACTCCCCTCTGATATCAACGCTAGGGATGTTCTTGACAAATGTCTTGAGAAAAATGTCGCGTTCGTTCCCGGCGGCTCCTTCTTCCCCAATGGTAGGAAAGAGAATACTTTCAGAATCAACTTTTCATATATGCCGGTAGACAAGATTGTCGAAGGCCTGCAGTGCATAGCGGGAATTCTTAAGGAATTTATGAAAAATAACACGAGAGAGAGAAACCGACAATGAAATTAGTTTTTGAACCAATTACACAAGAGTACAAAAATGAAGTTATGGACATCTTCAATTATTATGCTGAGAATAGTTTTGCGGCATATCCGGAGACAAAACTGCCTTATGATTATTTTAATATGTTCTTGGAAATTGCAAAGAAATATCCCGTTTATGTAATTAAAATCGAAGGATCATACAAGGTCATAGGCTTCTGTCTCTTGCGTTCATATAATCCTATTCTTTCATTTAAGGAAACAGCAGAAATAAGCTACTTTATTGATAAAGATTATGTAGGGCAAGGGATAGGCAAAAAAGCTCTATGCATACTGGAGAAGGATGCGAAAAATCTAGGTATCAGAACAATACTTGCCAGCATTTCTTCTCAAAATGCTGCAAGCATCGCGTTTCATCAAAAAAACGGATTTGTTGAATGCGGAAGAATGATAGAAATAGGAAAGAAATTTGGGAAATACTTTGATATTATATGGATGCAAAAAAATATTTAAATGATTGATAAACTTTAGTGCAATCACTGGTGGAGATGAGGAATAACCCCTGACCTTCTGCATACGAATCAGGCGTGCTCCAGAGTGGTAAGTTTTATGCCCGGCGGTAAAAAATCGTCGGGTATAATGCTTGATAGAGGGGCAAGATCGCCGGGAACAGATATTAAACCTTACTGATGAGAGGGTTAAGAAATTAAATGTGTATATACACACATTTCAATAAAACAAATCTAATTTGTACCATGGTTATGTGCGAGAGACTGGGGGTGAAAATCCCCCGGTCTACCCGACCCTTCTAGCTATGATTGCTTCTGTAATAGTATCCATCACCATTACACCATCTTGATTAAAAATGGTTATTTTGATCTCAACAATACCATTATATGGATTCCTTGCGGTTAATTTGTTAATCGTTGCTATGCCTTGTAGGACATCACCAGCAAATACGGGCGAAAACCAATCAACTCTAAAGCTCTGGGCAGCAATAAATTGATCACTAATAATATTACTTTCAACAAATTTAGCCCAAACGGACATAAAAGTCATTATTCCCGGAGCTAAAAGCACCTCAAATTTCGATTTTTGGGCAAACTCTTCATCCAAATGAATTGGTTGCGGATCATACTCCTGAGCGAATTTCATCATTTTTTCTTTATTAATTGTAACACTTTCCACCTTAAATTCTTGTCCTATTGTAAAATCATCAAAATACATGTACATCTTCCTCTAATTTTATAAATTCTAATAAATAAAATAAGATCTTATGAAGCAGCAACCGTACTATATAATAAAGCAGGTTCCGATATCAAGCAAGCTACGATTTAGCAGCAATGATTTAGCACCTAAAAAACATAATAGTACACGTCTATTTAATTATCAATAAAAATATATATTTAAAATTCAACTACATTCGTCAAAATCCTTTAAAAAAATGTAAAATCAAATATACGCTGGCTAATTGTAAAAGTCATTATAAATTAAAATGAACTTTACTAAATAATGCGTATTATCAACAATACCGCAGATGCAGGAAAAGCCTGTCTTAAAAATATCACGTTTTTTTGCTTATAGACATCTGACGTCTTACTTGAAAAAAGATGTCTGATACAGTATTATTATATTAAAAATTTTAATGGGGAGGATCGCTCTATGGCAACAGTAGGAAGAAGTCTGGCTGAAAACGTAGCGGAAGATATTCTTGCAATGATTACCATAGATAAAAAGTTCGCAATTGGAGATAAGCTCCCTAATGAAAACGAACTATCTGCAAATTTACATGTCAGCCGTACTACATTACGCGAAGCGATTCGTATTTTAGTGGCTCATAATGTCTTAGAAATTCAACGCGGAAAAGGAACTTATATTAAAAACAACCAAGAGTTAAACGAGGAATTTGGCTTAAAAGAGCTCTCAACATTCAAAGTTGACGTTAAAGATTTATATGAAATGCGTCTGATATTTGAGCCGCAAGCAGCCTTCTATGCTACCAAACGAGCTACAGATAAAGAAATAGAGCGAATTCTGTACTATGGTAGGCTAGAAGAAGAACTGATTTTAAAAAAGGAAGATCGAACTGAAGTTGAACAGGCATTTCATAAATCAATCGCAAAGGCAACCCATAACGAGTTTATGAACCGGCTCATTCCTATCCTTTATCAAGCCATTGACAAGGGAGTCCCTTTATCTAACACAAATGAAGAAATGGTTCAGAATACCTTGAGTGACCATCGAATGATCATGGAGTTTTTATTAAGACGAGATGCCGAAGGGGCAAAAACTGCTATGAAACTGCATATTATACATGCAATGAGAGGCTTTGGAATTATGGAAGAATAAATACTTACTTCAAGCTGTTTTTATAAACAGCTTTTTTTCTTTTTTTATTGTTGTATAACCAATTCTATTGTTATATGACATCATGCAATATATAATATAGTAATACAACTATATTTCAGTGAGGTGTTCGAGTAATGAATAGCGACGCAGTAACCAAAAGTACACCGCAGCGCGCATTGTTTCATGCGCTGGGTTTGACAGATGAGGAAATGGAAAGGCCATTAATCGGCATTGTCAGCTCACAAAACGATATCGTTCCGGGGCATATGAATCTGGATAAAATCGTTGAAGCGGTAAAGCTGGGTGTAGCCATGGCTGGAGGAACTCCGCTTGTCTTCCCCGCAATTGCTGTATGTGACGGCCTTGCAATGGGACATCAGGGCATGAAGTATTCACTTGTTACAAGGGAATTGATTGCCGACTCTACCGAGGCTATGGTATTGGCTCATGCTTTTGACGCTCTGGTCATGGTTCCGAATTGTGATAAAAACGTCCCCGGGTTATTAATGGCTGCAGCGCGATTAAATATTCCAAGCATATTTGTCAGCGGAGGACCGATGCTTGCAGGTAAAGTGGATGGACAGAAAACTAGTTTTTCCAGTGTTTCTGAAGCAGTTGGTGCATTTAATGCTGGAAAGATTACTAAGGAAAAATTACTTGAATTTGAAAACAAAGCCTGCCCAACCTGTGGTTCCTGTTCAGGCATGTATACAGCTAATAGCATGAACTGCCTGACGGAGGTATTGGGAATGGCGCTGCAAGGTAATGGTACGATTCCGGCGGTTTATTCGGAACGGATTCAGTTAGCAAAGCATACAGGTATGAAGATTATGGAGCTGTTCAAAAAAGATATCCAACCGAGGGATATTTTGACCGAGGAAGCCTTTAAAAATGCCTTGACCATAGATATGGCACTAGGTTGCAGTACCAACAGCATGCTGCATCTTCCAGCGATTGCTCATGAATGTGGTATTAAATTAAATCTTGATCTGGTAAATGAAATAAGTGACCGGACACCAAATCTCTGCCATCTCGCACCCACCGGCCATACCTATATAGAAGATTTTAATGAAGCCGGTGGTATCTATACGGTAATGAACGAAATCAATAAATTAGGCTTGCTCAAAACCAATTTGATGACCTGCACAGGTAAACTTGTTGCGCAAAACATTGAAGGCTGTATCAATAAAAATACGGAGGTAATTAGACCTGTCGATAACCCTTACAGCAAAACAGGCGGAATTGCTGTATTAAAAGGTAATCTGGCATTCGATTCCTGTGTTGTCAAGCAATCCGCCGTTGCACCCGAAATGCTCAAACATGAAGGCCCTGCAAAAGTATTTGACTGCGAAGAAGATGCCTCGCAGGCAATTAATTCCGGCAAAATCGTAGCAGGAGATGTTGTTGTGATCCGGTATGAAGGCCCAAAGGGCGGGCCCGGCATGAGGGAAATGTTAAACCCCACATCCGCCATTATAGGACGCGGACTGGGAGAAAGCGTCGCACTAATTACCGATGGGCGATTTAGTGGCGCAACCAGAGGGGCAGCAATCGGCCATGTTTCTCCCGAAGCGGCAGTAGGAGGTAATATCGCTTTAATAGAGAACGACGACATCATTCAAATTGATATTACGGCAAAAAAGATTAACTTCGTTATAGATGATACCGTCCTGAAAAAGCGCAGAGAAAAGTGGATGCCAAGAGAGCCCAAAATTACAACGGGATACCTCTCAAGATATGCAGCCCTGGTTACATCGGCGAACAGAGGCGCAATTTTAGAGTTAACAAGCAATAGCACAAAACCAACCGCGATATTGACAGAATTTTAGGCAAGGCTTATATTTATTATAATAATTGAATATTAGTCGAGAATGAGCGTAGTTGAGTTAGAGATTAGCTTAGTGGAGCCTTGTTATACTGCATAGACCAGGGTCGCATAAGCTCTGGTTTTTTATTTTATTAATTAATTAGAATCAAGTAGGCTTCATTGGCAAACATAAACTCTGCATTTTACAATTATCTATTAAGGAGCTGAGAAATTGATACAGGACGTTTTAAAGAAATTAACTGCAAAGGAAGATTTAACAGCTGATGAAGCCTACAGCGTGATTGTGGCTATCAAAAATGACGAGCTAAGTGACGTGCAAATCGCAGGTTTTCAGGTTGCCCTTTTAATGAAGGGGCCGACAATCACTGAAATCACTGCCATTGCCCAGGCTATGCGTGATAATTGTAACGGCATCTTTCCGCAGGTTAGTGAGGAGCTCATGGATACTTGCGGCACCGGCGGAGGTTTGAGCACTTTTAACATTTCCACTGCAGTAGCCTTGGTTGCCGCTGCTGCGGGTATTCCGGTGGCTAAACACGGCAGCCGGTCCATATCAAGCCTTTCCGGCAGCGCAGACGTTTTGGAAGCTCTGGGTGTTGAAATAAATCTTTCTGCCAAAGGCGTAGAAAAACTCATTGAAGAAATTGGTATTGCTTTTATTTACGCGCCGTTATTTCACCCTGTCATGCACAAAGTACTGCCACCGGAACAAGCTCTGGGTATAAAGACAATTTTTTATACTATTATCGGCCCGCTGATCAACCCTGCCAGAGCCACGCGGCATATTTTAGGCGTATATAAGCTCGAACTGCTGGACGTAGTCTCCCAAATTGCATTATCTTTAGGTTATACGCGCGGGCTGTTTGTTCACGGCCTGGACGGTCTGGATGAAATTTCTCTAATGGGTAAAACAAGGATTAATGAAATACAAAACGGATTAATCACAACTTATGAAATTTCCCCTGAAGATTATGGTTTTACTTGCTGCACCCTCAAAGATATTGCTACGGGAACCCCTGAAATAAATGCCGGCGTAATCCAGGATGTGTTCTCCGGGCGAAACAAGGGCCCCCGGCGCCAGGCAGTAGTTATAAATGCTGCAGGGGCTTTGTTGATAGGGGGTAAAGCAAATTCCTTCGCTGAAGGGGTTCAGTTGGCCGGTGAAATTATTGATAGTGGAGCAGCCCGGGAAAAACTGGAGCAGCTTATCACCGCCTCTCAAGATTACAGATCGGTGACTTAAGATGTACCATAAAAGAGTGGAAGACATAAATTCTCCAGGCTTAAAATTTTCCGCGGCACTCCGGAATCAACACCGCTCCGGTAAAATACCGGTCATACCCGACATTAAATGCATGTCACCTCAAGAAGGTGACCTACTCCTGGGACGAGACCCAATTAAATTTGCCAAAGCCTTGACAGCAGCAGGCGCACCGGCAATTTCGGTGGTTACCGAACCGAAATATTTCGGGGGCTCACCGGAATTGCTCCTGTTGGTTGCTCAAGCTACTGCGCTGCCGGTTTTACGCAAGGATTTTATTAATACCCGAGCACAATTGCAAGAGAGTGTGGAGTTAGGGGCCAGCGCAGTACTGCTGATTGCGTCAATGCTGGAGAAGGAGCAGCTCTTTAGGCTTTTTGAGGATGCTTTGGCGCTGGGTTTGGAACCCCTAGTGGAAACCCATAATGAATCGGAAATTTATTCCGCTAACGAATTAAATATGACGCTAATTGGTATTAACAATCGTAATATTATGGAATTGGAGATGGATGACGGAAGCGTGAGCACCACTGAGAAGCTGGCAGGCTTAGTGCGACCGAATGTTTTAGTGGTTAGTGAAAGTTCTATTACTGGCCCTGCAGATGTACTGCAGGCTATAGCAGCAGGTGCCCACGCGGTTCTGGTGGGCACCGCCATCCTACGTGCTAAAGATCCTGTGGAAATGTACCATAATCTTAGTGAACCGGGGGTACAAAGCCAGTGACCCGGGTTAAAATTTGCGGTTTAACGAATGAAGATGATGTGGCCCTGTGTGTGAAAGCCGGAGTGCATACCGTAGGGTTTGTTGTAGATTTCCCCGTACCGGTACCATGGAACCTAACCAAAGCAGAAGCCGGGTCACTAATTGACAAAGTGCCGCCTTTTGTAAGCTCCTGTGTAGTAACCGGGGGACCGGTGGAGCAAACGTTGGCTGTTGCTAAAGTCACCCGTCCTGACATCGTACAGCTGCATTTTCAAGAAACATTGGTAGAAGTTAAAGAGCTTGCCCACCTGCTAGGCCTGCTGGGAATTAAAACTATCAAGGCTTTGCGTATAAACAGCGACGGTAAGTGTGCCTTTGAGATCCCTGATCCTGCTATTGCAGCATGGGCTCTGGCCGAGACTGAAATTTCTGCTGTAGTGGTAGATTCCTATACCACCACCCGGCCGGGCGGTACAGGAGTTACCGTTGACCTATCAACATTTAAAACCATCCAACAAGGGATCGATTTGCCGGTGATCCTGGCCGGAGGTTTAAATTCGGAAAATGTCCTTCAAATTATTCACGAGACTAACCCCTATGCAGTTGATGTATTGACTGGTGTAGAAAAGGGACCTGGCCGGAAAGATCCGGCAAAGGTTTACCGGTTCATGCAAGTTATTAAAGCATCGGATGTTGGCGAAAAGGTTTAATCTACAGATGGTTTCTTAAATTAGCAGGTTCCAGTTCTAGAAATGTGCATTAACATTACCTAACCAAAGGCGAATCTTAAAATCTACATTTACTATCTTTATTTTTTTTTTGCACGCAGGAATCTTTAATAAAAATTTACGCACAGGATGTGATTATAAGGATTAATTACGTAAATGAGTACAAGTTGGTGTTATGCTAAAAAGAAAAAGGTGATCATACATGGAAAAAGATGCATTAGCAAAGTACCTAGGGATTAAACTGGTTGAAGTAAAACCTGGTTATGCCAAAGCTACCGTTAAAATTAATAAACAATTATTGAATGGAGCCGGTGTTACTCATGGTGGGACAATATTTAGCTTAGCAGACTTTGCATTTGGTGCAGCCAGTAATTCTTATGGTCCGCTTGCATTAGCGTTAAACGTAAGCATTCATTTTCTAAAAACCACAGGGGAAGGGGCAATTCTAACTGCAACCGCAACTGAGGAAAATATAACTAAGAAAACAGGTCTTTATCGAATGGAAGTTAAGGACGAGAAGGACACACTAATCGCAGTAGCGGAAGGTCAAGTATATCGTATGGATAATTCAAGGTCATAATGATTGATGAAAGCTAAACATTATTTTCCAAGATTCCCTCGATAAGTAAGCATAAATAATCCCCACCTTAGTTACAAAGAGGGATAATTTATGCTTACTTTAGAGCGCAACAGAGGCTGCATTAAAGGAAATTGGTAATTAAAAAAATGCCCGGCTTGTGGAAAACCAGGGTTATTAAAAAGTTTACAATATTAACGGATTTAACTTGAAAGAAATTTATGTTTGGCCTGCTGTCTGGCAAATAAAGTTAAATTTCTCTCCAGCGCGGTTAAACAGGAATGTTTCCGTGCTTTTTGTGTAGGTGAACTACCTGTTTATTATTTAATAGCTTAAAAGCGTCAATAATTTTTTGTCTTGTTTCCCTGGGGTCAATTACGTCATCAACATAGCCACGGGAACTGGCTACATAAGGATTAGCAAACTTATCTTGATATTCTTCAACCAAACGCTTTATTCTTTCAACCGAATCCCCCGCATTTTCTATTTCATGACGATGAGTTATGTGAACCGCGCCCTCCGGTCCCATTACGGCAATTTCTGCGGTAGGCCAGGCATACACTATATCAGATCGCAGTGCACTGCTGCACATGGCAATATAAGCACCGCCATAAGCTTTACGCAGTATAATAGTTACCTTGGGTACTGTAGCTTCCGCATAGGCAAACAGTATTTTTGCTCCATGCCTGATTATCCCGCCGAATTCCTGGGTAGTACCAGGCAAAAAGCCCGGCACATCCATAAAAGTAATTAACGGAATATTGAACGCATCGCAAAACCTAACAAAGCGACTAATCTTAATGGAGGCGTTAATATCCAGGCATCCTGCCAAATAATCAGGCTGGTTGGCCACAATACCTACGGACTGCCCATTAATACGCCCGAAACCAATAACCGCGTTTTTTGCGTAATGCGGGTATACTTCAAAAAATTCACTGCCATCAATGATAGCATTGATAATTTTTTTTACATCATACGTCATAAAAGATTGGTCGGGGATAATGTTAAACAGGTCTTCCTTATTAACAGATGGCTCTTTAGCTGGATGAACCGGCGGTCTTTCAAGGTTATTGGCAGGCAAGTAGCTAAGCAGCTGCTTTACCATATCTAAACAATTTTCCTCATTTTCACCCATAAAGTGAGCTACACCACTGATCTCGCTATGCGTCATAGCCCCACCCAGCTTTTCCATGCTGACATCCTCACCGGTTACCACTTGAATTACCTGCGGCCCGGTAATAAACATTTGTCCTGTGCCTTGAACCATAAAGATAAAATCCATTAAAGCAGGCGAATAGACTGCTCCCCCGGCACACGGACCCATAATCACGCATAATTGTGGAATCACGCCGGAAGCCATGGTATTACGATATAATATTTCCCCAAAGCCGTTTAAAGCATCTACGCCTTCCTGAATCCTTGCCCCACCCGAATCATTTAAGCCAATAATTGGAGCGCCGGTACGCATGGCCAAATCCAAAACTTTACATGTTTTTTGGGAGTGCACTCGACCTAATGAACCGCCGGACACCGTAAAATCTTGGGCATATACGTATACTTCTCTACCATTAATCAATCCGTATCCGGTAACTACTCCCTCCCCTGGATTTGTATCCGGGTCACCGGCAAATGCACCTATCTCTTTAAATGTACCGGGATCAAAAAGATAATCAATTCTCTCCCTGGCTGTCTTTTTGCCGGCCTTGTGTTGTTTATCAATTTTATTTTCACCACCGCCAGCGGTAACTTTTGATCTGAGCTTATTTAGTTTAACCATCTTAGCCTGCATAGTCACTATTGTAAAAAATCCTCCTCAAGATTTAGCAACAGTTTACATTTTTATTATGCCCAAGCTAAACTTTATTCAGAAAAAGCCTAAAAACATAAAAATAAATTACTCACCATAATTATGTCACTCCTTTCTAAAAATAAAACCTTTCGTTTAGGATGATCCAAAACGAAAGGCTTTGCTTTCACGATTCTCCGAAAAATTAGTTCGGCATATTATGAAAAATTGTGTTTGAAAGAATATATTTAAAAAGTCTGCTCGTATGGTTTTGGATGGTGATCTTCAGGGGTTGCTTCGACATAACCTTCAATCATGTGATCATGGCCAAAATTGCAACTAGTTCTAAATGAAACATAGTGGGTATGTTGGCCATTCGGTAACATTATAGCCAGACCAGTATAAGCATTATAAACATGGTAGTAGCCATGGTTAAAAGTTGTTTGACCTATTATTTGGTGACAATGGCTGGCCCCATTTGGAATAGGCGGACCGGATACTCCAGGATGAATGTGACAATGGCCTTGGTTGCAGCTAGTTATGCCGGTATGATCATGTACATGAAGACATGCCATTTCATCTGTGAATTGATATGATTGAGTTTTATTTTCTGACAAAAGGATTTCCTCCCTTCTTGAATAGTTAATCTTATAATATGATATTTTTTAAGAAGTTGCTCCCATTTATAGATAATAAAACCAATAATTTATTCTCTTCCCAATTACCCTTAACTCACTTAATGCAAAAAAAAACGCCGGTAAGCGGCGATATTTTATATTAAAATCTGATAAAATACTAATGAACGACTGGACCTTCATAATCAATTTCACCAAAATCGATAAAGTTTTTCTCCTTACGATCCATTTCGGACAAACGGTCGTCCAAACGTTTGCGCTTTTTGGGAGCCGGTTGTCCCGGCGCTATCTCTCCCGGCCGACCGTACTTTCTTTGTAGTTCCTCCAGTTCATGCGACGAAAGGTAGTAGTTGGTGGCATTAAATTGTTTTTGTCTTTTGAGCTTTGTGTAATCCATTCTTGTGTCACCTCAGCTGAGATTTCTTATTATTTGGAACTTGCAGACCACATTTTTCAAGCTTCCGCTCAATTTACAAACAGTGAATCACCTTTTTAGTTTAAATAGTTTTATAAGATGTAAACGTGTTAATTAACATCTCACGTGGAATGTAAAGCATAAAGTGGTTAATGCTTGTTTTTTGATAATCACATGTTATAGTATTGCATCAGCTTTTTAAATCAAGCTTTTCCAGGACGTCGGCAAAACCGGCCACGGGTATGGCGGGGATCCCCTCGGACCGGCAATAATCAAGCAGCCGACCCTTGGCGAATACAAGATCACTGTGGCCGGCGGGGCAAATATCGGAGATGCCATCCCCAACATAAACCACTTGACTGCCCGGTTGAGTTAAACGCTCCAATAAAGAACGTTTACAGGTACCACATAAACCACAGTCCTGGTTATAGTAGGTACAGCTGATACGAAATCCCTTTTCATACAATAGGTGATTGGCATAATAAGGTATTTTAAAACCATGTTTGTTTAAAATATATTCAATGCAAAAGTCGTAGCCATCGCTAAGTATATAAACCGGATAGCATTCTTTCTTGCAAAAATTTAGGAAATCCCCAAAATTCTCATCAATCTTTATACCATCCAGCAACCTGCGCAGGTCATCCAAAGTAGCGTGGAAAAGCCGAAAAGTCCTGTTGGCGCATTCCTCAGTGGGCATTTCCCTTTTCTCCCACAATTCATTAATTTGCTGCCAGCCCTCACCGGCAAAAGCCTCTACCATGGCTACACAGGTATCCCTTTGGGTAATGGTTCCGTCAAAGTCTATGAAAAACACTTTTTTTATCATCTGCATCCTTTCCTAACCTTTCTTCTGCCAGGCATCACAAAGCTCTCTGGAAGTACGGGCCGGGTCAAAGCTCCCCAGGATACCTGAGATTATGGATATCCCATCTGCGCCGGACTTCTTGACTTCCCTCACATTGTTCAGGTTAATGCCGCCGATACCCACAACGGGAATAGACACTGAATCCTTGATATTGCGCAACCCTTCTACTCCCAAGGGTTCGATAGTGACTGCCTTGGTTGTCGTAGTATAAACAGGACCCGCTCCCAGGTAATCAGCCCCGTTCCTTTCACCGTAAACGGCTTCATCAATATTTGAAACAGAATAACCTATTATTTTTTGGGGCCCCAGGAGATTCCGAACCACCTGAAGAGGTAGATCCTCTTGGCCGATATGGATACCGTCGGCATCAACAGCCAAAGCGATATCCAGCCGGTCATTGATCAGTAAAGGCACCTTATATCTGACGGCAAGGCTCTTAAGAGCGAGAGCAATTTGGTAAAAATCCCTGCTGGAGATTTGTTTCTCTCTAAGCTGCACCAGGGTAACCCCCCCGCGCAAAGCGGATTCTACCGTTTGGTACAAGTCCCGGCCTCCTAGAATAGCCCGGTCGGTAACCAGGTATAAACTATAATCACATTTCATGGTTTTCACCCCGCTCCGTTCATCTTCTCATCACTATGCTTAAAAAATTGATAAAAGTGGTGGGTCGGCCCCACCCCTTGTCCTAGAGGAAAGGCATGGGCAATAGCACCACTAATGTATTCCTTGGCCCCAGCCACCGCCTCCCCCACCGGGAAGCCCTTGGCCAGGAAGGCGGCGATAGCTGAGGAAAAGGTGCAGCCTGTTCCATGAGTGTGAAGGGTGGATATTCTGCCACTCTCAAAGTAACGGAAAGCCTTTCCGTCATACAGAACATCAGTTGCATCACCCTCCAGGTGCCCACCCTTGACCACTACATTCTTTGCCCCCAACAGGTTAATTTTCACGGCGGCCTTTTCCATTGCGGGCAAAGTTAATATTTTTTCCCCGGTGATAGTCTCCGCCTCCAAAATATTGGGGGTGACCACCTCCGCCAAGGGCAGCAGTTCGTTTAGCAATGACTCCCTTGCCTGGGGTTGTAAAAGAGCGCAGCCGCTTTTGGAAACCATTACCGGATCCAAAACGATATTTTTAGCCTTATGCATAATCAGTGACTCAGCAATGGTCTTAATGATAGCCTCGCTTGACACCATGCCGATTTTAACGGCATCTACTTGGATGTCTACAAAAATAGCGTTTATCTGGTCTCTTATAATTTCCAGGTCCATTTCCCGTACATTATATACGCCCCGGGTATTCTGAGCGGTCACCGCTGTTATGACACTCATACCATAAGTACCCAAAGCACTGAAAGTTTTCAGATCAGCCTGTATTCCCGCCCCCCCGCAAGAATCGGAACCAGCTATGGTTAAAACTTTAATCATTCTTATACCCATTCCTTTCTTGGGACACAAAACTTCATAAATTCAAAAAGACCTCTTATTTCAAACACCACGGCAACAGTCCGGGTCCATAATTAACCCTGGGCCAGTGCCCCGAAGAAAACTTCCCAGAAGAGATCCACCTGCGGCGGCAGCAATTCTGTTACCTTGCCATCAAATTCCGCCCAGCGGCAGCCCTCCGCCCGGGGCACTACCTTTCCAATCACAGCAGCCGGTAAGCCGGCATTCTTATAAGCGGTTAATACAGCCCCGGCCTTTTCCGGATCCACAGTAAGCACCAAGGTACCCTCACTAATTACCTCATAAGGATTAAGTTGAAAATGGCTGCAGATAGCTTCTACATCGGGAGGCACCATGACTGCTGAGCGCTGAATACGCAAACCCACGCCGGAGGCTTGGGCCACTTCCCACAGGCCCCGAGCCAATCCGCCCTCCGTGGCATCATGCATAGCATGAACCCCACCGCATGCCGCGGCCAAAAGAGCATCTTCCACCACGGTCATTTCCCTAATTCTACGGGAAGCCTTTTCAACTAGTTCTTCAGAAATGCCGGCCACTCGTAGACTGTTCCCCAGTTCGCTGCCCAGAAGAGCGGCTGCCTCTATAGCAACCCCTTTGGTAATCAGCACCACATCTCCTACCCGGGCACCCATGGGTGTTACATATTCCCGGCCCATTCCCCACACGGTAATACCACCTATAGTCGGGACAGTCACCGCACCGTAGAAACCTGTATGGCCACCAACTATGGAGATTCCCAGTTCCCGAGCGCTTGTACTAATGCTTTGTACCAGTCGGGTAATGTATTCCTCAGAAGTCTCAGGCGGGATAAGCAGGGAGTAAGTCATAAACTGAGGCTTAATTCCTGTTACCGCCACATCACTGGCTCCAATATGGACGGTAATCCAACCGAAATCCTCAGGCAATGTGGTAGGCCCGGGAAAGATAGGGTCCTCAGCAATAGCCATGAACTGATCACCTATTTCTAAAATAGCCGCGTCGACACCCATACATGGCCCAACTATTACCCCGGGGTTAGTGGCACCTGTTTCAGGCAGAATAGCTTTTTTAAAAAAATCGTCATTAACCTTACCGATCATCTGGTTTTTCACTCCTTGTAGGTTATTTGCATAAGACAAAAAAATAAACACCCCTGCTCGAAGTGCCGCAAATAGCTAAGGTGCATTTCCCTTCGCTGGTATTACCCAGAGCAGGTTCAATGGGTTGGCATACCGCCTCTCAGCCTTTCGGCACCCCAAATGACTTCCTGTATATTATTATGCTTAAACTTTTACTTCGTATTAATTATACTACCATGGCTGTCTAAAATAAATGAATCATTTCGTATATTCCATCGGTATATATCTAATACCGTCCCGTAATTGCTCCGCACCGGTATCAGAAAACCCTAAATGGCGGTACACTTCGGCAGCAAATGGAGAGGAATGAACTGTTATATGACCGGACATGCTGTTTTTAAGGACCGCCTCAAACAGTTTTCTGCCGATGCCGCGCCTGTGATATTGACTGTCCACAAATAACAATGCAATGTGATTGCCGTTGTTTCTTGTCGCGGCAACACCGACGATTTTCTCCCCGCCGAGTGCGCCGTATAAAATAAGACCGCCTGTCATTTCCTTGCTGTCAATGAAGCTTTTAAAGCTGCGGATGCCTTCTTCGCAGTAATCGGGCGCTTCAAACTCCATAAATACTTTCCAGACAAGGCGCAGCGCTTCGGGTATCTCCGGCTGTGCCAGCTTCCTGATCTGGATCTGTTCGTTTACCGATGGGGCGGTAAAGAATCTGACCGCCGCGCCAACTATCCGGTCCATGCCACCGGGGACTTGAAAACCGTGGTCTGCGCCCTCCACCTCGGTAAGTGCCGCACCGGACAGCTTTGCAAAGCGACGTGCATCGTCTACCGGCGCTGTTTCGTCGGCGGTTCCGTGTACCATCGCAAGCTCGGCCATACCGGAGCGGTAGTGCTTAAACACATCATGCGAGTCCAGATCGGCTAAAAATTCACGCGTGAATTTCAGAGGGCGGACATAGCCCTCGTCCAACATAACAAAGCCTTTTGAGTCTAGCTCGGCGCGGTGTTCCGGCGTTATATTGCGCCTTATTATCCCCGGCATGTCCACGGCCGCGCAGCGCAGAAAGGATTTGCGCCCCGCGTGTGCGCACGTTGATAGATAAATCAGGCTGATATACGCACCAAAGCTGGATGAGAAGTAGGCGATTTTCGCCATTGGATTAAGCTCCCGAACATGCGCTTCGACGGCGGCAAGGTCGTTTAAACAGTTCCGAATTCTGAGCATTACTCCGTCAACCGGGCTGTCACCGTGGGCAGGGAAATCAAAGCTGAACGTTCCAATCCCGTGCTTCGGCAGAGCGGACAAGACTGCTTCCGCGGTGGGGCTTTCCTTGTTGCTGCCGAATCCGTGGCTGATTATGACGATCAGTTTTTCATTTCCAATCAGATTATTAATGCATGGGATGTCATATCCGTTTTCGCCTTGAATGATTTCTTTTTTCATTCCATATCTCCCGTTATTCGTTAAGCGGCTGGCAAACCGGGCACCAGTAGACCGCGCCGCCAAGATAGGCGGCCTTTTGTATTTCCGCGCCGCAGACAGGGCAGGGCTTTCCAACTGTATTTCTACTGAGAATGGTCCTGTATCCGCCCGCGTTACCGAACAAATCCTTTTCAGTGTCGCGGCCATTAAGCCTTGTCATTTCCACAAGCGTGTCCTTGACCGAGCGGAACATCCCTTCAAGCTCTTTTTCCGTCAGCGTTCCCATCCTGCGCTTCGGGTGAACGCCGGCATGGAACAGGATATCCTGCAGCACGCCGTTGCCGAGACCTGGAATGCGCTGCTTAGTTGCGAGAAACGCCTTACTTGACAGCTTGTCCGTGCCGTCGGCGCGAAGCGTATCAAAGTACGCCCTGTCAAAGATACCGGTCAGGGGCTGCGGCTTTTCTTTAGCAACGAGGTAGTATTTATTGTCGTACTCTCCGTGTATAAACGCCAGGACAGCACCATACATTTGGACCGTGCAGACGAGAGTGCTCCCGTCATTAAGCTCAATCAAAAGCTGATGTTTGGACGGCGCTTTGCGGGAATTATCATAATAACGCAAATTCGCCCCGTCGCCAAATACGATACGGCGGTCGCCGGCGGTGATCTCCACCATTGCTCCGATGCCGAAGCTGTCTCCGACAACCTGCCCGGTAAGGAGCGCGTCATAATCCGCCGGGTCGCCGTAATAAAATGCAAACTTATGCGGCGAGGCGCTGGCGGCAACTCTGCGGATTGCTTTGCCGCGCACCGTTTCATTCAGCTGCCTCGCGATGGTCGTACTTTCGGGTATCTCAAGCATTGTATTTGTACCTTCTTTCCCTGCGGTAATTCTTCTGCAAACATGCCATCAATTAGTCCTGTGAAGAAAACCTTGTTAAGTCATTTTGATTTGGGGATATCGAAGCGATAACCTATTTTGTAAACAGTTACAATTGCATCCTGTAAGTCCAACTTGCTGCGCAGACGTTGAACATGCATATCTACAGTCCGGGTCTCTCCCATATAATCATAGCCCCATACATGCTCCAGGATCTGTTCACGCGAAAGAGCGATGGCCTGGTTTTGGATGAAGAGGGTCAGAAGTTCAAATTCCTTATGGGTCAGGTAAACTTCCTGCCCCTGCTTACGGACCACTCGCTCTTCCATACAGATCTCCAGGTCGCGGATGACAATGCTCGGATGGCTGCGGTAACGCCGTAACACCGCAGCCATCCGAGCAATCAGTTCAACAGCCTCAAATGGTTTGACCATATAGTCATCAGCTCCCAGATTGAGAGCTCTGACCTTATCGCTTACCTGATCTCTAGCGGTAAGAAAAATAACCGGAAGACCTCTCCTTTTTAGCTCCTGCAGGATATCAAAACCGCTCATTACAGGCAGCATCACATCCAAAATCACGATATGAAACACTTCTCTGCCCAGGAAATCGAGGGCTTCCACGCCATCATAGACCTGCAACGCTTCATAGCCGGCAATTTCGAGGTTCATTCTGATTAGATCAGAGATTGACCGATCATCCTCTACAACCAAGACCTTCATCAAGATTAAGACGCTCCTCTATTATAATTCAAAAAAGAATAGCGAACTAACATTCCCGCTACGATCCACAAACACGTGCAACGACGAATCCGTATTGTCCCTATAACGCAGGGTTCCCGTATCCTTTTCGAAGGCTTCGAAGCGATAGTCTGTTAAGTTCTTCTGTTCCAAAAACCGTTCCGAAATCTCCCGCAGCTTTTCTTCACTGATTTCAGTTGCAGTTTTATTATAGAGCGGGTGATTTGTTCCCTCTACGGCACAGACCTTACCGCTCAATGCATCTATCTGAGCGCCATATCTTATAAACCTGCCCTCAAGCGGAGCAATGTTTTTCCAGGAGACAAACCAGGTTGTTTCCCCTTTGTCTCCTTCAAACAACCGAACCTGCTCGATCAAACCGCTGATATCCACTTCGCCATAATACCGCTTTACGATTTCCTTGGCCATTTTAATCGCTTCTGCCCGGTCGACCTTCAAATCGCTTCCCTGCAAGGTGTAAGCAACCTGCTGCGAAAATTCAAATCCAGCCACATTGCCTGCCTCGTTAAAATAAAGCGTAATAAATTTGTCTATTCCATACCGGAATTCTACAAAAATTCCCTCCATATATGAACTGCTGGCTTCGAAGATACTTAAAGGAGCTTCCTCGACCAAAGCAAACTTGTCGATAAAGGCTAAGGCAGTATCCTGGTACGCTAACACATCTTCCCTGGAAACGGTCCTGTGAACCCATTCCGGACGGTAACGCAGCTGCACCACTTCTCCCGATTGAGCATCGATTTCAGCCGAATATATCGGTTTGTTGCCATCTTTCTCCAGCCAGCTAAGCTTCCAATACGGGTTCTTCCACAGAACCCCGTCGTCTTCAATAAGAGTCGCCTTTAGAACCAAATTTTTGTCAATGTTCTCAATGTTAAAGAACTGCCGAAAGGCAGCTTCGGCCTTCTCCATTGCTTCTGTCTGCAGAACAGAGGCGGCAAAATGGCCGGTATCTTCGATTCCATCCGCCGGTTTTTGTTCTTGAGAAAACACGACATTCCTTTCTATACCTCCAGCCTGGCACCCCCCCAGAGCAAGCAACAGCAGCAGCAAGATCAAACCAACACTTAACTTTTTCTTAAACATGACTTCTCTCCTCGCTTTCATTTATTAAGATCTAATGAAAGCTTACTCTGCTTCTATATCGGAATCTTGTTGGACTTGTAAAATACTTGTATCATAATTTCGCATAATAATCTTGACTCTAGAGCCCTGTCCGGCTTCACTCTTCACCTCTATCTTCCAATCATGAAGCACAGCAATTTGAAAACATATGGACAGTCCGAGTCCCAAACCATTCTGCCCGGTTCTAGCTTCATCCGTAGTATAAAATGGCTCGAACAGCTTGGCGAGTGCCTCCGGGGGAATCCCTATTCCTTCATCACTTACAAAGACCCCACTCTGCACCGCTTGTCTGAATACGCCTAAGGTAATATTGCTATTTTTAGGGGAGGCTTTCAAGGCATTCTCCAGCAGATTCCCAAGTAAAATAGCACACAACTCTCGATCCCCATAGAATTCATAATCATCCGGTTCAATGAGCAGCTTTATTTGCTCTTTTTCCAGCCTTATACTGAATGATTGCGCTACTTGGGCAAAAATTTCCTGGGCGCTAAGTCTTTTCAGATTGAGACTTGATTGTCTTAGCTTGACCAGCTTCAGCATGCTTTCCGAAAGATGCTGAATCCGCTTGCCTTCCCGGCAAATATTGTCAATACTGATTTTAAAATACTCCGGGGTTAAATCCTGCGTTTTTAATAGTTCGGAATAGCCAATAATCGAAGTTAGTGGTGTTCGTAGTTCATGGGTAAATTTATCGATAAATTGCTGCTTCTGCTGAGCAGCTTCATTTAATTCCTCCACTTTATGCTGAATGAGGTCGGCCATGCGGTTGAAGCTCCGGGCTAGAATACCTATTTCATCGTTATAATCATAGATAACCCGTTGTGAATAAGTCCCCTCAGCAATTTCCTGAGCACTTCGCGTAAGTTCTTCCAGCGGATGGGTAATCCTCCTGCTGATAAGGTAGATACAAAAACCAAAAAGCAGACATGCGCAAAGAGCGATCGCTATAAATGCGACATATTCCTTTTGTCTTTTCGCATAGATGCTGCTGATATCTTTGATGTAACTGACGTAAATATCTTCTCCGCCCACTGTAAGCAAAGACGAGACAAACAGATAGCTTTTATCTCCCCGATCGCGAATGATATAGTTCTGCACGCCATGCTTCATTTTCTGTAACTCAGCCCGACTTGAGCCCAGTTCCCCGGGAAAATTCTGATAGAAAGCCTTACGATCCTGACGCAATACTTCCAGATAAGAGCCTGGCAGCATCACATTACGTGTATAGCTGGCCACATAATTACGCAGTATTTGCAGCTCAAAACCTTCGGTATTGGCAATCTTGTCTTGAAGGAGAACTCCAATCGCTGAACTCAAGGTCTGCTGTTGTTCCAAAACTCTGCTCAGCTCGCCTCGCAGCTCTGAAGAATGACTGCTTTCAATGATCGCAATGCCCAAAATAATGAAAATCGCAATAAAGAGAAGCAAAGACCATAAGACCATCTTTTTCCACAATTTCATTCCAGTGTCCTTTCGAATATGCACTCTCTTTTCAATCATGACCACCCGCTAAGCGGGTGGTTTGCTTGGTTTGCTCTAGCCATATAAGGGCCTGATACTAGCCCAGCTTTTACCTTAAAAATCCCAAAGCACCTGCGGATAGCTGCATGCCGATTCTTTGAGCCACTTTAGGTGCCAATACGATGTTTCTTCTGCGCACTGATTTTTGCAAACGAGAAAGGTCTTCAAGCAAGCGTTCTTCCTGCAATCTATCTATTGATTTTTCCTTTGATTCTTCTTTATATTTCTTTTTGATATGGTCATTATATCTAGCAAGGTTTAGACAGGCAATACCGTCAGCTTTCGATCATTCTAGAATAGTAAAAACAATAAACACCCCTGCTCGGAGTGCCACAAATAGTTAAGATGCATATAAATTTTTATTTATCAGCATATATTTCTTGTTCTTTCGCCAGACGCCCGGCTAAAATCCGCGCCTTTTCGCCGCCAACAACCAACCCGGGATTTAAATCCGCAAGTGGTACCATAACAAATGCACGCTGATCCATTCGTGGATGCGGCACTTGCAAGTCGGGCTCGCTGATAATTTGATCCCCATACACCAAGATATCCAGATCCACGGTGCGTGGGCCCCAGCGGATCACCCGCACCCGGCCCAGGTCGTTCTCAATTTGCTGTAAACCGTCCAGCAGCTGCCGGGGAGTTAAAGTGGTGCTCACCTCGGCCACGGTATTAATAAAGTAATCTTGGTCGGCATAACCCACCGGTGCGGTTCGGTAAAAGGGCGCTACAGCTTCCACCGTCAGACCAGGTATTTCATCCAACCGCTTAAGCGCCTCGACAATGGTCGCCCGACTGTCGCCAATGTTAGAACCTAAACCAATGTAGCAACGCACTGGCCGGTCTGCCCCCTGTGTTTTTGTACCATACGGCGCATTCACTGCCCGCCCACCGCCTCTGCTTGGGAACGAACGATTTCCACGGCCATATAGCTAAATTGCCCCGGTACGGGGGCAGCGGGCTTTTTAACCCGCACCAACACCTGCTGCACGGCAAATTGCTGCAGCAATTTGCCGGTAATACTCTCAGCCACCGTTTCAATTAATTTGCTGGGCGCGCCGGTTACCACCTGACGCACTACCTCATACACATCGGCATAGCTCACTGTTTTGTCGGGGTCATCACTTTCCCCCGCTAAGCGCAAATTTAATTTAAGTTCCACGTCCACCACGAACTGCTGTCCCAACTCCCTTTCCTGAGGCAATACACCGTGGTACCCGTAAAAGGTCATGCCGCTCATTATTATTTTATCCAGGTAAAACACCGCCTTCCGCTGAATAGCAGCTCGTACTATTCTATTACCGTACCACTGCATCGGTCATCCGGGCAGCCCTGACCATTTCCTTGACATCATGAACCCGGACGATATCCGCTCCATTGGCTATACCCAAAGCCACGGTGGCACCGGTGCCCTCTATTCGCTGGTCAAAAGGTAGATCCAGGACTTTACCGATCATGGATTTTCGAGAAGTGCCCAGCAATACGGGCAGCCCCAAGCAATCCAGCTCTCTCAAGCGGCGTAGTACCTCAAGGTTTTGCTCTGCTGTCTTGCCCAAACCAATACCGGGGTCAATAATTATATTTTCCCTGGCTATCCCGGCCTGCTCCGCCATAGCTATGCTCTCCCGGAGAAATTGCACCATATCGCCCATCAAATCGCGGTAGGCGGTATCATGCTGGTTATGCATCAGCACCAGAGGCACCTGGTATTCAGCCACCACGGAGGCCATATCACGATCCGCCCGCAGCGCCCACTGATCGTTAATTATATGAGCCCCCACCTCCAAGGCACGCCGGGCCACCAACGCTTTAGTGGTATCTATACTGATGGGCACGCTGATTTCACGCACCAGCACCTCCAGTACAGGTATTACCCGGTCCAGTTCCTCTTCCACGCTAACCGGTGTATAACCGGGGCGGGTGGATTCGCCACCCAGGTCTATAATATCCGCGCCGTCATCTACCAAGTGGCGGGCCCAAGCTAAAGCAGCATCAATATTATTATGCCTACCCCCATCGGAAAAAGAATCGGGCGTAACATTAAGGATGCCCATCACCAGCGTCCTTTCCCCCAGGGGCAGTTTTTTATCCCGGCAGATTAGCTCCCTGGGGGGTCGACCGCCCAGGTTATTGATTAATTCTTCCAGCCGGTCGGCCAGAACGGCCAGCTGGAAGGGCTGCATGCGCAATTTCTTTATAACCGCCCAGTATTGTTTTTCATTACCCATCAGCAGCACATCGGTTTTTTCCACAGAGGAGTCTACCGTCCCCCTGGCAACAGCGGCATCGGCACCTTTGCCAAGCATTTCCTGTTTGATTATATTAGCCTGTCTGGGGGCCAGGTCATATATTTTTATCAACCGGTGCAGCGCTTTAGGTGACATGACAGCGCTACCGGTTGCGTCCACACCTACTTTTTTAAATTCCTCTATTATCCCGTTCCGGTGCGGAACTACCAAGCTATGCATATTAAACGACACTTATAATTCCCCCGTAATTGTTATGTAACCCTATCACGATTATTATTGAATCTAATATAAAAGCATACCAGCGGTTTCCATACGGCTGATTTTGTAACATTCGTCCCTGGCAGCGCAGCGGCTGCAGGGGCGGGCTAAATCATCGGCCCGGCAGATGTATTGACCTAAAGGGCCGGCTTCGGTGCCACCGGTACGGTGTTCGCGAATAGCCCTAGAGATAATCCCTTGCTCAGCATTATTAAATCCGGCCCGGTCCAGCACCTCACCAGCCATTCGGGCACCTGCAGCGGCGTGGTTTTCGCCGGTTTGATATTCCACCCAGCGGGCTATGTCATGCAACAAACCGGCGGCATAAATTATTTCTTTGACTTGCATTAGCATGCCCGGCGCTGTCGCACCGTCTTGAAGACCCGGATCGTCAAATATTTTGAGTAAAGGCAGGTTCCCCGACATGCCAATGGCTACCCCTTCACCCATGGAGCACTCTTCCAGCACAATCATATAAGTGATCCGGGCTACATCCAGCATATGTTGTAAATCATGCCTGCAAAAGCGCCTGTTTAGCTCGCAAATGGCATTGCGCTCGACACATTCCCCATACCAGGGGTCAAGTAATATACGATTCACCCGGTGCAAAAGATTCACTCCTGTTGATCTTTTTTACCACCTGTGCATCAGTAATGCACTGACTTTTATAACAAAAAAAAAGGATTACTCCATTTTTGTTTCAATTACTAACTATCCTGTCCATTTCCGTCAGCACCGCTATTTCGAGTAGCCCCCATAGGGACGGCCTTCCTTACTTATCCTGGATACATTACTACTCCGGCACTGGGGACAGGTTATTTCTGAACCGCGTGCCCCCACGCCACACGACAATTCCCACCGGTGACCACAGTCTAAGCATGTAAAGTAGCGCACCACAATTTCAAAGTGTCCGCCTTCAACACGTATAGCTTTACCTTCCAACAGCGCTATAGCTACCTTACCACGGGCGGAGGATAATATACGGTGGTATGTGGGCCTGGATATGCCCATTTTTTCAGCACAGCCCTCCTGTTCCAAGCCAAGCAAATCTTTTAGTCTTATAGCTTCCAATTCTTCTACCGTCAGCTGAACAACCTCAAGCTCACTAACAGGTATCCCGGCCGGTTTAAAAAAAGTCATCTCGGGCATAAACTCAACCCGGCGACATTTAGGTGGTCTGGACATAATAATGCACTCCATTCATGTATTTAAAATGTTCAGGATTTTCACCCGTTACAGTTAAACTATATTCATATGATAGTTCTGTTAAAAACAGTCTTTCTCCTGCCGGGTATTATTAAAATAACGCATAAAAGCAATAAATAGCTCATTTTTTCGATAAAGAAAAGATCCCCAAGAGGGGATCTTTTCTTTATTAGAACAGGCCCATCACTTGACCGGTTTCAGTGTTAACATCGATTCTACGGTAAGCCGGGTCAGAACCGGTACCGGGCATTAGGCTGATGGAACCGGCCATCGGGCAGAGGAACTTGGCACCGGCATAAATCAGAACATCACGTATTGGCAATACCCAGCCCTTGGGCACGCCCTTCAGTGAGGGGTCATGGGTCAAGCTGAGGTGAGTTTTTACCATCATAGTAGCAAAATCTTTATAATCCGGATTTTCTTCGAACGCACGGGCCTTGGCTTCGGCTTCCGGCGTCCAACTTACACCGTCGGCACCGTATACTTCCCTGGCGATAAGATCCACTCTCTGGCGCAGAGGCATTTCCAGCGGGTAGAGGTACTTGAAGTCAACTTTGTCATTGCAAGCATCGATAACGGCATCAGCCAGTTCCAGCGCACCCTCACCACCCTTAAGCCAGTGCTCAGACCAAGCGCAGCGAGCTCCGGCTGCCTCGGCAGCGCGGCGCACCGCCATGATTTCGTCCTTGGTATCAGTGCTAAATGAGTTGATACAAACCACTGGTTTGATACCGGATTTACGTACGGTATTGATGTGGTGCACCAGGTTCTCGCAGCCCTTTTCAACCAGGCCAATGTTTTCCTTGACATATTCTTCAGGCAGCGGGCGACCGGCGACAACTTTGGGGCCGCCACCATGCATTTTGAGCGCCCGAATGGTGGTAGTGAGCACGGAAACGTTGGGAACGTGACCGCTAAAGCGGCACTTGACATTCCAGAACTTCTCAAAACCGATATCAGCAGCGAATCCACTCTCAGTGACATGGTAGTCAAACATTTTCAGCCCAATACGGTCGGCAATGATGGAGGACTGCCCAATAGCAATGTTGGCAAACGGACCGGCATGTACCAGTACAGGTTGATATTCGGCAGTGCTCATCAGCGTCGGGTTGATGGCATTGCGCATAAAAGCGGTCATAGCACCGGCCACTTCCAGATCAGAGGTGGTTACGGGATTACCCTTCTTGTCATAAGCCACGATAATCTTGCCGATACGATCCCGCATGTCTTTTAAATCCCTGGCTACGGCGAGAATGGCCATAATCTCGGAACTTACGGCAATGGCAAACCTGGACTGCATAGTAAAGCCGTCCATCCTACCGCCTATACCGATAATAATGTTCCGCAAGGCCTGGGCACAGAAGTCAATGACCCAGCCTATTTCCACCCGGGTGGGATCGACATTCAGTCGGCGCAGGTTCCGTTTGGCCAGTTCGGCATCATCATAGTTCCTTTCGTGCTGCATCCTGGCCGTGAGGGCCACCATGGCCAGGTTATGAGCGTTCATAATATCGTTCAAGTCACCGGTTAGACCAAGGGAAAACTCGGTCATGGGGATAGCCAGCGCGTTGCCACCACCGGCTGCAGTACCCTTAATGTTCATGGTGGGGCCACCAGAGGGCTGGCGGATAGCCGCTCCAACGTTCATGCCACGTTTACCAAGACCTTCCGTTATGCCCATGGTTGTTGTTGTTTTACCTTCGCCCAGCGGAGTAGGGGTAATAGCGGTAACTTCGATGAATTTGCCGTCCGGCTTGTCTTTCAGACGGTCAATAATTTTCATGAAGTCCAACTTGCAAATTCTACCGTAAGGAATTACTTCATCCTTTTGTAAGCCTAGCTTCTCCTGCCATTCGTAAGGCATAGGCATATTTTTCTCCGCCTGTTCGGCGATTTCATAGTCCTTTAATTTAGTTGCATCGTAAGGCAATTTCAAGCTCTCCTCTCGATTATCCTTTTGTAACCCCAATGATTATGGCTACTCGTCCCATATTTAGCCCCCTTTGCTAAGGTTCTCTTTTTATATGCGTATTACTAGCTAAACCAGAATACTTTGACTGTATTAGCATGTCAAAAAAATGCGCTACTTTTTAGATTGTTAAAAAATAAATAAAATTATTCTAATTTTCATTAGTTACCCGCTGGAGAAACTTGTCGGCCTGTACAATAAATCGTTCATGGGTCCCTCGCCCGACCAGCCGCTTATCGTCGTGGGCCTGCACATCAAAAACCAACCGCCGTCCATCTATCTCCAGCAGCCTGGACTGAGCCCGAACATAACCACCTACAGGAGTGGCGGCCATGTGTTCCACATCCACCTTGATACCCACTGTGGTATAACCTTCGGGCAGCATAGGATCCACAGAACTTAATGCTGCTTTTTCCATTAGCCCAATCATGGCGGGAGTGGCAAACACACTAATACCGCCGCTTCCGTAAGCAATAGCGGTATTTTTATCACTAACCTCCGTTTGAGCTGTACCAATTAAGCCTGTAATAATATTATCAGTCAAGGACATAAGCTTCACCTCAACTTTGTTACGCGGTTTAATCTACCGCCAGTTTAAATGTTTTGTTTTCCACATGGTTTCGCAATTTCCTGCAAGAAACGACATTTTTCTTTTTTCATTAATTTTTTCATTTCCTTATTAGAACAAAAAAGCAGCTCTTTGGCTGCTTTTTATTCATAAATCCAGCTATCTAATTCTTTTTTGTATTCAATAATTTCCTCCGGTGCAAAAAACAGCCCTAATTCCCTGGCCGCACTTTCAAGAGAATCCGAACTGTGCACCACATTGCGGCCAATATCCATGCCAAAGTCTCCACGGATCGTTCCCTGGGCAGCATCCAGCGGGTCAGTGGTCCCCATCATTTCCCGCACCGTGCCTACTGTGTCTTTGCCTTCCAGCGCCATAGCAACCACCGGACTGGAAGTAATGTACTCTACCAGGGGTTCAAAAAACGGCTTACCTTTATGTTCCCCGTAATGAAGCTCAGCTAGTTCCCTGGGGATCTGTAGCATTTTTAGGCCAACAATCTTCAGCCCTTTTTTTTCAAGACGGGATATAATTTCCCCTACCAGATTTCTTTGCACGCCATCTGGTTTAACCATAACGTAAGTCCGTTCCAACGACAACCCCCCTAAGCTTTATTGGCCTCTATACCAAATTCTTTCATAATACTCGCGAATTCCTCTGCTTCCAGAGTTTCCTTTTCCATTAACTTGTGGGCAATTTTATGCAATATTGAAATATGTCTATTAAGCATATCCTTGGCTAGCTTATAATTTCTTTCAATAGTGCCCCGTACTTCCCGGTCAATGGTCCCGGCCACCTCTTCACCATAGTTCCGGTCCCGGGCAATGTCCCGGCCTAAAAATACAGCTTCCTGCTTGTGCCCAAAGGTCATGGGACCCAAGGTATCACTCATGCCGTATTCCATCACCATTTTGCGCACCAAATCAGTGGAGCGCTCCAGGTCGTTTTGAGCACCTGTACTTATTTCTCTCAGGACCAAATCCTCGGCCACCCGACCACCCAGAAGCATGGTCACCTGGTCTAATAGCTGCGATCTGGTCATATAATAACGGTCTTCCTTGGGCAACAACAAAGTATATCCGCCGGCCCGCCCACGGGGTATAATGGAAACCTTGTGAACCGGATCAGTATGAGGTAAAAGATAACCTACCACAGCGTGGCCGGCCTCATGATAAGAAACCAATTTTTTCTCATATTCACTGATAACTCGTGATTTTTTCTCAGGCCCTGCAATGACCCGCTCAATAGAATCTTCCAGCTCGCTTTGGCCGATATCCTTTCTGTTACGGCGGGCTGCCAGCAGCGCAGCCTCGTTCAACAAATTTGCCAGGTCGGCACCGGTAAAACCGGGTGTACGCCGGGCCAATATATCAATATCCACGCTAGGTGCCAGAGGTTTGCCGCGGGCATGCACCAATAATATTTCTTTCCTGCCGTTGATATCCGGGATACCCACTACCACCTCGCGATCGAAGCGCCCTGGCCTTAGCAAGGCCGGATCTAATATATCAGGCCTGTTGGTGGCGGCAATTATAATAATAGCTTCATTAGCATCAAAACCGTCCATTTCCACCAGCAGCTGATTCAGGGTCTGTTCCCTTTCATCATGACCGCCGCCGAGACCGGCACCCCGTTGGCGACCTACAGCATCAATTTCATCTATAAATACAATACAGGGAGAATTTTTTTTGGCCTGCTCAAATAAGTCCCTTACCCGTGATGCGCCAACCCCCACAAACATTTCCACAAAGTCCGAACCACTAATACTAAAGAAAGGTGTCCCCGCTTCACCGGCCACGGCACGGGCCAATAAAGTCTTACCCGTGCCGGGAGGGCCAAACAACAATACTCCCTTGGGAATGCGGGCTCCCAGTTCATTAAATTTTTTGGGGTTTTTTAAGAATTCTACAACTTCTTCCAACTCTTCCTTAACTTCATCCGCACCCGCCACATCAGCAAAGGTAACCTTCTTTTTATCCTCGGTATGCAATTTCGCCCGGCTTTTGCCGAAAGACATAACACGGTTGCCCCCGCCCTGGGTCTGCTGCATAAGAAAGAAAAATAATAAAACAAAAAGTAAAATAGGTAACAATGTAGTTAACAGGCCAGTCCACCAGCTAGGTTTTGGCGGTTCCTTTACATTATATTGGACACCCTTATCTTGTAGGATGCCTTCTACCTTTTCGACACCCGGTACGGTTCCCCGCACTTGAAACTGCGTACCATTAACCTGTTCACCGGTAATAAGCGTAGTATAATCATCCGGCTGGATAGTCACCTGTTTTATATTATCTTCACTCAAGGCAGCGTAAAACTCATCAAAGCGCATTTCTTTAATAACCGTTGTATTCTGGGTGTTCCATTTAATTAAAGCAATAGTAACAAGTACAATGAGTAAATATATGCTAAGGTTTTTGAGCACCTTATTCAAATAAGCCACTCCTCTCAGTGACGGTGATATTCAGCCAATAAAGTCTATTTTAACAAAGAAAGAATTTATTTTCAATATAATCGTCATATTAACCTCTTCATATTAGCTTGTCACAAAACTATTATTCGTAATCTACTATATGTAACCGCAAACAATTTTTAGTATTATTAGTTACCTTCCATTTTTCCCCCGGGCGCATGCCCACCACCCATACGATATCATTTCCGGATACCACCAAGGGAATACAGTCCCTTATGTAGCGGGGAATCTTATGATCTATAAAAAACTTTTTTAACTTCACAGTGCCATCCAAACCCAATGGAGCAAAACGATCACCGGATAACCGGCGACGCACTATTAAAGGGGTGGCTAAAAGATCATAATCCAAAAAACCTTGCCCTGAGCCAAAATCGTATGACTCCATGGCCCCACCAACAGGTAATATTTCAGCGCCTATAGATAAACCCAGCTCTGGAACAAAAGTAATACCCGGCACCTTTAAAAGGTACTGATAAAAGGGGATATTTTTATTTTTCCGGTCCAGGGTGAACTCAAGTATATCATAATACTTTTTAAACGTTATTCCCTTTGGTAAATCAATTTGCCTATAACCACCTCCACCATTTATTATTGCCAGAACTTGTTCGACATGCTGATAATTTAAGTCTGCTTGACCGCCGCAAATCTCCGTCCAAACCCGGCGTATAACCCTGCGCAGCAACGCCTGCGGAACAGCCGACAGCCTCCCCGCATCAAGGCATATGGCATTACCGGCAGATGAAATCCTGGCGCGAGAATAAACCTCCCCCGCCTGATGTTCCAGGTAATCGTCTTCATCCCTACAAATTTCGGCCAACCGGTTTAAAGACTCCACCAAATTGGGGTTATAGTTTTTTTCTAAAATCGGTAGTAATTCCAATCTAACCTTGTTGCGCATATACTCGGTCTTTAAGTTACTGGAATCCAGCCTGGTAACCAGGTCATGGCGCCTGCAATAATCCTCGATATCCCGGCGTCTGACAGCCAATAACGGACGAATATAAAAGTCCTCACGCACAGGCAGCATGCCTTTAAGCCCGCTCGTACCGGTACCCCTTAACATATGCAAAAATACGGTTTCAGCCTGATCATCAGCATGGTGACCTAGCGCCACCCGGGATGCTCCAGTCTTTACAGCCACTTCACCTAAAAAGCTATACCGGACTTCCCGGGCCCCCACCTGGTGAGAAATACCATGTAAATAGCTGTACGCAGATACATCCCGGGATTCCACAAAAGCGGTCAATTGAAGCCGCTGGGCTTCATCTAAAACAAACCGGGCATCAGCATCTGCCTCGGCACCACGAAACTGGTGATTTAAATGAGCCACCACCAGCTTTATACCCAGGGATTCCCGCAATCTGTAAAGGATATTCAACAAGGCCACGGAATCCGGTCCCCCGGATACACCCACCACCACTGTTTCACCTTTATTAACCATATTGTATTTTTGTATTTGTTCTGCAACCAACTTAACTAAAGGCATAATTTCACCCACATTATTCCTGTTTTTTTAACTTCCACACCGCAAAAAAATTTCCTCCTTATATTATTTTTTTCTAAATACAATATCCGATATTGCCAGCAGAATAAATAAAGCGCGCTATCTTATTACCCGAATGCACGCTTCATCTAATGTAATTTTTAGCTTATTTATTTATCATTAATGCTTGTAGACTCCACCCGCGCGACCAAAACGGTCATATCATCCTCTATATGCCGCCCCTCGCCGTTGCCGCTTAAAGCCAAACGCAATATCAACTCCGCCACCTCCTGAGGCGGCAAATCAACGATTTCCTTGAGCACGGAAGCAATCCATTCTTCATTTTCTGCTGTATCAGGGTAAGCGTTGCCAACTCCGTCTGTCACCATAATTAACATATCACCGTTATCCATTTCTCCGTGGTGTGAAAAAATATTTATATCATCCACAATACCTACCGGCAATGAGCTGGCCTCTATAACCTGTACCTGGTTTTGGCGCACCAAAAAGCTGGGTGACGCACCAATTTTCACGAGTTCTATTTTCCCGCTGTACAGATCCATCACACACATATCCACCGTGGCAAAGTTATCCTCCTCAGGACAATGGTGCATCATTACCGAATTTACCATACGTATAGCCAGGTCCCGGCTATATCCCGCTTTTATCAACTGTTGCAGCAGCGATAGCGTTGTTTTACTTTCTGAAGCAGCCACCGCCCCGGAGCCCATGCCATCACTAATCAAAATAGCCAGCTGTCCATTATTTAGATGCATTACTGCACAGTTATCGCCTGATATATCATTACCTTTAGCGGTACACCTGGCTAATCCAAGGCCAAATTGATAAACCAAGTCAGGGTAAAGTCGAAAAGTGCAAAAATCTTCGTTTTGCCAGTTAACACAATCCGTACAGGAGGTAAATAGTTTTTCCTCAGTCAATTGATTCAAAAAGGGGGCCACATCATATACACATCTTCTTTTTCCGGTACAAGCCGGCATAACCACTTCCACTTCGCATCCTCGCGTACAAGGGTACAACGTTAGGTCCGCTACAGGGATACCGGATTGTTTTAGACTTTGCTTTAAATATTCCGCGCGTCGCCACCAAATATCATTCCCCGCTTCTAATTCCCGTGCTAAATTTTCAATTACCCCACGCATACCGCGTAACTGCACGGATACCAGTTCACGGCTCTCTTGGAGCCTCTGGCCCAAGAATTGCTTGATACGCCATAATTGATAGCAACAGGTAATACCCATAACCAATTCCCGGGGCCTTGAACAACGCTGGCGCAAGTGGTTATCCAGATCCTCTACCGTCACCGACCCATTGCTTTGGGCAGCCGCAAAGCATCTTTCCATATGCAAAAGGGTAGATTGAAATTCCCTTTCCCAACACACCTTATTTAATGCGCAGCCATTACATACCATGTTTTCAACTTCCTTAATCGAGGACTGCCACCGGTCATATTTCCCCTGGGGTTCCAGCGAACCGCTAACCTGGTCATAAGTGTAGGAAACTTCCTCAAATACCGCCCCCCAGCGTTTAAACCGATCTGTAATGCAATCTTTATCACCATCTGCCGGCTGAGTCATAGCTACCCAGGGACCGGCCACCGGCATATTTTTTTGCACAGCCGTGAACACCATTTCAGGCAGCAGTAAAAATACCAGACCGGCCAGTGCAGTTTCCAGCATCAAGCCAGCTATATCCCGGCCACTGCCCAGGTAAACGATAAGCAGAGTGCTCCCTAATAAAAAACCGGCCACAACCCCTATCCGCTTCATACCACGGCACAAGCCACCCAAAAAACCGGCAAAGGCAAATGCCCCTAACGCTGCCGGTGAAACAGTATATATAAGGCCCGGCACCACCCCTATAACAGACCCGATTGCGGCCCCCAAACCAGCACCTCCAACATATCCTGCAGCAAGCACCGTTAATGCAGCCAATATTCCACCCGGGCTAATCATCCCCCAATATACCTGCCCGGCGGCAGCCACTATACTAAGCAATAAAATAATAAAACAAAAAGCTTGCTCACCATTTACCTGATGGCTGTTTGTATACCGTCGTAATCCCTCAAAGGCTGCCACATAAGACACTGCCAGCAACGCACCAAATATCGATTCAAAAAGCACTCTCACATAATCGTATGTAGTAGGCCCGGTAATCGCTACATAGCCAGCGCCTGTGACCAGCAGCACCGCAAAAACCAATCCGCCCAACCAAAAGCGAAACCCTGCCAAACGCGGTGACAGAGTTAATGAGACTGTGCCAACCGCTATTAACACAACTATACGAACAGCCAACTCCAAACCCGACACCACAGTGCATAACCCCAGCACTGCTCCCATAAGCGCCGATAGAGCATAACTACGATAAGCAACAAAACCGGCCGCAACCAGCGCTACGCCAAAGGGCAATAGTTCACCCAACAAAAACGCCCGGCCTAATAAAAAACCAGCCGCGAGAAGAGCAAGCATCCCGGCCCCATCCCTCAGCCGCAAGACAGTAAAAATATGCGACCGGCGGTTCTTTGAACACCCGGCGTAATATTTATATTTCTTTTCATTTGACTGACTACACTGACGCGAGTATACCTCAGTTTTTTCGAACAACAAATCCACCCCTTTGCGCCATAATATTATTTCCATTATATTACAAAAGGGCGAATGCAAAAGCATTATTTTGGTATTTAATTACATTTTTATTGCGACATTCCTCGCGCCCTATAGGCAACTTCCAATATTAATCCGTAAAGTATGTCCGCCTCACTCACCAATATACTATCCTGAGCCAAGCCATGCAGAATTGTGCTCAATATGCAAGCACCAGCAGGAATAATATCAGCCCGCTGGGGCTGCAAACCAGGCAACTGAATTCTCTCATCAATGGTTAGACTACTTAATAACAGGAACAAATTATCAATAGTGTCCCTGGTCAGACGAAAACCATGTATTTTTTCCGGGCAGTAATCATGCATTTCCTGGGCCATGGCCGCCAGGGTGGTAACTGTTCCGCCCACCCCAATCACCTCACCCGGGTTGTCCAACTGGATTTTGCGCAAAGTGTTGCCAATAGCGTTTTTAATTTGCCCGCTTTCATAACCACCCTCGGTCATCCGTACGGCTCCGGCTTTTGTACTTACAAACCTGGTTTCCCCGGCAGACCGCCAGATAAATTCCGTGCTACCGCCTCCAATGTCAATTACCAGCGCATCCCGGACATCACCCAGCGCATTCGTCACACCCTGATAGCTCAGCCGGGCCTCCATAGAGCCGGACAGCACCTCCAACTCCAACCCGGTAGCAGAACGTACCATAGCAGCAAAGCTTTTCCGATTATCAGCGTCCCGCACCGCACTGGTGGCCGCCAGAACGATTTTTTGCGCACCGGCCCGCTGCGCTCGCTGCACAAACTCTGCAATTACGGCCAGCGTCCTATCCATCGCGACCGGTACCAGCCGTCCACCCTGAATACCCTGCCCGAGGCGGGTAGTTTGTAAATCCGTTAATACCGGGCGCACTTTACCCTCAAGAGAAACTTGCGCCACCATTAACCTAGTGGAATTTGTGCCCACATCTACTGCCGCAATCTTCATAATATACACCTACCCATAATTCTAGCTCATTTAAGTATAACTAAGAGGATAGATAAAAAAAGCACCTCCATTAGGAAATGCTTTTTACCAAAGATATATTTATATACTTCTTATGACCTCCGATTGCCACGACCACCGCGCTTGGCATCTGCATTTCGGCGCAAACCCTGCTGTCTTTCTTCACTATCCTTTAGATATCGGTTCAACTTTTCTTCGAATGAAACCTCAAATTTTTTACGGGGTGCCAGCCGACGTCTAGCTGTCTCTACTGTTTGTTTTATGGATAAACCTATTTTGCCCTTAGGGTCTACGGAAATAACCTTCACTTTAACCAGATCATTTATTTTCAGGAAATCGTTAATATCCTTTACATATTCCTCAGCTATTTCCGAAATATGGACCAAACCGACTTCCCCATCCGGCAATTCAACAAAGGCACCAAAATTTGTAATTCCAGTTACTTTCCCTTGGACAATTTTTCCTGCTTGCACTGGCATAAGTGTAAATATTTCCTCCCATTACCGAATGGCATGATTAATTATATCAAAGCCACATAGCATGTCAAGCGTTAATTAATCCTTTAATTCATTCCTCATCAGCCGGAATAGTAACTATCCTGGCCTCACCTGGCTTAATCAACCCCAACTTTTCCCTGGCTACCTGTTCGATATAATCATCAGACTTCACTCTCTCCAATTGTTCATATAATCCAGCGTTTTTATTATGTAAATCTTTAATCTCTGTCTGCATAGCATCAAGGTCTCTCTGCATGGCATATAATTGATCAAAGCGCGAGCCTAAGGAAAAGGAAATGTATAGCATCAACAAAGCAATTATAATAACCGGTAGCTTACTACGAGACAGGTTGAAATTCCTGCGGCGTTTAGCATCCTGACTAAACTCCTCATCGGAAAAATTGCTATTAACCATTATTTCCGCCCTCCTCACCAGCTCTCAAAAACCCACCGGGCTATGACCGGAAACCATAATCTTCTACTACAAATGCATTACACACATTCTACGCCCGGCTATCAATTCCTGCCTGTTTGCAGCTTTTTTCAAAATAAACCTGACAATGCTCCACATATTGCTTATTCTTAGCACTTTGGCGTGCCCGGCGAACATAAAAAAAGCCGGTATTGTTTAACCGGCTTTTCTCTCTGATAATAAGCTTACGTATTCCTCACCTAATTTGGTAAGACTGCATATTTTACTCTTACCCTCTGTAGAAACATCCACTAGACCCAAGGCATATAACTGCATAATCACATGATCAAGTACAGCCCTTTTAACGCGGGAAAGTAATGATAAATCTTCTTTATTCATATTTCCTTCGCTAACCAGTGCTTCCAGCACCCGATCAGCCTCTTCAGGCAGCCGATCACCTGCTTTAACCAAGTAATCTGCTAATGTTGTGGTACCAATCATTAATTTATTCCTCCTCCTTTATCTAACTATATTGTTAACATTTTTTTCTTAATTAATAAGTTTTATACTATAAAAATCTGGAAACAATATTACTAATCAATTAACAAAAGCAGGTGATCCAATGAACAAAAAAGTCGCTTGCCTCCTACTCGTTATACTTTTGGCAAGTACCGGCGGGTATTATATTTATGAACAGCAACGCACCAGACCAGTAGGCTTAATCAGGCTGCACATCATTGCCAATAGCAATACCTTCTATGACCAAAGACTTAAATACCAGGTAAAAGATCACATTGTCAGCGAGATGGCACCGGCCTTTAGCCAAGCTACCGATATAGAGGCTGCCAGGCAGGTTGCTGACGCCAATGTAGAAACCATCCGGAGCATAGCCGAGAAGGAAATAAAGCGCAAGGGGTTTGATTATCAGGTGCAAGTGGTTCGTGGTGATTATTATTTCCCAGCCAAAAAGTACACCATCCAGGGTGAAAACGGCATAAAATCTTTAACTTTACCCCCGGGGCGCTACGAAGCAGTGCGAGTAATCATAGGTTCCGGTGAAGGTGCTAACTGGTGGTGCGTGCTTTATCCACCATTATGCTTTGTAAATTTACAGCAAGCCGCCCCACCCATGATATTGCCGACTGCGTCCGCAGCACAAGAACGAAGCATCGAAAAAATAACTGACAGTATACCGGAAAGCAGCCGAAAACCCCATATTATATATCGTTTTCGGATGTTCGAGCTATTAAAAAAGACCCTCAATTCGAGGGTCAGGCTTTAACTTTACTAACCAACTGCAAAATATAAAAACAAATAAGAGGAATTTATCTTAAAAAGGCCAATGGAATAAATCCTATCTTTGCATTAATTTTTCCGTTTTATTTTGTTAACAATTCTGGCACACCATTCTTTACACCGGCGATATAATAACTTTATGGGCGCAGGTACCAGGCTTTTTACTATATGAGTCGCTAGGTGGCCCATTTTACCAAACACCATACCGACCATTTTAAAGGGCCAGGTTAAAATAATATGCAGCATACGGATGGGGAAAAACAATATGATAACCAGCCGGTTAATTAACCAAATCAGCAATTCTACTGTTTTTATTACTAAATTCCTCATCCGGCGCCGGCTAAGGCGAAAATAGCTCAGTGCACCTATACCCAATCCCAGGAGCACAAAAAAACGAACTTCACCCTGATTATAACTTAATAATAAAGCGTATACCAACATAGTAGCGCAAACCCAATATATAACATCGCCCAGCAATGTACCCATTTTTTTAAATTTAAAAAACTGACCGATACCGGCATAAACATCATATAAAAATCCGGCCAGCGCCCCGGTCAAAATGGTATATAAAAAAACCATGAACTGACTGGTTACCGGCTCCGCCAAAATAATTACCTCCAAATGCCAACCTGACAGCCTCTGCCGGGTATTTTTACTTGAAAATCCTGTTTAGCATGCCCTTACCCCGGAGATTCCCGGCGCTTTTATTATCTATAAATTCCATAGTGTAAATCCGCCCTTCCACAACCAAATTACCATTTTCCAAATTCAACTGGGTAATGTGCAAACCTTCACCCCGCAGGGTAAGAAAACCCATATTGGTAACAAGGCCAATCTCTTTTTCGTTGAAATTCCCTACATGCTCAACCCCGTCTACCAATAAGTGTTTACGATCAGTTAGAGAAATCCGGTTGCTAAAATCTTTTTTAAGTTCCATATTGTTTTCACCTCCGTGGGCACGGGTAAACCTTTGGTTTTATATCTATGCCAGAAATCCATCATTATGCAAAAAAAGAGTGATCCGTTCCGGATCACTCTTTTAATCCCAAAGCTTTTGAATGTCGACATCCCGATAATAAAATTTAATGATCTCCTGAGGGGTTTTACCTTCCAAGGCCAATTTATTCGCCCCCCACTGGCACAGTCCCACACCGTGCCCAAAACCCTTGCCTTCCATCACTAGATTATTACCCTGTACCTTGGCACTGGAAATTAACGTAGACCTCACTTTATCGCTGCCCAAAGCCAATCTCAAATCCGGGCCGCTCACCGTGGCCGAACCAATCTGGATTTTAGTCGCTCTTCCCGAAGGCCCTTTTTCTACAATGTCCACGGCATTAATACTACCTGGATCTGTTCCGCTAATTTTTTGCACCGCTGCCCGTACTTGTTGTAAAGGTAATTCTACACGCCAGTGCTTATTCTCCGGCGAAGTAATCGCCTGGCAGCCATCCCGCGCCCCGGCCTTAATATATGGTGTGGGCTCCTTAGTATAGGCCAGCCCCTCTGGTGCCGTAGCGGAAATGCCCCCGTCACACGCCGAAAACCATCCCTTAACATAATCGCCGCGATAGGTAATCACCTGCCCCCTGGTGGAGGCCACGGCCTGGCGCACTTTATCGTTTATTCGCGAGGGATCATAAGCCTGAAACTCCTCAATGTCGGTAGATGCGTCCGTACCATGCAGTTTTTTTACCCGCTGTGCCTTAATATTTTCCATAGTGAAAGTGCGAGCCAATATCGCCTGGGCTGCCAAGGCGTTTTCCGGCCAACTGGGCTCCATCTCAGCTGCCACAACTCCGGCTAAGTATTCTTCCAGTTTAATATTCTTTTTAATGCCTTGTTCCTTTACGTACAGGCTAATGGTGGGTTCCTGGTCAGGAGCGCCCGGAACAGGCTCCACCGGCTTTTGCTGCGGACCTTTAGCACAGCCCCATAACAATCCCATTAGTACCAGGACTACCATCACTATTTTAACTATGCGCATTTCCATCCCTCCCAAAAAATTTTTATTATTTTTTGTGGGATGGTATTAAAATATGCGCTGATTATTTTTGTTCATTGGGCCCTCTAACAAAGTAATGTAAAACTCCTGTCAATCCGGCCGCACCTTGTAGTCTTACCCCCCTGACAAAAAGCAGCCCCCTTATCCATGCATGACCCAATATGGACAATACCGGCTTACCTGAAACAACAACCCAAATGGCTTGCAGAATACCCTCCCGGCAAAGCAGCCAACCGGATTGTTTTAGCTTACCCCAAGCAAAACCATGAAAAGGCATTACTCTCCAAACACTATCCAATCCAGCCTGCACCTGGTCCATCCACAACATATTAACACTCCTTTACTAGTTGCCATTTAATGTAAATATTACCATAGTGATACAAACTTTATATTTGCCGGTAACAAGGCATATGAGAAAATTAAAACCTTATTACTCATAAATAATGTTTTTTTCTCTGTCTTACTTAAATTTAAAGAATATGCCTTGCCCACTTAATGGGATCAGACCTTGACATTTGACACGCAGTTAAGTGTCAAATGTCAAGGTCTGATCCCATAGAAATAACAAAAAAAGGCCCCTTAGGACCTTTGTATCAATAGGTAATTAACCGTCATGCAAACGTATATCTTCTAAAATCACATATAAATCAGCAGCTTGCTTGGCGGGTACAGTTTCTCGCACAGTGATTATCTTAATTTTTAAACGTCGCTGCCCAAAGTAAATTTCCACTACATCTCCCGGCTGCACTTCATTTCCTGCTTTGGCCGCCCGGTCATTAATCTTTACCTGCTGCCGATCGCAAGCCTCCTTAGCTAACGTACGTCGTTTGATTATGCGAGAAACCTTTAAAAATTTGTCCAGTCGCACTATATAACAACTCAGTTCAAATTATATTTTTGTGTTTATGATGAAACAGTTTCGCGTAAAGCCTTACCTGCTTTAAATACCGGAACACGGGCGGCAGCAATATTAATTTCCTCCCCTGTTTGCGGGTTACGTCCCTTGCGAGCAGCCCTTTCCCTGATTTCAAAAGTACCAAAGCCAACCAGTTGGACCTTATCACCACCGGCTAAAGCTTCCTCAATACTTGCTAATACCGCAACCACAGCTTTTTCAGCGTCTTTTTTGGTCAACCCGGACTTCTCTGCCACATTGGCAATCAGCTCTGTCTTATTCATAAATACCCCCCTCAAGAAATTTAGCTTAACACAATTATCCACTAAGCTATTCGTATTCGCTATTTATTTTATGGTTCCTTCCTTGGAATTGATTTTTACTACATTTTTTAGCTCAATTTTCTTTATTTTTAGCTTTTTCCCATAGTTCATCCATCTCAGCCAGCGTCATGCTGGAAAGATTCACTCCTTTTAGGGAAGCTTCTCTTTTCATAAACTCAAATCTACGTATAAATTTATTATTTGTGGCTAACAGAGCCACCTCGGGATCAATCCCCGTCAACCTGGCTGCATTGACTACAGCAAATAACATATCTCCAGTCTCAAGCTCAATCTTATCCCGCCGCCCATTAACCAGCGCTTCCTTCCATTCTGCCAGTTCCTCATCAACTTTATCCAGCGCTCCATGATAATCAGGCCAATCAAAACCGACCCGAGCGGCCTTGGCCTGAATTTCATAAGAACGTGATAGGGCCGGTAAGCCACGAGGAATCCCATCAAATATCGACTCCTTCTTTTCCGCACCACCCTCCTTTTCACTTTGCTTTATAATTTCCCAATTAGCAAGTACTTCATCGCTATTGTTAACCTGTACATTACCAAAAACATGCGGGTGACGGTGGATCATCTTTTGACTGATGGCATGCACTACATCATTAATATCAAATAAGCCGTTTTCCCTTGCTATTTGGGCATGAAATACTATCTGTAGTAATAAGTCTCCCAGTTCTTCACAAATATTATACATATTTTCCTGCTGGATAGCCTCCAATACTTCATAAGTTTCCTCCAGCAAATACCGCGTTAAAGTATGGTGGTCCTGTTCCCGGTCCCACGGACAACCACCCTCTCCCCGCAACCTGCCCATAATATCCACTAGAGAGTCTAATGGGAAATCAGCTTTCATTTTGGCGGTCGCATGTCTGTTCGGAGGTACATATAAACTGGTGAGATGATCCAACCAATCGAGCCGATCCACTTCAAACAGCGGCACATACTCAATCCTTTGTAAGCCTGGCACTCCAGCCGCCCGGACAATAGCGACTTGGTGCTCTGCCGGGTATACTTCCAGCAAGGACAGTTTAATATCAGTAGCTACCAAGCGGCTGTAAACCTGCATAACCACGATCCCCAGTGCCGGGTTCAATAAACGACCTTCCAACTGCAACCCGTCAATAATCTGTATTCCTTGCACCGGATCTACTTTCAATACCGCGTATAGCTCGTCCATAAAACTCATAGCCGGTAGCACATCAATAGCTATACCCCTTTGTCCTGCCTGGCGTATAATCATATCAACCGCTGTTTCAGCCACCAGCGGATGGCCAGGCACGGCGTATACCACCGTCCCCTGCTCAGCGGCTGCCAAAACATCCTTCGAAATTTGCCGGTAAACATCTTCAAAGCTATCCGCCTGCTCATAATACTTATCGAAAGTATCAAAGGCGATATCTTGCTCCTTAAGCCAATCAACTACGGGGTGCACCCCGGTGCGCAAGAAAAGACGCCGGGCACCCTTTAGTACCTCCAGGTTCACCGCAGGCAGAGAGTCCCGGCTACCGGGACCAAGCCCCACCACAATTACCTTGGCTTTCAATATCTAAAACCCCCTGAATAATTATCACCTTACTGTTATTCTTACCAATTACGCTGGCATTAACGGAAAATCCTCTCTCAGCAGATAAAAAAAATACTAAATGATAATTTCAATAGCAATACACAAAAAAGAACGGCCCCCCGTTGGGCCGTTATTGTTCCATTTGCTTGGCTAGAAAACCCGCCGCAGTTTCAGCTAGTTTTAATTCCAATTCTCCCATTTCCACATTTGGTTCACGGGTAGCGAGAATTACCGCACCTATAGGGTCACCTTCAGAAACAATTGGCGCAATAACTTCCGCCTCATACTTACACTCACCGTCCGCAATAATCATACAATCCAAGCAATGCGGGTCGGTTCCCGGATTATTGATTACCACCGCCTTACGCTCTTCCATAACCTTTTCTATAACCTTGCTTATAGGTTTATTTAAAAATTCCTTTTTTGGTACTCCGGAAACAGCTATAATGGTATCCCGGTCAGCAATTAAGGATATGTGTCCTAGTGCTTCATGCAGCGAATCCGCGTATTCTTTGGCAAAATCACCCAGTTCCCCAATTGGCGAATATTTCTTTAATATGACTTCACCTTCACGATCAACAAAAATTTCTAATGGATCGCCTTCGCGGATTCTTAAGGTTCGTCTTATCTCTTTCGGTATCACCACTCTACCGAGATCGTCTATACGACGAACTATACCCGTTGCCTTCATGGGCCGCCCTTCCCTCCTTTACCAATGGATAATCAGGATAAAACTTTCTATGTTAGTATATAACCGGAGAGAAGTAATTATTCATTTTTTTCCAATACAAAGTAAAATTCTTTTCATCTTACCAATAAATACCTATTATTTTGTCGATTGGTTTTCCTCTGCCGGGGCATCGGAGTCTTTGGATAAATTGTTAACTACTTTAGCATTATTTCTGAGTTCCTGAATATATTCATTTTGTTTCTGACTAAGTTTCTCATCGCGCAACCTGGCGGTTATTTGGTCCTTAACTTCATCCAGTGTATGTGTTTTAGCGGAGATAATCTTGTCCAAACGGATGATGTGATAACCATAAGTCGTCTTGACGGGCTCTACAGTATATTGCCCAACCTTCAATGCAAAAGCGGCGTTTTCAAATTCTTCTACAAAACCGCTGCCTTTGCTAAAAGGTGGATATTGGCCACCGTTATCCTTACTTCCCAAATCATCGCTATACTGCTTGGCCAACTTGCCAAAATCATCACCGGCAGCCACCTTGTTCACTATTTGCAGCGCAAGCACTTTAGCATCCATGTCCGTACGGTTTTTGCCGTTGGAATAATCACCTATGCCAATTAAAATATGACTGACTTGGCGCTGTTCCGGGTCATTATATTGGGCACCGTTCTTGGCAAAGTAATCTTTTATCTCGTCATCAGTTGGCTGGGGCACCTCGGAGCTTATTTTTTCACCTAGTTTGTTATAAGCCAGCTGTTCTTTCACAACGTCCTCCAGTTTGGGCTCATTTAACCCGTTGGCAACCAAATACTTTTTAAATTCAGCTTCGCTGCCCGCCTGATTTTTAATTCCCTCAATAACTTCCTGTACTTCCTTATCCGTAGGCGTTAAACCCAAACGATCAATTTCCGCCATAATCAAACGGTTGTCAATCAGCTGATTTAATACATTCTGGCGCAGCATTTCTTCAATTTCTTTGGCCTGCTCACCTTCTAGGTTATAACCTTGCTGAGCCCAATAATTTTTCGTGGCAGTCACTTCATTATCAAGTTCCTGGGATGTAATTTTTTCTCCGTTCACCGTAGCCACTACTTGGTTGCCGCAGCCACCAAGAACAAGCATTGCCAGCAAAAGCATTAAGCTTAAAAAAATTATACTATATTTACGCAAAATTAATCTCCTCCCCAATAGTATGCCGCCTCGAAAACGGGCGGCATGAATTCACTTAATTATATAGTAAAGGAACGTGCTGAACAATAGCTTGGCCCAACATTAACATAAGCTCAATTTATTCCATAAATGAGATCCAGCAATTTTACAAGCTTGTTGATTTAATTAATATTCTTTTAATCGGCCAGCATTTTTAAAAACCTTTCCAATTCATCCAGTTGTTCGTCAGGTAAGCGGCCGGCCTCGCGAATTTTATAACGGATTTCAAATTCACTGTCGACGTTGCTAAACTTTACTTTATTCCGGTAATACTCCCCAACCTTTACCAGCTTTTCCCCTGTGAGAGAATGCCCCTTGGCAAAGGTCAGTCGGTAGAAACCCTGCTGCTTGTTAACCGATTTTATTTTTAAATGTCCGGCCATAACTCTGATCTGTGATATCCTTAGCAGATTCCGCACTGCCTGGGGTAAATCGCCAAAACGGTCCACCAATTCTTCCTCTAAGTCGGCAATGGTACTTGCTCTTAGCAGAGAGGCCATGCGCCTGTATATTTCCACCTTTTGATTGGAATCGGAAATAAAATCGTTAGGTATATAAGCCTCCACAGGCAGTTCCACAACGGTTTCCACCGGTTGTTCCTCGTGCTGCCCCCTGGTCTCGCGCACCGCCTCCTCTAACAGCCTACAATACAGGTCAAATCCTACCGCAGCAATATGACCGTGCTGTTCCGCCCCCAGCAAGTTACCGGCACCTCTGATTTCCAGGTCACGCATGGCAATTTTGTAACCCGAGCCAAATTCGGTAAACTCTCTAATCGCCGAGAGCCGTTTTTCGGCCACTTCGTTTAATACCCGATCCTTACGAAAAGTAAGGTAAGCATAGGCCAACCGGTTGGCCCGGCCCACCCGGCCACGCAACTGGTAAAGTTGAGCCAGTCCAAAGTGGTTGGCTTCTCTAACAATTAGCGTATTAACATTTGAAATATCAAGACCACTTTCTATAATGGTGGTACACACCAACACATCATAGGCCCCGTCAATAAAATCCAGCATAATTTGTTCGAGCTCTTCTTCCCGCATTTGACCGTGGGCGGTGATAATACGGGCTTCAGGCACTAATCCTCGGATCCACATGGCCAAGTTATCCAGGTCGGCCACCCGGTTGTGTACATAATACACTTGGCCATCCCGTCCCAGTTCCCGCCGAATGGCCTCCCGAATCAAGAGCGGGTCTTCCTCCAAAACATAGGTTTGCACCGGAAACCTGTTTTCCGGCGGCGTCTCCAGCAGGCTGGTATCACGTACCCCTACCAGGGACATATGCAAAGTACGGGGAATAGGGGTAGCGGTTAGCGTCAATACATCAACACTGGTGCGTAATTTTTTCAGTTTCTCCTTGTGCGTTACGCCAAAACGCTGTTCTTCGTCCACTACCAGTAAACCCAGATCCTTAAAGACAATATCTTCCTGCACCAGCCGGTGGGTACCGATAACTATATCTATACGTCCTTCTTTAAGACCCTGGATAATCTGACGTTGTTCCCTGTGTGTCCGGAAACGGCTGAGCATTTCCACTGTCACCGGGTAACCCGCAAACCGCTCCCGGAAGGTATTATAATGCTGCTGGGCAAGAATGGTAGTTGGGACGAGCACGGCCACCTGTTTACTTTCCATTACCGCCTTAAAAGCAGCCCGCAACGCCACTTCGGTTTTACCATAGCCTACATCACCGCAAAGCAATCGATCCATGGGGCGCGGATTTTCCATATCTTTTTTTGCATCACTGATGGCCCGCAGTTGATCCGGTGTTTCTTCATAAGGGAAGGCGTCCTCAAATTCCTTCTGCCATACCGTGTCCGGCCCGAAAGCGTATCCCTGCACTGTTTCGCGGGCGGCATAAAGAGCCAAGAGCTCCTGGGCTATATCTCGTACCGCTTCCCGGACCCGGTTTTTGACCCTGTTCCATTCCGCACCACCCAGCCTGGAAAGTCGTGGGCTATCGGCCTCGGCTCCAAGGTATTTTTGCAGAAGTGACACTTGATCGGTGGGCACATATAGTTTATCCTCGCCGGCGTACTTGATTAGCAAGTATTCCTTGCGGATATTTCCAATGTCCAGCGGTACGATACCCAGATAGCGACCAATACCATGGTTCACGTGCACTACGTAGTCTCCCGCTTTTAAGTCGGTAAATGGCTCCAACCGATTGCCTGTCTCCCAAGACCGCTCACGTTTTTTACGCTTGTGCTGGCCAAATATTTCGCCCTCGGTGATCACCACCAACCGGGCATTTACCAGCTCAAAGCCCCCCGAAAGCTGTCCGTGACCGATCACCACATGGCCGGGCTTGACCTCCGCGTCCAGGGATGATAAATAAAAAACATCCACTCTTTCATCCCTGAGCGCGTCCAGTAGGTGGCGGCCCCGGTCCTGCCCCGTTACTAAAAGCACCACGGCATTGCCATTACGGCGCCACTGGCGTATCTCATCAGCCAAAATATTGGTGTGCCCCAGAAAGCTGTGCATGGATTTAGCCGCAAAATTAATTATGTTTTGCGGGTAAATAAACGGTGCCTGGCGAGGCATAAAAGAAAAATATACCGCCCGCCGGGCGGCGATACCCTCATACAATTCATCCCAGCTCAGGTAACACTTGACCTGGCCAGGTAGTACCTTACCCCTGGTAAGGAGATCAGTATATGTCTCGGCGCGCTCCCGCTGAATACTCTGTACCACTTCCCTGATCTTTAGTGGCTCATCAATAAATAAAGGTGTTCCTTGTGGAAGATAGTCCAATAAATTTACCGGCCGGGGGTAAAAATACGGCATAAATTGTTCCAATCCCAAAAAATAAACACCGTTATTCAACATATCCAGCAAATGACCAAAGTGTTCTTCGAAAAAGTCCAGTGCCAGATGATCGGCTGATTTGGCCAGCTTGCGCTGAATAGCCCGGTACTCCATCTTAGCAGCGCTATACCCCATGGACCAGACATCCTTGCCGGCCACTATTTCCCGGGCCGGGGAAATAGCCAGCTGATCAATTTTTTTATCAGAACGCTGTGATTCCACCTCAAATAAGCGGATGGAGTCGACTTCGTCGTCGAAAAATTCCAATCGCGCAGGCATCGTAGAAGTCATGGGGAAAACATCCACAATCCCACCGCGCACGCTGAATTGCCCGGCCCTTTCAACCAAATCGACTCTTTCATAGCCCATGGCCACCAAGCGCCGCCCTAGTTCACCGGTATCCTGCCGGTTACCTACAGCCAACTTCAAACCGGCACCTGCAAAAACATTTGGCGGGCTTAATCGGCCCATCAACGCCTCCACCGGTGCCACAATAATCATCGGCTCAGACCGGCACATGCCTTCCAACACAGCCAACCGGGCAGCCGTCACTTCCATACCGTGGGCCAGTACTTGATAAGGCAGTTGTTCATTGATGGGGAATTGCACCACCGGCATTTGTGGTAATAATGCGGATAAATCATCCGCCACCTGCCCGGCTTCTACCTCACCCGGCGTGATCACCAGTGCAGTTGGGTAATCGGCCTCTATCAGCGCCGAAATTATTAGATTACGCTGGGCACCTGTCAGCCCGAATACCTGCTGCTGACTCCGGTTGACAGCCAAACCTTTCACCAAGCCCGCATATTCCTTGGTGTCTTTAATTAATTTTAATAAACCTTGCATTAAGATCACCAACCGTAAAAAGGCATCACAAAAAAAGCTTTAGCGCCATCTGGCTAAAGCTCCGGCCTTATTCCTTCTTAATTTAGTCTTGAATAGTAAACAAAATGATCAGCGGAACCGTATATTTCTTCACGGCAATCATCACACAAGCCCGACGCCAAACCACTTCCATTTTCAGGTTCTCTCATCATTATATCCCCCGTGTTGTCACCAGTCAAGCTGTCCAAGTCGACACAGACCGTTTGGCCGACTGATTCGGTAACCTTATACACCCGGTCGCAGCACTCACAAACGTGATAAATTTTCATTTTACATCTCACCCACCATATATAATAGGTTCAACAGTCACAGTAGCCGCACCGCCGTATAATTCCACAGCCCGTGCAACAGCACCGCCAATGCCACCGCTACTGTAACCCCGGCATAAGCCAAAAGCCAGGCGGTAGTTATACCTAATATACTGTGCAGCACCAGTGCCACCAGGCCAGGCCAAATACTGCGCCCGTTAATGGAATCAGTAACCAGTTCCACGCCACCGAATACCATGTGCGCCAGGAATACATCAGTGCCCAAAAGGAGCGCCAGACCTGTTTTAGTAACTTCTTCCGCCACCGGCGCCACCAGTACAATCATGACCATACTACCGGCCCGGCCAACCAGGCCCAGCAACCAGCGTATTGTTAACGCAGACAGCAAACCTGCCAGTACAAACAAGTAAATTCCCCTGATTATAATATTGACATTAACTGACGGGCTTATACTGTCTTATTACCGTTGAACTTATTCATGGCGGATATAACCCCGACTTTTATCATCTCCTCCAACACCCCGGGCAACGTTTCCAATACCTGAGCAATCTTTTCTTCATCACCAGGGACAGACCTGGCCAGCACCCAGTCCGCCACTTCCGGACCGGGCACGGGAGGACGCCCTATGCCAATGCGCACCCGGATAAAATCACCGGTACCCAATCGGCCGATAATAGAGGCCAGTCCCCGGTGCCCGCCCGCACTGCCGCGATCACGGATGCGCAGCCGACCGGGTGGCAGATCCAAATCGTCATAAATAACCGTCAATTCGGCAGGAGTTAGCTTGTACCAGTTCAATAGTAAGGACACGGCATCCCCGCTCAGATTCATATATGTCTGTGGCTTGGCCAGTATAATTTTTTCGCCTGCATATACCCCTTGTCCTACCAGAGAGCGCAGAAAAGGACGGCTCACCGCCGTGTCCAGCCAACCCGCCAGCCGGTCTATCGCCCTAAAACCAATATTGTGCCTGGTTAGTGCATATTGGGGCCCCGGATTACCCAATCCCACCAGTAGTCTCAAAATACATTACCTCCGCTTAATATTTTTGCCAGTGTACGCTATTATTTTATACTATATCCTTAACTTATTCTTAAAAAATAAGTTACCCTCTTCTAAATTATGAAGAGGGTAACCAAGACTGTTTTGCTTGCATAGGCGCACTAACCAGTACGTGCTAACAATGCTTTACATTGGTGTAGAAATAGCCATTATGGCATGCAGGGGTATAAGCATAGCCTCTTTAACATTGTTATTCATCCGATGCACTTCCACATAATTAGAGCCTACAGAGTGCAGCATACCCGTGACGGGGGTGGATTCTTCGCCCACATAAACGGTAACATTTTTACCCACCGAGCTCTTAAGCCGGTCAGATAAAGTCATCCCGTATCCGGGACAGTATGCCCCCCCCATACCACTGCCAGGATACCCACCGGGAGGATATCCGGTTCCAATACCATCAGCCATCCGATATCGCCTCCTTATCATGCATATCCCAGAATATGCATGATAAGGAGAAAATGTTCATCCTTTTTAAGCCGGTGTTTCACCTGCGTTGGCTTCCGGATCGCCTGTACCGGGCTCGGCCTCAACAGCAGGTGCTTCCTCAGCGCGCTCCGCCGTCACAGTTACCACCGCGGTATCAGGTTCGTCCACCAAAACTACATTATTCGGCACCGTAATATCCCGGACAGCAACAGTATCACCTACAGAAAGGCCATCCATATTAACTGTAATCTCTCTTGGAATATCGGTCGGCAGGCAGGATACCTGTAATTCCCGCAGGACGTATTGTTCAATACCATCGTTAACTTTACCAATAAAATTAATTGGTACAGTCGTCTGAATAGGGTTGTTCAGGGAAATCTGATGCAGATCCACACTAAGCAATTCATGTTTTACGGCACCGTATTGCATATCCTTGATCAGCACTTTGTAATGCCTATCTTCTTCACTACCCGCCCCATTGATAGTAAGATCAATCAGTGAATTGGCTCCCTCGGATAAAATCTTATTCAGTGGCTTAATTCCCACCTCCACTGGAATACTACCCACCGCCCTGCCATAAACCACCCCCGGTATCATTTCCCGGCGGGCCAACTGTTTTCGATAACTTTTTCCCTTTTGATGTCTGTAATTAACCTGCAAATTAGGATTCGTCATTTTCAAACCTCCTCAAGGATAATATTCCCTTTTAGAAGTTATAACATGCCTAACATCAACATAACATTAATTAGAATAATTAATGCGCACAGGGGGTGTGTTAATAATGCGCAAAAGCAAACAATTTACATCCATGCCGGTAATCAGCCTGGAAGAAGGCCAGCAAATCGGCATTATCAAAGGACTGGTGATTAATCCCGGGTTAAAAAGGGTAGCCGCCCTGATTATAGAACAAAAGGGTTGGTTTAACGATCAAAAATTTATTCCTTATAGCAATGTACACAGTGTCGGTGAAGATGTAGTAACGGTAAAACATGGCACCATGATACAAAAAGGCGGAAACCTGCCGGAAATAATCAGCTTAACAAAAAACAAGGTAAAAGTAAGCGGTGCCCGCATCGTAACCGAAAGCGGCACCCTTTTGGGCGAAGCGGATGATTATTACGTAAATCTGGCTTCAGGTGAAATGATCGGTATGGAATTCAGTGGTAGTTTTATAAATGGTCTATTTAGCGGTAAAGCCTTTTTGGATATTAATCATGTACTTACCATAGGCAAGGACATGATTGTCTGTTCCGATCAGGCTCTAAATGAAGTTGTCAAACTGGATGGAGGTTTGCAGGAAAAATTACGCGGTGTAAAGGATTCCACCAACAACTTGTTGGAGTCAACTATACAAAAAACACGGGAACTTAGCTCCAATGTAAACAATTCTATCACCAAGATTAAACGCAATAAAAAACAAAACGAAGAGAACAGCTCCACGGTTGACAAGCCAACAGTCAAGCCTAAAGAACCGGTTGAGCCGGTTGCGCCCGATGATCAAGAAAAGCCCAATCGGCCGGCAGAGCTGGATAATCCACCAGACAAGGATTAATCCATCCAAACCAACCGCCTGCTATAAGGCTGCCTAAAGCATGGTCCAAAAAGCCCCGCCTGGCGGGGCTTTTTTTAGTCAAAAAGTTTACTTACCGACAAATCCTCATGTATGCGAATAATGGCCTCTCCCAAAAGCGGTGCCACTGAAAGTATCTTTATCTTATCAATCATTTTACTTTCCGGTAGGGGAATAGTATTGGTAACCAGCACCTCCTGTATGGGTGCATCCGCCAATCGATCTACCGCAGGTCCGCTGAGCACGGGGTGGGTGCAACAAGCATAAACATCTTGCGCGCCCAATTTTTTAAGGGCTACCGCTCCCTGGGTTATGGTACCGGCCGTGTCTATGATATCGTCAATCATAATAACTTTTTTACCGCGAATATCACCAATAACATGCATGATTTCAGCTACATTGGGTTCCGGGCGTCGCTTATCAATAATTGCAATAGAGGCGCCAATTCTTTCAGCCAAATCCCGGGCACGCTGCACTCCACCCAAATCAGGACTCACTACCACCACATTGTCCAGTTTACGCTGAATAAAATATTGGGCCAAAAGCGGTACGCCAGGTAGATGATCCACCGGTATATCAAAAAAGCCCTGAATCTGCCCGGCATGTAAATCCATAGTAATAACCCGGCGGGCCCCGCTGGCGGTAATTAAATTAGCTACTAATTTGGCGGTGATGGGATCACGTGCCCGAGCCTTACGATCCTGCCGGGCATATCCGTAATAGGGAGTCACCGCAGTGATTCTGCGGGCCGACGCCCTGCGCACGGCATCCACCATGACAAGCAGCTCCATCAAATGCTCATTTACCGGTTCGCAGGTGGGTTGAATGATAAAAACATCCGCTCCCCGCACGCTTTCATTTATTTTAACCTGTATTTCCCCGTCACTAAAATGAGTAACCTTGGCAGCTCCCACGGAAACACCAAGATAGTGGGCAATCTCCTCTGCCAGGGCGGAGTTGGCGTTTCCGGTAAATATTTTCAGCTGTTGTCGGGATGACATGTGCGCGTACCTCCAAATAAATTATTCTTTTGTCTTTCCCAAATGGTTCTTTCTTTTTTGAGCCCAGCCCTCGATATTCTTTTGTTTATCCCGGGTTATGCCCAGCGCGCCGGGCGGCACATCTTTAGTTATAGTGGAACCCGCTCCGGTTGTAGCTCCATCACCAACCACTACCGGGGCCACCAGATTGGTGTTGCTGCCAATAAAAGCGTTTGCACCAACCCAAGTGCGCGATTTTTTTACACCGTCATAGTTGCAGGTAATCGTACCACAACCAATGTTTGATCCCCGCCCCACATCGGCGTCACCAACATAACTAAGGTGCGGCACCTTACTACCTTGATCCAAATGGGAATTTTTAAGCTCCACAAAGTCCCCTACTTTAACGTCTTTTTCCAGCACGCACCCAGGCCGGATATAAGCAAAGGGACCAATATTGCAGCCGTCATCTACCCGGCTTTCGGTAATTACCGAATTTTGTACATTGACCCGGCAGCCTAATATCACATTCATTAACCGTGTTGATGGTCCTATTCTACAATTCTCGCCAATTTTCGATTTTCCTTCTATGAAGGTAAATGGATATACAACTGTATCCGCCCCTATATTTACAGTATCATCTATAAACGTTGAAGCGGGATCCATGATAGTTACCCCTGATATCATCAACCTGTCCAAAATACGCCGGCGCAGCACCTTTTCCACTACGGCCAGCTGACACCGATCATTTACACCCATAACTTCGGCGGCGTCGCCCGCAATCACAGCGCCCACGGAGTCACCCCGGGCAATATAATATTCAATAATATCGGTAAGGTAATACTCGCCCTGAGCATTGTCAGAACGAATTTGTGACAATGCTTCAAATAACCCTTCGGCTTTAAAGCAATAAACGCCGGTATTGATCTCAGTAACCGCCAGCTCAGAGGGAACCGCGTCCTTTTGCTCTACGATTTTCATTATACCGCCTGTGGCATTGCGGATAACCCGACCATATCCGGTGGGATCGGCCAAAACCGCTGTCAGCACGGTAGCAGCAGACCCGCTGCGGCTATGTGCAGCGTATAATTGAGACAAAGTTTGGTGCCGTAGCAGCGGTGTATCCCCACAAACCACTAGTATATCACCAGCATAGTCTTTAAAAACATCGCTGCACTGCAGTAACGCATGGGCGGTACCCAGTTGTTCGGCCTGGTAAGCCGTTTCCACACTATCGCCAACCAACTCCGCCACCAAATTACCTTGATAACCCACCACCAAAACGGTTTTCTGAACACCAATTTCTTGCACCGCCAGCAGCACATGCTCTACCATGGCCCGCCCGCAAACCTGATGCAGTACTTTGGGTAAACCCGACTTCATCCGGGTTCCTTTACCCGCTGCCAATATTACTGCCGCTAACCGCATGTAAATAAAAACCTCCCAATGGTCATATTATCGCATATATAATATTATGACACACGCTTTTTTAATTCAACAAAAAAATGCTATTCCCTTTCACTATAACATATTTTCGACTCGCCATAATTCAACCATTATAGATATCAGCTAAAAAAGAGAGCTTAAGCTCTCTTTTTTTATAATAACATTAGGACATTTGAATAATTATATGGCTTCACTGTATGCTCTGAGCACCGCGTCCTGAATTATCTCCCGGGCAAAGGTATTGATAGGATGAGCTATATCTCTAAATTCACCGCCCGGGGTTTTACGGCTGGGCATCGCCACGAATAACCCGTTTTGACCTTCTACCACTTTGACATCATGGATGACAAACATATCATCCAAGGTTACTGAAACAATCGCCTTCATTTTCCCTTCGGTCAATACTTTGCGCACCCGAACATCAGTAACGTTCACGCATTCACCACCTTCCAGCTAACCATTTATGCTTATATATCATAAATCCTTCTTCAAATAGATAAAAATTCCTGCAAATTAACATATATATTAAAAAATCAAATTAAAAATTTTATACATATAAAAAAAGCCTCGGTGCTAACTATACACCGGGGCTTTTGTCAAGCAAATTTCAATTGTTTAGACACTAGTTCCAAGTCACTGGGCTTATCCACATCCACCCCTACTTCAGGGTATGAACTTATCACTACACGCCCCTTAATACCCAGCAGATGCGATACCTTTTTTTGCGCCTCCTGCAGGGAAATATTCTTCATTAAAAATTTTATTAAAAACAACAGCCCCACCAAGCGGCAAAGCTTTAACGGGCTTTTACGAGCATCCACCAGTTTTTGCCCCCTGGACATACATTCTTCCACAATACCTGGGTTAAATAAAAAAATATTACCTCCTGTATAGACACCCTCTTTTAACTGTACATAAGTACGCCTGCTGGTGGAATAATGTTTTTCCACCAATTCACGGGGCACCACGGGATAATACAAATCCGCTTGCCTATTACCACAAAGGTCAATAAAGTTTTCAATAGCTTGATGGGTAATCAGCGGAATATCCGAAGTAACCAGTAAAACCCTTTGGGCTCCGGGAAGCTCGCGCAGGCCACGGAGCACATTTTCAATGAGATGACCACCATGCTCCACCAGCACCTCTCGTCCACCAGCCTGAAAATACACCGCCAACTCCATTTGGGGACCGACAATGACTATACGCCCAATACGCTCACATTGCCTGAGCGCATCCACTACATACTCCACCATCAATTTGCCTTTAATGTCAATCATTGCTTCATACCTGGCTGTGCTGCACCCCCTCAAAGCACCATTATTAGGACTGCCGGCTAGTACTAAAGCATCAATCACCTTTTTATATCCTCCATGGCATTAAGGAAAGTTTGTTCAGCGGTTTCAATATGTTCCCGTGCCAAAAGACTGGCCAGCTCCACATTATGTTCGCTTATGGCCTCAATAATGCCTTTGTGTTCATCAACAGCATGTTTTATACGACCGGGCTGAGACAGAGAAGTAGTACGAAAACGCTGTATCTGTTCCTTTAACAGAGTGATAATTTGTATCAGTCGCTGATTACGGCTGGCTTTGTATATTAAATCATGAAAATCAGAGTCCCTTTCCACGATGTTATCTATCTGACCATCACCAGCCTCGTAAATATATAATGACGCCCGCTCCATTTCGTCCAGTTCATCGGTGGTGGCCCTTTCTGCAGCTAAGCCGGCCGCCAGGGCTTCCAGGGCTGCCCGCACTTCAAAAACATCAACTATGTCCTTAACAGAAATACCCGCCACATAAGCCCCTTTGCGCGGGACCATGACTACAAAGCCTTCCAGTTCTAATTTCCTGATTGCCTCCCGCACAGGAGTACGGCTGACTCCCATTTCCTCAGCAAGCTGAATCTCCATCAGCCGTTCCCCCGGCTCAAGACTGCCTTGGATAATCGCTTCCCGTAAAGTTTCAAATACTATCTCACGCAGGGGTTTATAGTTATCCAATTTAATCGGTAATAATCTCGGTTCGCTCAACTTCCCCCGCCTCCTTTAAAAGATTTATAATATATTTTACCATTATTCCAATTAAACCTGCAAGGTTTACTAATCAGCTTCCGGTTTATTGAACTCGGTAACCCACACCCTAAAGTTGCCTATTTTTATCTCTTCCGCCGCTTGCAGCGCCACAGCCTTATTGTCAAACAAACCAAACACAGTGGGCCCGCTGCCGCTCATTAGAACGCCCGAGGCACCAATCGCAGCTAAAATCTCTTTAATCTCCCTGATTTCCGGGTGCATTGGTAGAATAACCTGTTCTAAGACATTGCCCAAGCGAGCAACCACTCCGCTCACATCACCACTGCATACGGCCCGCAGCATACCATGACTATCCGGATGCAGCGGTTCCACAATATCGTCATATAGGCGATACACCTGGGCCGTACTCAAGCCAAAAAACGGTTTGGCCAACAACACACCCAGCGAAGTCAAACCGGGTAAAGGGCTAACCTTTTCACCACGCCCCTGTACCAAGGCAGTGCCACCGCGCAGGCAAAAGGGTACATCCGAGCCAATGGCAGCGCCCAGAGCCTCAAGCTCACTTGCTGCCATACCCAGGCCCCAAAGATTATTTAATCCGTGCAAAACTGCGGCCGCATCCGCCGACCCCCCGGCCAGCCCGGCCGCCAAGGGGATGCGTTTCACCAGCTTGATGTTGGCACCTCCGGCAAAGCCCGTCCGGCGGCGCAGCAAATCGGCAGCCCGAAAGGCCAGGTTGTCCGGGCCGGCAGGTAAATCAGCCCCTTCTACGATAAGTTCAATTTCTTTGGCTTCGTCAATTTCCACCACATCATGAAGATCCAGGGTCTGCATGATGGTAACCAATTCATGGTACCTGTCCGGCCTTGTGCCCAGCACATCCAGGACCAGGTTTATTTTGGCGTAGGCCTTCACAAACATATTAAATATCACCATATCCTTTATATAATTAATGTATAAGTATATCCAAAAAATGCCGGGGGGACAAGTATCCGGGCTAAGACATTTTTGTCCAAACTTAAACATACATTGTATGGAAAGGAGCGTGGTTATTTGGCACCTGTCAAACCAGAAGCCGGCGGTCACTTAGCAGTTAATACGGTCACCCGCAAGTTGTATTATTATAACGGAAAACAGCTGATAAAAGAATACCCCGTGGCAGTAGGCAAGCTATCTACACCCACCCCACCGGGCAATTATAAAGTTAAGAACAAAATAGTCAACCCCGGCGGTATGCTGGGCACCCGCTGGATGGGTTTGACTATTCCCGGCGGCAACTACGGTATTCATGGCAACAACAACCCTTCATCCATCGGGCAGGCCGTGTCGCATGGCTGTATCCGTATGCACAATTACCATGTCGAAGAACTTTTTCCCCAAATACCCATCGGCACCCCGGTACATATTTACGACCGTTCAGAAGCAGTTGTAATTCCAGCTTTTAAACCAGGCAGCGTGAGCAACAGCACCGAAGGCGGCAGTGGAAAAACATACACCGTCAAGCCCGGGGATACCCTGTGGAAAATAGCTCAATCGTTTAACGTAACTCTAGAGGCTTTAATTGCCGCGAACAATATAGCTGATCCCAATGTGATAGCCATAGGGCAAGCAATTATCATTCCCTGATACCGGGAAGGTGATTAAATTGATTTATATATTATTTCAAGCACTCCTCGCCGGTTTAAGCACCTGCCTGGGCGCAGCTGTGACCATACTATTAGGGCCAATTAAGGAATGGGTGCTGGCTGTTCTGCTAGGGTTTGCCTCGGGTGTAATGATGGCAGTGGCCATAATGGACCTATTGCCCACATCCATGGCCTACGGCAGCCCGGGCACTTGCCTGCTGGGGTTTGCCAGTGGATTTTTACTAGTAAACGGCATTGATTTTTTACTTACCAAATTAATGCCCGGACATCATGCCAGCCAGGTTTACCTGCGCATGGGCTATTTAATTGCACTGGGCATTGCCTTGCATGACCTTCCCGAAGGTATAGCTATAGCTGCCGGCTACTCGGCCTCGGTGCATTTGGGACCGGTGCTGGCCCTAGCCATAGGACTGCATAACATACCGGAGGGCATGGCCACCGCAGCCCCTTTAAGGGCCGGCGGCATGGGCAGCAGGCGGATAATCGGTATCAATGCGTTAATCAGCCTGATTACTCCTCTGGGCACGCTGTTGGGATTATGCATACTGCAAGTTTCACCAGCCATTAATGCATTGCTTTTGGCCCTGGCCGCCGGTGCTATGATATTTATCGTTACCGAAAAACTGGTACCCGCATCGCTGGGCAACCACAACATTTTTGCCCTGTTCGGGATGATAGTTGGCTTTTGTTTTATGTTTCGGATAAACTCATTTTTTTAATATTAAGAAAGCGCCGGAGGCCATTAACACAGTACCGGTTACCCTGTACCAGGTAAACGGTGCTCTTTCCAGGCCAAACAATCCAAGGTGATCCACCAGGCAGGCCATCAGTACCTGTCCGACTATAATAGCAGTGGTGGCCACCGCCACACCTAGAGCAGGAATAGAGCGTACCACTAGATATATGATAATTACGCCCAGTATACCACCCAGATATGTATACCAGGGCGCTTCAGCGTAACAATGCCAATCGCCATCACCCAGTCGAAAAACAAAAAGCAATAAAACAACCAACACTAAACCCACCAAGTGCACTATGAAGGTAGTTTCCAATAAACCGATTATTTTACCTAAAGCAGCGTTAAGCGAGCCCTGCAAAGCCATGGCTACCCCTGACATAGCAGCGATTAGCAAGGCCAACAACGTAGTACTCATTAATATCCCCGCCTTATTAAATGCTAATTTTAAAAGCGGGCCCAGTGAAGCCCGCTTTAGTAGCGTACATATGGCGAATAGCCCAGGGAGTTTAAAGTGCGACGCAGGTATTCTCCGCTAATCACCGCCGGATCATAGTTAACGGTTACCGCCCCTTCATCAACGGCTACTTGCACATCCCGCACCCCGTCCACCTGGATTAAATTATGTTTAATTTCCAGGCCGCCATCTGCATTGCGCAATCCGCCCACCCAAACTGTTTCCTGAACAGTTCCAACATTATCGCCCAATTAATCACCCCCGGTTGACCTTTATGCCTATCATGTCCCGAATTTCCATTTCAATACCTCACCGGGCTTGGGAGGCCGCTCTTTTTTCTGCTCCGTAGTACCCTCTCCCGTACTGACCGTACCTTCAACGAAGGTTTTATATTTTTTATCCAGATTTATCTCACGCTGTACGGGCTGCCCCTTCTCCGCCTGACCATTATCGGCACCGGACTGGTTAAATGGTTGAGCAACCCCACCCATGCCCAATAGCGGTCCCAGCAGGCTAAATAGTGCGGAAAGGTCAGGCCCACCACCCTTACCCTGGTTCCCTCCCAGTACACCACTCAATATGCTCAATAACGCCGCCGGGTTAAAAGGGCTCTGCCCCTCACCTACGGTTCCCCCCTTACCCATACCTGAAGCCATTAAAGCCATGAGCGGTCCTAGTAATGCTTTCATATTTTCAAGACCGGTAGTCCCGGCACCTATAGCGCTATTTTCCCCCTCGCGATTTAGTACATTAACCATGCCCATTAGGTTAAGCAAGCTAATCATAATTAAAATACTATCGTCATCCACCTTGTGCTCGGACTGATAATCCAATATTTTAAACAATATCTTTTCTATTTTATTATCATCCAATTTTTAAACACCCCTTTTACTATCGGGTTTGCCATTAAGTAACAATCCGCCGAACATTCACATAACATATTTCATACTGTATTTTAAATGATTAAACGAAAGGAGAATTATTTTGAACCGCTCACCGTTAGGCTTGCGAGAAATGTTTCCTCTATTTATTATGATAATGCTGGGGGAGCAAAACCTAGAACCCTGGATGCGCCGGGTAATTGACATGATTAATGGCGCTCAAAATACCGTCAAGGAAATGCAAAGGGGTATAGAAATGATGCACAGTGCCGTTTATCAATTAATGATGCCCCCCGAAAGCAATGGACCCCAGCAACCCGTGATTGAGTTCAATAATAATCCACCAGCAGATGAACAGCCACCGGTGGATCAATCCCATTACTCAAACGATAAGAAACCCGGTCAAAAAACCATTCTGGAACAACCCATGACTAAATGGACTGATAAGCAATCAGCAACTCCGGAAGACACCAATTGCAAACCAACACCGGACACCAGTGAAATAAACAGCACAACAGTGATCCAAAAGCCCCCATCGCTGCTCCCCGCCGAAATGCACCCAAAAGGCAACTAGTAGCTATTACCCCAATTAGCTCCGGCAAAGCCGGTTTAGCCTTGCTGCAGCGGTATTGCCGCAGCAACTTACCATTTAGCAAGCCAGGACGGCCTCCAAGCCGCCCTTTTTATTTTTGAGTGCTATCAGCCGGCACCCTGACCTTGGGACCACCGAACATACCCAAAAAAGGCACCATTTCCTGGTGACGGCTGGCACGGCTTCCCTGTGTACAACCAGCAGCTCGCACCTCCAACAGGTTAATAATACCCATTAAATTAACCAGGCCCATTAACAATAAAAATTTGTCATTATCAAGATTATGCTTGCCTTTTATTTCCAATAATTCTATTATTCTTTTCTCCAAGCTATCATCGAGCATAATATTTACCACCCTTATTAAATCAAACCCGGTACAGTTGGGATAGCCAAACCGCCCGTTAACTTAGAAAATTGCTCACGCACCATTTTCTTGGATTCTCGCATACCCTCGTTAAAAGCCTCCGCAGTCAACTGGGCCAACTGAGCAGGGTCCTGCAATAAATCGGGTTTGAAGTACAGCTGCACCACCTCCTGATTGCCGTTTATTACTAGCTGCACCGATCCCTCACCCGCGCTTACTTTTACCGTCATATTTTTCAGCTGTTCCTGTAGTTCCTGAACAAGCGGCATGAAGTTACCCATATTGTTCATCATAGATTTTCCCCCTTCGTTATTAAACTCTTATCAAATATATGCCTAAAAAGTTAAAATAGTTTATATAACAAATAGCAATAAATTCCTACAAATAGGCATGCATAAGCCAGGTATTAAATATGTTTCCTTGAAAGACCGACTAAGAAAAAAGAGATGGCCTTTTAACCATCCCTTTGATTCTTTTCATCCTAATAAACTTGTTAATCATCCTTAGCCCTGAGTAAATTGTTCGTAATACTGGTTTTGTACCCTCATGCATTCAAGCTTGACATTGTCGATAACCACAGCACTGGTATTCAAAGCGTTGGGCTCAAAGATAAATCTTACCAGAGCTTCCCGGGCCTCCTCTGGGGCAGTAGCATTGAAACAGAAGTTAGTAAACGCATTGTCTGTTATCTGCCCGGCATTCCAGCTTCTTGTTTCACCGTTCACCAGGTTGCCATAAATATCATAGAACAGCAATTCCGCCGTTAAGTTAAAGGAAGCCGTCCCCCCTAAAACCTCCCTAAAACCTGGAACCTCTTCCACATCAAAGCACAGCCTGTATTCCGCGGTAGGTACAATATTACCTTGCCGATCAATGCTCTGGAACAAGGAGGCCTCCACATTGGGGATGTTACCAAGTAAAGCACCGCTGTTATAGCGCAATACATTACCAGCTCCCCAGAACACCGGGGTGGTATTGGTGCCCCAGACATCAAAGCTGCCGTCTTTAAGCAAGTTGACACCCCGGGCGCACTTGCGGTCTAACTGCGGGCAAACCTGCACGAAAATCTGCCTTTCCTCCACTACCTTGACCTGGAAAATCATTATCCCTGTCTGCTGCAACCGGGAGCCCCGGCGCAGTTCCCAGCGCATATCGATCATTTTGTGGTGCAGTTGAATTACTACATCTTCCTCATTCACTACAGGCTGAGCTACATCCAGTGTTACATCCTTGGCAAAAGGAATATCCTCACCCACATGCTTGACGGTGTCATTTTTATCCACATAATAAATCTGCTTGTGCAGTGTACCGCTTACCAACACCTTTTTCACCACAGGCAGGCGGTGCTCCGTAAAGTGCCAGCCAAAACGTTCCCAACCCTCTTGCTCAATGGTGCTGATCCAGCGATTACCGTCTTCGTGTACAAATATCGGCCGGGCTTCAAAATTATTTAGCCGGGCATCTATATGGTCAATTTTCTGGGCCAGCTCGGGCAGAGCGGCTATATTATCTACAATCACCTGCACTTCATCTTCCGCCAGAACCACCGGAACCTTTATTTTTACGCACAAAACATTATCAGGCTCGCTGTAGAAATATTGTATAGGCATTTCATAAACCTCCTTTTTATTAATTAACCCATGGCCCCGCAGGGGATCTTAATGACCTGGCCAACTTGAAGATTATTAGCATTTATCCCCGGGTTTTCGGCCAGTATCATATTCACGGTGGTGCCGTAACGCTGGGCTAGATTAAAAAGCGTATCACCGGACTTGATGGTATAATCAATTACCTGGCCAACGGGGCACTCTACCTCTTCTTCCACAAGCTCGGCGCATACAGACCGACGCATTGTTTCGGTAACCCGGACCCTGACCTTAATGACTGCCTCGATATTGACATCGCAGTCCTGGGCTTCGGCGTTGATATATTCCACCGCAGGTTTGACATTCATATCCATGCCGTTGACGGCTCCTTTAATTTCCACAAAGGTACGGAAATTAAGCCGCTGGTGCATGGCATGCACCGCTTGGTCCGGTTTTGCGGATACGTAGACAATTTTAACATCTACATAACCCTTGGAAATTACCTTGTCTTTTATAATTTTCTTTTCAGTTATTTTAACTTCCTCTATGGATACATTGAGCACCTTTTCCGGGCACGGTTTAGGTTCAGGGGTTTCAAAAGTTTCCCGCACCACTACCTGGGAAGAGTCCTCGCCAATTACATGCTCAACATTCAACTCGATAGTTTTCACCGTAGCGCCGACGCATTCGGTAACGACCCTGACATCCCTGGGCTCGGTAACCCGGGCATCCAGTCTTACCACACAACTCGCGCTGAAGAATGGATCACCTTTAATTTCAACATCACAGTCTTCCACCACTGCATCTACAACCACATCCATTTCCGGATTAGCCCCTGGCACCTCTACAAAAGCAGTAAACTTAATTGTTTTGTGCATATCATGCACGGACTGTTCCGGCACCGCACCCACATACATAATCTGCAGAGTTAATTCGCCGTCAATGATCACCTTATCTGCGACAATGCGTGTATCTGTAACCATGACGGTGGAATCCACGTCCAGTATCTTTGCCGGCTCCGGTTTTTCATCTGGTTCATCAAAATCTTCGCTTACAATTACCTGACTGGATTCCCGGCCAACCACGTCATCAATATGAATCACATCATAGTTGGCATTCATGTTGTCCGGTGCTTGAGTGAGCACTTCAACGTCCTGGGTCTCGGTCACTTTGGCCGATACATCCAGCACCGCAATCACATCATACTGCCGAACATCCCTACTGCTAGGATTAAGTTTGACATCTTCCACCGCGACATCCACTTTCACATCCATGCCGGGCAATGCACCCGGCAAATCAACATAGGCGGTAAAAGGAACCTGCGCATGCATATGGTGTACGGACTGTGCTGGTTCGAAAGCCACGTATACAATTTGCAAAGTAAGTGTTCCATCGACCACTACTTTATCAGGCAAAAGTCTGGTCTTTTTGACACTGGCTGTTTTATCCGTGGAGATAATCTGTTCCACGTCCGGTTTGGGGTCAGGTATCATGAATGTCCCACGTACCACAGTTTGCTGGGAATTTTCACTGACCACTTGATTTACGGTAATAGTTTCCTTAACTGGTGTCTGGGCAGCAACCATACAATCTCCTCCTTTCATGAGAGTTCTATAATAATATATGAGGGAATGTCTAAAATGTGCAGACAATATTGTCTATCTATAAAAATTAAAAAAAAAGGCCTTTTTAGTCCTTCTTAATTTTTTAACTATGACTGAGTAGCTACCTGCTGGTACAGACAGCCAAAATTGCCTTATGGCACCGGGCAATACCCGGCACCATAAGGAGTCTTATCCTGGTGAATAAAGCACTGCTCCCACCCCTTCTGTTAGGGCGAGGCATACAACATTACCATCCTGACCATCAAAGAAGCAAGTTAATATAAACAGTTTGCTTTTTAACCCTTTTTTAAATCGCAACAGCATTAGCTCATCCAAATTACTTAATGTCTCCAAAGCCATACCGGAGCCCCTCAATATCAATGTGTATAGCCCGTCGGTTTGTTTTAAAAAACTAATGCTGCAGTGCGGGTTACCTTTTTTCCCCCGAGCTAGCTTATCAATTAATTGAATGTAGCTTTCCGCCACTTTCAGGGCGTCTTCTTTGCTTGGTAAGCGGGGGCCAATAGCCGGAATATCATTAAAAAAAGTTAGGGCTACATCGCTGGTCTGGTATACTTTCAAATATAAGCCTCCTCCCGGCAAATACTCTAGCCCCCGTCTATAACTAAAATTCTATATCCAAAAGCCTGATCACATTTTGAATGCGGTTAAATATGCAATGCGTATCTGAACCGGCAAACAAAAGGCCCACTGCTTTGTTTTGTTTATTCATAATCAATGAGCCACTATCACCCGGCTGACATAAAACATCAGACACCACCTGATCACTAAACCAGCCTGATTCTTCATCCGATAGGCTTACCTTTAAAGTGACCCCGATAGCTGTGACTTGCCCGGAGGTAACCCCGGTAGTCCGACCGCTTTTTTGCACCAACATACCTTCCCGGGCTTCCTCCACCCCGGACACCGCGCCTAACTCTACGATTTCTTCCCCAACCAAACTGGTATTTATTGGCTTGGCGACAGCACAATCCACTATATTGGTTGAACGGCTATATTTATAAAAGCGCATTTCATATGCCGGACGTATCAGCTTAATAAACCGGTTACCAAGACTGGCAACACCCGCGGCCACCGGACAGTCGGATGGCTGGGAAGTCCTTATTAATGGAATGAACCTAACCAGTTCCGCAATTCTGTCACTTTGCTTTCCCCCATCATAGGGTCCCGGCTGTAAAATAGCATCACCCTTACTTGCCCGACCATCGCTTCCGTTTGATCCATTGGCCAGTATATGGTTATTGGATAAGATCAGCTTTTGACCGGTATTTTTATCTCGAACCACGGCCCCGAAAGTACCTGCGCTTATTCGATAATGCCCGATACTACTACCGGGAAGAGCGGGGCGCATTTTCATAACTCTGTCCAGCAGTCTCACCCGGCCAATTTCAATGACATCAGTTTCCAAACCGTTTATCTTACCGGGTAATATTTGGCTGCGTTGCAAACTGGCTGCGGGCACTTTTTTTTCCACAAAAATAATAATTGCCGGTTTTTCAGAACGAGTAAATCCAACCTGCTTATATCCCACTCCCACACCAACAACATTGGGCATATTTAAAATTCGACTCCGTACTTTATCAAGAACGCGATAATGCCTCTCCATACCTTCACCTCCTCTACTGGTGCCATTTTATGCATACCGGTGGAAAAGGGTTACTGCCTAATAAGGGGAACGAGGAACTCCCATGCGGTATCTGCCCCTGGTTTCCATACCACCAATACCGTCAAAACCGGTTATTGTGCTAGTAATGATATCCTGCAGGCTTATGGGATCATAAATGGATGTGAAGGAAATTTTTTCCACAACAAACACCGGGTCAAAGGCATGGATCAAAACCCGTTGGGGAGAACTAGCAAAATTGGCTCCGGCCCCAAGCAGGGACTCATAATGGGACTGACAAGCCCCGGCAAATATTACCAGGTCATCCCGGCTTTTTTCATAACGACGGGCTTCTTTCACAGCGGCTACGAAATGGCTGGAGTTGTAGTAATTATTGATATCTGAAAAATCCTTGGTACCTTTTACAAAGCCGTCATGACCGGTAAGCACCAGTAAATCAGGACGGTGCTCTACCAGAAGATTATATACTTTTTGCGCCTGCTGATTTTCCGGGATATTAAGACCATCAGCAGGTATTTGCAGCTGACGGTATGTGGTCATACATAAATCAAGATAATCACCGTCGCCATCAATGTGCAATACCCGCCCCGGAACATCAAAACCTTCCATTTCACCTTTTTCCTTACCAGGTACCGACCGCATCAAAAACGTTTCCCGGTCTTTTTGACGGCGCATATAAACTCTGCGCATAGCCTCGTGGTTTTTGGTCATGGTCATCCGCCAGTAATCCGCCAATTTATTTGGTTCAATTTTAGCCAAATCGTCTAGCGGACTATTTGCACAAAGCCGCATATCCAGACCCTTTAAGCGGGCTATTCGCTTTTCATCATCATCCTCGCAAATATCAATCACCTTAAAATAAATATCCAGTCCGTATGACTTTCGCCCTACTATATCACCAACTTTTATGTCCAGCATCAATCAGCCCCTCCATTGTTTTTCTACATCTTATGAATTAGTAGGGCAAAGGTGTGAATTTACGCAAAATAAAAATACCGTCCCATAGTTAAGAAACTTTAACCATGGGACGGCATACTATAATCTACCATATTAAATACTGGTGCTCTGCACAATAACATGCCGGGCTACCAAAACGCACTTCAATAAAGCTAACAAGTGAGATTTTATAAACATTATCGAAGCACGCATATAACAAAGAGGAGGAAGCAGCCCGTGTTTATTGCAGTAATACCGGCGAAAAATGAAGCAAAAAGCTTGGAAAAAGTAATTGCTAATTTACCTGTTAATCAATTAGATTGCATTATACCGGTGCTGAACGGCTGCACCGACAACTCTCTGGACGTTTTGGAAACAATAAATTGTCCTCTCTTGGCCCCATTATGGTTTACCGAGCCGCTGGGCATAGATGTTCCCCGTGCAGTAGGCGCAATAGAAGCTTCCCGGTTGAATGCTGACGGGATATTGTTTATTGACGGCGATATGTTTGGGGCAAATAAAGAAATGCTAACCAAGTTGGTTATAGCTGTTCGGGACCAAAGATTGGACCTGGCTTTGACCAATTGTTACCCAACTATTACATGGTCTGATATCAGCCCTGTGGCCGCCTGCCTGCTAAAAGTACGGGAAAAACTTAACCGACAATTGCAAGTCTTCAATATCATCGGCACTGCCACACCTTCCCACGGGCCCCATGCTGTTTCCGGCAGATTGCTGCAGTTAACAAGCCCGACTGATTTTGCCGTACCCCCTATGCTGCTGGCCAAGGCAGCCCGGGCCGACCTGCATATCGGTGTGGCCGCAGAAATAACCCATGTGCTTCTTGGTTCACCCCTGCGGAGCGCCGACCATGCTCGTAAAATTACAGAAACCATTATAGGTGATTGCCTGTCCGCCCTGTACGCTAAAGACGGCAAATTGGGCCCTCGAACGTTGGACGGGCGGGACTACATCGGATATCACCACGAAAGACGCTGGGATTTGATTAGTGTCAAGCTTTAACTTTACTTGGTATGTCTATCTGCAACAGAGGAGGCACCGTAGGCATCGGGTTTAATTTTAGCCTGAAAGCCGCTGCCAACAACCATACCCACAACCTCTTTAATTAAGTCACGGGTCTCACCCTGGGTACCCACATCAATATGAACCTCTACCGGCAATTCAGCAAAACCGCTTTGGGAAAAATATTCTGCAATTTGGCTACCCAATTCCAGGCTTAGAGCAGTTTCATAAAAAATTTTTTGACGCAGGCTTTTTATCTTGCGCTGCATTTTTTTATGATAATAGTATCTAGCCCCCTTGCCCTGGCGGTGTACCACAACTGCGGTAACAAAACAGGTTTCATTCCTAACCATGGAATCAGTACCAATAATAATTTTGTAAGATGAACTGGGTAGCCCCCTGATATAGCCGATAACATCATCCATCATTTCAACAAATGACAATTTCCCCTTGGAAGGACTGATAAAAGACAAGTAGTCCATCTCCTTTTATATTACCTGCATTTAATATAAGCATCGGCCAAACGGGCAAACTCCTGCAAATTAAGCGTCTCACCCCGACGCACCGGATCAATTTCAGCCTGTTGCAAAATATAAAGCCACCTATCCCTGGGTAACTCCTTATCCACACAACCTAACGCATTAAGCAATATTTTGCGCCTTTGTTGAAAAGCCGCCCTAATCAGAGCAAAATAGATTTGCTCATTTATTACACAAACCGCCGGGCTTTTCCTTACCGTCATGCTTACCACTGCTGAGTCTACTTCCGGGCGCGGCAAGAATACGGTGCGGGGCACCTTGAAAGCCATCTCTACCACCGCATAATAATTTGCGGCCAAGGTGAGTGCCCCGTAATCCTTGGTGCCCGGAGAAGCGGTAAGCCGCCGGGCAACCTCCTCCTGAACCATAACAATTATTTTACGGACGGAGGATTGCTTTTCCAGTAAATGCATAATTAGAGGAGTGGTAATATAATATGGTAGGTTAGCCACAACCTTATACCCGTCTGCCGGAATACCGGTTCGGTCTTGCACCAGCTGTTCAAAATCGATTTTCAAAGCATCCGCCTCTACCAATGTAACATTATCCAGCCCATCCAGCGTTTCTGTCAGCAATGGAAGCACAGTGCGGTCAATTTCTACAGCTACCACCTGCCGGGCTTTTTTAGCCAGGCGATAGGTAAGTGTACCCACCCCCGGACCGATTTCCACCACTATATCCATATTATTCAACTCAGCAGCAATTAATATCTTATCTATAATATTACCGTCAATTAAAAAATTTTGCCCAAATTTTTTTTTAATCCTAAATTGATGACGCTGCAACAAATCTCTTAATGCACTTGGTGATGTAGGATCCAACACAATCTACCTCCGCAAATTTAAATAACAGTTATACTTATATCATACCAGTTTAGGCATGAAAATAAAAAAGAGAGGCATTGGCCCCTCAACTTTTTATTCAAGCAAATACACTTTCACAAAACGTCTTCCCCAGCTCAAGGCCTGACTCTTGCTTTCCATAAAAACATCAATGCGATTCCCTTTGATTGCCGAACCTTTATCTAGCGCCCTAGCGTAACCATACCCCTCCACGTACAGCCGACTGCCCATGGAAATTACCGACGTGTCCACTGCCACAACCCCCATATGGGGACTAACCCCGGCAGCAGTGTTATGACCGGTATAAGTATAGGCAGTGGCCACCATGTCATAAGCGCGGGAGAACCTAAAGGTGTCACCACCCCGGGAAACGACCTGCATAGTACCTACCTGGACCACCCGATCCACAGGCTCTTGTAACACACTGCTGGCCAAAAGACGCTTTTCTGTCAATATGCCGTTTTTATAAACTTTTTCCCAAATCTTTTTTTCTAATCCTTCTTTACCGCTGTTTATTACCCGAACAATCCCACTTAATAATGTAGCATCATTTTTCCGCTGTATCCGGCAGGGAATAGGTACTTCTTCCTCTATTATATGGGTATTAATCCGATCTACTTGAATGCGAGCTTCTTTATCCAACCGGGAGGAAAGACCGGGGATAACAATATCCCGTTCCCCAAGCACCACGCCTTCTTCTTTGAGCACATCGCCAACCGTTTCAGCGGAGCTCATTAGTTGGTATTTTTCACAACCCACCTGCAACTGCACCGGTACAGCCCGGCGCACTTTAACCGTCATGCCATCCTTAAGGACAGTGTCCGGACTTGGAGACACCCTATCCTTTTCAGAGAGGACAACACCCTCTGCCCGCAAAAGTTCATCAACATTATTATTAAAAGTATGCACTTCCCACCGTTCACCATCTACCGACAAATTAACTTCCTTTTGGGCACCCTGGTATGCTGAAATGATGGCCACAGCCAACACCATAACGGCCAGCAAAGCCGACGCAACTCTGCCATTAAAGAAGTTGTTGGATATGGTACACTCCGCCGCTTTTTCGTCCGAAATTATATTTATCCCTCCCTTGAAGAACTGCAACATAAATTTTTACCGGCACAGTCCTACAATAACAAATTGGTCTGTAAAAATTTGATGCTCATATAAACTAATTTAGTTTATTAGCTAAAATCACTGGGAGGCTAACACCGGTCACAACTTGACTTTATATATATTCGCCACATGATATATTCGCTACATGTTGTCTATTTCCTGCAATGCTGGTTATATTTTTCAACATGCTCACATGTATTATTCTATGAACCTGTCCCGGTCTTTATTACTTTACCGTTTATTACATTACTTGAAAAGTATCCCAGCCAAAATTGCAGCAAAAAAACAGCCGCTAAATAGCAACTGTTAATTAAAATCAAGGTACGGCAGCTAAAACTCTATACCCTTTTGAGCCGGTATACCAACGGCAAAGGGGTGCTTCACTTCCCGCATTTCGGTTACGAGATCGGCTGAACCCACCACTTCGTTTGCTACATTACGCCCGGTGAGCACCAGATGCAAACCAGGCGGTTTACTGCGAATAATATCCAACACATCCTCCACATCCACCAGACCATAATGCACAGCACAGTTTATTTCATCGAGGACTACCATGTCGGCCGCCCCCTCTCGCATAGCTTTTTTTGCTTCTTCCAGTGCGTTTTGGGCAGCTGCACGGTGCCCATCCAAACCCTTGTCATTGGAACATCTAATAAATCCTTCACCCATCTGTCGAATTACAAAGTTGGGACCTAGCTTTTCCGCAGCTATTAGTTCACCGCATTTCCAGCTACCCTTAATAAACTGTAAAATTAGAACTTTCATGCCCTGCCCCCAGGCCCGCAGCGCCATGCCCAACGCCGCGGTGGTTTTACCTTTGCCATTTCCTGTGAACACAAGCGTCAAGCCCCTAGCTGCAACCGATGTTTCTTCCGACATATCAGCCCCCTCCCATCTACTTATATTTTTAAATCCATATTTAAACCGAACCTTGGCATTTCATTCTATATTAAAAAGCCTTTTCGCATTAGCGGTGGTAACCCGGGCCAGTTCGTCCGGCGGCATATCACGCAGTGCAGCAATATGTGCGGCCACATACCTTACATAAGACGGCTCATTGCGCCGCCCCCTAAAGGGCTCCGGGGCTAGAAAAGGGCAGTCGGTTTCTACCAGCAGACGTTCTATCGGCACCCGCACGGCAATCTCCTTTAACTTAGGGGCTTTATTAAAGGTCACCGGCCCGGCCAGGGAGATATAAAATCCCATCTCCATAGCCTCCTTGGCCACCTCCCAACTCCCGCTGAAACAATGAATTACCCCCCCGGCCGGGCTAATGCCGTCCCGGCGCAAAATATCCATCAAGTCACCGAAGGCCTCCCGCGCATGAATGATCACCGGTATGCCCAGCTCCCGCACCAAAGCCAGCTGTTCCCGAAAAACCCGCTGCTGCACCGGACGCGGCGAAAGATCCCGGTAGTAATCAAGTCCTATTTCACCAAGTGCCGCCACTCGAGGGTGCCCAGCTAAATCAGCCAGCCGGGACAGGTAATCCGGTGCCGCGTCCTCAGCATCGTGCGGGTGCACACCTACCGCAGCCGCCACGCCAGGGCGGCTTTCCGCCATAGCTACCGCTTGTTCCGATGAGTTTATATCAAATCCCACGCACATTGCCCGGGTAATCCCAACCTCGGCCATACGGCTAAATACCTGGTCAAGATCGGCGGTAAATAGTTCATCATAAAGGTGAGTGTGAGTATCAAATAGTTCACCAGCCACTTCTCTCATCTCTGTCCCGTGAATTCTACCTACCAGCAAACTCATTATGCTTCTCCCACAGTAGCAGGGTCAATGCGCGGGAACAGCGGCTCTCCGCGTTTGAGTACCGTACCGCCCGGCAATTTGCCCCATTGCAGTGATTCCCAGGTGTACAGGTGCGGCTGTCCCTCAATACCCAAAAGGGGCCAGGCCCTCTCCGGTAAGCCGGGCATAAAAGGCGCTACCATTACCGTAGCAAATCTCAAAGCCTCGGCCACATTGTACAGTACGGTGTTTAAGCGGTCCTGCTTGGACGGATCCTTGGCCAGCGCCCAGGGCGCGGTTTCTTCCAGGTATTTGTTGGCCCGGCCCACCAGGCGCAATATAGCCGCCAAAGCGTTAGAAATTTCCCGGCGTTCCATAAGCTCCTCCACCTCAGACGGTGTAGCCTGGGCCATCTCCAGCAGTTCCCCGTCAGGCCCCTCGGGAGCGGATGGTATTTCCAAGCGTCCCTTGAAGTACTTATTTACCATAGCGCAAGTACGATTGAACAAGTTACCAAAATCATTGGCCAGATCAACATTGATACGATGTACCAGTGCCTCCTCCGAATAAATAACATCCGCGCCCAAGGGCATTTCTCGAAGCAGGTAGTAGCGGATAGCATCCACGCCGTACCTGTCGATAAGCACCAGCGGATCTACAACATTGCCCTTGGACTTGCTCATTTTACCACTATCCAGCAGCACCCATCCGTGCCCCACAACCTGCTTGGGCAAGGGCAATTCCAAAGCCATAAGTATAATGGGCCAGATAATAGTATGAAAGCGAACAATATCTTTACCCACCAAGTGGATATCAGCCGGCCAGAATTTTTGGTACAGCGCATCGTTTTCCTCACCGTACCCAAGCGCGGAAATATAATTGGTCAGAGCATCTACCCAGACGTAAATGACATGTTTTTGGTCAAAGGGCACTTCAATACCCCAGTCAAAGGTAGTGCGTGATACACAAAGATCTTCGAGGCCGCTTTTAATAAAGCTGACCATTTCATTGCGCCGGGAAGCAGGCTTGATAAAGTCGGGATTATCCTCAATGTACTTGAGCATGCGATCTGCATACTTGGATATCCTAAAGAAATAGCTTTCCTCCTCCAGCGGCTCCACAGAGCGTCCGCAGTCGGGGCAATTGCCGTCTTCCAGTCGTGCCTCGGTCCATAGTGTCTCGCAGGGTGTACAGTACCATCCCTTATAATTGGCCTTATAAATATCACCCTGATCATATAACTTTTGAAAAACTTTCTGAACCACTTTTTTATGCCTGTCTTCAGTAGTGCGAATAAAATCATCGTAATTTATATTCAAACTGCTCCAGAGGTTTTTAAAGCCCGCTACAATTTTGTCCACATACTCCAGTGGTGTCTCACCCCGTTCCCGAGCCGAGCGTTCAATTTTCTGACCGTGCTCGTCGGAGCCCGTTAAAAACCAAACTTCATGGCCAGTCAGTTTTTTAAACCGGGCCATGGCATCGGCCGCCACGGTGGTATAGGCGTGCCCAATGTGTAAGTTATCGCTGGGATAGTAAATCGGTGTAGTTATGTAAAAAGTTTTCTTATTATCCATACTTTACTCCTTCCAGACACTGTATAAATTTTAAAATCCTCATAGTAACTCATACTCTTGTGTTGGCTCCAGGCAAACGCTGCCACAAAATAAATAACGCCCCCGGTTTACCCAGGGGCGAAAAATATTTTCCGCGTTACCACCCTTATTTCACCAGTCCTAGCTAGCTAAAACTGGCCTCATTAAGGTACAGGGACTTACTTCCCCGATACCACAAGCTTGATAACGGCGCTTAACCGGTACGGCCTACTTTTGCATTCGGCCAACAGCTCCGGAGCCATCTTCAACACGGTTTCCCCGGTGGGCTCACACCTACCCCACTCGCTGGGCGGTTCTTCCGTATTTACTCCTCTCCATCATGACCTGTATCGACATATTGATTTTAAAGTAAAGAAGTCTATCTTGTCAAGTTTTCCCTAAATCAAGATTTTTTATACAAAAAAAACCAATATTTATAAAAAAGATGTTGACTTTTACTGCCATCACTGGTACCATTTACTTGTGGATTAAAATCAATTTATGTCGAAAAATGTTTTGTTGTTAAGGGGAGGGAAAGACATGAAATCAACTGGTATTGTTAGAAAAGTGGACGAGCTTGGACGCGTGGTAATTCCCATCGAATTACGTCGCACACTAGGCATTGATGAAAAAGACGCCCTGGAAATTTACGTTGATGCCGAAAAAATTATATTAAAGAAATATGAGCCTGCCTGCGTATTCTGCGGCAACGCCACTGATGTACAGCACTACAAGGGCAAGCTGGTCTGCCGGAGTTGCGCTCTGGCCATGTTTGAAAATGTAAAAGAAGAAGATAAGGCCATGTAGTATTGGATACACAAGTTAATAGATAATTTATTATGTGGACCTGCTTATTTCTTTGTACAATTCCCGCCGGGGGATATTCCTTAGGCGGGCTACTATTTTTATAGCCTTGCTGGGCGGCACCCCTTCCTCCTGCAGCAAACGCACGTATTCCTCCGGCGATAAGGTTAAACTACTATCCAATGAATGTGCTTGCTCACCTTTGATGGAACATCCTTCAATAACCAGCACAAATTCACCTCGGGGGGACTGGTTGCCGAATAGTTCTTGCAGTTGAACAAGAGTACCACGCCGTACATCCTCATGCAGCTTGGTTAATTCCCGGGCAGCGCATGCTCGCCGGTCACCTAAAGTATCGATCAGCTCACCCAATGTTTTCGACAACCGGTGGGGAGACTCATACAATACGATAGTCCTGGGTTCCCAGACCAGCTTAGCCAGCCGCTGACGGCGCTCCTTGTTTTGGATGGGCAAAAAACCTTCAAATACGAATCTGGACAGCGATAGGCCGGATACGGTCAGTGCAGCCAGTAAAGCACTGGGGCCGGGTAACGGCGTCACCTGGATTCCTTTTTCCAGAGCCGCCATCACCAATTCCTCACCCGGGTCGGATATACCCGGCGTACCGGCATCACTAACCAGAGCTACGCTTTTACCCCCAGCCAACTGCTCTAAAATGTACCCACCCTTGGCCTGCCGGTTATGCTCATAATAGCTTGTCAAAGCGGTATGAATACCATAATGACTGAACAGCTTACGGGTATGACGGGTGTCTTCAGCCGCTACCAGGTCTACCTCGCGCAACACTTTAAGTACCCGCAAGGTAATATCCTCCAAATTACCGATAGGTGTGGCACAAAGGTACAAAACGCCACTGGCTTTCCCTGTCTGCATCAGCCATCACCCCTGTTCGCGATGCAGAAAAGCGGCGCAAAATAAACACTCGCTATCCCGCATTTGGCCAAAATAAATATTACATACATGAAAACCCTGATTGTACAGATTGGCAAGGTTTTGTCGTCCCGTAACCCTATTTGGCGACCCCCCGGAACCTAATTCATCTCTTTCTTGCATATCATACATCAGGATCAAATGCTGGCGAAGCTTTGCATTTTCCGTTTCGAGCACTTCGACAACATCTTTCAAATTTTTGATTTCGAATAACAGGTCTTGTGCCCTGGCCTCCAGCGCCTTCATTTTTAACGTTAGGGGCTTCACCCTGATCACCTTCCATGGACTCCACTTCAATTATGCTACATGGATACTCTTTGACCAGCTTACTTTCCTGCAGCTCCACATTAACTGTCTGCTTAATAATGTTAATACTATTCACCCTGCCATAGCCATCCGGAGTGGTTACTCTTTTACCAAGTTCCGGAAATCCTTCCTTGGCCTGCTCGTAAACTTCATTTTCAAATTTTAGGCAACACATTAAACGACCACAAATACCCGAAATTTTAGTGGGATTGAGTGAAAGGTTTTGCTCTTTGGCCATCCTGATGGATACCGAGGCAAAATCGGCCAGCCAAGTGGCACAGCATAATTCCCTGCCACAGCAGCCCAGCCCGCCAATCATTTTAGCCTCATCCCGCACGCCTATTTGGCGCAATTCAATGCGGGTCCTGAAAATTGCAGCCAGATCCTTGACCAGTTCCCGAAAATCTATCCGCCCATCAGCAGTAAAGTAAAAAATAATTTTATTACCGCCAAAGGTTTGCTCTACATCCACCAGCTTCATGGGCAGCCCATGGACATCAATCTTTTCCAGGCAGATCTCCATGGCCTTGGCTTCTTTCTCCCGGTTGGCCTGCAGCTGTTCCAAATCATCCTCATTGGCCTTGCGCAGCACCATTTTTAAAGCACCTACCACTTCTTCCTCGGGTACTTCCCGGGGACCGATCACCACGGTTCCGTATTCAATGCCCCTTGACGTTTCCACAATAACCCCATCGTTTACTGATAAATTCAGTTCCCCGGGATCAAAATAATATATTTTACCCGCCAATTTAAAACGTATCCCTACAACAGCATACGGCAATATTAACTACCCCCGATTCAATCATCCCCCTGGCCGGCAATTTTAAACAATACATAGTCCAGCACAAGACGCTGGTTAACATTGCTTGCCAATAGGCTCGACGCTCTTTCCACCGTTATCAGTATATCCATTACCTCTGGCTTTACATAAGTATTGGCTAATTCAACAATATATGAATGCCGGTCCACATTTACCATAAGCTCAGTGGAACCGGTTATTTGCCAGATTAAAACATCCCTAAAAAATAGAATCAGGCAATTTATAAATTCCGCCAGGTCCTCCCGCTCTACCAGTTCGTTCACCGGCAAAAATACACTGCCGGGCCTTTCCCGAACTATCCGCATTAATAAATCTAACATGGCGCTACGCTTATCCGGTCCGTCAAGCATAGTCAATGCCCGCCCCGGACATCCCCCGGACAACTCCGCGGCAACCCGAACACTATTTATATTATAACACGCCCCGGTGCCCGTATTAGCAAGCACCTGCATCACTTCTTCCCTGGACAGGGGACTAAAGCGATACTGCTGGCAACGGGACAGCACTGTCGGAAGCATTCCGGCCGGGTCATCGGTAACAAGTATAAACACTATCCCGGCAGGAGGTTCCTCAAGTATTTTTAAAAAACAGTTTGCCGCCGCCAAAGTCATTTTCTCAGCCTGCTCCATCAAAAAAACCTGTCTACCCGTACCAAAGGCGGTAAAAGCGGCACTGTCCTGTACAGCCCGCAATTGACTAATTTTTATGGAGGCTCCTTCAGGACGAATAATGTGTAAATCGGGATGCAAACCCCGTTCCGAACGGGTACAATCATCACACTCTCCACAGGCATCCCCCTGGCCCCGGCGGCACAATAATGTCCCGGCAAAGGCCAACCCAACGGTTTTTTTGCCAATCCCCACCGGCCCGCTAAATATATACGCGTGATTAACCAGACTTTTAGTCAGGGCGTATTTTAAACTTGCTATTACCTGTTTATGGCCGACTATGTCCCGCAGTACCGGCATCAACCGAACCTCCAAGAATTAACTGCACATGACTTTGAGGGCGCCATACCCCTTATAAATCGCTGAGAGCCTCCACGATATGCCGGTGTACCTCTTCAACCGCCCCATCTCCCTGTAACACCCGAAAGATATTAGGTAACCTGGCAGCCTGCTCCAGGTAACCCTCCCGCACACGCCGGAAAAAAGCTAGTTTTTCCCCTTCCAGACGGTCAGGAGGACGCTGTCCCAGCACCCGGCGCATCCCTTCCGACACAGCTATATCCAACAATACCACCGCATCCGGGACCAGGCCGCCGGTAGCCAACCTGTTTAATTGCAGCAGCAGCGCCATATCCATACCCCGCCCCCACCCCTGGTAAGCCAGGGTAGAATAGACAAACCGGTCACAAAGCACCGTAACTCCACTGTTCAAAGCAGGTCTGATTATTTCAGTAACATGCTGGGCACGGTCCGCCGCGTATAAAAATGCCTCAGTACGGTGACTTATATCATGGCATGCCGGGTCTAAAAGCAACTCCCGCAGTCTGCCCCCAATCCGGGTGCCACCAGGTTCCCGGGTACACAACACTGGTATGCCATTGTTTTGGATGAAACCGGCCAGAAGCTCCATCTGTGTGGTCTTGCCCGCCCCGTCAATACCTTCAAATACAATAAATTTGCCTGCTAGCAATTGTTATAACTCCTTTTACCTATAGTAACATTAAAAAAGAATGGGCGACTGTTTCTGTACCATATAACTTCAAACGTTAACCACACGTAGTGTTTTAAGCGAAGGGTCTGCGGCACCCTGGATGTGTACACCCATTTCCCGCACTTGTAATAAGTATTCTATGACCTCGGGGGTAATTTCCTCCCCGGGATATATTACCGCTATGCCGGGCGGGTAAGCAGAGATAATTTCCGCGCTAACCAATCCCCGGGATTCCCCCAAGGGCACTTTTTTTTGCCCCGCCAGCCAAGCCCTTCGCGGTGTCATAACCTGTGGCGGCAGCCATTGACTTAAATCAACACCCTTATGACCATTAAAGTTCCGGCCATCACTACTATGCCCCGCTCCCATTGACCGGCTAATTTCAGTTAAAGCACTAACCAGCTTTAACACACCCACCCGGCCCGTGCCCAGTGATAAAACCGCCACCAGGTTATAGGCATCGGACATTTCCACATATATACCGTGTACGGCGGCCAGCTGCCGGGCCACCGCATACCCGCTAACACCAAGCCCCCGCACCGAAATAACCAGGCGGGTGGGATCATAATCAAAAGCACCTGTACCCCCAAGGTGCTCTTTACCCAGCACAGCCAAGCCCGATATTTTATTTATTCTCAAGGCTGCCTCGCCGGCCAAGGTTAATAAATCATCCAGCATGGCCTGACCTCTTGAAGCCAGCTGTTGCCTGGCCGCATCTAGCGAAGCCATTAAAATATAGGAAGGGCTGCTGGTTTGCAGTAAGCGCAGCGCATTAGCCACTCTCTCCCGTACTATCCGGTCAGTGCCCAAGTGCAACCAGGAAGCTTGGGTCAGCGCCCCCCCGGTCTTATGCACACTCTGCACTACTGCGTCAGCACCCAAAGACAATGCATCAGCAGGTAACCCGGGGTGTAGGTGCAGGTGCGTGCCATGAGCCTCGTCCACCAGTAAAAGCATCCCATACCGCCGGCATATCTTATCTACCCCGGCCAGGTCACCCACCACCCCATAATAACAGGGATGTACAGCCAGCACGGCCCCTACACCAGGGTTTTGCTGCAAAACGGCTTCCAGCTTGTCCGGCAAAAATCCAGCCGCAAAATTAAATTCGGGCACAATAACAGGCTCTATAAATACCGGACGGGCCCCACTGACCACCAGGCCGCCCAGCACCGACCGGTGCACGTTGCGCGGCAACACCAGTGCTTGTTCTTCACTGCAAGTAGCTGCAATCAAAGCTTGCAAGCCTACCGTGGTACCATTCACTAAAAAAAAGGTGCACCGAGCGCCGTAAAGCTCTGCAGCACTTCGCTGGGCTGCAGCTATCACCCCCGCGGGATTGTGCAAATCATCCAACCCCGCGAGTTCAGTAACATCCCAGCCCGGCAGGTTGCCCTGCCGCATCGCTTGAGACAGCCCCGGGCCGCCGCCGTGGCCGGGTACATGTAAGCGCACGGCTTTATTTTGGTCATATTTTTGCAAAGCATTTACTAAAGGAGTATGTTCCTGATTGATCGGCAACGAATTTCTCCTACATATATTTATTAACATTTTATTTTACCATATTGTCAACCAACGGACTAGAAACTAAACCTCTTATAACTTTAATATATTTTTTAAAATAAGATAATTTTTAGCTAAAATAATGATAACTTTCTAAGTCCGCGGAGTGAAGAATTCATTCTTTGATTTTCTCTTTAGATCTTTGTCGAATATTAGCAAATCACAAATTATTTTTTACACTGCTCAATACTTGACTTCCTTACTCAACTCAGCCTTAAAACATTCAATGAGAAGCTTGCAAACCTCGTCCATAACATTTACAGAACAAAAACACGAGTACGCTCCCGGTAATTAAGATAACTTTATTTTTTTGTATAGTTTATAGCTATGTCTCGACATAGTTAACAAGTGTTACCCTATATCACAATACCAAATATATAATAATTCCAACACACCGGGAATGAAAGGGGCAGTATGATGAAAGCATCGGTTATAGGATATCCAAGAGTAGGAACCTCGAGAGAGCTTAAATTTGCACTGGAAAGCTATTTCAAAGGCGAAATATCAAATGAAGTACTACAGAAAACAGCAGCAAGCCTTCGTAAAACACACTGGCTTAAACAGGCCGGGAGCGGCGTTGATTTCATCCCATCAAACGACTTTTCTTTTTATGACGGCATGCTTGACACGTCATTCATGTTGAATGTAATTCCAAAGCGATACAAAGCTCTGGAACTTAATGCTGTCTCCGAATATTTTGCAGCAGCAAGAGGCTATCAGGGAGCAAATGGTGACGTCAGAGCACTTGCCATGAAAAAATGGTTTAATACAAATTATCACTACTTAGTGCCGGAAATAGAAGATACCATGGAAATCAAGCTTACAGGGAGAAAGCCATTCGATGAATTCCTTGAGGCAAAATCATTTGGGGTTAAAACAAAACCTGTTATCACCGGACCTTTTACATTTATAAAGCTTTCGAGATTTACAGGGGAAAAAGCAGTATCCGATTTTGCCGGCAGCATCGTCAAGGCGTATTCTGAAATACTTAAAGAATTTAATAAACTTGGCGCTGAATTGGTACAGTTTGATGAACCTATCCTTGTAACGGATATGACAACCCGTGATATACAACTATTTACAAATCTTTATCGCGAATTACTTAATGCAAAGGGAAACGTTAAGGTGCTTTTGCAGACATATTTTGGTGATGTGCGCAACTGCTACACCGAAATAGTATCACTTAATTTTAACGGTATCGGCCTTGATTTTATTGAGGGTCAAAAAAATATTGAGCTTTTGGAAAAAAACGGTTTCCCGAGCGATAAAACCTTATTTGCGGGTATTGTGAACGGGAAAAATATCTGGAAGAAAAATTATTCAAAAACACTCCCAATGATAAATAAAATCAGAAAACATGCAGACAACATTGTAATATCGACATCCTGCTCTCTCCTGCATGTTCCATATTCACTTAAAAATGAAACAAAGCTTTCTAATAGCTGTAAAAAGTATTTTGCCTTTGCAGAGGAAAAGCTTGTGGAACTTGCAGATCTTAAGATCTTAATTGAAGATGTTAATCCTTCCGGGAATTCAAAATACATGGAAAACGCGAAAATTTTTAATGAGGCGAGAAGCAATGTTGATAATTTGGTTAGAAAGAAGGTCTCAACACTTACTGAAAAAGATTTTACAAGGCTTCCTGCACATCAAGAGCGCGAAAAAATCCAGAAGAAAGAATTTAACTTTCCATTGCTCCCGACAACTACGATAGGCTCTTTTCCCCAGACTGCTGAAGTAAGAGCAAATCGTTCCTCATTTAAAAGGGGAAAAATCACTGAGGAACAGTATAAGACTTTCAACAAAAAGAAAATCCGGGAGTGTATCTCCTTACAGGAAAAAATCGGTTTTGATGTACTGGTTCACGGTGAATTCGAGCGTAACGATATGGTGGAGTACTTTGGGGAATCCCTAAACGGTTTCCTGTTCACTGAACGGGCATGGGTGTTGTCATATGGAACAAGATGTGTAAAGCCTCCAATTATCTGGGGTGATATTTCACGTTCAAAGCCTATAACCGTTGGATATTCTGTTTATGCACAAAGCCTTACGAATAAACATATAAAGGGAATGCTTACAGGCCCCGTAACAATACTAAACTGGTCTTTTCCGCGCGAGGATATTTCATTGAAAGAGTCCGCTCTGCAGATCGCACTTGCAATCCGCGAAGAAGTTCTTGACCTTGAAGCAAGCGGTATAAAAATAATCCAGATCGATGAAGCAGCGCTGATAGAAAAACTTCCGCTTCGAAAGGCTGATTGGCACAATGAATACTTAAACTGGGCAATATCGGCATTCAGGCTTGTCCATAGTGGTGTAAAGCCGGAAACGCAGATCCACACGCATATGTGCTACAGTGAATTTGATGATATTGTAAAAGACATTGACCATATGGATGCCGACGTAATCACCTTTGAGGCTTCACGTTCAAATCTCACTATCATTGACGTATTAAACTCCTGTAATTTCAGGACAACGGTGGGACCTGGCGTGTATGATATTCATTCACCAAGAGTGCCATCTGTCGGGGAAATCAAAGACGCTTTAAATAAAATGCTTGCAAAACTTCCAAAAGAAAAGCTATGGGTTAACCCTGATTGCGGGTTAAAAACCAGGGGCGAAGCGGAAACGGTTTTAAGCCTTGAAAACCTTGTTGCTGCCGCAAAAGAACTCAGAAAGAGTTTGTAATTATGAAAACAATCATATGATCCACTCCCTCACCCATACACATATGTGCCATAGTGAGTTTCATAACTACGGGATTCTCCGGCATATTGTTCTCTACAGTATGAAAGTGTTGACATACAAGCAAGATACCGGAGAATCCGTCCTTTTGGTGAAGCATCGCATAGATACATATCAACGACTCATTCAATTATTACAACTGGGCGGACATTCTACACAAGCCCGAGCAAGCGAACAGCATTTGCAACAATCATGCAAACGATGATCCCGGTAATCGTTGGAATAGCCAGTGAAATAAGCGTCCATTTCATGCTTTGTGTTTCTTTCTTAATGGTGAGAAGGGTTGTTCCACAAGGCTAGTGCATTAGCGAAAACAGCATAGCTCAAATTGCGGTGAGCCAAGTCCATCCATGGGTTATTACAGGTTGTGCCTTCAAACTTCAAAATAATTATACTTGTACTTTAAGCAAAAAAAGCCGGTCCGAATTTTCGCCTTATTTTACGACAAAACGTCAAAACCATACTCGGCAATAAGTCTTTTCAATTCGTCAATATACCCGGACGCAAAGCGGCTAAGGACAGCTTTGGAATTTGTTATCCAACCGACAGTCATACTTTCCTCAGTTTCCAGCGGAACGGAGATGATGCTGCTGCCATTTAAATCGCTGCTTAATACGCCTGTACATATCGTGTACCCGTTCAAACCGATGAGCAAGTTGAACAATGTAGCGCGGTCGCTGACACGGATACTTTTCTTATGATAAACAGTACTTAATATCTCCTCCGAAAAATAAAACGAGTTAAATTCTCCTTGTTCGAATGACAGGTACGGATAATCCTCCAATTCCTTCAAAGTAACGAAGCTTTTCCCGGCCAGCGGATTTTCCGAACTTATAAAAACATGCGGGCTTGCAGTAAATAACGGATTAAATGTAAGATGATTTTCGCGCAGGAGCTTTATAATGACCTTCTCATTGAAGCCATTTAAATAGAGGATACCTATCTCGCTGCGCATATTTTTTACGTCCTCTATAATTTCATAGGTACGTGTTTCACGCAGTGTAAATTCATATTCATCAACATCTGTCAGACGGACAAGATTCACAAAGGCATTTACTGAAAATGCGTAATGCTGAGTAGAAATAGAGCACAACCGTCTTGACGGTTTTTTATCTTTGTAACGCTGCTCGAGAAGTTCGGATTGTTCCACGACTTGACGCGCGTAGGAAAGAAATTCCGCGCCATCGATGGAAAGCGCTATCCCTTTCGCGGAACGGCTAAAAATCTCAATGCCAAGCTCTGCTTCAATTTCCTTGATAGCATTGGAAAGACTTGGCTGTGAAATGAAAAGTTGTTTTGCGGCTTCACTAATCGATCCACATTCCACTGCTTTAACAACATATTTTAACTGTTGCAGTGTCATTTTATCACCTATTAAACATTCTTTCTAAAATCTCGTTTCAAAGCATCAACAAAATCTAGCTTTATAAATTAATATTAAACCATAACGCTGTGAAAAAATAAACAATACAGGCAAAGACCATTTCTACCTTTCATTTACATCATAAAGATGCCGACAGCGGCTAAAATAAGTTTTAAGAAAGTGAAAGGAGTGTGAAAAGAGTGTGAAAACAATAGAAATCAATACTACAAAACTTTGCCAGAAATACCGCACCAATGTACCCGTACTGATACGAGCATGGAAAAAAGGCAACTCAGACATGGAAATCTCATCTCGCACCGGTATTAATTTGGATACCCTTAGCCAGATTAAATGCGATTTAGAAATGGCTCACCGCCAGGCTCGGCTGGCTCAAAAACATGCGTTATCGGAAGATGAGCAGTTATCCACTAAACACCATATTCTTTTAAGCCCATTTCTATAATATTCATAATTTACACTGTCCACAGTTAAATAACAAATTTTTCCCTCACAATCCGGGCAAATATAGTATCCCCGAAAATAGATACCTTGTTCCACTGCCCGGTCAGATCCGCAAAAAAAACAAACACACTCGCTCATAACATCACCCTTAATAATATATGTAATTGAATCGGCGCCGGTCACAAAAAAGCTGCGGGACAAGATACTCCCGCAGCTTACAACTTAATTATTTTAATTTTGTTCCTTTTTCTTTTTTTCCACTGCTATGGCGCAATCCGGGCAGAAATTTTGGCATATGCCGCAGGCAATACACTCGTCGTTTATCTCCACCGAAGGCGTACCATATACCCCTAGTACATCGGACCAACTTATGCAATTTTTGGGACACTTCTGTATGCATAGGCCGCATCCCTTGCAGAGCCCGGGGAACAAGGTCCAAAAAGCTTTTTCCACTTCCAAGGTACGCCCCCTGAAGGTTTGATCCATTTTAATTACCCCCTCTACAATAGGCTGGCCACCAATTCAATGCCGCGATCCAGTGCCCCAAAATTCATTTCCCGCAGTTCAGGATTCTTTTCAAATTTATAGCCAAGCTTATTTTCTACTGCCGCCCTGGCGTCCTCTACAGCCACCACTTCAGAAGCCTTTAGCACCGCACCCATGATAATGATGTTAAACACCCGGGGATTCAGCTCCTTTGTAGACACCTCGATAGCAGGAATACCCAGTACTTTTTTAGCGTTCTTGGGTAAATCATTGTCAATGTTTTTAATACCGGTGTCGTAAACAAACAAAGTCTCAGATCCCACATACTGCTTGGTACGACGAACCGCCCGGTCACTGAGGGCTACCACAATGTCACCGATTAGAAACTTAGGTGCTCCAATAGGCTCATCGCCAATTTGCAGGTAGGCTACTGAAACTCCACCCCGCTGCTCCACGCCGAAATTGGGTATATATAGTGCCTCGCGGCCTTCTTCGTTGGCCGCCTCGGCGATAATTTGAGCTATTGATTGTACTCCTTGACCACCCTCGCCAGCCAGGATAATTTTTACCGGCTTAGCCATTGATTATTGTCCCTCCTTCTCCCGGGGACGGGTACTTTAATTTCCCTACCTTGGAGTATTTAGTTTTTCTTGCTTAACCAACCAATTCCATGTGCCAGTCTTACATTAATATTCCGACTTCAAAACCGGATTTTAAGCATCTGTCTAATGTAATACCCTTAGTTTGTCAGACCGAGCCGGATCTTTAATCTCCTTTACCCGGGCAACTACTTCCTCGGTAGTTATACCAACTCCCGGCTTAAACATGGAGAGCATCTCTGCCGTGCTGCCATAAATAGCTTCTTTAATCAACCTATCCAGCTGGCCATTGGCGGATTCTACCACCAACAGTTGTTTAGCTTGTCCAGCTACATCCCGCAACTGATCCACCGGCAGCGGGCGCAGGGTAATCGGACGGAAATAACCCACCTTGTAACCATCTTCCCGCAGTTCCTTAACCGCTTCCTTACAAGCCCGGGACACAACACCGTGAGAAATCACCGTTAGCTCAGCATCCTCTGTAGCAAAAGCATCGTATTCAGCAATCTCGGGGGCTACCTTGTCGTAATCAGCTATGTACTGCTCGAGCACCTCGAACAGCTCTTCTTCCACGTTGTAGGTGTTTCTTAATAAAGTTGGCTCTCTGTCCACTCCCGGCATGCCGGCACGTCCCACATATGGCTCAGTGGGTACCATGGCAATGCCCCGTAATGCAGGGTCATACATGGTAAGTGATTCTCTCATCTTGGCTTGATAGCCGTCGCCCAACACAAAGGTAGGAAAGCGGTATTTCCATGCAGTATTAAAAGCCTTAATAGTGTAATCATAAAGATCTTGATGGGTGGCGGTAGAGTAAACCACTCTTAACCCCTCGCCATTGCCGCCTAGCGTGGTCATAGTAACTTCCTGTTGGGAATAAATCACCGTGGCAGTGGAAGGTCCACCACGCTGCTGCACAATCACTACTACCGGCAACCGCATGGCCTCAGCCATGCTCAAAGGTTCCTGCATTAACGTATTACCCGGCCCGGCAGTGGCAGTAAAGGCTCTTCTACCGGCCAACACGCCGCCCGTGGTGGTGAATCCTGCCGACAGCTCATCCTCGGTTTGCAAAAACCTGAGGCCATACTTGGGCAGCATCCTAGTCCAGTAATGCATAATTTCATTCTGGGGCGTTATGGGGTAACCGTACATAATTTCAGCCTCAGCCGCCACAGCAGCCCGGGCAACCACTTCGTTACCGGTCATAAACACCCTTTTTTCACCCTGAATCGGTTTCTCAGGCATTTACTTTATCCCCCCTGATTCTTAACTCCTATGGGTAAAATTAATCTACCAAAAAGTACGTGGCATATACCTATTCAACTTTTTTACCGGGTGCCCGGCCATATCTACCGGACCAATCAATGCCGCAATTTTCGTGATTGCCGTGGTGGCCACCACCGGCAATTGCAATTGCCGGGCCGCTGCCTCCACCATCAGAGCCCCCTGCTGGACAATATCCACATCAGTATCTTCTCCCAAGTGACTGTTATTAATAATACCGTGCACTTTACCCAACTCCCGGATATAATCCACTATATCCATTACACTGCCCGTCACCGGCCTGGCAATATTTATCACAACATAAATCTTTAAATCAGGGTCCGTACCTGCCCCTTCCAGCAAGTTCAGGGTTTTAGCCCCTTCCACCCCATAACCGATATCCAGCACAATGTCCCCGGACCGGCGCAGAGCCCAGCGATTTTCCGCCCGGAGCACATTGCCCGCTTCACCCAATCCTATGGTATCCTTGGTTTCCCAGGCCAACACGTTAATCCCTTCTTGCTGCAACTCTCTCTTTATGGGGCGCAACGTGTAACACGGCTCTACAATATCTAAATCCACCAAGGTAACCCTCCGACCAATGGCAGCTAAATCAACCGCTCTGTTAACGGCCACTTCGCTTTTTCCGCTTGCATATTCTCCAACGTAAGCCTCTACTACCCGCGGGCCGATAATCTTCACCCCCGCGAAATTTATATTTCTAATAATCTTGTGTTATAGTTTTTATAATCTAGAAACTTTTTATGAATTTATTTATTAATCGCTTGCCTTATAATCTGCCGTTTCGTAACTTTCATGCTTTGCGCTACTCCATTTTGACCATAAAAAAATCCTCCTCATTGTTAGTTTTGAGGAAGATTATCTCATAGCTTTAAATTTATATTATATTTCATGCAAACCACTGGCTAATTAAAACCAACAAAACCAGGCCGGGCAGTCGCAAAATGCCGGCTATCAGCATAGTAAAAGGGTTAAAAGCCACATGCATGTCCAAAAATCCCAAACCCCAATTAAGCAACACCAAAAACACCATTCCAATGACCAGGCACCCGGCCAGTCTCAACAGCCATCGCAGCGGTCTATACATAATAGTAGGCATAATATACAGGCCTAGCAATAGCAACCCTATAACTAGCAAAAACCATTCCACCATTAACACCCCAATCATTATAATAAATAATATATGGTGTACAGGTGGAAAAAATTACTGTTTATTCTATTTCCCGCCGGCCTTCAATAGCCCTACCAAGGGTTACTTCATCAGCGTATTCCAAATGGGCACCTACCGGCAGGCCATGGGCTATTCTGGTAACCTTAATGCCCAAGGGTTTAATCAGCCTAGCTAAATAAAGTGCCGTGGCATCCCCCTCCACATCCGGGTTGGTGGCCAAGATCACTTCTTGCACCGCACCGCCTGACAGCCGGTCCAGTAAACTTTTGATATTAAGTTCCTGGGGTCCCACACCTGCCAGAGGTGATAGGACACCGTGCAGTACATGGTAAACACCCTTATAACCCCGGTATTTTTCAATAGCCGCTACATCCCGGGGATCCTGTACCACACAGATCACCCCATTGTTACGTGTCTCGCTTGAACATACCGGGCATGGATCTACATCAGTAAAATCGCCGCACACAGAACAGCGCCGCACCTTTTCCCGGGCCTCTCTGATGGCCTCCGCCAGGCTGACGGCCACCTCCGGAGGGGCATTCAATAAAAAAAAGGCCAGCCGTTGCGCGGTTTTGGTACCAATCCCGGGTAATCTGGCCAATTCAACGATCAGTCGCGACACCGCTCCAGCATATTGCATTTGTCTCACTATTAAAATAACCCGGGTATATTAAGCCCACCGGTTAATTTACCCATTTCCTTGGTCATCATATCCTGGGCCTTTTTTAACGCCTCATTGACTGCTGTTAAAACCAGATCCTGAAGCATTTCCACATCTTCCGGGTCCACCACTTCGGGCTTAATTTCCACTGATACGACTTCCTGGCGACCATTGGCCACCACCCGCACCACACCACCGCCAGCAGTACTTTCCACCGTTTTATTGCCAAGCTCCTCCTGCATTTTGGCCATGTCGGCCTGCATCTTTTGCACTTGCTTCATCATTTTAGCCATATTTCCGCCCATATCCAGTACCTCCTCATTTTTTATATAAATCCTTTTCTAAGGATACCATTTCTCCCTGAAACAGGCTTATCGCTTCCGTTGTATCCAGTTGCTCCGTACTCTTTTGCCAACCCTGCGGCGGGGCATCGTAAAATTGGCATCGTACCTGCCACGTCAAATGGGTCACTGAATTTAGCGTTTCGGTTAGTAATTGCTTGATGTCCGGGGCCTCGGCCATATCCTTGATAAAAACATCTCCCAGGGGCACACCCAGCACTAAACAGTGCTCTTTCGTTTCCGCCGGCCAGGTCTGACATAAACAGGTATAAGCTATCGGGTTGGCTTTTTTAATAACCGCCATTATTTCCGGCCACCATTTCCAAATTTGCTCCATGTTATAGCTGAGATCATCATCAATATTCTTCCCAGCTAACTGGACGGGAACTGCCACAGCGCCACCGGATTTTGATATAGCTATTGGATCTGCTTGCAATGCCGCCCCATCCGCTTTTTCGGCAGCCGCCGCCAAACCGGAGACATTTTTAACTGGTTTCTCCGACTTAGATGTTGATTGGACATTAACTTTAGTATTACCCAATTTAGGCTGTTTACCCTCAATCTGTAAGTTGATCTGATCACTTTCATCCAGCACCGTAGATTTATGCGATGTTTGATGGCTATTATGCGCATTATGAGCACTTGGTTGCAACTCGCCATTTTTCCACTGTCCCCCGTTGGCCAGCGCTTGTTCAAGCCGCTCAATTCTGTGCAACAATTCATCTGCGGATGGCATACCGTTGTCATCCATAATTCGTACCAGCGCTAACTCTAGCACTACCCTTGGGTGCGCACTGCGGCGCATAGCCTGCTCGGCCTCAACTAGATAATCCAAGGTCCCTATTAACTTGTTGCGCGTGAATATTTGCAATAAGCTTGCCGGAGGCATACCAAACCCGGCTTCCCCAGGCCCTTCCGGCGCTATTAAAACCAGCAGCAGCCGGCGCAGGTATTCCGTCAATTCCCTGATTAACAGCTTTAAATCTTTACCCTCGGCAACAATATCGGCCACCAGCTTTAACACACTAGCCGCTTTTTTTTCTGCCAACCCGGTGGCCAGCCCGAGTAGCACATCTTCGGCCACCGTACCCAAAATACTATGCACCGTATCAGCAGTAACGGCAGTTTCTCCGCTGAGCAGAAGCGCCTGATCCAACACGCTCAAGGCATCCCGCATGCTGCCTTCAGAAGCCCGGGTGATTGCCCGCACCGCTTCTCCATTCACCTTAAAATTACTCTTGACCGCCACCTCTTCTAGTTGCTTGGCAATTAATTCATCCGGAATGGGACGGAAATCAAAGCGCTGGCAGCGGGACAGTATGGTAAGAGGCACTTTGTGCGGCTCCGTGGTTGCCAGAACAAATACCACATGCCCGGGCGGTTCTTCCAATGTTTTCAACAGAGCATTGAAAGCTTCATTGGTGAGCATATGTACTTCATCCACTATGTATATCCGCTTGTCACCCAATGAAGGAAAATATTTTATATTCTCCTTCAACTCACGTATTTCATCAATACCCCGGTTGGAAGCAGCGTCAATTTCAATTACATCCATGGTGGCGCCGGTCAATATCTCCCGGCAATTTCGGCACTGGTTGCACGGCTCTCCCTTGCGCTGCTCCGTGCAATTTATAGCCCGGGCCAGCACCTTGGCCGTGCTGGTTTTTCCAGTGCCCCGAGGCCCGCAAAATAAATAGGCGTGGCTAACTTTGCCTGCCATCAAGGCATTGCGCAGCGTCTCCGTAATATGCTTTTGACCCACTACGTCACTCAACTGCTGCGGCCGCCACTGCCGATACAAGGCCAGGTAACTCACCATCCACACCCCCCCGCATAAACCACTAAATTAAATTCGCCGCCGCAACGCTTTTTCCCTTCCATTGGATCGTTCACCATAAACGTTCTATTTAAAAGCGTTTTTTAATAACAAGAAAACCGACCTAAAGCCGGTTTTCTTGTTATATATAATTAAATTTAATGGCCGTGCACCTGCCGTCGAATAATGGTTTCCAAGCGTTACTTTTGCAGGTAGCTCAGACCAGGCACCCTTGCGGCACCCGGATAAACTTCCTTAGTGCTGCTTCCGTCAGGACCTGACACGGTTCAAAAGCCTCCGTCGCGCAAGACCCAATCGTCAACACCCCTTACAAAAGCCGGACCTCACAAGCCAAACCCTCGGACAGGAATTCAACCCCGTTACAGCGGATTACGGGTGCAGGGCACCGCTACCTCCCCATCTAGCACGGCCAAAAATAAAATTAACTATTTTTAGCGCAAGGACGGACCCGTCATAAACAGTCAAGTCCGTCCCCATGCCCAAATACTATGGCGGAGAGAGAGGGATTCGAACCCTCGAGACGGGTCAAACCGTCTACGCGATTTCCAGTCGCGCGCCTTCGACCAACTCAGCCATCTCTCCGTGGTCTACATTATGCATTGTATCCAATTGTAGCGCTTCCAACCGCGCAATAATTATTATACATATTTTTTAGTTTAACCGCAAGACTTTTTACTTATAATAACCGCTAAGCTGTCAATATAATATTGGCAGGCTTGGCAAACACCTGCACATAATATGGGAGAAGGCGTCGGACCTTCTCCCATTAGCAACCATCCTTACAGTTTTCCGAAAACAATCAAAATATTTCTCCAGTTACTTTACTCTTACGTTAATTTGTGGGGTATAATACTTGTTTTCAACCGACTTCACAGTAATATCTAAAACAGAACCTTACCGAACAAAATTACCGAAATACCATAAACTCACTTTTATGCAACTTACCTAAACAAAAATACACTACCCATAGACTGGCTTACTTCTCGCAACAAACCCGAACCACATATCCGACGCTTCTTGCATACCGTACAACCCGAGTCACTGTATGGATGGTGCTTAATGTTATTATAACAAAGTTAATAACATTAAGCAATAGTTTTCTAAGATATTTTTCTAATAAGACCGGCTACTTGATCGTTTTTTCCCCCTGAAGCCACCGGCACCCCCAGCTGTGCTTTTTTTACCGTTTGGCCCGCTGTAATAGCCCCTTTGCCCGGTACGTATATTTTTGTCCCTTTTAATTCTGAGTGGTACTTCCTCTGTTAATGCAACAGGAGTCTGATCCGGCTCCTTAGTAAGCACTTTTAGCGCAGCAGATAGTAAGGTAACCGAATCGGTTTCCTCCAATAATCCTTCGGCCAAACCCCTGTAATTTTCTATATCCTCTTTTTCCACAGCCATCATCAATCTTTCCACCGCCATGCGCTGTTGCCCCTCAATGGCATCTTTTAGCGTTGGCATGGGGCGGCGTGTTATTTTGCCTCTGGTCATTGTTTCAATAACCCTTAAGTGATGAATCTCTCTAGGCGTCACCAAGGTAATGGCTACGCCTGCTTTACCGGCACGCCCGGTACGACCAACACGGTGCACATAACCCTCCGGATCCTGAGGAATATCAAAGTTATATATATGGGTCACCCCAGTGATATCCAGCCCCCTGGCGGCAACATCAGTGGCCACCAACACTTCGATAGCACCTTCTTTAAACTGCCGCATCACCTGATCCCGCTTGGCCTGGGATAAATCACCATGGATCCCTTCAGCCGAATAACCGCGCTTGTTCAAACCCTCAAACAATTCGTCTACCCGGCGTTTTGTCCGGCCAAAAATAATGGCCCGGTCAGGCGATTGGGTATCCAATAGGCGGCACAGAACATCAAATTTTTGTTTTTCTTGCACTTCAATATAGCCTTGCTCAATATTCGGCACAGTCATCTGCCGAGATTCAACCTTTATGACCTCCGGACTGTTCATAAAACGCCCGGCCAATGCCCGGATTGGTGCAGGTATGGTAGCGGAAAAAAGCATTGTTTGCCTTTCCCCGGGAATATCCTTAAGGATATTTTCAATGTCCTCGATAAAGCCCATATTCAGCATTTCATCGGCCTCGTCCAAAACCACAATGCTAACCTGGTTTAGGCGGATAGTTCTGCGACCCATGTGGTCCATTAAACGGCCGGGTGTACCTACGATAATGTGCGGCTTTTTCTTAAGTGCCCTGATTTGGCGGTTAATATCCTGACCGCCGTAAATAGGTAACGTACGGATCCCCTTGTATTGCCCGAGTTTATTTAACTCTTCGGCCACCTGGACAGCCAATTCACGGGTGGGGGTTAAAACAACAGCTTGTATATATTCTCTCCCAACTTCCAAAATTTCCATCAAAGGTATACCAAAGGCCGCTGTTTTACCAGTGCCGGTATGAGCCTGCCCGATCAGGTCACGTCCCTGCAAACCCACAGGAATAGCCCGTTCTTGTATGGGCGTCGCCTCTTCAAAACCCAGGTTATTAAGGGCCCTGATCACAGGCTCGGTTAAACTAAACTCATTGAATTCTGCCATGCTTATTTTCCCCTTTACTTCTTGATTTGTCATTTATAGCATACCCACGGCCATGTGATGCCAAAACAAAGGAAACGGATGGGCCCAATCTATCCCAGTAGACAAAGACATTCTAAACAACGGATATTTTTATCATAACACATGTAGCCGTTTCTTTGGTAATATTTACGATCTTTGTTCACTAATACAGCTCTTCAAAGCCTCGAAAACTATCTATTTAATCGGGCTATTTGTCTTATAATAGTATTATTAATAGAAACCATCGTCTTATACTTTTTAGTTTCTTGATAAACACGGGAAGGCGGAAAAAGATGGATTATGATCTGATTGTGGTTGGAGGCGGTCCTGCAGGCATGCTTGGCGCATCTACTGCGGCATCCCGGGGGCTAAAAGTTATCTTATTGGAAAAAAACGAAAAACTAGGCAGAAAACTCTTTATCACAGGCAAGGGGAGATGTAATGTCACCAATTATGGAGACATTAGTGATTTTTACCGTAATATCATGTCCAACCCCAAATTTTTATACAGCGCTTTTAAAACCTTTGATAATCACAGACTTATAGCACTACTGGCATCTTTGGGTGTTCAAACCAAAGTAGAGCACGGCAACCGGGTTTTCCCCGCCTCGGATAAATCCAGCGATGTTATTAAAGCGCTCCAAAAGCACTTGCAGAAGAACAATGTTGAGACTAAATTGCAGACCGAAGTCAAAAAAATACTTGTCAATAATCAACAAATAGTAGGCGTTCTTTTAAGCAACAATAAGCAAATATCAGCGCCCAAAATAATTGTTGCGACTGGTGGTATGTCCTACCCACAAACAGGGTCCACCGGAGACGGTTATAGTATGGCCCGTAAACTGGGCCATACTATCATAGAACCCAAGCCCGCTTTAATACCGTTAATAACCAAGGAAAACTGGGTCAAAGACCTGCAAGGTCTAACCTTGAAAAATGTATCTATAAAAGCTCTCATCAATAACAAGGTCAAAGCGGAACAGTTCGGAGAAATGATTTTTACCCATTTTGGCGTATCCGGCCCAATTATTCTAAGCCTAAGCAGCCTTATTAGGGATTCCGCATCACTCAATAAACCGGTGCAGCTTACTATTGACTTAAAACCGGCATTAACCAGTGAACAATTGGATGCCCGCTTACAAAGGGATTTTAACAAATACAGTGGCAAACACCTGAAAAACGCATTGGATGATTTGCTGCCCCAAAGAATGATTGCCGTCGTCTTACAATTATCCGGTGTGGATATACACAAGCAAGTAAACCAGATAAGCAAAACCGAGCGATCTCTGCTGGTACATACACTAAAAAATATCTCCTTAACCGTCACCGGCACCCGCCCGTTAAATGAGGCCATTGTAACTAGCGGCGGCATCAGCGTTAAAGAAATCAACCCTTCAACCCTGGAATCCAAAATCGTTAAAGGCCTGTATTTTGCCGGTGAAATAATTGATGTCGATGCTTTAACCGGGGGATATAATTTGCAAATCGCTTTCTCCACCGGATTTCTAAGTGGCCTAAGCACTGCTAAAGCATAATTTATCGGTTATTACTGCACAATAAAAATAGGGAGTGGCTGACTAAAATAAGAAACAGCCACTCCTAGTAAAAATAATTATGGTTAAAACGTTAAGCGAAGTAATGAGAATGGACTTTCCCACAGTCTATACTACCTATTAAGACAACAATCCAGGCAAAAAGGTAGCCAATTGCGGAAAGGCAATCAGCAGGACCAAACAAATTATAACAGCCCCCAAAAAGGGCCAGATGCCTTTATAAATCACCTCCAAAGGTATATCCGGCGCAACTCCCTTAATAATGTACACATTCATGCCCACCGGAGGTGTAATTACGCCCATGGCCACCGTCATCACAATGATAACCCCAAACCAGATTGGGTCGTAGCCCAGGGTGTTTACCGCAATGGGGTAAAATATGGGTATGGTCAGCAAAACCAGCGCCAACGCATCAATAAAACAGCCCAGCACCAGGTAGATGAGCAATATAATCGCCATCACCGCAACGGGCGGCAGGGGCAGAGCCCCGGCTATTTGGGCCAACTCAAAGGGCAGCCTGCTTATGGCCATCAACCTACCGAAAATCATAGCCCCGGCGATTAGCAGCATAATCATAGCGGTGGTGCGGGTAGCATCAAGGAGGGATTTATTAAAACCTTCCCAGCTTAGGCTCCTTTTAATAAGGGCTACCCCCAAAACACCCGCTGCTCCTACAGCGCCCGCTTCCGTGGGCGTAAACCAACCAACAAACAGCCCGCCCATGGATAGGGAGAAGATAACCAAAACCTCCCCTAATCCACCGCGAAGCGCCACAGCACTTTCCCGCCAAGTCGCCTTGGACCCGGCGGGCCCAAGGCCGGGCTTGCGGAAAGTAAGCACCGCTATCGTGGCCATATATAACAGCATTAGTAATATACCCGGCACAATGCCCGCCACAAATAGCTTACCCACCGACTGTTCCGTTGCCATACCATAAACAATAAATATTACGCTGGGCGGAATCAACACACCCAGCACACCGCCCGCGGCGACGCTGGCCGTAGCCAGTGAATCGTCATATTGGTACTTTTTCATCTCCGGCAGGGCAATAGCACCAATGGTGGCTGCCGTTGCTGTATTGGAACCACAAATGGCCCCAAAAACGGCGCACGCCGCCTGGGTGGCTATGGCTAGCCCCCCAGGGTAATGGCCAATTAATTTATACGCAAATACATACATCCTGGTACCAATGCCAGAGTAAAAAGCCAGAAAGCCCATCCAGACAAACATGGCGATTACACCTAGTGAGTAAGAAGAAAAAGTAGAATATATTTCCTTAGCCGCCATACTAAAGGCCGCGGAGGGCGTGGTCAGGTAACCAAAGCCGGTAAGACCAACCAGAGCCATAGCAAAAGCAATGGGCATACGTAAAACCAAAAGGACAAAAAAAGCTACGATGCTTATTAAACCAACTATAAGTGTACTCATTTATTTATCGTCGCCGCATTTTGCACTGTCTTCATTGTCTTTACACCTGTTGACAAGGTTATTAAAGAAGGCTGCCATAACCTTTGCACTGATTCTAAAGTTTTAACCAGCAATACCAGACCAAGGGCAAGCAAACAAAAGGCAATTAGGTATATAAAAGGGTATAACGGTATTTGGGAAGTGGATGCCACTACGCCACTGGCCGCCATATTGTTGGCATAAATGCCGACCTGCCAAGCACAAAGGCTCCAGAAAAACAAACCGGCAGTATTTATAAATACATCCACCAACCATTGCATTCTCAAAGGTAGCCGGTCGTAGACAAAGCTTACTGCAATATGACTATTTTGTATTGCACAATGTGCCAGGGATAAGCCAATGGTGGCTACAGTTAAAAATACAACATATTCATAAACTCCCAAAATGGGACGATTAAATAAAGTACGCAGCAGAATATTGATTACCACCAAAAGCATGACAGATACCATACATAACCCGGCTATTTTATCAAGGATGCGACTTAATCCCGTAATCAGACCAGTAAATTTTAACAATTATTAGTCACCCCTTTTTTACTGGTATTCTTTATTGTACTTGTCGGCTAGCTCTATCACTGTATCCATAATTTGTCGGCCCGAAAGTCCTTTCGCATCCATACTAGCTACAAATTCATCTTGGATAGGCTGCACAAGTTTTATCCACCGGTCGGTTTCTTCATTACTAAGCTTTATTTCTTGAACTCCCTGTTCTTTAACAGACCACTCCAAAGCGTCCTCGTTCTGTTTATCCCACAAACCCATGGCTACCTCTGTAAAAAACTTTTCATTCACATTTTCTATAGCTTTTTGGTTTTCCGGGGATATGGAATTCCACTTATCAAGGTTCATAGTGACAAAAAATAAGGTATTGTAAAGAAAAGGTGTTCTTGTTAAATACTTAGTTACCTCAGCATGTTTCCAGCCCTTCAAAACCTCCACCGGTGACAGATTACCTTTCACAACTCCTTTAGATAAAGCCTCATAGGCATCGGACTGGGGCATCGCTACCGGGTTGGCCCCCAGTTTTTGAAGGGTTTTAGCGCTTAAGCCCGTAGCCCTTATTTCTAGCCCTTGCAAATCTTCCAGACGGCGCACCGGAACTTTGGTAAATAAATCCCCAGGGCCGGTAGTCAGTGCCATCATCATTTTAGTATCCTGGATTTCCTCCGGATTAATTTGCTTTATGCCTTCCCAGGCCACTTTGCTGGCCACCTTGGAGTTATTGTAGGTGACGCCGGGCAATTCGAAAGCTTCCATTACCGGGAAGCGCCCTCGGGTATAAGAGAAACAAGACATGCCTATATCGGCGATGCCGCTAACGACCCCATCGTATATCTGGTCCGCTTTTAGTAGTTGTTCACCAGGGTAGCTGGTTATCTTCACCTGGCCATTGGTAGCTTCCTCAACCGCTCTAGCCCATGGCTGTATTAACTCGGTCTCAGCCGGATGTGTGCTGGGAAAGAAATGTGCTAGTTTAAGTTCCACAACCTGCCCTGTGCCTTTTTCCTCTACAGATGACCCGCAACCGGCTAAAAATACCAGCATCCCTAGCAATAATAGCCCTAATAGCTTTTTGTTCAACCTCCATACCACCTTACTACCATCCTTACTCAATTCCCCTGACCTCCTCATTATTTTTTGGGCAACAAAAAAAACCCCCGTAGGAGTTTAAAGAAGAGCAGACCAACTAGTTCCCCCCCCCCGCGCAATATAACCCCGCTTACTTAATATAACGAGGCTGCCTGGGAAACAAGAAATCCCGCACCACTTTTCCTACCGTACTACTGTCCTACCTTTTTTAGAACAACCCGACCTATTGAGCCAAGGTGTTTTTCCTTTTGCACAACTGATATCACTTCAGGAATCAGTTTACACTGCCGCTATCATTAATTTCGCCGTGTTACCGTTACTTAGTTTGGGTAATAAAGTATATTCTACTTAGAAAGTAAGTTTCCTGCATACGCAAAAAACTTTTTAAAAATTTTTAGTACATGCCGTAAAATTAATAAATAATAAGGCACTTTAACTAAAAATATTAATATAACTTCCATTTTTACTCGTAATAGTACCTTTTTGCTTTTTTCCCCGCGAAAAATAAAGGATATAGATGACGAACATAGAATTTTTTACAATTAGATATTAATATATATTGCCTTGAGGAGATACAAAATGATTAAAGATAAACTATTGCTGCCAAGCTTGTTACTCTTCTTTTTTATTTATATCAATTCAGCTTACGCCGCTGACTATACTGTGGTGCAAGGGGACACGCTATGGGATATTTCCCAAAAAAATAGTATTAGTGTGGAAAAAATAAAAGAGATTAATGGTTTAAAAAGTGATCTTCTGGCCATTGGTCAAGTTCTCCGGCTAGACGACACAACCAAAACCTCAAATAATCAAGCAAAACCTGCAAATTCTAATATTAGTAATACATCCCCGAACGCTTATCTGGTACAAGCCGGGGATACACTTGGCGGCATTGCCCAAAAGTATGGCCTTACCATTGAGGGTATACGCAAGCTAAACAATATTCAGGGTGATATGATTTATGCAGGGCAAACTCTGGCATTAAATATTAACAGTATGTCCAGGGGTAATGTTGTTCGCGAACCATCTCTTGAAGCGCAGGTAATAAACGATTCCAAAACGCATGGCCAGTTAGTTGATTGGTTTAAAGAAGGGATAAACCTATTAAAACCGGGCCAAAAATTCACCGTTATTGATACCCAAACCGGCAAAACTATGCGTTTTGCCGTACTAGGCGGCGCCAGCCACTGTGATGTCGAACCTTTAACTAAAGCGGACACCGATACCATGTTAGACCTTTTCACAGAGTGGACCTGGACACCCAGGCCAGCATGTATTCAGGTAGGGGGACAAGCCATCGCCGCCTCCCTGTCCGGTATGCCCCATACTACTATAGAAAATATTACCGATAACGGTGTAACCGGACACTTTGATATGTACTTGTTTAATAGCCAACCACACGGCTCCGGTATATCTACATCTTATGTACAGCAACACCACGATGCCGTACTCAAAGCAACTAATTAATTCGTAAGATTAACATTAAAATTTTTGTTTTTTTCCAAGATGATTTTTGTAATTGAGATTTATTTGTCGTACAAAATAAGGCTGCTGCACTACGAACTATTTAGCTCGTTTTGCAGCAGCCCTTTTTAAGCCTTAAACCTAATATCTCATGACTTTAATATTCATCTTCCTTATCTCTGGTAAGGAGTTACGACCCATTTCAGGCAGTTATCTTTCTTATTGCCAAAGACATCATAACCTGTGACAATATCATTTAAAGGAGCCCGATGCGTAATCAGGTAGTTGGTGCTGATTTTCCCTGCTTGGATCAGTTTGATTAATTCCGGAATGCGGTTAGCATTTACTAGACCCATGCTGATTTTGATGTTTTTAATCCATAATTTGTTCATGGCAAGTTCCTGGGGCTTTTCAAATACGCCGATTAGGGAAATATTGCCACCTGGTCTTACAGCATCTATTGCCATATCAAATGTTGGTTTAAAACCATTGGCTTCAATAGTTCTGTCAGCTCCCCTACCCCCGGTCATTTCTCTGATTTGATCGCCGGCATCTCCATTTAAGGGGTTGACTCCGACATCAGCTATACCACTGGCTACTGCGAAATCCAACCTTTGCTGGTTGATATCAACAGCGATTATTTTAGAAGGCCCCCATAACCTTGCTGTTGTCATGGCGCACATTCCAACTGGACCACAGCCCATAACTGCAACTGTATCTCCTGGTTCGATCTCGGCATTTTCCGAACCGAAATAACCGGTGGACAAAATATCACCTACAAAAAGAACGTCTTCTTCAGTCAGTCCTTCCGGAATAGAGAACATCCCCAGATTGGCATGGGGAACTCTAACATATTCAGCCTGGCAGCCGTCAATCATATAGCCGAAAATCCAGCTGCCAGTGGTGCAATGAGAATATATTCCGCGAACGCAATAGAAACACTCACCACACTGAGTAACACAGGAGACTGCAACTTTATCCCCAACTTTTGAGTTTCTAACTGCAGGTCCTACTTCCACTACTTCGCCTACAAACTCGTGACCGATTACGCGCGGGGGTTCTATTTCCGGCATGCCGCCGTGCCAAATATGAATATCAGTCCCACAGATAGTCGATGTGGTAACTCTTACAATGGCATCATCCGCCTCAATAATTTTGGGTACTGGCACATCCTCCAAACCAATCTTTTCCGGGCCGCGGTAAACCAATGCTTTCATAGTGTCACTCATTTTATTTCCTCCTCTTTATGATATTTAACCATTAAGGTTATTACTGCCAGCCATTTATCTTTTTCTTATCTTTCTAACCATAAAAATAAAGAAGACCAACGTTATTAAGGGATAATCTATCCGAGTTCCCCTTAATAACATTGGTCTTCCGCGAACTACCCGAAGGTCTCTCTTAGCCTACCAAATATTTATATATTTAATTGGAAAATGATTACCTATCATTAGCAGTCTTTTCTTGAGTGGTTTACGATTTAACAGTAAATTAAGTAAAATAACGGTCAAAAACTACAGTATTCATCCAAAAATCGTTTTCCGGTTCTATGTCAAAAACATTATGAATAACCTTGGCGTTTAATTTTTCCTCAATATATCTTTTGTTGTCATGCCAGTGTTGCAATACTACATGAGTCCTTGATGCCCTTATCGTTTTCCTGCCAGAAGGGGTCTGGGCAATAAATTTTTCCGGCTCCGTCAAAAAACCTTCTCCCCTGATAATAAGCATATCTTCACAAATAGTAACTTTGTTATAGTCAACGCCTTTGCCTAATTTTTGTTTAAAATATTGCTGCAAATATATTTTAATTTCATGCTGCAACTGTTTGCGTTGTTGCTCGCTAAGCTTAGGTTCAACTTTTTCACTATTATATACACTAATTAAATTGCCCTCCATCCAATTCGCCCCCATAAATTGATCAAAAGTAGCCACATTGTGAATATAAACAGCCATCGTTTGTCAACCAAGCCTAGGTTTAAATTCCAGAGTTGTCCTAATCAAAAAAAATCATGCTCTAATTCCGAGTTATTTAAAAAATACATCACAAGTCGCATTTCATATATGTATAATATTTGACATTTTTCTCAAAGTATTTAAATTTAAATATCTTTTTCCTAAAGAATAATATATTGTAAGTACCTTGTCAATAAATTCCTCATTATATCAATAGTAAAGTATACAGCCACTTCACCATACAAAAACAGCCAACTAGATCGCAAAGAGACAAAAAAAAAGGGCCTCCCAACTGGCATGACCCTTCTTTCCAATTACAATTTTGTTTTTATATTACTTTTGAACATTTGCAGCTTGAGGACCACGATTACCTTCAACTACGTCAAAAGTTACACTCTGTCCTTCATCAAGGGTCTTAAAACCTTCGCCTTGGATTGCGGAAAAATGAACAAACACATCGTTACCTTCACTTGTTTCAATAAAACCAAACCCTTTATCGGCATTAAACCATTTGACTTTGCCTTCCAATTGTGAAACCTCCTTTACTATAAAATCGATCAAAAAGCTTTAAACCAAAAACCCTGACCAATAATATATAATCAGAGGCCTCAAAAAAGCGGTTTCTCAACTTTTTAACGCGATAATAATCATACCATGGTTTAAAATAAATAGCAAATAATATGGAAAAATATTTAGATATTGCCGCTAAGAAAAATAATTAAAAGTAGTATATAAGCTAAAATTTATTTATCATCTGATTAAAATAACGACAACTTTCGATCAAATCATTACCTTGCTTAAACAAACCACCACCAACTAAGAATATAACGTCCTTCCCGTAAACCTTCAATAATTCCTCAATACGGTCCAGGCTAATGCCCCCTCCCGGGCTTGGGAAAATGCTTTTAATATGCCCCATCTCTACACCGGTTCCCATCACTATGGCTTCGCACTCTTCACGGCTAAAGGCGAACCTTCCTCCGAAATTGGGATAAATGATTGCATCTGCGCCGGCTAAGCGAGTAATTTGCCCGAATAGAGCAAAATGGGAAATACCATTGTTTTTAGCTATCACATAGCTTCCTTGAAAAGCGGGATGACTAAATATCGGCAGGGCAATTTCATCGTTATTGGCCAAAACTCGCATTGCATCCAGCCCAACAATGGCCGGTGAAACAACCAATCCCTTGGCCCCCATTTCTTTGGCTGTCTTGGCGCGCGCCAAAATCTTATCCATTGGTGCTGTGATATTGGGGACATAAATGCAGCGCAGGCCTGTTTCCCTATTGGCTTTCTCCACTGCCTCAACACAGCGATATACCCGCTCATTAAACGGTGCAAATACTTGGTCCGTTAAACCATGATCGTCCTTAATAATATCAATACCACCTAAAGCGCATTTGTAAGCCATGTCAGCAAACTGCTTAGGATTTAACCCCAATGGCTTTAATGCGGTAAATAAAAGCGGTCGGTCTTTAACTCCAAGGTATTCTCGTAGACCATCACGCCCATAACGAGGTCCCGGGTATTGGCTCAACAGCCTATTAGGCATTTCTAACCGTTCTACTCGATAACCGGGCTTAATACTTATATTTCCAAAAATAACATTGAGTAGTTGAGTAAATTCATTCGCAGTTAGCTCAATTGCATAACTTACATTAGCCTCATAAATATGTTCGCTTATGGGCAAAAAGTTTTCAATACGACCAACTATTTCATCTTGAATCAGCCCGCTGGGGATAAGTTCTTCCGGGAATTCCACTGTCTGCTCTAAACATATATCCCGTGCCTTACGATAAGCTTCCTTTTCATCCCCTACCAAACGATAGACCACTGAAAATCGTTCCCCAGATATCATTACAAAGCCTCCGCCTTAGCATCACTGTGTACAGGCGCAACGTAAGAACGCGCCAGCTCATCCTCAGATATGTTGAAATTTTGACCTGTCAATTTACCTGCCTCGTCAATAAGCGCCGGCGCATCCAAACGATACTTACGCATCAGATAGGGACGGCTGGCCCCATGTATAAAAGTATCCTTTAGACCAATACGTACAAGCTTCTTACCTATACCGAACTCTGCCATTTGTTCAGCAATAATGGAACCTAATCCACCAATAATTGAATGATTCTCCATAGTGATAACACCGTAATGGGAATTGGCTATTGCCTCCAACACCTTATAATCATTAAAGGGTTTAAGTGTGGTGATATGCATATGTTGTATGGAAACCCCCTCTCTTTGCAGGGCTTGTATGGCGCACATGGCCTCTTCCGTACATATACCGGAAGATAATACCGTAATATCGCTTCCTCTGCTAATAGTTCTCGCTTGGTTAAACTGCATAGGGTCTTGAGGTGAAAACAAGCGAGGAATTTCCCCCCGCAGCATGCGAATATAAACCGGTCCGTTAACACTATGTGCTATATCCAACACACTTTCCACATCCGTGGCATCACCGCACTCTAATATTGTCATATTGGGCAAAGAACGCATTACGGATATATCTTCTATTGACTGGTGTGTTGCGCCTCCAGGAGTAGTTACTCCTGGCAAAAAACCAATCATTCGCACCGGCAAGTTTGGGTAAGCCACAGAAATAGCAATTTGGTCATAAGCCCGCCGGTATATAAAAACAGCAAAAGTATGTATGAAGGGATATAACCCCTCCCGCGCCATGCCCCCTGCAAAACTAATCATATTTTGCTCTGCTATACCCATGGATAAAAAACGGTCGGGATACGTGTCACGGAAAAGATCAACTTCAGTGGAACTTGTTAGATCAGCCGAAAGAACGTAAACGTCCGGTTTATTTTTAGCCCACTCTACCAAGTTTCGCGCGTGAACCTTTGATAGTATTTCCATCTAGCTAAACTCCTTTTAACCTATAGGCTTTTTAATAGGACGGCATATTGTTCGCGCTCTTGTTCAGTTAAAAATCGCACGTAATGTAACTTTGGATACCGCTCTTTTAAAATTTCTATCCCTTTCCACGGATTGGTATCCGCTATAACTATCAGTGGCTTACCTTGCTGAATAGGTTCTAGAATAGGTTTAACAAGCATGTCCAAGTCGTGGCCATCAACCCTGTGTACCCTAGCACCAAAAGCTGTTAAACGATCAGCCAAAGGCTCTATATTCATAACATCGCCCATGGCACCATCACATTGCTGGCCGTTAGCATCAATATAAATGCCCAGGTTATCCAAATTGTGATAGGATATGGCTTGCAGTGCCTCCCAATTTTGTCCGGATTGCCATTCACCATCAGACATAAAAACCCATACCTTACCGGTATCTCCTCGCAATTTCCGTGCCATAGCAATACCGGCCGCCTGGCTTAAACCCTGCCCCAGAGATCCTGTCATAACCTCCATACCCGGTGAATGCTCAGCACCAATCATCTCCACGGTATAACCGTCTACATTGAATTGGCGCAGTCCTTCCGGATCCATTCTCCCCACTTCAACTAATAGAGCATATAATACCAAGGCATATTGAGATGGCGATAAAATAAAACGATCATACTTTGGACCTTTGGGACCATTAAATATAGCACCCGTAAAGGAATTAGGATTTTTCTGACCGGGTACACCGGCAAAAAGCGGAGGTACTAAAGGTTCTTCCGTTTTTCCCAAGTTCATAATACGTATATACATTATGGCAAGTATTTCAGCAGCCGAACAGGCTTGACTTAAATAGCCGCCATTATTTATTACGGTATGCTCCAGCACACGGCGACGAATGCCATATGCAACTCGCTTAACTTCTTCCTGCCAATTATATTGCGGACTTATCATTATAGTACCACTCCTTACTTGAAAGCGCATAAAAACGATTAGACTTTATAATATCTTACCGTCGAAACAAATACTCTTAGGCCACCTTATTAATGCAATTAGATACTTTGGTGTCTTCACCAGCAGAAAACGGAGGACATATATGTCCTCCGTTTCTTGGCTTATTCAGCGAGCTATTCGGCAAATTTTAACCTTCTGACAGTTTCTTGTAGAACTCGTATCTATCCTTGGCATCTTCTTGCGTTTTTGCAAATAGCTGTTCTGCTTGTGCCGGGAACAGTTTTGCCAGTGAACTATAACGCACCTCGCTCATGATGAAATCTCTGAATGAATCCAGATTCGGCTCTTTAGAATCGAAGGTAAATGGATTCTTTCCTTCTTTCTTGAGTTCGGGATTAAATCTGTACAGATGCCAGTATCCTGCTTTAACAGCCCGGTCCATTTCAAACTGGCTCTTGGCCATGTCAATACCGTGGTTAATACAGGGGGCGTAAGCGATAATCAGGGATGGGCCGGGATATGCTTCAGCTTCCTTGAAAGCTTTAACGCATTGATCCGGGTCGGCTCCCATTGCTACCTGTGCTACATATACATAGCCATAAGTCATAGCCATAGCGCCGAGGTCTTTCTTCTTCGTCTTCTTACCGGAGGAAGCAAATTTCGCTACAGCTGCAGCAGGAGTCGCTTTAGAAGACTGACCACCTGTATTGGAATAAACTTCGGTATCCAAAACCAGGATGTTGATATCTTCACCGGATGCCAGCACATGGTCTATGCCGCCGTAACCGATATCATAACCCCAACCGTCTCCACCGAAAGCCCAGTTCGATTTTTTAATTAGGAAATCTTTCCGGTCGGCAATTTCTTTCAGCACAGGATTGGTCTGTCCTTCCAACAGGGGCAGCAGCTTAGCTGCAGCGGCTTTGGATGCATCGGCACTATACATGCCATCCAGCCATTCCTGGAAAGCATCCTTTAACTCTTGCGATACATCAAGGGACAAAGCTTCCCGCATCAGCTCGGCAACTTTATTTCTGATTTTCTTAGTACCTAGATATAGACCAAAACCGAATTCCGCACTGTCCTCGAACAGAGAATTAGACCATGCCGGGCCCTTGCCTTCCGCATTCTTCGTGTAAGGCATTGAGGGAGCAGCAGCAGCCCAGATAGAAGAGCAACCCGTGGCGTTGGCTATCATCATTCTGTCCCCATATAACTGGGTAAGCAGCTTGACATACGGTGTTTCTCCACAACCGGCGCAGGCGCCGGAGAATTCCAACATAGGCTGGCAGAACTGGCTGCCCTTAATGCTGTATTTATTCAAGAGATTGTCTTTTACAGGAATAGTCATTGCAAATTCCCAGTTTGCTGCTTCCACATCTACCTGGCTTTCAATGCTTTCCATGACCAAGGCTTTTTCCTTCGCCGGGCAGACGTTAACGCAAGATTCGCACCCCATGCAGTCTAAGGGTGTAACCTGCATCCGGTATTGCAAACCTTTCAACTGTGATCCATTGGCCGGCTTAGTTTCAAATCCGGTCGGAGCGTTCTTGGCTTCCTCTTCTGTCAGTAAAACCGGCCTAATTGCAGCATGCGGGCAAACCAGCGAACATCTGTTACACTGAACACAATTCTCCTTAATCCACTTAGGTACAAACGCCGAAACACCGCGTTTTTCGTATTTAGCAGTGCCGGGTGGAAACGTGCCGTCTTCCGCACCTTTAAAAGCGCTTACAGGCAGGCTATCTCCCTCCTGCTTGGTCATCGGCCTAAGAATGTTGGTAATGAAATCCGGTTCATCCATCGCTACGACCGCATCATCGGGTGCATCAGCCCAGGCAGCCGGAATATTAATTTTAACCAATTTATCGATACCTGCGTCAACAGAAGCATTGTTCATATTAACGAGCTTGTCACCTTTTTTACCATAAGCCTTTTTGATTTGATCCTTCATGTAACCAACAGCTTCATCAAGAGGAATCACTTTGGCCAGGTTAAAGAAAGCGGACTGCATAATCATATTGGTACGGTTGCCCAATCCAAGTTCTCTGGCAATATCCACAGCATTTATCGTATAAAAATTAATGTTATTTTTAGCAAGATATCTTTTCATTTTGGCCGGCAATTTCTCTCCCAATTCTTCCGGTGTCCATGTACAGTTCAGCAGGAAGGTACCGCCTGGCTTTAGGCCTGCCGTTAAATCGTACATATTAACATATTGCTGGTTGCTACAGGAAATAAAATTAGCGGCACTAATCAAATAAGGCGCTTGAATAGGCTTTTTGCCAAAACGCAGGTGGGAAATGGTGATACCGCCGGATTTCTTGGAATCATAAGCAAAATAAGCCTGCGCGTAAAGGTCCGTATTGTCCCCGATAATTTCGACCGCTTGCTTGTTAGCACCTACTGTACCATCAGAACCGAGTCCAAAGAACTTGCACTGGATAGTTCCTTCTGGAGTAACGTCAATTTCTTCGCCCCTGGGAAGGGAAGTGAAGCTAACGTCGTCAATAATGCTAATGGTAAACCCGTTTTTAGGTTGATCCGCTTTAAGGTTTTCGTATACGGCCACGACGTCGGAAGGTAGAGTGTCCTTAGAACCAAGGCCATAACGCCCACCAACGATGAGAGGATTCATATCAGATTTTAAGAATAAGTTGCAGATATCTTTATATAAAGGTTCTCCGGCAGATCCGGGGGTTTTAGTCCGATCAAGCACGGCAATCCTCTTCACTGTTTTCGGTAAAACATCAAAGAAGTATTTAGCAGAGAAAGGCCTGTACAAACGAACTTTAATTATACCTACCTTTTCTCCCTTAGCCATTAAATAATTGATTGTTTCTTCCGCGGCATCACAAATTGAACCCATCGCTACAATAATATATTCGGCGTCCGGCGCTCCATAATAATCAAAAGGCTTATATTGTCTGCCGGTAATCTTTCCGATTTCCCTCATATATTCTGCTACGATATCGGGCACTTTCTCGAAAAACGGGCTGCATGCTTCCCTAGCCTGGAAGAAAATATCCGGGTTCTGATTGGAGCCCCTAATAACCGGACGATCAGGATTCAAACTATTGTCTCTAAATGCTTTGACGGCGTCCATATCAACCAGTTTAGCAAAATCATCGTAATCAATAGTTTCTATTTTCTGTTGTTCATGAGAGGTTCTAAAACCGTCATAAAAATGCTGGAAAGGTATCCTGGATTTAATGGCGGCCAAGTGGGCTACGCCGGCCAAATCCATAACCTCCTGAACACTATTGGAACACAACTGTGCCCATCCCGTTTGGGAGGTAGCCATAACATCGGATTGATCGCCAAAAATATTCAAAGCATGGGTAGCCAGACTGCGAGCGGTCACATGCATTACGCCGGGCAGAAGCTCACCGGCTATTTTATACATGTTGGGGATCATCAACAGTAAGCCCTGCGATGCTGTGTAGGTGGTTGACAACGCGCCAGCGCTCAATGCACCATGCAACGCTCCGGCCGCGCCCGCTTCAGATTGCATTTCTGTAACGTCCACTATTTGACCGAAAATGTTTTTCTTTCCCTGAGCGCTCCACTCATCAACATATTCTGCCATAGGAGAGGATGGAGTAATTGGGAAAATGCATGCACATTCGGTAAAAGCATATGACACGTATGCTGCTGCCTTAGTCCCATCCATCGTTTTCATTTTGCCTTTTTCCATTAACTAGTTAACCTCCTCTTATTTAAAACTTCAAACTATTTGACATTCAGGCAATTTAAAGCCCATGCGATTTCCGACATAAAAATCCTTATTTATTAAACCATATCCTTCTCAAAAAAAAAATTCCTATAAAACTCTGATACTATAAAAAGGCTCCACGGCGTCTTGATCCCCTGTTTACCTGCCAGCAGCCTTGATTCTTTAGTTCCAAATCCCTATTTATACCCATTTTGCTCTTGATATTACCATACTCATCAACATATGCTTAAATAAGTGTAATCTTTTGTTAGTATATAACACAGTTGATTTATGAGTCAACATTAATCCAATATATATGATGTATACATGTTATTTTTGTTCCAATTAATACTCACATTAGATTCAAACTATAGATATGTTTTACACAATAAAATTTATTCCGACAAATCTAAATTTAAAAAATCTCCATACCCCTTTGTTATCCCCCTCTTTAGTAAATTAGCCAATTAATTTACCTTCTCTTAAAAACATACAACTCATTTCCCATCGGATTCCCCTGCCAAGCTTTTTACTGCGCTTATTTAAAAATGTAAAACCGATTTAATAAAAACAACAACCGGCTACAATAAATTATAAGCGAAATAAGAAGTTTATCAACAGAATATTAGAATATACTATTATTTACTATTAAAGAGCACCGTTTTAAGATTTCTCTTAAATTGTAAGGAAAAATAAATATAATACTGTGTTTCATAAACGTTCCACTTTAGCAAAAGGGGCAATTTTAAAAGAGGTACCCACATAGATACCTCTTATGAATAGAGATTATTATTTTAACCCTCATGATGCGCTCAAGTTACTGGGGTTCTGTAGTCCTGCGTACAGAATCCTTGTTTTCGTACCGATGAATATGAAAAAGGTTTATCGTGTTAATCCTCCGTTTCCTTAACATGTCTACTGGAGTCTAAGTTATTTAACGTTTAAATATTTTCAACATAACGGTAGCTATAGGGCAACACCCATTTTATCTTTCAATACTTCAGTCCTTTTACAATCTCATAATCAAGAATTCTTTTACGCTCTTTCCAATCCGGCATATGTACGGTAAGAAATTCATAAAAATCTTTATTATGTTTGGGATAAATAAAGTGTATAAGCTCATGTAAGACGACATAATCAATACAGGGCGGCGAAGCTTTATACAAATAGTAATTTAAATTGATTTTGCCGTGTTTCCTAGAGCAGCTACCCCAAAGAGTTTTCATTTTTCTAACTTGAAGTGCCGGTTGATCAATACCATGTTTAGCAACAATTGGATGCAACCGTTCAATGACCGGCAAAAAATATAACTTACTCTGTTTTTGCCACCAGCGTTCAAATTGCTTTTGCAAAGCTTGTTTATCATCAGTAGCCGGAGATTGTATATAAATATAGTCTTCCTTTTGTTCTATTTTATAGATTTTCCCTTCTTTGACAGTGATCCTTTTTTGCCTGCCCAAAATACGGGTTGATATTCCGCTGTGTATTGTTTCTAATTCATTAGCCCCGACATCTTTAAAGTAATTCAAAGAATTTTCTATCCATTTGGTTTTGCTGCTTAGGTAATCATTTATACATTCACCAGAAACGCCAAGCGGCGCGGATAGCTTAACAACGCCGTCCGGGTACACTTTTAGCCTGATTTTTTTTACACTTTTTCGCTCAATAATTATATCAATATCATCAAATAGTCGTATCATGCACGATTGTTTTTCTTTCACAATCTAATACCTGCTAATTGCTGTTTTTTTGAGTCCTTCCAGGATGAGGTCAATTTTTTCAATGGGCAATTTTATCTCATGTTCTTCAGTAAAATCCCAAATCAAGTCGTCAAGGGCTTGTTCCATATCTTTATGTACAGCTACATTATTACGCCAATCCACTTTTGCGCGAATGGAAATAGACATCTTGACCTCAATAGCCAATTGTCCCATCGCTTCATCCATCTCCGGCGGCACACCATTTATCACTCCGGCAATGATACTTTGAATTGTTCCGTAAAAAGCTTTCGCATCACTGTCATTTTCTATACAGGCCGGATAGTGATGGCCGGTATAGCCTCTTTTAAAATCATCTGCCATTATCTCCATTTTAAAGAGATAAGCGTCATCATTTCTTGATGCCTTGTATTCTTCAAGAGTTTCTTTAACCTGCTCAGAAAACATCTTGTATAGCAAAGGGTCATCGTAACGGCAGGTTTCCAGTTCTCTATGCATACGAGTGCGAATTGCATCACCCTTGGCGGCTTTGCTATCCAGTTTTTCTAGCTGCTCCTTCATCCCTTCGGTATCGTGAATGGAAACCGGCTCAACAATAATCCGGCTTGGTTCGGAAAGTACAAAGTTATCCAACAAGCTACGAATACCGTCTTCATACTTGCTAAAATCAACTTTTTCATTATAACGGAGCAAAACTGCCCCGCGAAGTCTCTGGAAATGAAGCAAATCCTGCTTGTATTTCTGAATCCGGTCATATCCAATAGCACTATACAACGCGTAGCTTCCCATAGCCAAATCCAATAATCGCGTAAATATCGAAAGTTTTTCATAAAAAACTTTCCTCAAATCGTAGTCTGCCAACACGCTTTGCCAGCCCTCGGAACTGTTTCGGTCAAAATCTTTTCCTTCAAATAAAAACCACACTTCCTGATGCGCCTTTTCAAGTTTGAGCTTTTGATCACCGGCGCCGTAAATAGCATTTTCTATATCGGCTTGATCATATCCATCCATGCCTGATTTTTCATCCGAATACATATCCATTGCAGTATTTAATTTGCTAAAGATTCCCCAATAATCCACGATTAGTCCAAAGTCTTTACCCGGATACACGCGATTGACACGGGCGATGGCCTGCAACAAGGAATGTTCCCGCATGGGTTTATCCACATACAGCACGGCAGCAACCGGCGCATCAAAGCCGGTCAGGAGCATATCCTTGACAATAAGCATTTCCACATCTTCGCCGCCAATGAAGCTATTTTTGGCCCAGTCAATATATTCCTCGTAGTTGTTGCCATAGAGAGGCTCTACCTCTTCTTTAAAAAAGTCCTGTATTTTCTCTTTGTTTTCGCCAGTAAGTTCATCATCTTCTTTAACATTTTCGGGGGATATCACCACCGCCGTTTTTACACCGCCAAGTTTCCTTATGGATTTATGCAGGTCAATAGCCATAGGGCGGGAGGAAGCAGCGATCATAGCTTTAAAGCCCTTTGGCTTGGCATAACGCATAAAGTGTTCATGAATATCAAAGGCCACCATGTCAATACGTTGACGGGTTTGAGCCAGCGGTAGAAACCTGCTCCATTTGCGCTTTATATCTTCCTGCCGATCACGGTTTAGCGGCGCAATGATGTATTTGAGATAATCGTCAATTTTCTCACCGGTTACATTCTGTGGAATAATCCTACCCTCATAGACCAGGGGAACAATGACGCCATCTTCCACAGCCCTGATAATAGGATAACTGTCAATAAGCGGCCCGAACTGCTCATAGGTATTGAACTTGTGTTTCTTAAGCAGCGGTGTGCCGGTAAAACCTATTCTTATCGCATTGGGCAGCACATCTATCATAAAGTCATGGAGTTCGCCTGAGTGAGTGCGGTGGCTTTCGTCCACAAGCAAAAATATATTACCATCTTTAATTTTGATCCTCTTTTTTGCCGCTGAGTCAAATTTATGTACAAGGGTAGTTATTATAGTTTCGCCTTTGTCATCTAATAAACCAATCAAGCCCTTACCTGTCTTGGCCCGGGCCGGGCTAAACTGTGTTTTGGCAAAGTTGTCCCGCAGCTGTTTATCCAGATTGATCCGGTCGTTGACAAGCACAAAGCGAGGATTTCTAATATCCGGATCAGCTATTATTTTTTTAACCAGCATCACCATGGTGAGAGATTTTCCACTGCCCTGGGTATGCCAGATCACACCGTTTCTGGTACCCTTGCCATCTTCTCCCTTTATACGAAGCATAGCTGCCTGTATGCCGAAAAACTGCTGATAGCGGGCGATTTTCTTAACATTGTTATCGTATAAGATGAAATAACGAATCAGTTCCAGCAACCTCTCCCTGGTAAGCATGGAAACGATAGCCCTGTCCTGTTCAGTGACTTTTCCGTTCGGACTGACATTACTACATTTTTCCTGCTGCCATTTGTAATTCTTTTCCCGCCATATATTAAAATGCTCAGAAGGCGTACCGCAAGTACCGTATTTAACAGTGTTTAAATTCATGGCCATTATGATTTGGACATATTTAAAAAGATGGGGAATATAATTAGGCTGCCAGTTGCGTATATTTTGGGCAACTCCTTTTCCCACATCAATACTGGATTTTTTGCACTCAATAGCCACCAGAGGGATACCATTGACCAGCAGTACTATATCCGGCCGCGCATACTTGCCATTCGACCGTTCTACCGAGAATTCATCTGTCACCTGCCATATATTGTTTTCCGGATGCTCCCAATCAATAAACTTTAAATCAAAGGATTGACGACCTCCGTCAAACAACTCCTCTTCATAGCTGCTGCCGGAAAGGAGCATATCATAAATTGTTTTACTTGCCGACATCAGCCCTGAAACAAGCGGCACATCAATATCGTTAATGGCCTTACCAATAGACCGGCCGGAAAAGGGCGTTTGCTTGCCTCTATAAACAAAAGACTGACGGTGCAAAAACTCCCGCAAAACCTCAGGGAACAGAACATTGGAAAGCCGCCCGCGAAAGATCTCCGCCTGTGATCGGGGTACATATTGATAGCCCAATTTTTCCAAAACTTTTATTGCTCTATCCTGGCTCTCAGGCCGTTCGTCAAATATGGTATGATTGAGCATTAGATCACCTTCTCAACGTTGACTCTCACAATTCCTGTCAGCAACAGCTGCATCAGGGCTTTTTTTTGTTTTTTAAGCTCCTCAAGCTGCTTTTCGTATAAATCAATTTCATGGTCTGCTGTGGATAAAATTTTAGCAATGGCAATTTGTTCGGGGTGGGGCGGGAGCGGGAATGAAATTTGAGCCAATTGAAACGGATAAATATGAACCACAGAATTCCCCTGTCCTAAAGATGCAAGCTGATTAATAACATGATTACTATTAAGCATATACGTTAAAAATAAACTATCATTACTCTTTTGCGTCAATACAATAGTATCTCCGCCTGCATATGCTTCATCATCAAACAAAAAAGCTACTGCTTTACCTATTTCATTTGCGGATTCCCCAGAACCAGTAAAGACAATATCTCCTTTATACATTCGAAAACTTTCTTTACGTCCTTTGGCGTTAATAAAAGTACGATACTCTTTAATTTTAATATTGTGAATAGTATATATCTCACCATATGAAATAAAAGGATAACCTATTTCAACTACATTTGATTTACTCACTCCCTTTCCTCTCGCCAATTCACCTAAATCCCCTAGTCGCACTCCCTCCCATTCTTGCGTGAAACCGACGAGGCGTTCTTTGCCTGTGAGCAGGTTCTGCATGAGCCACTTTTTCAGCTGTTTTTTTTCGGCGATTAGCTGTTCTTTTAAACCAATGTTCCTGTCACTGGTTGCAAGTACCGAAACGATATTTTGTTGTTCTATAATTGAAGGGACACGAATTTTTTGCCTCAGCCAATCACTCGTTTTAAAACGCAATTTTTCAACATGAACGCCGTCACTGGCAATATAAAAGTATCTCTTCATAAACGGCAATTGCACGTAATAATTAAAAAAAAGCGGCAGCAGCCTGTTATTAAAGTTCATAACATCATATTCATTGGATACCGTTGCCCCTGCATACTTTTTGGGAACAACAGCACATGCTCCGTGCACTATCTGTCTTTTTGAAATAATGAAATCTCCTTCTCGAATTTGAAACTGACTTTTTACCAGGATTTCTTTTCCAGTGAATTTGCCCCGGTTTTGAATTCCCCCAAAATTTCTTTTAACCGTAATGAGATCATATTCTTTTTCATCCACCATATCAACAGGTCTTTCTATAACCTCTAATAGTTGGCTTAATTCGTATTCCTTCCAGTCTTCCGGGAATAAATATTTTTTATAATCATAACCCAATTTACCTATGCTCATCATTACCACCTGTTCAATGTCTTATCAAGCTGCAAAATGTTTTTTCGTCTTAAAGTTGCTCATAACCCCAATTCTCTAAGATACTTGGCCATCTGTGCTTCCACTTTGGCAAGCTCCTTCTGGATATTGGCAATATTGGTTTTTACCTCTTCAATATCCACCAAGGCCTCTTCCTCAAAAGTATTAACATACCGGGGGATATTCAGGTTATATTCGTTGGCTTTTATATCATCGGTGGTTGCCACATGGGCGAATTTTTCAATATCTGCACGGTTTTTATAAGCTTTAACAATATCATCGATGTTTTTTGTTTCCAGCCTGTTCTGATTCTTATCCCTTTTGTAGCGGAGGTTGCCCTTTTCATCCTTGCCGGATGCGTCAATAAAAAGCACGTCATCACGATTGCGGTTTTTCTTAAGCACTAAAATACAGGCTGGAATGCCGGTGCCGTAAAACAGGTTTTCAGGCAAACCGATAACAGCATCCAATAGATTTCTTTCGATTACGGCTTGCCTTATCCTTCCTTCGGACGCAACCCTAAACAAAACGCCATGGGGAGCAACGGCGGCAATTCTGCCACCGCTCTTAAGGCTGGCTATCATATGCAGCAAAAACGCCCAGTCGCCTTTACTGGCAGGAGGCACTCCCAGATCAAAGCGGTGATACTTATCAAGTGACGCTTCCATCTTGAATTCTTTGCCCTTGCCGGTCGTTTCGCCACCGGTATTAAAACCTGCCGCCCATTTATCCTGCGAAAAAGGCATATTGGCCACGATAACATCAAACTGCATAAGATTTCCGTCGGAGTCCAAGTGCATGGGATTGGCAAGGGAATCGCCCCAGGCAATCTTGGCGTCCATTATTTCATGGATAAACATGTTCATTTTGGCCATAGACCAGGAGGAACCGTTCATTTCCTGTCCATACAGCGCAAGAGTCTTCACATGGCCATTTTCCTTTGCAATGGCTTTTTTCCCTGTTTTAATGAGCAGAGACCCGGAACCGCACGTCGGGTCATAAATAATGTCGCTTATTTTAGGATCGACAATGCAGGCCATCAACTCAGAGACTTCGGGCGGGGTAAAGAATGATCCCGCTTTTTTACCTGCCTGCCTGGCAAATTCGCCAATCATATATTCAAAAGCATCGCCTATGGTGTCGGCTAGCACTTTGCCTTCCTCAGGCTGAATTGAAGAAGGACGCAAATCAAGGGGTTCAAAATCTTCCAGCAGTTCCCTTAGCCGGGTATTTTTTTGCTTATGATTACCAAGCATGGCCTCACTATTAAAATCAATATTTCTAAATATCCCTGTAAATAGTGAAGGGTTGTCATCTTCTATTCCCCTCAAAGCAATATTGATGAGTTCCCCCAAGTTGTCGTTATATCTGTTTTGATAAAGCCAGGAAAACATGTGTTTTTCCTTGATAACAAAAGGAAGTCTGCTTATCGCCCTTTGTACTCTCACCGGGTTATTATATTTTTTCTCTAGCTCTTCGACCTTTTCCAGATAAGTGTCGCTTAAATATTTTACAAAAAGCATGGGCAAGATATAATCTTTATAATTGGCTGCATCTATAGCACCCCTGAAAGTATTCGCACCTCTCCAAAGCGCTGCCTCAATGTTTCTTCTCGTAGTTGTCATTATGTTCCTCCTTAGCGCTTGCCGTGATATTATTTATCAATGCCGCCATGAGCCTTTGATCTTCTTTAGCCAAATTCTCAAGCAGTTTTTTTCGTTGTTTATATAGCAGCCACATCTGGCCAATTGTTTTTTGTTTATCGTAATGTATAGCGGGAATGTCCAAGGCTGCCAATGATCTTGCGGATATAGATTTTATTGCCGCAACCGAACCGACAATATTACTATTTAGCCAGGTCATGCCTTGGTTTTCCAGCAAGCAGGCTATATATGCCGGATAATAATCTTTAGACACACGAATAACAAAAAGATTACTTGAAAAAACCGTGTCTGACATATCCTCAATTACCAGCGTTGCAATGTCCGGATTCAGCCGTTTCAGTAAAATATCGTTCTTTCGAACGAAATAGCTATCATCAACAGGGGTATGTCTTTTTATTTCTGAAATACTCTGTATATCATTGAAAATTCCTAAATGGTAAGGCTGTATAAATTTATATATTATCACACCTTCGGTGTTTGCTTTCCCCGGCACCTTAGCATCGGCCACACCGTTTATTATATTAGCTATTTTCTCGAGTTTTACCTTTCTTAGTGTCGTCACTTTTTCACATCCTTCAGCTGTCATTTCGGGAAAATATTTGAAGCCGGGCTCAACGGAAGTCAAAGCCACTACTCTTATGATAGTGGCTTTGACATTTAAAAAATTAACCTTTTAATGAGAATCGGTCTTTCCGTGATCATTTTTTTCCAAATTGTTACGTCTGCAGTAGTAGTATCAACATGTTCGCCTATTATTTGGCCGAATCCGCACAAGTCCAATTTGGCCAGTTGTCGCTTTTATCTCGGTTATTGCGCCAGTACAGCGGTTGGAGATTGTTAAGGTCATCTGTTCCACCCTTGGCTACCGGCTTCTCATGATCAATTTCCCAACCAAATTCAGAATTGACGTTGCCATAATCAGCAAACCTTATCCACGCACCACACCGGTCTTTCCTGAATTCGCTTGGGTTGTATTCAGGGACAATGATGGCCTTGTTCCATACTGCCAAGATCGTTCGCGGCCCAAATGATTCATTCAGAACTGTGCAATTTGGCTGATGTGTCATAGTTTCTCCTTTCCGAGACAAAATGCATCCATCAGCAAAACCACAAATACCTTGCTTATAGAGTGTGTTTTACGGTATTATGGATTATACACAAAAAAAATAAGCTGATTCTCAGCGCCAAGTCCAAGAATGGCCTGTTTTTGGACTTGTTTTTTTGTCTCAATTTTTTACATTAGCCCGAATAGGGCTAAACCAATAATTAAATTATAACTAAATAATTTCCTCTGTCAATATGTTTTATTTGTGTTATATCTTAACATGGCTCTATTGTCTATAATTTAATAACTCCTTTTTTACAATAATTTATACTTACTATATATCGGCATAAATAAATAGAATCTTAAACTTTAATAATGGAATTTTGTATTTTTTATTTCTAAAAATTAAAAGCGCCAGGCCACCATTGACTCACCATCGGCTTCTTCCTGAGCCAGTTCATAAAAGCCCTAGTATCTCTCACCTAAAACGTGAGAAGCCATTGTCCTTCATCTTTTCCATAAATAAAATCCTCCATTTGGTGTTATTATTTTACCATCTGAAGGATTTACGTAAAATTTTTACAATCTCAATATTTAATATCCAATGGCATGTTAGATACATGGTATTAGTTAGGTCACATAATGTCCTCGCCGAGGTGAAACATTCGGTTCGAGGCGCTCCTTTTTTGTTTCGTTAAGCATTTGATATGCATTAATTAGGTCGCAATAAAAGGCCTCCGCCATATCGCGGCTAAAGGTCTCTCTGATAACAATTCTCATAACAGTTATATTATTGGCGTTCTTCGGAAGATTATAAGCAGGCAGCATCCAACCTCTTTCACGAAATATCTCATGCTGTAGGTCGGTGATATTTCTTGTTTTATCCCCGATATCTCATCTGGCTTTACTTTCCTCGCTAACACTAAATCACGCCCTTTAAACCGTTTTTATAGAACAAATTATAATTTGCATTTTATGAAAGCTTTTAGTAACAATCTTATTATTATTTAATTAATGCACTTTAAGCAGTTCTTTATCCTTTTAATCTAAGCTTCTTTTTTCTAATATTTTAAACTCTGTTTATATTCTTATATTTGGTATTTACGTAATTTGCCTTCAATATATTTATGTATTAAGACACCTAACCGCTGACTGGAGTGGTAATAATGAATTTATTTAAAAATTTTCCCGTGCTGGTCATAGATAATCAGCTTAAAGCAGAAAATTTAGAAGGTATAGCCTTAAAAAGAATAATCAATTGCCTGATAAGCAAAGGCCTGGAGGTAATAGAGCTGGAAATGGATGTTTTTGATCATCGTTTAGCCCAATCGGCTGATTCTGGAATCAGTTGCATTTTGCTGGGCTGGAATAAGGCCGGCGCTTATAGATCAATGTCCCAATTAGGCAAACTAATTGCTTTGTTTAGAGATAGAAATGAAACCCTTCCCATTTTTTTGATGACTGATAGGCTGGAAATTAAAAATATACCAATTGATACTATTAAAATAATTAACGGATACATCTGGAAAACGGAGGATACCTCTGATTTCATCGCCGGGAGAATAGAAAACGCGGTAAAAAAATACTTAGACGGCCTTTTACCGCCTTTTTTCAAGACTTTAGTCAAATATACCCAAGAATATAAGTATGCCTGGCATACACCCGGGCACATGGGTGGCATAGCTTATTTAAAATCCCCGTCAGGAAGGATTTTTCATGATTTTTTTGGAGAAAACGCTTTTCGTGCAGACATTTCGGTGTCCGTCCCTGAATTAGGTTCACTGCTTGACCATTCTGGAGCAATACATGAAGCCGAAGTCAAGGCAGCACAAACATTTGGTGCTGATATAACGTATTTCGTAACCAATGGCACATCAACATCTAATCGAATAGTTCTGCAGGCAGTGGTACAGCCAGGCGATATAGTCCTGGTGGACAGAAACTGCCACAAGTCAATTATGCAGGGAATTATCATTACCGGGGCAATTCCTATTTATCTGCGTTCATACAGGAACAATTACGGCATTATTGGACCCATTCTCGCCGATGAATTAAATGCAGCTTCTATCAATAAAAAAATAAAAGACTGCCCTTTACTCAGGGACCGGTCCGGCAAAGTTAAACTAACCGTCGTTACCAATTCTACTTATGACGGGGCCTGTTATCACGTGGGAATAATTAAAGAAAAACTGCAGCAAAGCAGAACCGGCCTTACTGAGAATATACTTTTTGACGAGGCCTGGTACGCTTACGCCAGGTTTAATCCTATCTATTCAGACAGGTATGCCACTTTTTACCGGCAAAAAGATCCGGCTTATAAATTGATTTTTGCCACCCAGTCAACGCATAAACTACTTGCCGCATTTTCACAGGCTTCCATGATTCATATCATGGATCAAACAGGCGAATTTTCCCATGACAGGTTTAACGAAGCCTATATGATGAGTGCCTCAACTTCGCCCCAATACGGAATTATCGCCTCACTGGACATGTCAGCCCAAATGATGAAAGGTAGATTTGGCCGGTTAATGACTCAGTCAGCTATCGATGAAGCGAATATTTTTCGCAAGAAAATGGTGCAAATAGGCAAGGAATTAAACTTATGTGGTAACTGGTGGTTTAAAGTATGGCAGCCTCCCGCTATCAGAGGACAGGATTTTGAACAAGTTGATGATTATGCATTAAATACCGACCCGACATGCTGGACACTAAGACCTGATGACAACTGGCATGGTTTTAATAAAATTCCCGAAAACTATACTATGCTGGATCCCATCAAAGTAACCGTACTTTCTCCGGGCATGGAAGAATCATACCCAAAAGCCGAACGTGGCATTCCCACCCCCATAATTACTAAGTTTTTAAACGGCCGGGGAATCGTTGCAGAAAAGACCGGCTATTACTCATTCCTAATTTTATTTTCCATAGGGATAACTAATGGAAAATCAGGAACTCTACTGGCTGAGCTTTTTGCATTTAAAAAGTTTTATGATTCCAGCCCACCATTGAGGGAAGTTTTTCCCGAACTGGCTTTTAAATACCCTCATGGAATGACTATTAGTGCCCTCTGCCAGGAAATGCACTCTTTTTTAAACGTCACAAATTATAACAAATTGCTTAAATCAGCATATGCCTATTTGCCGGAGCAGTGCATGACACCCGCCTGTGCATACCAGGAACTGGTGGCTAATAATGTTAAGCCTGTAAAAGTTACTGAGCTGGCCGGCAAAACCGCTGCGGTAATGGTAGTTCCATACCCACCCGGGATACCGTTAATTATGCCGGGAGAAAAGTTTAACCCGCTGCTGGTAAAATACTTACAGTTTTATGAGGATTTTAACAAACGGTTCCCAGGGTTTGAAAATGAACTGCATGGGGTAAATATAAGCGGCGGGGAATATACCATCTATTGTGTTGACAGGAAAACCCCTGCTCTGTAAAACCCCTTTATACAGTAACTTTGGCATAGACTTAACAGTTTGCTTTCATAGCCAGGACGGTAAAAAGCGCATTGACAACACCGCAAAAACCTTGGATTTTATGAAATGATATATAAAAGGTTGAATTATATAAGTACAGTACAATGAAAATTTGTACCGGACGGATTTACCTATATAGAATGCCCTGATTCCTAAGTTCAGTAACTACATCCATGCGTTTTAAATACCATATGTATTTTTCAACGATCGGGTTCTGGGGTTCTGTAGTCCTACGCTACAGAACCCTTATTTTCGTCCAATGAAAGTGTAGAAGGTTAGCTAATATGTTAATCCCCGTTGCCATAAAAAGTCTGATCAGGCCTGATTCTTATTTAACGTTTATTTTGTTTTAGGTCCTTGTTGCATGTATTTTGGATGGGTTTATGCATTAAGCTAGGTATACTCCCAACTGAGCTGCTATTTAAGGCCACTATTAGAATGGGTCAGACCCATTGTCATATTTATATCATGCCCTTAGCCCCAGTAAATAGGGTATACTTGACCGTTACCCCCTAGTCCTAATAATTGCTTGCCATTAATTTATGAACCCCTCGGTTGTCCCTCAAATAAACCGTCTTTAGGGTCCCCCCTACCCAGCGGCAACGTCAGACCTGGACTATCCTCCAAAACATCTCCTAGTTCACCTGTTATAAACGAACCACGAGATCGTTTACTGAGCCCTTGACAGCTACCCGGCATAACCACCCCTTCACGTGACATGGACCATGAGCTTTGGTCACCCCCAGATAGATATTCCTCGTTGATATAATTAAGGGCATTGTATTCCATACATAAGCACCTCCCATGATTATTTTGTATTCAATGCGCGCGCTAAATTTGGAGCTTGTTTTAGGTTTAATATTAGCACAACGGTGCAAATGTTAAATAATGCCAAATAGGCCCATATATTTAAACCGGCGCACCGTATCTCTTGGAAGCTTCGTCTTAGACTACTTACCTGGTATTTTTATCCATATTTGTTCTAGCTATATAAAGCTCCTTAATAGAGGAACTCGCCAACAAGAACTGCTGGATCTTTTTGATAGGAAAATACTCGAATGTCTATGTCACTTATGCTATAATTTATGACAACTTTATACTTTGTCAGACAGCATTTCAAATCATCCGAGGGGGGAAAATCCCCCCTAATGACGTTTAATAACGTTTTGTACCTAGAACAATATGAAAGGAATGGTTATATCTATGCAAAAATTTAAGTCAATGAAAGCAGATTTGTTCGATTTCAGCCCATTTCGGATGATAGGGAAGGACTGGATGCTGATTACAGCCGAAAAAGCTGGAAAGGTAAACAGCATGACGGCCGGCTGGGGCGGTTTGGGTGTTATGTGGGGAAAAAATGTAGCCTATGTAGTCATTCGCAACGACCGATATACGAAAGAATTGGTTGACGGTTCAGATACATTTTCACTTTCTTTTTTTGATCACAATAAATATAGCAAGATGCTTAATTATATGGGAACAGTATCCGGAAGAGATGAGGATAAAATAGAAGGTGCCAATGTAACGGTGGACCATTATGATAGTATTCCGTATATTGTCGAGGCTTCAACCGCTATAATCTGCAAAAAAATGTATTGTCAGCCAATTAAGCCAGAGAGTTTTACCATGGATTGGATTGATGAACAGTGGTACAAAGGTAAAAATTATCACGATCTTTATATCGGCGAAGTTGTTGACATTCTCGTGCGCTGAGTGTAAAAACATAAAGAATTTTAATCTTCCAATTAAGGCCGTATCGATATATAAAATTATTGATGCGGCCTAGTAACATAGTATAATCTAATAAGATCAGTCTTTCTATTCTTCTTCTGGCTATACAAAGCTCCTTAAAATTGAGTAACTCACCACTAAACAAAATCAGACCTCCTGTGTGCCCGTTTAAGCATAGTTTAAAATGCAGTTAAGGTGTTTGTACCTACTAATAAATTCCCCCCTAATTTAGCCGCATTCTTTATTTCATTTACTAAATTAATCAGGCAAAAGATCGCGCACCCATCATGTACTCGGTAGCTTCAATTATTGCAAACTATTTTCACCTATTTGACGACCAAATGGCGACCGTCGTCGGCTACATCGTCGGCTGCGGTCTTTTTTTGGCTCAAAAAAAGACCAAGGAGCTTTCGCACAAACGACGATAACTCCTTGGCTTACATCATACTTGGCGGAGAGACAGGGATTCGAACCCTGGAGACCGCTCATCACAGTCTACTCGATTTCGAGTCGAGCGCCTTCGACCAGCTCAGCCATCTCTCCATACTCTTATTTTTTATTTTCCCTCAATTCCCTGAAAAAATTTTTAAGAATTGCCCTGCACTCGTCCTCAAGTACACCGGATACCACCGCCACCTGGTGGTTAAAGCGCGGTTCCCGTACTATATCCATAATGGAGTCAATAGCGCCAGCCTTGGGATCCTGAGCACCGTACACCAGCGTTTGTATCCTGAATTGAATCATGGCCCCGGCACACATGGGACATGGTTCCAACGTAACATAAAGTACTGCGCCGTTTAGTCTCCAATCCCCAATATGACGGGCTGCTTGCCTCAGTGCAATAATTTCCGCATGGGCAGTGCTATCCACTAGCGTTTCCCGCAAATTATGGCCCCGGCCAATAATTTTATCGTCCAGTACCACCACCGCACCAATGGGTACTTCACCAAGAACGTAGGCTTTTTGAGCTTCCGCTAGGGCTTCGCGCATATACCCGGCATGGTTCAATAAAGGTTCCCCTTTTAAAAAAATGGTGCGCCTGAAGAGACTCGAACTCCCGACACGCGGTTTAGGAAACCGCTGCTCTATCCTCTGAGCTACAGGCGCTTAATGCTGTTTCACATATAATACATTAATAAAATGCAGCGACACAATTAGTATATATACTTTTGTGTCGCCGTAAAAATTATGGCGTGCCTGAAGGGACTCGAACCCCCAACCTTCTGATCCGTAGTCAGATGCTCTATCCAATTGAGCCACAGGCACATATTATTTTTCTTCCACAGTACTTCACCAGCACCGCAAATATTATTTTAACAAAATCACTCATAAAAGTCAACCGACAAAAAAATTGCAAACATTTTAACTAAAGCTTACTATCAGAAAACCACGGATTTAATCCGTGGTTTTTTAATGGCGGAGAGACAGGGATTCGAACCCTGGATACGAGTTTTAGCCCGTATAATCGCTTAGCAGGCGACCGCCTTCGACCTACTCGGCCATCTCTCCGTACTGTCTTAGGTAAATTAAAATGGCGGAGGAGGTGGGATTCGAACCCACGGAACCCGTGAAGGTTCAACGGTTTTCAAGACCGCCTCCTTAAACCGCTCGGACACCCCTCCAGTTAATTTCATCAACCAGAGACAATAAAAAGTATAGCACAGTATAAGTTTAGTGTCAATAAACCCGTTACTTTTCGATAGTGTTAATTTATCTCTTTAATGCCACCCATGTACGGATGTAATACTGCCGGTATTTTCACCGTACCGGTATCAGTTTGATAGTTTTCTAATATGGCGGCTACAGTACGGCCAACAGCCAGCCCGGAACCGTTTAAAGTGTGTACAAATCTGGGTTTTGCTTTACCTTCCCGGTACCTAATGTTAGCCCGCCGGGCCTGGAAATCTAAAAAGTTACTGCATGAGGAAATTTCTTTGTAGTTATTGTAGCTGGGTAACCAAACCTCTAAATCATAGGTTTTTACAGAGCTAAAACCTAAATCACCGGTACTAAGGGTAACCACCCTGTAGGGAAGCTCCAACAACTGTAATATTTTCTCAGCATTTAGAGTCAATTTCTCCAGTTCCGCAAAAGAATCCTCCGGGCGAACGAATTTAACAAGTTCCACTTTATTAAACTGGTGTTGCCTTATCAGACCCCGGGTATCACGTCCAGCTGCCCCCGCCTCGGCCCTAAAACAAGCGCTGAAAGCACAATGATAAATGGGCAGTTTGTCTCCGTCCAATATTTCATTATTATAAAGATTGGTTACTGGCACTTCTGCGGTAGGTATTAGATAATAATCTGTATTTTCTACCTTAAACATATCCTCGGCAAATTTAGGTAGTTGGCCTGTGCCGATCATACTGTTGCTGTTGACCATAAACGGAGGTATTATCTCGACATAACTGTGTTCCCGCGTATGTACATCCAACATAAAATTATATACAGCACGTTCCAGAGCTGCACCGGCTCCTTTATAAAAAGTAAATCTAGCACCGGTAACCTTGCCGCCCCGTTCAAAATCCAATATATCCAGCATCTCACCGATATCCCAGTGAGGTTTGGGATCAAAATCAAACTGCCGGGGTTCACCCCAGCGCCGCAATTCTACATTATCACTTTCATCAATCCCTACGGGCACACTATCATCAGGTATATTAGGAATAGCCAGCAATGTCCGCTGCAGTTGCTGATCTAAAACTCGAATTTCTTCGTCTAAATCCTTGATTGCATCGGAAACTTGACGCATTTCCAATACCATATTCTCAGCCAACTGGCCTGCCTTTTTCAACCGGCCGATTTCCTCGGAAACCACATTACGATTATTTTTAAGTTTTTCTACCTCAAACAGCTTTTCCCTCCGCCGCTCATCAAGCTCCAAAAATGGATCGAGCGTAATACTAGCTCCCCTTTTTTGCAGTGCCGCTTTAACAGCTTCCGGATTATTTCGGACAAATTTTAAATCCAGCATTTCATAAAACCTCCACAAGGCAGTAGAAGTGTACAGGCTATTTATTTCGATTGCTTCTGATACGTAATATAAAAAAGCGATCCAGTTTAAGCAAAGAACTGATTACATGCTTTAATACTATTATAACTGTTCAGTACGTATATAAAACAAAAATGTCGGCTTACGCCGACATAATTGTACCATATTTATGCATACAAGTAAAACTACAGGCTTATAAACTTAACATCCAGCACACCATCTATCTGTGCAATGGCTTTTAAAGTTTCTTCAGGTACTGGACAATCAACAGAAAGCATCATCACGGCTTTGCCGCCGATTTCCTTACGTCCCACCTGCATGCCGGCAATATTAATATTGTGTTCACCGATTAATGTACCCACGGGACCAATTATCCGTGGTTTGTCCATGTGCGGTATATAAAGCATATTTCCTTCAGGAACCGCATCAATCCTGTAACCGTCGACCATCACTATGCGGGGGTCATTTTCCCGGAATAAGGTTCCGCATACCGTCTTTTCTGCCTGATCAGATATGACTTTCAAGGTAATCAAGCTGGCGTAATCTTCGGCCTGGCCACTAACGGTTTGTTCAACAATAATGCCACGATTTTTAGCTAGTAAAGGTGCATTAATAAAGTTTACCGATTCCTGCAAAATGGGATCCAGGAAACCCTTCAACACTGCGGTGGTAACAGGCTTAACATCTTCCTGAGCCAGGTCACCATTATATATAATTTCCAATTTTTTAACCCGGCCTTCCACCAATTGAGCCTGGAATTTGCCTAGTTTTTCAGCCAGTTTTAAGAAGGGATGAATCTTGGACATTACCTCGGGTTTTACTGACGGAACATTTACTGTATTACGAACAGGATTGCCATGAAGCGCATTCACTATTTCTACAGATACATCTATAGCCACGTTAAGCTGTGCTTCTTCAGTGGAAGCACCTAAGTGCGGGGTAGCGATAAAATTATTCAATTCAAATAAAGGGCTTTCTGTAGTTGGTTCTTTATCAAAAACATCCAGCGCTGCACCGGCTACTTTGCTTGACTGCATGTACTTACAAAGAGCTGCCTCATCTATAATACCACCACGGGCACAGTTAATGATTCGCACACCGTCTTTCATAGCAGCAAAAGCTTTGTCATCCAGCATATTAGTGGTCTCTTTGGTTTTAGGCATATGCACGGTAATAAAATCAGCTACCGGGAACAACTCATCCAATGTAACCAGCTTAATTCCCATATCCGCTGCCTTTTCTGCAGAAATATACGGGTCATAGGCTATAATATCCATTTCCAAGGCCTGGGCACGCTGGGCTACTGCTGTGCCGATTCTGCCCAAACCGATAATCCCCAATGTTTTACCCCGGAGTTCAACACCTACAAAGGAATTCTTATCCCATACACCATTTTTCAATTTAGTGGCTGCTTGGGGAACACTCCTGGCCAGGGCCAGCATCAAAGCAACAGTATGTTCAGTGGCAGCAATAGTGTTGCCGTCCGGTGCGTTCACCACCAGCACCCCGTGCTGGGTAGATGCATCAAGGTCAATATTATCCACGCCGACACCAGCCCGGCCCACTATTTTTAATTTAGGTGCATTATCCAACACTTTAGGAGTCACCTTGGTAGCACTGCGCACAATCATTCCGTCATAATCGCCGATTACAGCCGCCAGTTCATCTTCAGTCATTTTAGTGCCTACAACCACTTCTATATCCGATTCTTTGTACAATGGTTCTAAACCTTCCGGCGAAACATCGTCCATAGCTAAAACTTTAAATTGTGCCATTTTTATATAACCTCCTTTATTAAATTCTAGTAATATCAGGTATATTGAATAAGTTTAGGATAACCAATAGTTAAATAAAAAATAAACCCCCCATCCCTATAATATTAATTCACAGGGACGAGAGGTTTTTCTCCCGCGGTACCACCCATATTGATTCGTTAAGTATGTAATAACATGCTAAACAAATCCTCTTCGTTCAAGTAACGGAACTATCCGTGCCCGCCTACTGCTTATTTCAGCGGACCCCCTACGGGGAGCCTTTTCACCAAATACAATCACCGGTTCACACCAAACACCGGCTCTCTGTGGAGTGCATATGGTTACTTTACCCCTACATCGGGTTTATTTTATTTAAATTTATAATTTAATATTGATTTTACTATATACAACTTTTTTTTGCAATAGTTTTATATCTTTTGTTTAGCAATATTTTCAATAAAATACCTGTGCATGCGTAAGTCATTTGTTAATTCCGGATGAAAAGCAGCTACAAGAAAGCGATCCTGACTTGCACATACTATTTTATCTGCACAACGTGCCAGGACATTTACATCTTCAGAAACCTCTATTATATAAGGAGCCCTGATAAATACCGCCCGGTATGGCTCGGCACCTAAAACAGGTATATCTAAATTGGTTTCAAAACTGTCTACCTGTCGTCCAAAGGCATTACGTTCTACATCTATATCCATCAAGGCCAGTGTTTCTTGCTCCGAATTTCTTATATGTTTAGCTAGCATAATCAACCCTGCGCAAGTACCAAAGATTGGCATCCCCTGATTGGCTAAATCTATTATTGGTTTCATTAAATTAAAACCATTTAATAATTTACTCATGGTAGTACTCTCACCACCGGGAATCACCAAAGCGTCAACACCTTCAAGTTCAGACGTTTTCCTTACCTGGCGAGTTGAAACGCCGCATTTATCAAGCAAATACTGGTGTTCTCGAAAGGCACCCTGTAAGGCAAGTACTCCAATTAGCATCATTTATCTCCTTACCAGCCTCTGTCTTGCATCCGCTGTTCCGGGACAATAGTAGCTATTTCAATGCCGGGCATGGCTTCACCAAGGTCACGGGAAATCTCCGCCAATATTTTAGGGTCATTAAAATGCGTAGTGGCAACAACAATAGCCTTGGCCCTAGACCGCGGATCCTTGGATTTAAATATCCCTGAGCCAACAAAAATACCGTCGCAGCCCAATTGCATCATTAAAGCGGCATCTGCAGGGGTTGCAATACCACCAGCGGCAAAATTAACTACCGGCAATTTGCCATTACTGGCTATCTCCAAAAGTAATTCATAGGGCGCACCTATATTTTTGGCTGCACTCATCATTTCTTCCTTCGGTAAATTTTGCACCCGGCGTATTTCCCCCATTACCATACGCATATGGCGGACAGCTTCCACCACGTTGCCCGTACCGGGTTCACCCTTGGTTCGAATCATGGCCGCACCTTCGGCAATGCGCCTGAGAGCTTCACCAAGATTACGAGCACCACATACAAAAGGCACTTTAAAGGAATGTTTATCTATGTGATACTGGTCATCCGCAGGTGTTAGCACTTCACTTTCGTCTATATAATCAACGCCTAAAGATTCCAATATTTGTGCCTCTACAAAGTGACCAATTCTTGCTTTGGCCATTACCGGTATAGTTACCGCATCCATAATACGCATAATAATAGTAGGATCAGCCATCCTGGCTACTCCGCCAGCTGCTCGTATATCAGCAGGTACCCTTTCCAGTGCCATTACTGCACAGGCTCCCGCGTCTTCGGCTATTTTTGCTTGTTCAGGAGTGGTAACATCCATAATTACCCCACCCTTAAGCATTTCCGCCAAACCCTTCTTTACTGTCCATGTCCCCTTTTCAGCCACGGTTTCAGCCATATAATTCTCCTCCAATCAACTACGATCATTAAAATATTTTACATTATTCCCATAACAAAAACAAGTTAGTTTAAAATTAGCAAAAAATATAGTTCATAGTTACTGTAATAAAAAGTAACTCAAAATAGAACAGATACAAACGCCACAATTTATCAATGTGGCGTTTGTATCTGTTCTATTTAAAATTAATTCCGGCAACGACCTACTCTCCCGGGGCAAAAGCCCAAGTAC
>JAENZP010000006.1 GCA_016841205.1 Desulfoscipio geothermicus
CTCTTTGCACTGTTTAGTTTTCAAGGACCTACTAAATCCCGTCGCTCATTGGCGACGTTTTTTATTATATTGTTTAAGATTAATGATGTCAATATAAAATTTATCTTTATAATCTTTTATATGGTTCTTTTACCAATTCCATAAAAACCTTTACTAATATAGCACAACCATTATTCTTCTGTCAACAACGCTATAGTTTAAACAGCGGGGAAGATTAATCTTCCCCGCTAACTACTTTAGCTACTGCCACAACATGATCACCTTCACCCAATTTCATTAACATTACTCCCTGGGTAATCCGACCAAACAAAGATATATCATCGGCTTTAATACGGATCATTATACCATCCGCGCTAATCATTAGCACTTCATCCTCAGGTTTGATAACCTGCAATGATACAACAAGACCATTTCGCTCAGTACATTTGATATTTATTATTCCTTTACCGCCCCGTGATTGTATTCTGTACTCATTAATTTTGGTTCGTTTACCATATCCTTTACTGGTTACTACCAGTAATTCCGAATCTTCACGTACTAAATCCATAGACACAACTTTATCTTGATCATTTAAAGAAATTCCCTTTACACCTCTACTAACCCTACCTGTAGAACGTACATCTTCTTCAGAAAATCTTATAGCTAAACCATTTTGAGTACCAATAATAACTTCCACTGTGCCATCGGTAAATAAAGCATTGACTAATGCATCCCCGTCATCCAGGTTAAGAGCTTTTATACCGTCACGCTTGGTATGGCCATATTCACTAAGAGGTGTTTTTTTAATAATACCACGCCGTGTACCCATTAGCAGGTAGAAGTTATTATCAAATTCCCTGATAGGTATAACCGTAGTAATATATTCGTCTTTTTCTATATAAAGCAAATTAACAATAGCAGTACCCCGGGCATGGCGACTTGACTCGGGAATCTCGTACCCTTTTAACCTATACACTTTACCCTTATTGGTAAAAAATAAAAAGTAATGATGTGTTGTGGCTATAAATAAATGACGTAAAAAATCATCATCCTTGATACCCATAGCATTAATGCCACGTCCGCCCCTTCGCTGACTGCGGTATGTATCCAATGGCATTCTTTTTATATAACCTTGATTGGTAATGACGATTACCACGTCCTCTTCGGGAATCAGGTCATCATCTTCGAAATCAGTGCTTTCATTGGAAATAATTGTACGACGTTTATCTCCGTATTTATTTTTAATAGCTAATATTTCCTCTTTGATTATAGCTAAAACCATTTTTTCATCTGCTAAAATAGAACGGTAATACTCTATCTTCTTAATCAACTCTTTGTACTCAGCCTCTAACTTTTCCCTTTCCAGACCTGTTAAACGATGTAAGCGCATATCCAAGATTGCCTGAGCCTGGTTTTCGGAAAGATCAAATCTTTTTGTTAATCCTTCCCGGGCTATTTCAACGCTTTTGGAACCACGAATAATTTTAATTACCTCATCAATGTTAGCTAATGCTATTCGTAATCCCTCTACAATGTGTGCCCTTTCTTCTGCCTTGCGTAAATCAAACTTAGTACGGCGAACAATTATATCCTTCTGATGTTCAAGATAATGGGATAATATTTCCTTTAAGTTTAAAGTTTTAGGTTCGCCATTAACCAATGCTAACATAATAATACCAAAAGTATCTTGCATTTGAGTATGCTTATATAGTTGGTTTAAAATCACCTTAGGATTAGCGTCCCGGCGTAATTCAATCACAATACGCATGCCGTGCCGGTCCGATTCATCTCTTAAATCAGATATACCATCAATTTTTTTATCTTTTACCAACTCGGCAATTTTTTCAATTAAACGTGCTTTATTTACTTGATAGGGTAACTCGGAAACAATTATGCTGGTTTTTTTACCATTTTCTTCAATATCGGCCTTAGCTCTAACCTTTACTGTACCCCTGCCGGTTTTATATGCCGAACGTATACCCTCCCGACCCATAATAGTAGCACCGGTGGGGAAATCCGGGCCATTGATATATTTCATTAAGTCAGCGATATCCATTTGTGGATTATCTATAAGCATAACCAAACCATCAATAATCTCGGTCAGGTTATGTGGAGGGATATTAGTGGCCATACCCACAGCAATACCGGCTGAACCGTTGACAAGTAAATTAGGAAAACGGGAGGGAAGAATAACCGGTTCCTTTCCGCTTTCATCATAATTGGGAATAAAATCAACTGTTTCTTTATCAATATCAGCCAACATTTCGATGGTTATTTTAGATAAACGAGCTTCAGTATAACGCATGGCCGCAGGCGCGTCCCCATCTACTGATCCGAAGTTACCGTGTCCATCTATCAGGGGATAGCGGGAAGCAAAATCTTGGGCCAATCTTACCAAGGTGTCATAAATAGCAGAGTCACCGTGGGGATGATACTTAGCCATTACTTCACCCACTATATATGCTGACTTACGGTGTGGTTTATCAGGTGTTACACCAAGCGTATGCATAGCATAAAGAATTCGGCGGTGTACAGGTTTCAAGCCATCCCTTACATCAGGTAAGGCTCTTCCTACAATTACGCTCATCGCGTAATCTAGATAAGAATGTTTCATTTCTTCGTTAATATCAATGGGAATAACTTTTCCGGTCAAAGCAGGCAATACAATTCACCTCAGAATTAAATAAAATTACATGTTATTTAATATAATTTCCTTATTTATCCATGACAATACCATGACAAGGACCTCTGTTTTATTTTAAAAAGCGGGATTTAATTCCCTCCAGATTTATATAAACCAACTTATATATCGAGATTTTTTACTGCCCGGGCGTTTTCTTGAATAAATTCCCGGCGTGGTTCTACCTTATCACCCATAAGCATTGAAAAAATTTGATTGGCTTCAATGGCATCCTCTAATTGCACTTGCAATATAGTACGTGTATCAAAATTCATAGTAGTATCCCAAAGTTGTTCCGGGTCCATTTCCCCTAAACCCTTATACCTTTGTAAAGATATTTTATCGTGACCAATTCTATTGAGAAGTTGTTCTAATTCATGATCATTATAGACGTAAGTCTCTTTTTTATCTTTACGTACCCGGTACAATGGTGGTTGAGCTATATAAGCATACCCATTTTCAATTAACTGCCGCATATAACGGTAAAAAAATGTGAGAAGCAGGGTACGAATATGGGCCCCGTCTACATCTGCATCGGTCATGATGATAATTTTATGATAACGGGCTTTTTCAATATTGAAATCATCGCCAATTCCTGTGCCTAGTGCTGTAATTAAAGCCCTTATTTCTTCGTTCGATAATATTTTATCGATCCGGGATTTCTCAACATTTAAAATTTTACCACGAAGTGGCAGTATAGCCTGGTAGCGCCTGTCCCTGCCCTGTTTGGCAGAACCACCGGCTGAATCACCTTCCACAATAAATAGCTCACTAACCGATGGGTCCCGCTCTGAACAGTCAGCCAGTTTTCCTGGTAAGGTGGAACTTTCCAGGGCAGTTTTGCGCCTAGTCAATTCCCTTGCCTTACGGGCGGCATCCCTGGCCCTAGAGGCGTTTATTGATTTTTCCAATATTTTACGGGCCACAGAAGGATTTTCTTCCAAAAATATACTAAGATTATCAGAAACCATAGTATCTACTATACCACGCACTTCACTATTACCCAATTTGGTTTTAGTTTGCCCCTCAAACTGCGGTTCTGGTACCTTGACACTTAGGATAGATGTCAAACCTTCGCGAATATCTTCACCCATTAAGCTTGTAGTACCATTTTTTAAAAAATTATATTTTTTGCCATAATCGTTAATAACTCGAGTTAAGGCTGTTCTAAAACCCGTTTCATGTGTGCCGCCGTCAATGGTGTGAATATTATTTACATAAGAAAATGAATTCTCCACATATCCGTCGGTATATTGAAAGGCCAATTCAACCATAACTTGATCTTTAACATCTTCAAAATATACAGGCTTATGCTGAACAGTTTTATTTTTGTTTAAATACAATACAAAATCTTTAATTCCGCCATTGTGCTGAAAAACGCGCTGTTGCTCTGTACGTTCATCATTATATGTTATTTTTATTCCCTTGGAGAGAAAAGAAAGCTCTCTAAGACGTTGCACCAATGTCTCCTGATTAAATTCCAATTCCTCAAATATTTCCGGATCTGGTTTAAAGGTCACTTTGGTACCAGTATTTTTAGTTTTCCCTATTGTTTTTAAAATGGTTACAGGTACCCCTTTTTCAAAGCGTTGTTGATATATAAAACCATCTATGCAAACTTCTACCTCTAACCATTCCGACAGAGCGTTGACTACGGATACGCCTACCCCGTGCAAACCACCACTTATTTTATAACCACCACCGCCAAATTTACCCCCCGCATGTAATACAGTTAACACAACCTCTACTGCAGGCAAACCCATTTGAGGTTGGATATCCACGGGGATGCCGCGACCATTATCCACCACTGTTACTGCATTATCAAGGTGGACAATGATGTCAATTTTATCGCAATAACCAGCCAAGGCCTCATCAATACTATTATCCACTACTTCATAGACCAGGTGATGCAAACCCCTGGCGCTGGTACTGCCAATATACATACTCGGTCTACGACGAACGGCTTCTAATCCTTCCAGTACCTGTATTTCTTCTGCTCCGTACTTGGCACTATTATCCAAAAAAAATATCCTCCATTTCTACTTTAAAAATTAAAGATAATTTATAATGATCGTTTTTTGAGTGTAGTGCAAGAAATTGGTGATAAATATATTTCGTTACCAGTTATAACGTAGGTTTTTTCTTTACCTGGATCTGATACATTTACAATAAAACCTTCATCTCGCGCCATATCTAAAAATTCACGGGTTATAGCAGAAGACTGGGATCTTATATCTAAAATAGCTACTATATCCTTTTTAGGAATAATAACATCTTTGCCCAGGTGTAAAAACAATCAAATAACCTCCCTCAACATACCGTTATTAATTAAGTATACCCTATTGGCATACTTGCTAATTTTACCCACTGGTGCCGTTGTTGTAATAAAGGACTGGATATGGTTGCTAATTAGCTTTAACAGGTATTGCTGTCGCTGCTCGTCCAATTCCATAAGTACGTCGTCTAATAATAAAATGGGGTATTCACCATTTTCGTTATAAAATAAATTAATTTGGGCAGTTTTTAGTGCTAAAACAATAGATCGTATTTGACCTTGGGAAGCATAATAACGAGCATCCTTATTATTAATTAAAAAAATTATATCATCCCGGTGAGGGCCAAAAATAGTTTGTTTTTTATATACTTCTTCTCTTTGCCTGATTTTTCCTTCAGACATAAATTCTAGAATAATTTGTTCAACATCTATTTTATCGGTTATTCTCAATGTTGATAAATATTTCATTTCCAACTCTTCAAGGCCACCTGTAATACATGCGTATGTTTTCCGAACTAGCGGTATATATTTCTTCAAAAGTTTAATTCGTCCTGCCAATACCTTGGCACCATATTGATAAAACGATTCATCCCAAATTTGAAATGAATCGTTATGTCTTTCACCGGTACGTAATAGGTTGTTTCTTTGTTCCACCACCCTGCGATATTGTATTAAATTTCGCAAATAGAGGGGTTCAATAATACCAATATCATGATCTATAAAATCACGTTTTACCGATGGTGGGCCATTGATAATTTGAAGGTCATCCGGCTTGAACAAAACAATACCGGAATGCCCTGGTAAAAATTTACGCTTTTCTTCAGAACCATTAATAAATAATTTTTTCACATTATCCTGGTTAATGTATATTGATATATCCATATCAATATTATTTAATTGATAAGTTGCTTTAATAGATGCATCTCTACTTTGCCAATTAACAACGTCACTGGCTTTTTTGCGAAATGAATGACCCAATCCGCTAAAAAAAATAGATTCCAGCAGATTAGTTTTTCCCTGAGCATTAAATCCGGTAATAAAATTAATACCTGAATGTGGTTCCCAATGCAATGTATTATAGTTACGAAAATTATTAATACTGATACTCTTTAAAATCAATCATGAGTCCTCCGTTTGAGAAACTACCAAAAATGAGCCCATATTTTCCACTTCAACCAAGTCACCATCTTTTAGTTTACGAGACCTGCGATTTTCAGGTACACTATTAACCCGCACCATGTTATTTAAAATATAATACTTACTTTGTCCCCCAGTTGAAGCAACACGGCACCATTTTAAAAACTGATCAAGTTTTATTTCGTTATTAATAAAAATTTTATTAACCACATTATCAACCCTGAGATACGGCCGGTACAAGGATGGAAAAGTATCTATCATCGCCAACAGGTTTAAATAGAGACGGACTGTCCTGACCGCTTAATTTTATAATAACTTCTTCGCTATCAATTGACTTTAAAACATCTATAAAAAATCGCACATTAAAACCAACATCCAAAGGATCTCCTGAAAAATTAGACTCTAGCTCTTCTCTTATTCGACCGGTTTCAGTAAAAAAGTAAATCATCATCCCGTTAGGCTTAAAGTTTATATTAAAAACATTTCTCTTTGTATTAACCAATAAGGAAGCCCTCTCAGCAGCGTCTAATAGTTTACTTACTGATGTTCTTACTTCACAAATATAATTTTCAGGAACAACTATTCTATAATCAGGAAACTGACCGGCAATAAGGCGGGACATTAAACAGATATTATCAATTACAAAAAATACCTTATTTTCTGTAACATAAATATAAAGGCTGTCATCTATTGGCTCTAATATTTTAAATAGCTCATTAAGAGTTTTACCAGGTACGGTAATATTTATTAATTCATCTGGTGGCGTTTCTAAGTGTTCTTCACATAAGGCTAACCTTCGTGTATCTGTGGCAACCATGGAAAGTAAACCATTTTGATTAACCCGGATATTAACTCCAGTAAAAATAGGTCGGTGTTCTTCGGTAGAAACAGCAAAAATAACATGTTTAATCATATTTCTAAAAAGGTCTTGTTTTATTATTAAACTGGGTTTATCTGGAAAAGAAGGAAATATGGGAAATTCGTCAGACGGATAGCCGTTCAATACTACTTCTGAGTCACCATATATAAATGTTGTAGTATTACTAGATATATCGCACTTAATATTAATGTCTATATCTGGCAATCTGGTAAATAAGCTTGATACATATTTTGCAGGTATTGCAGTAGCCCCACTAATAATAGTAGTTACGGGCATGGTGCAGCGAATGCCAAATTCAAGGTCAGTGGAAGATAAAAATAGCATATTGTCCTTACTTTCAAAATGCAAGCAAGAAAGTAATGGCATAGGACTGCGTTGAGCAACTGCTTTTTGAGAAATTTGTACAAGAGTATTTAATTTTTCCCTGGGAGCAATAAAATGCATAATAACCACCTTAATATAAATAAAATATAGTAATAATTATAGTAGTGATTGTGAAATAGTGGATAAGTGTTTATAAACCAATAACTATACAGGTTAAGTTAGTTAACAAGGTTGTTAATAATATAAAATTAATTTTGTTTAATTTTATTAACTAAATCATGTATTGTATGTGAAATAGTAATATCGTTTGCTATCTCGGTGGCAATTTTGTCATGGGCGTGCAGTACTGTTGTATGATCTTTTCCACCAAAATGATTACCTATTTTAGGTAAAGATTCTGTGGTTAATTCACGGCATAAGTACATGGCAATTTGTCGTGGGTAAGCGACAGTCCTGGTTCTTTTTTTTGATATCATATCCTCAAGTTTTATATTAAAATAAAGGGCTACTTTTTGTTGTATTAGATCAATGGTAATATCTACTGGTTTTTTATCAGGCAATATGTCTTTTAGTATTTCTGCAGCTTTGTCCTTATTTATTAATTCGTTATTTAGAGAGCTATAAGCGGTCACCCTTATCAAAGCGCCTTCCAACTCTCTAATGTTGGATTGAATACGATCTGCTATAAAGGTTATTACATCGTCGGATACAGTGAGATTCTCAAGTTGGGCTTTTTTTTGTAATATAGCAATTCTTGTTTCATAATCAGGTGGTTGAATATCAGTAATTAAACCCCATTCAAAGCGGGAGCGAAGCCTGTCCTCCAGGGTAGGAATTTCTTTTGGGGGACGATCACTGGAAATAATAATTTGTTTGTTTGCTTCATATAAGGTATTAAAAGTATGAAAGAATTCTTCCTGTGTTGCTTCTTTACCAGCTAAAAACTGAATATCATCAATTAGTAGAATATCAATATTACGGTAGATATTTTTAAATTCAACTGTCTTTTCCTCACGTATAGCTCTGATTAAGTTATTGGTAAATTTTTCTGATGTAACATAGGCAACAATATAATTATCATTATGGTTTTGTCTGGCATAGTGGCCTATTGCGTGCATTAAATGAGTTTTACCTAATCCAACACCACCATAAATAAATAAGGGATTATAACCTTTGGCCGGTGATTCAGCTACAGCAAGGCATGCGGCATGAGCAAATCTGTTATTATTTCCTACTACATAGTTTTCAAAATTATATCTAGGATTAAGAATAGAATATTTTAAATTTCTTAATTCATCAACAAGCCCACTGATGTGTTCATTAACTTGATGTATTTCATCTTCCAGAATAAATTGGACTGTAGTATTAGCTTTCGTTATATCCGAGATAACTTCTTTAAATAAGAGTGCATAATTATTATTGAGCCAATCCTTTGAAAATTGATCTGGTACTCCAACATAAAAAATATTATTTTTTATAGAAATTGGTTGCATGGTATTTATCCATGTTGAGTATGACTTGGGGGTCAGTCTATTTTTAAGTTGATTTATGGTTTTTTTCCAAATGGAATTTACATTATTAAAAGTCAATTGTTGATCCCCCTAAAGGTAATAAAATTTTTTTAGTAATAATTTACACACAGAATTATTCACAGGATGTGGATAATTCTGTGTGTCGCAAGGCTTGAGAAAATGATACCAAAACTTATTAATCTATTCAATAAAAATTGAACTTAAGATATTTTTATAAAAAAACAATATATGTAAATAATTTTATGGTTTTCACAATTTGCACAGGATGTTAATATAAATACTGTGCACTTCTATTATATACTGTAATGAGTAATACTGTAAAAGCATTGCTTGACTCAAAATAAAGGCATATTATATAATGATAACATACATCTAGTATTTTCCATATTTTTGGAAATTTATAAGCTTTAAAGGGGGACACTTACTTAATGAAAAGGACTTATCAGCCAAAGAAAAGGCAAAGAAAAAAAGTACATGGCTTTTTAAAAAGAATGTCAACTAAAGCGGGACAGAATATTATCAAGAGAAGAAGGCTAAAAGGGAGAAAAAAACTATCTGCGTAAGGTCGCTTGATAAAGTGGCCTTTTCCTAATGTATAAGGATAAATAATAATGCGAAAGAAATTCTTAATTAAAAAAAACAGTGATTACCGTAAAGTATATAGTTGTGGTGTATCATTAGTAAATCGATATATGGTAATATTTGTATTTAAAAATAACTTAGTTAACAAAAGATTTGGTTTTTCGGTAAGTAAGAAGATAGGTAAGGCTGTTAAAAGGAATTTTATACGAAGAAGATTCAAAGAAATATGTAGGTTAAAAGAAAACTGGTTTATTAATGGCTATGATTATATTTTTATTGCTCGTAAAGGAATAGATGGTATAAGTTATGATTTATTAATGAGTAATATGGAAAAATTAGCATATAGAATAAGTAAGATAATAGTAGGGAAATTTAAAACATGAAGAAAATATTAATTTTTATCATACGCCTATACCAGAAATATATTTCCCCGCTTAAAGGACCAAGGTGTAGGTTTTACCCTACCTGTTCGGAATATGCTGTACAAGCAATATTAAGGTATGGCGTATGGAAAGGTACAATCAAATCAATAATTAGGATATTAAAATGCCATCCTTTTCATCCTGGAGGATATGATCCGGTTAAATGATTTTTAGGAGGAGATGGTTTGGGGGAATTATTTCAGTCTCTGGTTAATGCTATGACTTCTTTAACACATTGGCTATATGAGTTTACGAATAGCATAGGTGTTCCCAGTTATGGATTAGCTATAATATTATTGACTATTTTGATAAAATTAGTATTGTTTCCGTTAAATCAAAAACAAATGTTATCACTGAAACATATGCAAGAGATACAACCAAAAATTAAAGAAATACAGGAAAAATATAAGAATAAAGATCCGCAAAAAATGCAACAAAAGATCATGGAAATGTATAAAGAACATAATGTTAATCCGATGGCCGGATGCTTACCTATGATTGTGCAAATGCCTATATTGATTGCTTTATATCGTTCTTTGCTGCATATACAATTTAAGAATGTTGAGCATGCAGGATTTTTCTGGATTAACACTTTATCAGATAAGGACCCCTTTTTTATTTTACCTCTACTGGCTGGTGTTACCACTTATATGCAGACAAAGTTAACTTCATCAACCACTGATCAAACACAACGTATGATGCTATATATGATGCCTGTATTTCTTGCATGGATAAGTCTTACATTGCCTTCTGGTTTGGTTTTATACTGGGTAATGTTTAATATTTTGGGTTTTGCACAACAGTTTTTTGTAAACAGGAAGGTTGCGCAAGCAAGGGAGGGAGCTCCTTCGAAGTGAGTTATATTGAAAAAAGCGGCAAAACTGTAGATGACGCAGTTGACAGCGCCTTGGCTGAATTAAATGTATCTCTAAATGAAGTAGAAATAGAAATAATTGAGGAACCCAGTAAAGGTTTATTCGGTTTTATAGGGGTTAAGCCGGCCCGGGTTAGGGTTAAAGTGAAAGAAACCGTTGCTAGACAGGCCAGGGATATTCTTAGTAAAATAATGAAAATAATGAAATTAGAAGTGGATATTGATTTAGTTGAAAAGGATGAAAAAGTACTTATTAATATAAAAGGTCCGGATTTGGGTATATTAATTGGCAAACGTGGAGAAACTTTAGATGCATTACAATATTTGGTGAATTTATCAGCTAATAAAAATGTAGAGAAAAGAAAAAGAATTTTTATTGATATAGAAGGATATCGCAAGCGTCGTGAAGACACTTTAAAAAAATTAGCCTATAAATTGGCAGATAAAGCGCGTCAGAGAGGTCGTAATGTTATCTTGGAACCCATGAATTCAATGGAGAGAAGAATAATCCATACTGCGCTTCAGGGTAGGGATGATATATATACATTTAGCGAGGGAGAGGAACCCTATCGCAAAATAATTATAGCACCTAAAAAATAATTATGATAAAAAACCCAGCACGGAAAAACCGGCTGGGTTTTTTACAACGGAGGTTTTTTTATTGATTGGCGACACCATTGCTGCTATTTCAACTCCACAGGGCGAAGGTGGAATCGGTATAGTCAGAATAAGCGGACCTGAAGCTATTGAAATAACAAAAAAAATATTTAGATCGGCAAAAAATGCTAACTGGCACCAGCAAAATTTTAAACTTAACTATGGTTATATCCATAATCCAGATAATGAGAGAATAATAGATGAAGTATTAGTTGGGATAATGCGTGCTCCGCATTCCTATACTAAAGAAGATGTGGTGGAGATTAATTGCCACGGTGGAGCACTACCTTTGCGTACAACACTGGAAATGGTTTTAAAAATGGGAGCTCGCATGGCAGAACCCGGTGAATTTACTAAGCGAGCTTTTTTAAATGGAAGGCTAGATTTGGTCCAAGCAGAATCAATCATTGATATAATAAGAGCTAATACTGATGAAGCCATGCGCTTGGCTATTGGGCAGTTATCTGGGGGGTTGTCAAATAAGATAGTTGAAATACAAAAGAAATTACTGGAGATAACCGCTCTTATTGAGGCAAACATTGATTTTCCTGAAGAAGATATTGATGAGTATAATTTAGATGAAATAAAACAACGTGTTAGGCATGTAGAGCATAAAATAAATAAACTTTTGGAAAAAGCTGAAACAGGCAGGATATACCGTGAAGGATTACGTACTGTTATTATTGGTAAGCCAAATGTAGGAAAATCATCATTATTAAATGTTTTATTAAAAGAAAATAGAGCTATTGTTACTGATATACCCGGAACAACCAGGGATTTAATTGAAGAAGTAATAAATATCGGCGGCGTACCAATAAAAATTATCGATACTGCAGGTATTCGGGAGACTGAAGATATTATAGAAAAATTAGGCGTACAAAAGACCAGAGAGTGTATTTATGCCGCTGATTTTATTATTTTAGTTTTTGACGCATACGACGGGTTAAATAATATTGATGACCAAATTATTGAAATGGTTAAACAAAAAAAAGGTATTAAAGTATTAAATAAAGTTGATATTCAAGATCAAGAAAACAATGAAATTAACTACAGAATAAGAAATTTATTACCGCATTGGCCTTTAGTTGATGTTTCGGCTATTGAGGAATGGGGTATTGAAAAATTGGAGAATGAAATAGTTTCAATAGTCACCGGAGGTAGGTTTATTCCTAGGGATAATGTTATGATTAGTAATATAAGACATAAAAACCAGCTGATTAAAGCTGCTAATTTTTTAAAGGATGTGCAAAATGCCATAGATCAGGGTATATCTATTGATTTAATAGCTATTGATATAAGGGGTGCTTGGGAAGCTGTGAGTGAAATAACCGGTACGGCTATTACTGAAAATATAATAGATAAAATTTTTGAAGAGTTTTGTATTGGAAAGTGAGGAAAGTTAATGGAATATTTGGCCGGTAATTATGATGTGGTGGTTATAGGTGCTGGACATGCTGGTTGCGAAGCTGCTTTAGCGGCAGCCCGTATGGGCATGAAAACTCTAGTGCTTACTATTAATATGGATAATATTGCAATGATGCCGTGTAATCCGGCAATGGGTGGTCCGGCCAAAGGACAGCTAATAAGGGAAGTTGATGCCTTGGGTGGTGAAATAGGCATTAATACTGACCGGTCAGCCATACAAATGCGGATGCTTAACACGGCAAAGGGTCCAGCCGTGCAAGCACTTAGGGCACAAGCTGATAAAAATAATTATCATTTAAATATGCAATGGGTGTTGGAAAACCAAGAAAATTTGGATATAAAACAAGCCATGGTTGAAAAAATAATTGTTGATGGAGGCTGTGTAAACGGAGTTGTCGGGCAGACTGGTGCTGTTTTTCAAGCACGTTCGGTAGTTATTGCTACCGGCACTTTTTTAAAGGCTCGAGTTATTATTGGCGATTTAGCATATTCCAGTGGCCCTAGTGGAAATTTCCCATCTATTAATCTATCCGATAGTTTAAAAGAGTTGGGATTCACTTTAGGACGATTTAAGACCGGCACTCCGGCCAGGGTAGATAAAAAGAGTATAGACTTTAGTAAAATGAACGTTCAGCCGGGAGATGAAAAATTATATAATTTTTCATTTATATCAGATGTTAATTATAGAAAACAAGTTCCTTGTTGGCTTACTTATAGTAATGATGAAACTCACAAAATAATTAGAGAAAATTTACATCGTTCCCCTTTGTATAGCGGTGTTATAGAAGGCGTTGGTCCGCGTTATTGCCCATCTATTGAAACAAAAGTGGTCAGGTTTTCAGATAAGCCTGCTCATCAAGTTTTTATTGAACCAGAGGGAAGAAAAACAAATGAAATGTACGTGCAGGGTATGTCAACTAGTTTACCGGAAGATGTACAATTGGCCATGTTAAGGACTATACCAGGGTTGGAAAAAGTTGAGATAATTCGTACTGGGTATGCCATAGAATATGATTATATTGTACCAAGCCAGTTAAAACTAAATCTTGAAACTAAAGATATAAAAGGACTTTTTACTGCCGGACAAATTAATGGAACTTCCGGTTACGAGGAGGCAGCAGCACAGGGGATAATTGCCGGCATTAATGCTGCTAGATATGTAAAAAACGAGGAACCATTCATTGTCTCCAGAGCTGAAGGCTATATAGGTGTGTTGATTGATGATCTTGTCACTAAGGGTGTTACAGAACCCTATAGATTATTAACTTCCAGGGCTGAATATCGTTTAATGTTGCGTCAGGATAATGCGGATTTAAGGCTTACGGAAAAAGGGTATCAAATTGGACTGGTAACTCCGGAACGTTATAAACGATTTATTTATAAAAAGGAATCAGTTGAAAAAGAAATTCAGAGAATTAACCTTACTTTAGCAGTAGCAGGCCCAGAAGTACAAGCCATTCTTGAAGAGAAGAAATCATCGTTTTATCAGGGTAGTATTACTTTGGTAAGTTTATTAAAGAGACCAGAAATAGATTATCGTGATTTGGAAAAGATACCGGTCGATCATCCACCGCTGGAAGAGGAAATTAAAGAAGAAGTAGAAATTCAAATAAAATATGAAGGTTATATTAAAAAACAAGCATCTCAAATTAATAAATTTGAAAGAATTGAACAAATGAAGATACCATCTGACATCGATTATTCTAAGATAAAGGGTTTGGCTGTAGAGGCGGTGCAGAAATTAGAGGAGATTAGGCCTTTATCTATAGGGCAGGCTTCACGTATATCAGGTGTCAATCCGGCTGATATATCAGTTCTATTGATTCATTTAGAACAAAAAAGGCGTGAACGTATGGTAAAAAATTAATTTTATGGGGATAGATAATCAATGAACGACCTTTTTAGACAAACAATTATGCAAGGTTGTAAAATATTGGGTATTGAAATTAAAAAAAATGTTATCGATAAATTTCAAATATATTACCAAATGTTATATGAAAAAAATAAGGAATATAACTTAACTGCTATTACTTACCCGATAGAAGCAGCGGAAAAACATTTTATTGATTCCTTAACCTTGCATAATGAGATTAGTTTATTATCTGCTAATAGAATTGTAGATATAGGCAGCGGTGCTGGTTTTCCAGGTTTGCCGTTAAAAATCTATCAAGATGATTTTGATATGACTTTAGTTGATGCAGTGGGAAAGAAAGTTAAATTTATACAGCAGGTTATTCAAACATTAAATTTACAAAATGTCATTGCGGTGCAGGCCAGGATTGAAGATTTTGCTTCCACCAGCAGAGAAACATATGCTTTAGCTGTAAGCAGGGCAGTGGCTGAATTAAGGGTATTAGCTGAATATGCTTTACCATTAATTAAAGTTGGTGGTTTTTTTGTCGCCACAAAGGGTCCCAATATTCAAGAAGAATTAAAATTTGCTGATCAAGCTATTAATATCCTTGGTGGAGAAATATTGAAAATACGCCATATATCTTTACCAATAAGCAATGAAGATAGATTTATTATTACAATTAAAAAAATTAAACATACACCTGCTAATTATCCAAGAAGAGCGGGTATACCAAAAAAAAGACCGTTATAGTATTAAATTTTAACAGAGATTTTGATCTCTGTTTTTTATTGCCTGAAAGTGGGAGGAAGTAAGGTTATTTATGAAGAATAAAAATTTATATAAAGATATAAGAAGCATCTAAGGAGTGCATATTGTGGGACAAATAATTGCTATTGCTAATCAAAAGGGGGGAGTGGGTAAAACCACAACGGCCGTTAACATTTCTGCTTGGCTATCTATATTGGGGAGTAGGGTAATGCTCGTCGATATTGATCCACAGGGAAACGCCACAAGCGGTATCGGTGTTGAAAAGGACAATCTTGAATACTCTATATATGATTTGATTTTAGGTAATACGGAAATTAATAATGTGAAGAAAACAAATATATTAGAAAGACTTGATTTAATACCGTCATCCATAGAATTGGCCGGTGCCGAGATTGAAATGGTCGGCATAAAAAGCAGGGAGTATTTATTAAGAAATATTTTAGAAAAAGAAAAAGTTCAATATGATTACATTATTATTGACTGTCCACCTTCTCTTGGATTATTAACTATAAATGCTCTCGTAGCAGCAAATTCGATTATTGTTCCTTTGCAATGTGAATATTATGCCTTGGAAGGTCTCGGTCAGTTAATGAACACAATAAAACTGGTGCAGCAGAGTTTAAACAAGGAATTAATAATTAAAGGTGTGGTACTGACTATGTTTGATGGTCGTACAAATTTATCTATACAAGTTGTTGACGAGGTAAAGAAATTTTTTAAGGACAAGGTATATAAAAGTATTATTCCTCGCAATGTTCGATTAAGTGAAGCGCCAAGTCATGGTAAGCCGGTTATGTTATATGACCGACGATCTAGGGGCTCAGAACTTTACCGGGAATTAGCGTGTGAGGTGATGGGTATTGACTAAAAAAAAGGGGTTGGGTAAAGGGCTTTCAGCTTTAATACCTGTTGAAGAAGAAGATATTAATAGTGTTAATAATGAAATGAGAGAGGTCTTTATAAATAAAATATATCCCAATGCAAATCAACCCAGGCAAAAACTTGATGAAGAAAGTTTAAAAGAACTAATTTATTCAATAAAGACCCATGGTCTTATTCAACCCATTGTTGTTCGCCCAGCTCAAGATGATTGCTATGAAATAATTGCTGGTGAAAGACGTTGGTTGGCATGTAATAAGATAGGTTTAAAAAAAGTGCCTGTTATTATAAAAATATATAGCGATTTAGAAGCTTCTGCTGCTGCACTTATTGAAAATATTCAGAGAGAAGATTTAAATGCTGTAGACGAAGCTAATGCCTATAGAAAATTAATGGATAATTACGGGTTAACTCAAGAAGAATTATCTGTTAAAGTTGGTAAGAGCCGTTCCTTTATTGGTAATATGGTAAGAATATTAGCGTTACCCGATGCGATAAAAGATTTATTGCTGGAGGGTTTAATAACTGCCGGTCATGCGCGAGCTTTATTAACTTTGCCTGATAGTGAAACTCAAGTTAAATTTGGATTAAAAATTATTAAACAGCAACTTAGTGTACGTAAGACTGAAGAAATTGTAAAAAGGTTTACTGAAAACGTGAATAAAAAAGAAAAAGATAAGCCTGTTTTTTCAACCTTGGAATGGGAAAAACAACTTATTCAGGATTTTGGTAAAAGGATAAAAATAAAAGGCAACTCAAATGGAAGCGGTAAACTTATTATAAAGTATAGCAATAGTGATGAGTTGAAAAGTTTAATAAATAAAATAAAAAATTAATAAAAATGTTTCACGTGAAACAAAATATAAGCCTGGAGTTACAAACAACTCCGGGCTTTTTTTTGCCAGCATTCTAAAGCTACTTTGGACAGACCTTTAACAATAACATCTGCCATTTTCATTACCAAATTAAGCCGTGTATTTTGCAGTACCAGATATTCCATAAATCCGCCTACATTAACAATGCCTGTAATATAAATATGTCCAACGGGGGGTAAGGATTTATTTACACCAGCGCCCGGTTGCAGTGAGCCGTCTCCGATTGTTATATGGCCAACATTATTAATACTCCCCAAACAAGCATCCAAAGCAATGATAAAAGGATCTGAGTATTTTTGCTGAATACTTTTGAGACATTCTTGTAAATTGCCCGCATGCACTGGATGGTCAAGGTTTCCATATAACTCAAAAAAGCCATTATGTTTACAATTTAATTTACTACCTACTAAAGGTCCCAAACAATCGCCTGTCGAGCGATCAGTACCTATACATATAATAACTACTGGTCTGGAATGAAAAACATTATATTGGTTAAATTTGTTCATTATAGAAATGTAAATTTCTTCCGAAGCTTGTGGATCCTCAATGTGCACAATCCTTTTTTTTGTATTATTAAATGTTTGATTTGCTATAGCCATGTTATCACCTCTTATAAAACAAACAACTAATATATTTATTTCCTTGTTGGTAACGAATTATTCTTTTTTAGTTAAAGAATAATTAACTATTGCATAAACTCACCTTATAGGGATGGAGGTGATGGCACTGTGCTGTATAGAAAAATTTCTACTATAAAAATTGTTGCTATATATATGGGAGCTGTAATAGGTGCGGGTTTTGCGTCCGGCCAGGAAATAATGCAATTTATAATTGTGCATGGCCATGACGGCATTAAAGAAGTTTTGTTGATTACTTTTTTATTTAGCTATCTCGGAGCTATGATTCTGTATCTTTCTGAGAAACTTAAAACTGATAATTATGTAATTTTAATAAATTATCTAGTTGGTAAGAAAATAGCAAAATTGCTTGATATAATAAGCTTATTAATGCTTGCGGGTGGATTGAGTGTAATGCTTTCCGGTGGTGGAGCAGTATTTAGTGAGCACTTTAATATGGCTGCCTGGTTTGGAATCTTAGTAATAGTCATAATTACTTGCCTTGTTTTACTATACGGAATACAAGGGGTTGTGTGGTTAAATGCTTTTTTGGTGCCAATAAAAATAACCGCTATTCTATTAATATCATTATTACTAATAAAGATACAAAATGCCCCCGCTGAGACAAATATAATCATGGAGTCATCCGAAAATATTTATAGGCATTGGTTTATTTCCGGTTTATTGTATGTTTCCTATAATATGATTTTAGTGATTGCAGTATTATCCACTATCGGAAAAGGTATCAATACAAGAAAGGCCATAATCGGCGGAGTACTGGGCGGTCTAGGTTTGGGTATTACGGCTGGGGTTATGTTTCTAGCCGGACTAACCGTATATCCAGAAATTACAAAATATAAAATACCCATGTTATATATGGCCGGGTTACTAGGTGCTGGTGTAAAAAGCATTATGGGATTTTTAATTTGGGTGGCTATTTTGACCACTACCGTAGCTAATGCACATGGCTTTGCGGCCCGGATGGCTGAAACAAATAGCAACATGTATAAGGTAATAGGGATTGGAATTACTCTGCTAGCAATACCTTTAGCAAGATTAGATTTTGATAAGTTGGTTGGCTTAATATACCCTATTTTTGGATATGCGGGTTTATTGTTAATTATTATATTAATATTGGGACCACCATTAAAATTTTTACGGCTAATTATTTTGAGGAGGAGAAATAACGGGGAGGGAAAGTATTGAACTGGCTGGACTGGGTATTAATTTTAATTGTAATATTTTCCGCTATAAAAGGGCTACGCACCGGATTTTTCGCAGGAGTGGCCAGGTTTATAGGATTGATTTTGGGTATTACGGTTGCTTTTACAGGTTACCGGAAACTGGCTGCATATGCTGACAGGCAGTGGGGATGGGGAGATAGTATTACTGAATTATTAGTAAATCATTTTTCTTCTTCCCTATTAAATGATGTAACCAATAAAATTAATATTAATAAATTACAACAAAACATCCCTCACTACCAAGATCAGCTATTATCGGAAGGTTTGAATAATATTGCTCACCAATTAGCTATCACAGTATTGGATTTTCTATCCTTCATTGTAATACTGATATTAGTAACATTGGTAGTAAAGATGGCTATGAGTTTTTTCTCAAGTGCAGTAGCCCATACTTTTCTTAGCCCATTAGATTATTTTGGTGGATTACTTTTGGGACTTGTACGTGGTGTACTTATAGTTCTGATTATAACGTTGCTATTAGAACCTGTACTGGCCACCGAGGTAAATTCGAGTCAAACACAAGCTGGATTTATTAGTCATGCTGCAAAAGGTTCATTAATAGTCCCGTACTCATTGCAGTTGCTGAATATATTAAACCTACATTTACCTCGATAGTAATCCTCAGTTGATTGCTTGGAGTTATTGGTACTAATGGATGTAAATATATAAGCAGGTCATAATAGATATATAAATACCATTAGGGGGGTACGTATGGCCGAGAAAAGTAAATTTGCATACAGCAGGAAAAATGTTTGGGAACATTTAAATAAAGAGGAAAAGGAAGCAGCGCTTCATATGGGTGAAAGTTTTAAGCGATATATAAAACAGGTTAAGACAGAGAGAGAAACCATAAAAATTACCAGAGAGTATGCGGAGAATAATGGCTATAAACCCATAGATAAAATTACGGGTCCGTTAAGACCTGGTGATCGTTTATATCAAGAAATAAAGGGAAAAGCGCTCGTAATTGCTTTAATCGGAGAAATTCCAGTTACTGATGGAACAAATATTATTGGTGCACATGTAGATAGTCCACGTTTAGACCTAAAAGTACATCCATTATTTGAACACAGTGGTTTGGCATTATTCAAAACACATTATTATGGTGGCATTAAAAAATATCAATGGCTATCGTTGCCACTGGCCTTACATGGAGTGGTCATAAGAGGTGATGGTTTAAAGATAAACATCTGCCTGGGTGAAGATGATAATGAGCCGGTTTTCACAATTACTGATATATTACCTCATCTTGCTAAGGAACAAATGGATAAAAAAGTATTAGAGGCTTTTCCTGGTGAGAACTTAAATGCTCTGTGCGGTAGTTTACCCATAGAGGTAAACGATATGAAGGAGAGAGTTAAGGAATCTATATTAGATATATTAAATAGGTATTATGGTATTGCTGAGGAAGATTTGCTTAGTGCCGAATTAGAATTGGTTCCTGCTATACCGCCTAGAGACGTGGGGTTGGATCGATCACTAATAGGTGCTTATGGTCAGGACGACCGGGTTTGTGCCTATGGTGTATTAAAGGCTATTACCGAACTTGAAAAACCTGTTAACACTGCTATAGCTATTTTTGCAGATAAAGAGGAAATTGGAAGTGTTGGTAATACCGGTATGCAATCTAATTTCTTTACTAATTTTATGGCGGAATTGTTGAATAAGAATGTCGGTCAATATAATGAGTTGATGTTGCGACGGACTATGAGATTATCGCAAGCGCTATCAGCCGATGTCAACGCAGCGCTTGATCCGGGGTTTGAGGATGTTATGGAGAAAAATAATGCTGCTCGTCTGGGCTGCGGTTTAGTAGTTACTAAATATACAGGCTCCGGTGGTAAAAAAGGAGCAAATGATGCCCATGCTGAATTTATGGCCCGGGTGAGGAAAGTTTTTAATGACCATCAGGTAATCTGGCAGACAGGTGAGTTAGGTAAGGTAGACCAGGGAGGTGGCGGTACTATTGCCTTTATGCTGGCTAACCTTGGTATGGATGTGGTTGATTGTGGTGTAGCCCTATTAGGAATGCATTCACCTTATGAAGTTAGCCATAAAGCCGATATTTACATGATGTATAAAGGATATCAAGCCTTTTATAATTCGTAAACAAAAAATATAAGCCGGGTTGGGTGGTTAGCTATGCTTATTAAATATAATGTGGGAGATATAGTAAAAACGCGCAAACCACATCCTTGCGGTGGAGACGAGTGGGAAATAATGCGTACAGGAATAGATTTTCGCATTAGATGCAATAAATGTGGTCGAGTGCTGATGCTACCTCGTCCTAAGTTTGAAAAAAGTGTTAAAAAAATTATTTATTCAAATAATGATCAGAAGGCTAATGAATAGTTTGTAGCTTGCCCAATGTAATTATCTATGTTATAATTTTATAGCCAAAAATGGCAATAAATTATATTCTATGGACCTACCCTGCTCTACTGCAGAGGAATGTTGTCAGTAACAGTAATTCTGGTACATGGCACAGAGACTGTAATTGATGATAATACCGATGTTACAGTGGGGCCTTATGTCCACAGGGAGGAGGTGAATATCGTGCGTCAGTATGAATTAGTATTTATTGTTAAGCCAGATCTGGATGAAGAAGCCACTGATACCTTAATAGGGAAGGTTAAGGGTATCGTGGAAACTAATGGCGCCGAGGTAATTAAGCTTGAAAAGTGGGGCAAGCGCAGGTTGGCCTACGAGATCAAGAATTATCGCGAAGGATTTTATGTGATAATGAATTTTAAAGGTGATGCAGCAGTAGCTGCTGAATTGGACCGTGTACTAAAGATTACCGAAAATATATTGCGGCACATGATTGTTCGTGAGGATGAAAAATAAAATAATTATAGAGATTTAAGCACGCCAAGGCGGTGATTTTATTGCTAAATAAGGTTATTTTAATCGGTAGGCTGACTCAAGATCCTGAACTGCGCTATACACCCAGTGGAATGCAAGTTGCAAGTTTTACATTGGCCCTGAACCGCCGGTACAATAATCGTCAGGGTGAAAAAGTGGATGAAACTACTTTTATTGATATTGTAGTGTGGCAAAAGTTGGCCGAACTTTGTGCCAATTATCTGGGCAAGGGGCGGCTGGTTGCAGTGGAAGGAAGATTGCAGTCGCGCTCGTATGAAGATAAGCAGGGTGTGCGCCGTAAAGTTGTCGAGGTAGTGGCGACCGACGTGCGTTTTTTGGATTCATCAAAAGATGATCGGGGTCCGGCTACCGGTGGGAATAAAACCGCCGAAGGTGAGCATTTTGCTAGTGAAATTAGTTTTAACGAGGAGGATATTCCGTTTTAGGAGGGAAGTTATATGAGACGTGAACGTGGGCGTCGAGGCAAAAAGCGTATTTGTAGTTTTTGCGTCGACAAAATGGAAAGTGTGGATTATAAAGACGTGCCGCGTTTAAAAAAATATATTACAGAAAGGGGTAAAATTTTACCTCGCCGTATATCCGGTAACTGTGCTCGTCATCAGCGTATGCTGACTTTGGCCATTAAGAGGGCCAGAAATATAGCAATTTTACCATTTACCGCAGAATAATTTAATTCGCCATGATTATAGGGGAACAATATAGTTCCCCTTACTTTATTTATTAACACCTGGAATGTTGATCAATAAATAACAGCGTAGTACCTGTACTGCAGTGAAGGAAAAACTATATGTGTGCAGAACTCTTATAAATTGTGAAGATGAATTAGATTAATAAATTTTGAGGTGGTTTTTTGCATTCGGTGGAGAAATATCCAGGTGCAATAGAAATAATTATTGCGGCCACCGTTATGGCTTTATTGGGATTAGTGGGCCTTTATATTGCGCCATTATTTTTTTTAATTATGTTGTTATTACCCTTGCCGCTGGTTTATCTGATTTTAAAGCGAGATTTATTATGTGGTCTACTTGCGGTTATGTTGACTACGCTTATTTTGATGGTTACTTTTGATCATATAAAATCAGCAGGTTTGTTAGTTTTGCAATTTGCTCCTTTGGGTGTCTTAATTGGCATAATGTTAAAAAATAGGGTAGCTGTGAATAAAAGTATGGCGGTGCTCTTTTTTTGGGCACTTATAATAGCTGTGCTAAATTTGTTTTTTAGTTTTATACTCAGTGGTGCTGGTATTTCTCAGGTGACCGAGGAATTTCGAGTTACTATGGAACAAATGGCTAGTCTTTATAATCAAAATGGCTTGCTTAATGAAGCGGATAGGCAGCAATATTTAGCACTTACGGAGCAAGTTGCCTATCTTGTGCAAACGTTTTTGCCAGGCAATGTGGCAGTATGGAATATTATGATGACAATGGTCACATATTTTATTGCCAGGCAGTGGATGCACAAGTTAGGTTATACCGTACCCGACAATTTCTACTTCACCAAGTGGCAATTGCCCTGGTATTGCATTTGGTTAATAATTATTGGTCTGGCGCTAACCATGGGTGGTGATGAGCTATCCTGGCAACTGATGGAGTTAACAGGCAAAAATATACTGTATATTGCAGCTTTTATTTTTTTTGTATTAGGAATAGCTGTAATATTGCATTATATACAGCTATGGAGGGTTTCCAAAGTAGTGAAATTTATTGTTATGGCAGTCTTGTTGCTATATTTGCCTTTTACCGCGGTGATGGCACTGGCCATTGGAGTAATAGATCCTGTGGTTAACCTGCGCCGTCATCGTAGTGAATGAAGATGATGGAAACAAAGGAGACTGATTATGCAGGTTATTCTATTGGAAGAAGTTAAAAAACTTGGCGCAAAGGGTCAAGTTATTAAAGTGGCTGAAGGTTATGCCCGTAACTTTTTAATTCCCAAGGGTTTGGCAGTGGAGGCATCCCAGGGCAAATTAAAGGATTTGGAAAAACAAAGTCAGATACAGGCGGCGCGTAGAAAACAAATGGAAGACGAGGCCAAGCTACTAGGTCAGCAATTGGAAGGTTTGAAATTGGTTATGCAAACCAAGGTTGGTGAAGCCGGCAAACTGTTTGGTGCGATTAGTAATAAGGATATAGCGGAATGTCTGCAGAATAAACATGGTTTTGTGGTGGATAAGAAAAAAATTATATTAAAAGCTCCCATAAAAGCGCTGGGTGAATATTCAGTTACCATTAAACTTCACCCGTTGGTACAGGCTCAAATTAATGTAGAAGTAGTTTCGGAGTAGGTTAAACATTGACAGTAAGGAGATTGGACAGCAATGAAAAGTATTTTGGAAAAAATTAAGGGTAAAAATGATTTAAGCGCTAAGTTCAGGGAACAGGAACAGCTACGACGGCAGGTTAATTCCTTATTTAATCTGCTGACCGATTTGTACGGCTCAGATAAAATTGTACTGCGAGCCGGAAAATTGAATGTACTGCAAATGATGCGCTCTGATTTTTTACCTGAACAGGTGCTGGCCTTACAGAAACTAGTCTTTGAGGATCCTACATTCGAAACCGTACCGGAATTAGATGATATACCTGGTATACTTGATGAAATTGAAAATGAGATTGCTGATATAATAGCCCGGCGTACTTTGGAAGATGAGCTGGAAAAAAAGATTAATGAAAGGTTGCAGCAGCGGCACGAAGAATATGTGAGCGAAATAAAGATGCAGATTATCAAGGAAAATGCCGGTCCGGAAAATGCCCAAACATTGAAGAAGTTCGCGGTGTTGGAAAAACTCGAACAAAAACATTTGATGCGATCTGTGCTAGATGTGTTAAAACCTTCAAGTTTTAATGAAGTTGTGGGCCAGGAGCGCCCGGTACGGGCATTGCTTTCCAAATTAGCATCACCCTTCCCCCAGCATATACTGCTTTACGGTCCTCCAGGAGTGGGTAAAACAACCGCTGCCAGATTGGCTCTCGCGGCGGCCCGAAGCTTAAAGTATAGTCCCTTTGAGCAGGATGCTTCTTTTGTAGAGGTAAATGGGACAACATTGCGTTGGGACCCGCGGGAGGTAACAAATCCGCTTTTAGGTTCTGTACATGATCCTATTTATCAAGGGGCAAGGCGTGATTTGGCCGACAGTGGCGTGCCCGAACCTAAACCTGGTTTGGTAACGGACGCTCATGGTGGTGTGTTGTTTATTGACGAGATAGGAGAAATGGATATTATTTTACAAAATAAACTATTAAAGGTGTTGGAAGATAAACGGGTATTTTTTGAATCCTCTTATTATGACCCTTCCGACAATAATGTTCCTAAATATATAAAAAAATTGTTTGAAGAGGGTGCCCCGGCGGATTTTATACTTATTGGTGCGACGACCAGGGGACCGGAGGAAATTAACCCGGCTATACGCAGCCGTTGCGCAGAAATATATTTTGAACCTTTAACACCTTCTGATATTCATAAAATAGTGCAGCAGGCTGCGCAAAAGTTAAACGTGGCCATAGATTATAAAGTGGCTGATATTATTGCCGAATATACTATTGAAGGTCGCAAGGCGACAAATATATTGGCGGATGCTTTTGCATTGGCCTACAACAGGTCGCTGGACGGGCCAAACCCTGAAATAAAAGCAACTGATGTATACGAAGTGATTCAAGTAAGTCGTCTGACACCATATGTTATTCGACGGGCTTCTGAAAAACAAGAGGTGGGCCGAATTTTCGGTCTTGGTGTAGCCGGGTTTGTTGGTTCCGCCTTGGAAATTGAAGCGGTAGCATTTCCTGCCCGGCGCAAAGAAGGTGGGGCGATTCGTTTTAATGAAACAGCGGGCAGCATGACTAAAGATTCTGTATTTAACGCAGCGTCAGTGCTGCGTAAATTAACTGGTCGTGATATATATGATTATGATGTGCATGTTAACGTGGTTGGTGGCGGGCGTATTGACGGCCCTTCGGCCGGTGTAGCTATATCCCTGGCTATTTATAGCGCTGTGGAAAACTTGCCTGTACCTCAAAATATTGCCGTTACCGGAGAGCTTTCCATACAGGGTATGATTAGGGCTGTTGGTGGGGTGCCGGAAAAAATTTATGGTGCCAAGCAATGTGGTATTGATACTGTATTTATTCCCTTGGAAAATGAGAAAGATATACCCTTAGATGCTAGGGGGATTAAAGTTATTACGGTACAAACACTGGAAGAAATAATTAGTCAAATATTTCCTTTGGTTAATGAAGCAATTAACTGATTAGCTACGATTAGGTGATGATGGTTATGTGGGATAAAGTGCCCCCCCATAATATAGATGCTGAACAAGCCGTATTAGGCGCACTGTTTTTGGATAATAGCGCCATTGCAATAGTTACGCGCTTTCTCAGTCCGGAAGACTTCTATATGGAAGCGCACCGGGTAATTTTTAAAACTATTCTTGAATTAGAGGAATATGGTCAGGCTGCTGACCTGGTTACAGTCACTGACCAGCTGCGCCGCAGGGGTGCGTTGGAAAAGGTGGGCGGGGCCACTTATGTGGCCACGCTCAGTAATATTTCTCCAACTGCCGCCAATGCTGAACATTACGCCCATATTATAGAGGAAAAAGCACTTTTGCGCAATTTAATCAACCTGGCTACTCGCATTGCCGGTATGGGTTATGAAGGTAGTGAAGATGCCGAAAGGTTGATGGAAGAGGCCGAAAAAATGCTAATGGAGCTGGGCTCACGGCGTACTTCGGCTTTGTTTATTGAAATCAAAGACATACTTATGGACACCTTTAAACATCTGGAACACCTTTACAAAAACAAAGGTGAAATTAATGGGGTGCCCACTGGTTTTATAGATTTGGATCACCTTTGCCAGGGATTACAGCCAGGGGACCTGGTGATTGTAGCTGGACGCCCTTCCATGGGTAAAACCAGTTTTGGGATGTGTATTGCCTATAATGCTGCGGAAAAAATTAATAAACCGGTGGCCGTATTTAGTTTGGAAATGTCCAAGGAACAGTTGGTGCAACGAATGCTTTGTGCTGAAGCAATGGTTGACCAGCATAAAATGCGGACAGGTTTTATAAGCGATGAAGACTGGGGTAAGCTTACCCAAAAGGCACGTGAAATAGCTAAGCTGCCTATATTCATTGATGATTCAGGCGTACTAACCGTGAGTCAGCTCAGGTCAAAAGCTCGGCGCCTGCACATGGAAAAGGGATTGGGTTTGATTGTGATAGATTACTTACAGCTAATGCAGGGTAGTAGCCGAACTGAAAACAGACAACAAGAGATTGCCAATATATCCCGTTCATTAAAGGGGCTGGCTAAGGAACTTGGTGTGCCGATAATGGCACTGGCCCAATTAAGCCGCTCTGTGGAACAGCGCCAGGATAAAAGACCGATTATGTCCGATTTGCGTGAAAGTGGCAGCCTTGAACAGGATGCTGACGTGGTAATGTTTATATATCGTGATGAATATTATAACCCGGACACTGAAAAGATAGGTATTGCCGATATTATTGTGGCAAAGCAAAGGAACGGTCCCACAGGAATGGTAGAACTGGCTTTTTTAAAGGAATATACCAAATTTATGACCATGACCAGGCGTAATGAGGGAGAATAATGGGCCTATTTATAGTTAGCTAATCTTGACATAAAAATTATGATTTGATAATATTTTAGTGTTGTGCGTTAGTACACCTTAAGTAATACTCGTTATAATAATGGCTAGTAATTAATTAACTCAAACACAGCACCTGTTTGGGTTATTTTTATGTTTATGTGTACAAAATATTTAGAGGAATAACGGGGGGGTACCCAGTGGCGCAACATTATGATGTAATTATTGTGGGTGCTGGTCCGGCTGGAATTTTCGCTGCTCTGGAACTGTCCGAGAAAAACAAGGATTTACGAATATTAATGTTGGAAAAAGGTCGCGATATCAATCAGCGAAATTGTCCATCTCGGGGAAACGGTGAGAGCTGCTTTAATTGCAGCCCTTGTTCTACAGTTTGTGGTTGGGGTGGCGCTGGTGCTTTCAGTGATGGGAAACTTACCCTGTCATCTGAAATAGGTGGTAGCCTTGATCAATATCTGGGCGAAGAAAAACTCATTGAAATGATTAAGGAAATCGACCAAGTTTATCTGCAATTCGGTGCACCCAAGCATGTCTATGGAGTGGAGCGTCAGGATGAGATAAAAGAATTTCAGCGTCAGGCGATTAGGGCTAATTTGAAATTAATCCCAGTGGCAATTCGTCATTTAGGTACCGGACGATGTCAGGAAATTTTACTAAAGATGTATGAGTATCTAATTAAAAAAGGTGTTGAAGTGCACACCCGGGTAGCGGTTTATCAAATCATTACCGAAGGGCTCTTGGTAAAGGGTGTTCGCACAGTTGATGGGGAAAAAATTACTGGTGATTATGTAATATTGGCACCGGGGCGCGAAGGTGCCGAATGGCTGACCCGGGAGGCCAGCCGGTTGGAACTGCCAACTGGTATTAATCCGGTTGATATCGGGGTGCGTGTGGAAGTACCGAATGCTGTCATGGAGCCATTAACCAGGGTTTTTTATGAATCAAAATTGATCTATTATTCCCAGACGTTTGATGACCGGGTACGCACATTTTGTATGAATCCAAGTGGGCAAGTTGTAATGGAGAACAATGATGGTTTGGTGACGGTGAACGGGCATAGTCATGCTTTTAAAAAAACCAACAACACCAACTTTGCTATTTTAGTCAGCAAGACTTTCACTGAGCCATTTCGGGAACCGATTACCTATGGCAAGTATGTAGCCAGTCTGGCTAACTTGCTGGGCGGTGGCGTAATTGTACAGCGTTTAGGTGATTTATTGGAAGGACACCGGTCAACAGTTGATCGTATAAAAAAATGCCTGGTAGAGCCCACCTTAAAAGAGGCTACGCCTGGGGATCTTAGCCTGGTATTCCCTTACCGTCACCTGGTGGCCATTTTGGAGATGCTTAAAGCATTGGATGTTATTGCTTCAGGTGTGTTTTCTCGTCATACACTACTATACGGCGTGGAAGTAAAGTTTTATTCTTCCAGGTTAGTTTTAAGTAATGGTCTGGAAACACGAATTAAAAATTTATTTGCGGTAGGCGACGGTGCCGGTGTAACAAGGGGTTTAGCTCAGGCTTCAGTGGCGGGCGTAGTGGCTGCCAGGGAAATTCTTAGCAGAATATAAGGGGGATACCAAATGTCTACGGTGGTATTGGTTGGTGCGCAATGGGGAGACGAGGGTAAAGGTAAAGTTACTGATTTTTTGGCCTGGCAGGCTGAAATGGTGGTACGCTACCAGGGCGGGAATAATGCCGGGCATACCGTAGTGGCTGATGGTCAAACATATAAATTGCATTTAATTCCTTCCGGGATTTTATATGCAGATAAACAATGCTTGATTGGCAACGGGGTGGTTATTGATCCGGGGGTATTATTACAGGAATTAGATACTTTAGCAGAACAAGGGGTTAATACCTCTAATTTGCGGATTAGTCCCCGGGCTCATGTAATTTTTCCTTACCATCAGAGTATAGATATTGCTGAAGAGGCAAGTAAGGGTAATCGTAAAATCGGTACCACCTGCCGGGGCATTGGTCCGGCATATACTGATAAAGCCTCCCGGGTGGGTATGCGCATGGTAGAGCTGATTGACCAGGATGAGCTAGCTGAAAATCTGCGTAATACATTGGAAGCCAAAAACAATGTGCTATCCCGTCTTTACGGAGTTGAGGAATTTTTTGAGTATCACACAATGTTGGAACAGTATACCGGGTATGCTGATCGCTTAAAAAAATATGTAGCGGATGTTTCCGTATTGGTGAATGATGCTATCGACCGGGGTGCCAAAGTGCTATTTGAGGGTGCCCAGGGTACTCTATTGGATCTTGATCACGGTACCTACCCCTATGTTACTTCCAGTCACCCTATTGCAGCTGCAGCCTGCCTGGGAGCTGGTCTTGGGCCTACCAGGATTAATACTGTAGTGGGAGTGGCCAAGGCATATATTACTCGTGTGGGTGAAGGGCCGTTTCCTACTGAGCTGCATAATAAGTTGGGTGAATTAATAAGGGAGCGGGGCTTCGAGTTTGGCACCACCACCGGACGTCCGCGCCGCTGTGGTTGGTATGACGCGGTTATTGCCCGCTATGCGGCCAGAGTTAATGGCCTTACGTACCTGGCCATTACTAAACTAGATGTTCTGTCCGGCCTTGAAACATTAAAAATATGCACAGGCTACCGATATAAAGGTGAGATTATTAATGAATTTCCAGCAAGCTTAAAGTTACTGGCCCAGTGCGAACCAGTGTATCACGAGTTCCCTGGTTGGCAGGAGGATATTTCAGCTGTGACTGAATATAGTGAACTGCCCCAGGCAGCTAAGGATTATCTAAAATACCTTGAGGAATTATCCGGTGTGCCCGTGGCGATTGTTAGTGTAGGGGCGGAAAGGGCACAGACTTTGGTATTAAAGAAGATATTTTAACTGGCGGAGAGAATTGTCCAGCAGTTGTTTTTGTGTTATCAAAAGCAGTGTTATTCAGGTTTTACTTTGAACAGTACAGTTATATATGAAATATACCATGGGGTCGGTAAAAAACCGACCCCACTTATTATCTAATTACAAACTTGTTATATAACAAAAATCATTGACACCCTGGTTGATTTACTGTAATATATACAACTGTAAGATGTTAGTGAGCCATTAGCTCAGTTGGTAGAGCACCTGACTTTTAATCAGGGTGTCCCGCGTTCGAGTCGCGGATGGCTCACCAAAATACGGCCCCATGGTCAAGAGGCCCAAGACACCGCCCTTTCACGGCGGTAACCCGGGTTCGAATCCCGGTGGGGTCACCAATTTAAAGCTATCTTTCCAGTAATATGGGAAGGTAGCGTTTGTATTTTTTAGGGAGTGATTATTTCCATCAAGAAATAGGTTGTTTCAGGTTATGAGAGTTTTGAGTTAAAATCATTGCCAGACGTTGACCCAGTATAGCTGAAGCATGCTCGGTTTCTACGTATTGCCTTGCTTTTCTACCCCACTCGGCAGTACGCTCAGGGTGTTCTACCATCTCCAATAAGGTCTGCACTAGATCATTCATATGGCCACCGGGTAAAACAACACCACCGCCACTTAAAGCAATCGGGTTGCCATCAGCCCGGTCACATAGAAAAATAACAGGTAAACCAGCAGCCATATAATCAAATATTTTGTTCGGGCTGACCCCCCACTGAAAAACTGGGGAATCTTGAAAAGAATGCATACCGGTGTTAACTTTTCTTAATAAAGATGGCACATACTCTTTAGATACCGGATTAATAAAAGTGACGTTGTCCAGGTGCTCCTGTGCGGCTCTATTCTGAAGCCGTGGTTTTTCCGGGCCATTACCTACCAGTAGAAAATGTATATTCATTTCACCTTGACTTTTAAGAGCACCGGCAGCATCAAGTATAGTATCTAATCCATTAGCTATACCATGAGTTCCAGTATATATTGCAATGAACTTCCCCGATAAGCTTTGAAAAATGTTTTCCAGTTCGGCGGAAAGGGGTCGAGGGTTGACGTCATAACGGGTTAAGTTAACACCGTTTGGCAGGTAAAATATTTTTTCCTTGGGAATGTCAAACTGTGCTATATATTCATCGGCTTTAGGTAAGAGTATTATAATCCCATCGGCCTTACGGTAAAGAAATACTTCCAGCCGTCTTAATAACCGGATAATTGGGTGGCGCTCTGAAACTTTTCCGATATCAATAAGTACCTGGGGCCATAGATCGCGCACCTCGAAAATAAAGCGGCAACGGTGATGTCTGGCCAGCCAATAAGCTGCCAGTACAGCAAGGAGATGCACCGATGAGCCAATGATCATATCTGGTTTTTCCCGCTTCCAGGCTGTTTGTATTACCTTTTTAGTATAATCAAGCATATTCCACACCCTATCCCGGCCATTATCCTGATAGGCTGCGGTTTTTAGCCAAACGAAATGCACATCATTATGGTATTCTTCCTTAATTGTCTCACCGGGTAAAAGATGGGCCTCGCTATGCATTTGGTGATTAAAGGATGCTGCAAATATAGTAACCTCCCAGCCCAATTGTACTAATTCGCCGGCCAGGTCCAAATGTCGCGTGCCACCACTTTCATTGGGGCCGATCGCATAATGATTTAATATCCATAGTCTGGGCATTATTTTTTCTCCCATAATTATAAAAAGGTTATATCAGCCTTTTAAACCGTTTAGCTGTTGTCAGATAACCATTTTTTAATAACCTGGCTAACGTAATTAATTTGTACTTGGGAAATTTCCGCATCCATAGGTAGGCTTAGGATTTCATGGCTAGCCTTTTCGGTAACGGGAAAATCACCTGCTTTATGACCAAGGTATTTATAAGCGGGTTGCAGATGTAATGGTATGGGGTAATGTACTCCCGTTGAAATACCTGCCTCTTTGAGGTGATTTTGCAGTGCATCTCTTTGTTTAAGCCTGACAACATAAAGGTGAAAAACGTGTTTTACCAAATTGGCAACAAACGGGAGCTTAAGGGATGATTGGTTTGCCAAACATTCCGAATAATAATGAGCATTTTTCACCCTTTTTTCCGTCCACTCGGCCAGATATTTCAGCTTGACTCTGAGTATTGCTGCCTGTATGGCATCAAGACGGCTGTTATACCCTTCCATAAGGTGTTCATACTTTTGGGTTCGGCCGTGATCTCTAAGCATGGCAATAGATTGGGCTACCTGCTGGTTGTTTGTTACCACAGCCCCTGCATCGCCGTAAGCACCAAGATTTTTACCGGGGTAAAAACTAAAGCAGGTAGCGTCTGACATTGTTCCAACCCTTTGCCCCTTATACTCTGCGCCATGGGCCTGGGCGGCATCTTCTATAACGCGCAGTGCATATTTGCCGGCGATTTCTTTAATATCATCCATGGGGCATGGTTGGCCATATAAATGCACAGCAATAATTGCTTTGACCGGTAAATTATTTGCTCTTAACTGCTTTATTTTAGTTTCTAGTTGGTTGGGGTCAATCAGTAATGTATCCTGGTTTACATCAACAAAGACAGGTTTTGCCCCCACCCGAGAGACAGCTTCGGTGGTCGCGATGAAGGTATTTGGCACGGTAACCACCAGGTCCTCATTTCCCACCCCGATAGCTTTAAGCGCAAGAGTAAGAGCGTCTGTGCCATTGCCCACGCCAACACAGTGCTTGGCGTGGCAGAAGGCGGCAAATTCCTGTTCAAATAGTTGCACTTCCGGACCCATAATAAAGTTTGCGGAATCCAATACATTGTTAATAGCCTGTTGGATTTCAAGTTTTATCTTAGCGTATTGGGCAGGAATATCGACAAAAGGGATCTTTTGCATAATGCAGCTCCTTTTTATTTATAAGGTAGGTTATCTATATCGTTAATCATTTGGGCTGGGTTACCAGCCACTACTTTCCTGGCCGGTACATCCTTGGTTACAACGGACCCGGCGCCAACCAAGCAGTTTTCTCCAAGGATTATGCCAGGTAATAGAGTGCTGTTTGCTCCTACCTTAGCATTCTTCTTAATATGGGCTCCTTTTAAGTTGCTTTTTGCGTCTGGTGATAGTGGATAAAGAGCATTTGTAACAACTACATTGGGCCCTATCCAGGCGCCTTCCTCCAGGGTACAATACTCTGGAATAAATGCCTGGGAATGAATGCGCACACTATCGTTTATTAAAACATGATGTTCAATAACACTGCCGGTACCGATACTCACCTGATCGCCAATGACGTTCTGTTCACGGATCATTACAAGATGTCCGGTTTGGAAATCGGCACCTATTTTATTGCCGGCATAAATTACGGTATGAGAACGAATGATGGCATTATCGCCAATCACTGTTTCCAGTTCGCCGTCTGCCTTACCCTTTGGAGGCAGGCCGATAATTACACAGTTGCCTATTTGAACGTTGTTACCGATTTTAACATTTGGGTAGATCTTATAATCCATTGGACACATCCTTAATTAATTGACTGTTGGCCATAATTCTCCATATTAAATCAAGGGCTATTTTACCATCTTCACTTTTTATTAAGGGTTCTCTTTGCTCAATAATAGCCAGACTTACATCCTCAATAACCTTATAGTGGCCGTACCACTTGGGTGCTTCCATCACATCATTTGGCGAAATTCCATCCACATGCCAGGCGCGAAAACCATTAAGCTTAGGGCCACCTAAAATAACGCTTCCCTTTTCACCAATAATAGTTAAAGTTTCCTCCAGGTTTTTGGGGTAAGCACAGGTGGTTGCATTAATGGTACCGATGGAGCTGTTTTCAAATTGAACAATGGCTACGGCAGTATCCTCAACTTCAATATCATGTCCCAATGTTGCTCGATAAGCTTGAAAATGTTTAACATCACCCAAGTAGTAAAGCAAAAGATCAATATGATGGATAGCTTGGTTTAAAAGTACGCCACCATCCATTAACCTGGTCCCCCGCCAATCTGCTTCGTTATAATATTTTTGTGGCCGGTACCAATTCACGCAGGTACTGCCTGATATTATTCGGCCAATGGCTCCCTGGTCTATCGCCTTTTTTAAAAAAATACTGGCGGGTAAAAATCGATTATTTAAAACCGTTGTTAAAATGCGTTTAGCTTTTTGAGCGGTACCAATCATCGCGTCAGCCTGTTCCCGTGTCATGGCCATTGGCTTTTCAACCACAACATGCTTTCCTGCGTTAAGAGCGTCAATAGCCATTTGGGCATGTAGACCGCTTGGTGTGGCAATTATAACGGCTTCAATATCTTGATCAGCCAAAAGTTTGTGGTAATCATTGTAAGCTTGACAATTAAAGCTCTGGGCCATGGCTTTTGATTTTACCAAATTACTATCCGCTACCGCAGTAACACAGGCGGTATTTAAGTTTTCAAAAACGCTAATATAACGCTCGGTTATTGCTCCGCAGCCAATAATGCCGTATTTAACGACCCTGGCTGGTTTTTGGTCCGGCAAAATCTCCCCTCCTACTCTGGTAAAATTTTATAAATATTGCCTACACAATACGCGGATAACTACCATATGGTTACATAAAAAATAAAAATGCAGGGAAGGAGTTATAAAAACTTCCTCCTATTGTTTTCTTGAGTTTAAACCGATTGCATTATACTATTCAGGTTTTACTTCAGTTGATAAAGATATTTGCACAGCTATTTTTTTAATCACCTTATCTGCTGCCCTTCCATATCATAGTAAATATAACTTTACCTTGCATGGTATAAAAAGAGAGGGAATAAAGTGGAGGACAGGCAAAGTAGGGTATTAATAGTAGGTGCGGGTTTAGCCGGTAGCCTGGCTGTTCAATCCATTAACAATACAAAAGAGGGGCCATTGGTTATCGGTTTTATTGATGACGATGAGAATAAACTAAACTTAGAAATCTGTGGTTTACCCGTTCTGGGCAATCGTTTGGATATTCCGCGTATTACTGAAAAGCATAAAGTAAACGAAATAATTATTGCCCTGCCTTCAGCGCCTCCCGTTGAAGTAAGCGGTATTATTCAAATATGTAAAAGGCTGTCCGATATTAAAATTAAAATACTACCTGGTACCTATGATTTAAAAACCGGCCGCATTAGTCCTACCCCCATACGAGAAGTGCAGTTAGAGGACTTGTTGGGTCGTAAGCCGTTATCCCTCGATTTAAACAGTATAAATAACTATTTAAATGACCAGGTGGTACTGGTAACCGGGGCCGGTGGTTCGGTAGGTACGGAACTAAGTACTAATATTGCTAACAGCAACCCGGGACAATTAGTATTAATGGGCCGGGGAGAAAACAGTATTTATGAAGTGGAAAGAAAGTTAAAACTAAGCCACCCGTATATAGATATAGCCACTGAAATAGCCGATATCAGAGATCACGGCAGGATGACCAGGTTGTTTAAAAAATATAAACCCGGCGTTGTCTTCCACGCCGCTGCTCACAAGCATGTGCCCTATATGGAGAGGATACCTGAGGAGGCGGTAAAGAATAACATTTTAGGAACCTGGGTTATGTGTGAAGTGGCACATGATTTTAAGTGTGACAAATTTGTATTAATATCCACCGATAAGGCTGTTCAGCCAACAAGTATCATGGGGGTAACTAAAAGGATAGCGGAAACCATTGTGGTAATGATGAATAACCAAAGCAGTACTAAATTTTCCGCTGTTCGTTTTGGAAATATACTAGGCAGCAGGGGCAGTGTCATACCCTTGTTTGAGAAACAAATTGCCGGGGGCGGACCGGTAACCATTACCCACCCGCAAATGATGCGCTATTTTATGACGGTAAGTGAGGCTGCCTGGCTGGTTATCCAGGCGGGGGCTATAGCCGGGGGAGGGGAAGTATTTGTTCTGGATATGGGTGAACCCGTATGTATAAAAGACCTGGCATATAAATTAATTAAGCTAAATGGCCAACAGCCTGAGAAGGATATTGCTATTCAATACACCGGCATAAGACCGGGTGAAAAAATAACCGAAGTTCTTGTTGGGGACGATGAGGAAGTAAAAGCTACCCGGCATAAGAAAATATCAGCCGTTTATAGCACGATGAAAGATTTCACCCGGTTGAAAGAGTTGCTTATCACCCTGGAAGATCCCTGTTTTTCTTATGCGGAGGAAGATATCAGGTACCTGCTACAGCCATATTTAGGGTAAGGTGTATAAAAGGGGATTGCTTTAAAACCGCAGTGACGGTTTTAGCAATCCCCTTTATTTTATGTAGACAATAACTATCGTTAATAAATGCAGCAGTTGGTCCATGATGCTGGCGGGATGAAAAACTTTTAATTTACCGGTAGTTACTCTCATTTTAATAAAATCTATCATGGCGTGCGTGGCTAAAAGAAATAGCACCTTCCATGGGGCAAACAGGCTTAGCAGGCCAAGGCCGGGACACATGGCCAGGGACCATAAGGTGGCATGTAAGAGCAGCCCCAAAAATTTTTTTCTTTTATAGATACCCAGTTGTGTTTTTTGTAAGGTGTATTCTGTGAAAATGTGGCCACCAAGCGTTATTAGAAGTGCCGGTAACAGCAATTGCATCACCCGCTTTTATCTATTTATTCTAACTTTTACTTATTGGGAGTGCATTTGCACCCCATATGGTGATGGTTACTGAATGCCATACCTGCTCCTGCATTAAACGCTCGATTTGTAACACAACATTTTCCTTAATCATATCTTTATCAAAAAGATATTTGCTATGGAGGAGACCAAGATAATGCAGGTGACTATTATTGGATCAGGTTATGTTGGATTGACCACCGGAGTAGCTCTTGCTTACCTGGGGCATCAAGTTACTTTGGTGGATAAGAACCCGGTGGTAGTAGGCTCTTTAGTAAACGGCGTCAGCACCATATATGAATATGGCATGGATATGTTAATGCAAAAAGCCCGGCATAATATCAATTTTACTACTTCCTTTGACGGGGTTGATAGTTCCCGGGTGATTCTTATTGCGGTGGGTACACCGTCTAAAAGTAACGGGGATGCAGACCTTGGTTTTGTGGAAAGCGCGGTGACCCAAATAGCCAACCAGCTAAACGGCAACAATTACCCGGTTATTGTTGACAAATCCACCGTGCCTCCGGGGACGGCCAGCAGGGTAAGAACACTGGTTAATAATATACTGATCGGCAGGGGACTGCATCCGGGGGTTAATGTAGCTTCCAATCCTGAATTTTTACGGGAGGGAACTGCTTTTTTGGATGCTCTATATCCCGACCGGATTGTTATTGGCGCAGAGGAACAATCAACCACGGAACTGCTAATTGAACTTAACAAGCCCATTATTGAGCAAGATTTTGTTGCTCCGGCATCTTTGCCCAGGCCAAAGGGATATACCGGTCCGGTATTGTTTTCCACTAATCCTCTAAATGCCGAATTGATTAAATATGCTTCTAACGCATTTTTATCCGCCAAAATTTCCTTTATCAATGAATTTGCCGGGCTGGCAGAACTATTGAACGCGGATATCATTGACATTGCTCACGGCATGGGCCTAGACAGCAGAATCGGTGATAAATTCCTGCGGGCCGGAGTGGGTTGGGGAGGCAGTTGTTTTGGTAAAGACGCCCGCGCTATACTGTACACCGCCCAAAAATACGGTTATTCTCTCCCCTTGGTGCAAGCAGCTATTGAAGTGAATGACAGGCAGAAAAAACTGGTGTTATCGAAAATTCGTTCCGCCTTAAAAACGGTTCCCGGCAGCACCATCGGCATCATGGGGTTAGCCTTTAAGCCCGACACAGACGATATTCGCGATACACCCGCTAAGGATTTGATTTATGACTTGCTTAATATGGGTGCCTTCATCAAAGTATATGATCCTATGGCTATGGATAATTACAAAAAACAATATCCTGATTTGCCCGTGGAATATGCTGTGGATTTAGAGAATTTGGCTAAGGGCTGTGACGCGTTGGTGCTGCTTACCGAGTGGGAGCAGTTTAAAGATGCCGACTGGTCGGCACTGCGCCAATTGATGAAAAGAAATATTTTCATTGATGGGAGAAACTTGTTTGATCCAAAGGTAATGAGCGAGCTGGGTTTTGTGTACCGTGGTGTAGGCAGGTGTGTGCAGGTTGAAGAGCTTGATGCTACTGGTCCAAAGGTACAGTTATAATGGCTGAACACCACATTTTAAGTACCCAAGACAGCGATGCCTGGCTGGCGTTTTTAGCCAAAACTTCGGTTCCGGATATATATTTTACTCCCGGGTACGCACAAATTTTTAACCGAGAAGGTGATGCCAGGCTATTTGTTTATGAAAAGGACGCCCAGTTTATTGTTTACCCCTATATATTGCGCAGGGTGCACAGTCCGCCGGGCAAGCACACAGGTGAAACATACTACGATATAACTTCCCCTTATGGTTATGGCGGTCCCCTGTATTCAGACGGAGTGGATGAAAGTCTGATTAGTGATTTCTATACTTGCTTTAAGCAATACTGTCGGGAAAACCAAATTATTACCGAATTTATTCGCTTTCACCCTGTACTTCAAAATCATGTGTTCATGAACGGCCAGGTTGATGTGCAGAGAAACTCCACGGTGGTATTTATTGATCTAGCTAAAAACATCGATGAAATCTGGTCGGGTTACCAGCGCAGCAACCGAAAAAATATAAATAAAGCCATGCGTGAGGGGGTATCGGTGACCGTCGAAACATCGCCCCGGCACTTCAATGAGTTTATCGCTATTTATGAGCAAACCATGGAAAGAAATCAGGCCGACCAGTTTTATTATTTTTCCCCCGGCTTTTTTAGCAGGATACACCAGGGATTAAAAAACCACTACGTGTATGCGCAGGCCTGGTTAAACGGGAAAATTGTATCCACGGAACTGTTGATTTATAACCAACATTATATACATTCCTTTTTAGGGGGCACCCTGGCGGAGTACTTTCCATACCGCCCCAATAATTTGCTCAAGCATGAGGTTATCAAGTGGGCTAAACAGCAGGGTATCAGATATTTCATATTGGGTGGCGGCAGAAGTGATAATGATGGAATCTTTAAATATAAAAACACTTTCTCCGGGGAGTTGGCCGGGTATTACATCGGTAAAAAAATTCATAACCGGGAAGTTGTGGCCGAACTAACGGGCGCTTTTTCCCAGCCGGATCTCACATCGGGTTTTTTCCCACCTTATCGGAGGTGAGCATAGTTATTAGTAAAACACAGGAAGTAATTAAAAGATGGTTTGATATTATTTTCTCTTTAGTTTTACTGGTTATCTTGAGCCCTTTTATAGTTATTATCGCCCTAGCTATAAAAATAACTTCACCGGGGGAAATTGTTTTCCGGCAGCAAAGGCTGGGCAGGTACGGTAAAATTTTTTACTTGCTTAAATTCAGAAGTATGGTAAAAAATGCCCAATTTTTAGGATCGGGTATGCTGCTGGAAGAAAATGATGCCAGGATTACCCCGCTGGGTAAATTTTTACGAAAAACCAGTCTCGATGAACTACCCCAACTAATTAACGTTTTAAAAGGCGAGATGAGTATTGTTGGTCCTCGTCCTGCCCCTTTGCACCACTTGCCTAAATATGATGACGAGCAAAGGCGAAGGCTGCAGGTAAGGCCTGGTATTACCGGGTGGGCGCAGGTAAATGGCCGATTGGCTCTTTACTGGCCTCAGAGAATTGAACTTGATGTGTGGTATATTGACCATTATTCCCTATGGATGGATTGTAAAATTTTACTAAAAACTGCCTTGACTATTTTTGATAAAGATAGTTCTGCCGCCAAGCCGGATCGCAAAGACGTGGATCCCTTTATGAAAATGTAACGGGTGAAGTTGACAGGAGGAAAGTGATGGATTTAAAAAATAGGACAGTACTGGTTACCGGAGGTGGGGGCTTTATGGGTTCCCACCTCTGTGGGGCGCTGTTACGTTCCGGGGCCCAAGTGAGGGTGATAGATAATTTTGCCTCGGGCCGGCCGGGTAACCTGGCCGGTATTATGGATCGGCTGGAGTTGGTCAATGGCAGTGTGGCCGATGAAAAAAAAGTACAGCAGGCCTGTCGTGGTGTAGATGCTGTGGTGCATACCGCTTTTCCCATGGCCATGCGGGAGCGTTCCCTGGAAACAGGCGTGATGGTGGATTACCTGGCCGGGTTGTTTAACTTACTAAAGGAAACCATCGTCAATAACGCATTGTTTGTGTATATATCTTCGATTGCGGTATATGGCAACCAGCAGTATGTGCCAGTGGATGAAAATCATCCTTTGGAACCTGTTATGCTGCACGGGGCCATGAAACTTGCGGGTGAATACCTGTGCCGTACATTAGCTCACAGTCACGGTCTAAAGGCGGTAATACTCAGGGCGGCGGATATTTACGGGCCTAAAAATACCAGGGTTAGCGTACCGGTGAGGTTTATAATGAATGCTTTGGCCGGGCAACCTTTGCGGGTATTTGGTTCCGGCCGGCAGTCCAGAACGTATACCTACGTGGATGATTTTGTGCAAGCTGTGCTGGGTGTTCTAGTGACCCCGGCTGCAGTTGGTCGGGTGTTTAATGTCGCGGGGGACCAAGTGGTATCAATGTATGATTTGGCGCTATTGGTCAAGGAGATTGCCAATAGTAACAGCCCGGTGGTTTTGGAAGAAAATATGCCCGCTGATGACCGGCGGTTGGTTATAGACGGCACTTTGGCCAGGCAAATATTGCATTTGGACCAACCGGTAAGCATACGAGAAGGGTTGGCAATAACCAAGGATTGGCTGCTGCAAGATCCGGGTTTTTATAAATAAACGGCTAATTAGCCGTGTAAAAAAATTGGTGAGGCGAATTTGGTGAATAGAAGTAAGTTTTTTTATATAGCGCTGCTCGTGCTGTTTTTCGCTGTTGCCTTGGGTCTTGTTTATACTAGTAGTTGGGCAAAAAACAATATACAGTCTTTCTTTAATAAAAAAGAAACCGGTCAAAACGCTGCCGGCGTCGGGGTAGGTTCAGAGCAGCCGCAACCGGTCAAACCACAAATTGCCCGGTTGAAAGAGCCTTTAAATATACTGGTAGTGGGCATGGATAAAGCATCCTCTATCAATGGCCCACCCCGTCCGGGTCCCTGGCGGGCTGATGTAATTATATTAATCCACGTGGACCCTGATCGCAAACAGATTAACCTTTTATCTATTCCTCGGGACACCAGAACCTATATACCCGGGCATGGCATGGAAAAAATCGCTCACGCCCACGCTTACGGTGCCATGCCGCTTACAGTTGCCACGGTGGAGGAATTAATGGGGGTACGGGTTGACCACTATATGAGCCTTGATTATGTAACCTTCGCCCGTATGGTGGATATACTGGGCGGTATTGAAATTGATGTACCCAGGGAAGCAGTTACCAAGCTTATGCATTTTATGCCTGGCAAGCAGCTTATGGACGGCCGGCAGGCCTATGAATATATTCACAGCCGGGATGAGCCAAGAGCTGATATTGCCCGCATTGACAGGCAGCAGCTTTTTTTGCGCACCTTGCTGGAAACGGTGCGTGAACAAGCCGGGGGCTTGGATTTAGCCAAAATGTACCTGGAATACAGAAAAAATTCGGAAATATCCCTGTCTTTTAGCGACACATTAAAACTGGCCTTATTTGCCCGAAACTTAAAAGCAGATAATCTTATTATGGACACATTACCGGGTAAACCGGAATACATTGGCGGCATCAGTTACTGGATAGCTGATCAGAAGGGTTTACAAAAACTGCAACAGCAGATGTTTTTGTTGCCGGATGATGAAAGTTAAATATTGAAAGGCTTAAAGGTAATGAACGTCAAACACATAAAACCGAAAAAGTAAAGGGCCGCCAGCCGGCTCTTTATTTGTTTAGTAGTTAATGCGCCGGTAATTGGTCACTGGTATTTTGCCAGTGACATTCAAAGATCTATTTTCAGTACATCTCAATTTAAACATGCTCCCCAAGTCCTTCCACAAAATCCAGTGTGCCAATCTATCTTGCTTTACATCGTCTAACCTAAGCTCTAGATATGGTTTATTCCAGATTAGCTTGTTGACGTTATATTGATCTACGGTAAAACTGTCACTTTGTTAAGGCATGGTAAGTATGCCTTAACTTAACAGCAACCGGACAGGAACGTATATTTTTATATCATCATATTTTTGGACTATGTAAGCCAAAGGGGGCTTGATGCACCTTTTGATTTTCCATGGTCAGCAATTTTTAAAGCGTATGTTTGATCTAACATTGGGGTTTTTAATGCTTACTATCAGCCTTCCAGTATTTATCGTCATTGCTTTATTAACCAAATTAGATTCTCGGGGTCCTGTGTTTTTTACTCAAATAAGGCTGGGTAAAAACGGAAAAAAGTTTAATTGCCTGAAATTTAGGACAATGGTTGGTAATGCCGGTGATGTTTTAAGGCATACTTTGGAAAAAGATCAGGCATTAAAAGAGGAGTGGGAATTTAACTTAAAATTAAAAAATGACCCGCGTGTAACCCGTGTGGGCAGTTTTTTAAGAAAAACCAGTCTGGACGAGTTGCCACAGATAATAAATGTGTTGCGGGGGGAAATGAGCTTGGTTGGACCCAGACCACGACCTCTTTATGAGCTGGATGGCCAAAAAGACAACCATATGTTTTATGTTGGTTTAACAGTACGCCCTGGCATAACCGGGCTCTGGCAAGTTTCCGGGCGCAATAATTTGAACTTTAAACAGCGCATATTATTAGATGCCATATATGTGCAAAACTGGTCCCTACAATTGGATTTTTTATTACTATATAAAACAATCAAAGTTGTTTTAAAGCAAACGGGGGCATATTAATACGTCTTTGTATTTGATTAATCAATATTCTCAATATATGCCCATACACGAGTATTTAGAGATAAATCGTGATGTGGAGGAGATTGGCTTTGTCCAGCATAGAACAGTGGCCTCGCCTGGATACTCATCCTGTATCACTGGTGACGGGAGCGGCGGGTTTTTTAGGCAGCCATTTAGTTGACCGGTTACTTTTTGAAGGACATCACGTAGTGGGAATTGATAATTTTTGTACCGGCAGCCGGGAAAATTTATATTATGCCCGAAAAGCAGGCCGAGGTAAATTTATTTGCATTGAGGCCGATATATTAGCGGAATTTACACTACCTGATTTAAATTGGGATTACGTATGGCACTTGGCCAGTCCGGCCAGCCCGGTGGAATATCGCCGGCTGAGTCTTGAAACTATGCTGGTGAATAGTGCCGGCACAAAAAAAATGTTGGATATAGCGTTAAAAAACCGGGCTAAATTTTTACTTGCCAGTACATCGGAAGCGTATGGCGACCCCCTGGTACACCCTCAGCCGGAAAACTACTGGGGCAATGTAAATCCCGTCGGTGAGCGGGCTTGTTATGATGAAAGCAAGCGTTTCGGGGAAGCGTTGACTTTGGAATACCACCGGCGCTATGGTCTTGACGCCAGAATCATAAGAATCTTTAACACCTTCGGACCCCGCATGCAGGTAAATGATGGCCGGGTGGTACCCAACTTTATCTGTCAATCTTTGCAGGGGAAACCTCTGACGGTATATGGCAGTGGTGCCCAGACACGCAGTTTTGTTTTTGTAACCGATGAAATAGATGGTTTCTGGCGGGCCATGTTGAGTGATAATACGAACGGTGAAATTATTAATATAGGTAATCCAGACGAATATACGGTGCTGGATTTTGCTGGGATAATTGCTCGCCTATGTGGTGTAGAGTTAAATGTTGTATACAAGCCCCTGCCACCTGACGACCCAACCAGGCGCTGTCCGGATATTAGTAAAGCCAAGAGACTATTGGGTTGGCAGCCGGTAGTGCCAATAGAGCGCGGTATAGCCGCGACTATGGATTACTTTGCTACCCGGTGTGCGGTGCTCCGAACAATGGCTAAAACAAAAGATCTACAAGTCCCTGGAGCTAAAGCCGACGATGTTCGGTTGTAATAAAGATTAGTCTCCAGTGTTTAAATGGCCTTGTATGCGGCTACTTGGCTGATGGGTTGGACATTTATGGATTTACGTAGGGTTATCTTAAAAGACGGCGTTTATTTGGCTGTTCGTCAGTTATTGGGCATAATAATCAGTTTGGTGGGAGTAATTTTAATTACCCGGGCTATTGGCCCGGGTAATTACGGCCTCTATGCCGCAGCCCTGGGCATCGTAGGCTATGCGGGCAACCTGGCGGGCCTGGGGGTACATGTCTATATCATTAGGCGGCCAAATGAGCCCGGTATGGACGTTTTCCACCAGGCTTTCACACTAATGTTAATTTCCGGTGTTTTAGGTGTGGTGCTGGGCACAGCGGCAGTGCCGCTGCTGCAGTGGTGGCTGCAAAATCCGGCTTTTGTGCCGCCCCTGTTGGTAATGTTGTTTACATTGCCATTGACTGTTTTATCCGGCCCGGCTATGGCCCGGTTGGAAAGGAATTTGCAATATCGATCCGTTGCATTTATCGAGCTGGCTGGTCAGCTGGTCAACTATACAATTGCCTTGATACTAGCTTACCAGGGTAAGGGGGTGTGGGCACCGGTTGCGGGCTATGTAGTAGGGCAGCTTTATATGCTGGCAGCCACTTGCGCAGGGGCAAGAATCATGCCCCGCCCTTACTGGCGTTTATCCCTGGTTAAGGAAATGCTGAGTTACGGTGTGGCTTATTCGGCATCTATGTGGGTATGGCAGCTGCGCTTGCTGGTTAATCCATTGCTGGTTAGTCGTTTTGCTGGTCCCGAGGCGGTGGGTTGGATAGCCTTGGCCATTCGTCTGGTGGAGGCCCTGAGCTTTATCAAGGGAGTTACCTGGCGCATTTCCATTGCTGTTCTGGCTAAGCTGCACGGGAACCTGCACCGGTTAAAACAAGCATTGGAGGACGCAATGTTGTTGCAGGTATTGGCTGTCGGGCCGCTGCTGGCTGTGTTTGCCTGCGCTGCCCCCTGGTTATTGCCCCGTTGCTTTGGGGAGCAGTGGCAGCCGGTTTTGATAGCTTATCCTTTTATTGCGCTGGGGTATCTTATCAATGCTTTATTCAGTATACACTCTTCCGTACTGTATGTACTTGGCCGAAACTGGGAAGTAACGGGTTTTCACGCGGCGCACATAATTCTTTTTGCTGGGGGAGCACTATTATTTATACCCCGGTGGGGTTTACTAGGCTATGGCTTAGCTGAAGTTTTGGCGCTGGTTGGTTATTTAGTGATTCACTTTCAAGTGGGGCATCTGCTATGCCCTTCTTACAGAAGTGTGGTTCCCTGGTTGCTGGCTTTTTTGCCTCCGCTTTGGGCTGCGATAATTATTGTGCCGACAGGGTTACTTTTTTGGATACCTTTATTAATAATTGTAGCTATTACCAAACCAGGCGAAAAAATTATCGGGTATATGAAGCTTACCAAAATGAGGGAATAACATGATGGGGCCACTGGTCAGCATTATTATTAATAACTATAATTATGAGCGCTTTTTGGGTGATGCGGTGGAAAGCGCCTTGCACCAGACGTATCCCCGCGTTGAAGTCATCCTGGTGGATGATGGTTCCACCGATAGTTCCAGGGAGGTCATTGCGGCGTATGGCAGCCGGGTTATCCAGGTACTAAAGGAAAACGGCGGGCAGGCCTCAGCCTTTAACGCTGGTTTTGCAGCCAGCCGGGGTGAAATATGCTGCTTACTGGATGCCGATGATATGTTTCTATCTGATAAGGTTGAAAAAATTGTGCAGGCTTGGCGACAGTATCCCCATGCGGTGCTTTATTATCACCGGATGCAGGTGGTTGATGCCCGGGGTGCGGTAAAGGGTCGGCCCTGGCCGTCAAGCCTGTGGGTTGGTTATATTAGGGATAAAGTGGAAAGGTCCGGTGGCTGGTGGCCAAGACCTACCACGAGCGCGCTTTGCTTTGCCCGCCATTATTTAAAGCAAGTGCTGCCCATGCCTGAAGAAGGCTTTCGTCTGTGCGCTGATGCCTACGTGGGTGATTTGGCTCCCTTTGCGGGCGCTGTTGTTGGTTTGCCGGAAGCGCTTACCCTTTACAGGCTACACGGCCAAAATTACTGGAGTGCCCCGGTGGCCGGGTATGATAACGAAATTAAGAGAAAAGCCAAACAGTATATTTTTGAGCATGAACAGTTAAAAAAAGCTTTATGTAAAATAGGCTGCACAGCATCCGTAGCTTTTGATCGGCATTTGCAATATCTACATGCCACACACGTTTTGGAGGGAAAACCGTCATTCTGGGAAATGGCCGGCCATGTTTTATGCTATCCTACATTAGGTTATCCGGCCCGTTTAAAGCAGCTGGCCAAGTTAATCCTGAAACGATGGTAATTTGTATAGCAAATATATAGTAAGGTGGTGAGGCTGCATAATAGAAAGAGAAAATACTATGGTAAATGTAGCGGTCTGTGTAGCCACTTGCCTACGGCCTCTGGGATTGGAGAAGCTTTTGGAGAGCCTTGCCGGACTTTGCTTGGCCAAAAGTCCCGGATTAAATATTACCGTTATTGTCGTTGATAATGACCAGGCCGGTTCAGCCCGGCAAGTTGTTGAGCGATATATTTCACGACTTCCGCTAGTTATTTATGAAATTGAACCGGTGCGCAACATATCTCTGGCCCGCAACAGGGCGGTGGCCATAGCCGGTAAGTTAAATTGCCCATACATTGCCTTTGTCGATGACGATGAATTTGTTGAGCCTGCCTGGCTGGACGAAATGTTTAACACCATGTTTAAATACAGTGCGGATATCGTTATTGGACCGGTGGCACCTTTTTTTGCGCATCCCGTGCCCCGCTGGCAGTTAAAAGGACGGTTTTTTGAACGACCCGCTTATAAGACTGGAGAGCAGTTGCGCTGGGGAAAAACCGGCAATGTTCTGTTCAAATGCGAATGTCTGGATTTGTTGGAAGGCCCTTTTGATGCCAGGTTTGGTCTTACGGGTGGTGAGGACACCCATCTCTTTGAGCGCTTGTATTATACGGGAGTTTACATGGTCTGGTGCAATGAGGCCATGGTGTGGGAAACCATGCCCCCTAGCAGAACAAACCTGGCCTGGATACTGCGCCGTGCTCATTTCAACGGCAATACACTGGCGCTGGCCGAAAAGGCTCTGGGGGCCTCCGGCAAAAAGCTGTTTACCCGCCTTCTGAAAGGAGCGGGGCGTCTGTTTCAGGGGATACTGATTTTATTGCCGTCACTTTTACTGGGCCGTGCTTCTGCAGCCCGTTCCCTTGTGTATATGGCCCGGGGCGTTGGCATGATTACCGGCGTATGCGGGTGTAAATTGGAGGAGTATAAAAAAATCCATGGGACATAGTGTACAAAAACCATATTGGTGGGAATATTTGTTTGCGGTAATGGCCCTGCTTCTTTCCACTAGCGCGTTTATTCCGTTATTTAAAAAACAAGGCGGGGCGGAAATTGACCCGATGCAAGGTGATACCGTCATGCAGGCGTTGTGGCTGGGGGTTTATGCCGTCACCTGTATTATATTAATGCCCCGGTTACGGCAGGTGCTGCAATTAGTTTGGCATCACCGGTTATTATGGTGCCTAGTGGGGCTGGCCTTTATTTCCATGGCCTGGTCTGAAGCGCCTCAAATTACTCTGCGACGCAGTGTAGCCCTTTTGGGCACTACCCTTTTGGGAATTTACCTGGCCACTCGTTATACGAGGCAGGAGTTGTTGAAATTATTGGCCGGGACGTTTGGGTTGATTGCCATACTGAGTAGTGCTTTTGCTTTGCTATTGCCATGGTATGGCCTGCAAAATGGCACAAATGATTATCTTTGGCGAGGTATTTATGAAAATAAAAATTACCTTGGAGCCATGATGTCCATGGCGATTATTATTTGGTTAATAAATTACACCAGTAGCCCCGGGTTCCGCCTGGTGGCTGCATGTTTTACCTGTATATCCGCGTTGCTGCTGATTTTGTCCAATTCGGTTACCGCCCTTTTGGTGCTATTACTGGTTTTAGTAATATTATTTATGTGCATTGTGTATAGCCGTTACACTATTTGCAGACCTTTGTTTGTTGTATCAATTTTGGTAATTGGCGGCCTGGTTTCATGGATGGCTTACTCTCACTGGTATGATTTATTGACGATCTTGGGGCGCAATACTACGCTATCCGGTCGTACTGTGCTATGGCAATTGGTTTGGGATAGGATTCAGCAACACCCGTTGCTAGGGTATGGTTACAGTGCTTTCTGGTTGGGCTGGGATAGTCAGTCGGCTGGTGTTTGGAAAGTGCTGCATTGGAACCCCCCGAATGCTCACAACGGTTATTTGGATCTTTGGCTGGAACTTGGTTTAGTTGGGGTAATCCTTTTTGCCCTTTCGCTTCTAACTAATTTGAGAAAAGCTATTGTTCTGGCTCTAGAAGGAAACGATACAGCTGTTATATTACCATTTTTAATGTTTGTATTTATTGCGCTATATAATAGCACAGAGAGTGCTATTATGGTCAGAAACTCAATATTTTGGGTATTATATGTGGTGTTTTCGGTACAATTAAGCATTAATTGCCAAGAACATAAATGTTGATACCATAGCTGAGAGAAGGCGGGAATCGTATGAAGGTAGTGAACATAGTAACCCAAATGGAAGCAGGTGGTGCTCAGCAAGCAGCTATGAATATTACTGATGTGCTGCGGGAAAGGGGTTATGACGCCGAGATCTGGTTTTTATATATGAAAAGGCCAACCTATCGGGGCTGCCAGGGTGTAAGAGTTATACTTAACCACAGGCCTGCCTGGGTAATGGATTACGTACGCATTTTATGGGGTTTATTTATACTGCTGATTAAACAAAAACCGGCAGTGGTTGTTACTCATACCTATTATGCGAATGTGTTGGGGCAGTTGGCGGCCCGTTTGTTCCGGGTGCGCTTCAGGCTGGCGGTACAGCATAACCCGGCACCGACCTACCCCCGGCTGGCCCGGTGGCTGGATTTATTAATGGGCAACACGTTTTTTTATACTACCAATATAGCTGTTTCCGGTGCGGCCTACCATTCCTTTGATGATTACCCGGCCAGGTACCGGGAGCGCTTAAAGATAATACATAACGGTATACCCGCACCTGATTTGACCATGAGCAGGGAAAATGCCCGCTGCCGTTTTGAACTTCCACTTAATGGCCCGTTAATTGTTAATGTTGGCCGTCTGGCAGCACAAAAAAATCAGCAATTGTTGATAAAATTACTAAGACATCTGCCTGATGTGCAATTGGCCATTGCCGGTGATGGTGAATTAAGAGGCGCATTGGAAGGTGAGGCCCGTATCCCGGGGGTGGCGGGCCGGGTTTTTATGCTGGGCGAGATATCACCGCGGGAGATAGGGTGCTTTTTATCAGCGGGAGATGTGTTTGTTTTTCCCTCCCACTATGAGGCTTTGCCCTTTGCGCTGGTAGAAGCCATGGCAGCCGGCCTGCCCATAATAGCGAGTGACATTGATGCAATAAGGGATTTACTGGTAGAAAACGAAGGCAGCCAGGTTGGTATATTAGTTCAGCCGGGGGATGAATATGGTTTTGCGCAGGCGGTAAAAAGTGTACTCGAAGACGACTCGTTAGCTAGTTTTTTAACTGATAGGTCAAAAGCAAGGGCAAGGTTATTCAGCTTGGCGCAAATGGTAGATGCTTACGAGCAGTGTTTCTTGGAGTTTGCCCATGAAGCAGGTTAAAGAACTGCCCGTTTGCTCTTTGCTGGGTATTAAAGTACATGCGCTGACGATGACGGAAATGCATACACTGATTAAAGATGCGGTAAATAATCAAAAACAGTGTATCATTGGACACCATAATTTGCATAGCCTGTACACCTATCATCATGAACCGGAAATGCGAGATTTTTACCTGAGGGCACATTATATACATGTGGACGGGATGTCTTTAGTTTTCCTTGCGCGACTCTTAGGTTTGCCCCTGCATAGAAAACACCGGGTGACCTATGTGGACTGGGTACGCCCCTTAATGAATAAAGCGGCCCGACAGGGGTGGCGGGTGTTTTTTTTGGGCTCAAGGCCTGGAGTGGCTGCCAGGGCGGCCTGCATCCTGAAGAAAGAAACGCCAGGTTTACAATTAAAGACAATGCATGGTTACTTTGACGCTGCTGCGCAAAGTTCTGCAAACAGGGATGTTTTACAGTGCGTTAATACGTATAAGCCTCATATCCTCATGGTAGGCATGGGTATGCCCAGGCAGGAGCGCTGGGTTTTAAATAATGCACGTAATATTAATGCCAACGTAATCCTTACGGCCGGAGCTTGTATGGATTACGTAGCCAATGCCTTGCCCACCCCTCCGCGCTGGATGGGACGACTGGGACTGGAGTGGCTATTCCGGCTTTTTTCCGAACCAAGGCGACTGTGGCGGCGGTATTTGCTGGAACCGTGGTTTATATTGAAGCTGGTGGTGCGGGAAGTGGGGAGAAAGTGAAGTTTGTTGTAGCAACGCCCTCTTGACCGTGATGTCTTTGTTGGATTATTTATCTAGATAATAATTTCATGGATTTTAATATTATTTGCGTTGACGCAAGGGGATGTATGAAGTACCCTTATTATTGTTAAATGAATATAGACATGAATGTTTAATGTACATTGTAAGGGGTGTAATAGCTTGGGTGGATTTTTCGGGGTTGCTTCAAAAAAAGATTGCGTCATGGATGTGTATTTTGGTACGGACTACCATTCACACCTGGGAACTAGTATGGGTGGGATGGCGATATGGAACGGCAACAGTTTTAACAGGTCAATTCATAGCATTGAAAATACTCAGTTCAGAACTAAATTTGAGCTTGAGCTGTCAAAATTAAAAGGCAATATGGGTATTGGATGCATAAGCGATACGGAACCACAGCCATTGACCGTGCGCTCGCGCCTAGGTCAATACGCGATTAGTACAGTAGGAATAATTAATAATTTATATGAAATAGCTGACAAAGCTTTTGCCAATCAACATACCCATTTTTTAGAAACTAACAAGGGTGCCATTTATCCTACCGAGCTTGTGTCTGTTATTATAGATCAGGAAGATTCTTTCAAGGATGGTTTATTAAAAGCGCAGGAGTTAATTGAAGGATCCTGTTCGATTCTGCTTTTAACACCGCAAGGGATTTATGCCTCGAGGGATAAACTTGGCCGAACGCCCTTAATCGTAGGTGAAAAAGAAGGTTCATGCTGCGTTTCTTTTGAATCCTGTACTTTTAACAACCTTGGATACAGGTTCAAATATGAACTGGGCCCGGGAGAAATCATTCTTCTGACCCCGGAGGGTATTGAGCAAATTGCGCCTCCCAGGGATAAAATGAAAATTTGTGCTTTTCTGTGGGTCTATTATGGTTACCCATCCTCAACCTACGAGGGTATGAACGTGGAGGTTATGCGTTACAGAAATGGCGCAGCAATGGCCAAAAACGATGATGTAGAAATCGATATGGTTGCCGGAATACCTGACTCGGGTGTCGGACATGCCATCGGTTACTCAAATCAATCCAAAATACCCTATGGACGTCCTTTCATAAAATATACACCAACTTGGGCCAGAAGTTTTATGCCGCAGGACCAGACTATAAGAAATCTTGTGGCTAGAATGAAACTGATGCCCATTCCTGAATTGGTTTCTGATAAACGCTTGCTCTTCTGTGATGATTCAATTGTACGTGGCACACAGTTGAGAGAAACGGTCGATCTGCTATATAGATGCAATGCCCGGGAAGTGCATATTCGATCATCCTGCCCGCCGCTGGTATTTGGTTGCAAATATTTAAACTTCTCAGCTTCACGGTCGGAAATGGATCTTGTAGCTAGACAGGCCATTATTGAGCTTGAAGGAAAAGAACCGGAATCATTTGAAGCATATTGTGATCCGACGAATGAAAAGTATAATTTGATGGTAAATTGCATAAGAAAAATACTCAACTTTTCAACGCTTAAATACCAAAACCTACCTGACATGCTCGACGCAATAGGTATAGACAGGGATAAAATCTGTACTTATTGCTGGAATGGAAAGGGATAGTAATAGGTGTCTTCAGGTGCATGGTTTTTGTAATCTTTACCGCATTTTTTATGCATCTTATTTTGACAAATATGCTCCTAAGTCCTTAATTTTATTGGTTTTTTGATTAGTTCAGCCAACCCTACTTAGAAAACTTGATATAATTTATTGGAAATTTATAGAGAGTTGATAAGAAGTTGGTATTTCTGAATAATTTCTTAGTTAGCCTAGGATAGGATTTCCGGCTAGGGAATTATCCAGGAAGGTATATAGGACCTTATCATTTTAGATCGTATGTTACCCCAATAGGTGAGCGTCTCAGTTCTAAGTGAGAAATGGTGTAATTACCCTGGTGTTTCTACTCACTGCCAGGGATGCGGTGGAGAACTGTGTGGAGGGGTTAAATGCCGGGGCTGATGACTACCTGATAAAGCCCTTTGCCACTGAGGAATTACTGGCTCGCATCATAAACTGGACGATGTAATGGGCGTGAAACCAAAAATGAATAGCCTTGAACACCAAAAAGGCCTCCAGCGGATTAAGTAAATCCTCGGAGGCCTTTATTTTTCTGGAGCGGGTGACGAGGATCGAACTCGCAACCCTCAGCTTGGGAAGCTGATGCTCTACCATTGAGCTACACCCGCATGTATTTAGCATATATTATTATACGTACTATGTTCCTAAAAGTCAATGTGTGTGCACAGTCAAAAACCTGTAAATAAGTGACATAAGTAAGTTTGCCCGGCAAGGAGCAAGAGTAATAACAACCTTCATGTAAGGACAGGTTTTGCTGGATACATATGACAGGTGGGTGTAGTGGCACATTATATTTTTTTATCATACTTTGGTGATGGCATGTATCCATTTTGTCGTTTTTAAGTCTGGGGTTATGGAGAATAGAATAAAATGTATTTCCAGTATGTAAAGTTTATTGTTGTTGGTACAATGAATACTCTGATTAGTTTTTTTATTTTTTTTGTATGTTTAACCATGCTGCAATGCAATTACTTAATTACATTAGTAATCTCGTATGTTATTGGTGTTCTAAATAGCTATTTTTGCAACAGCACATGGACTTTTGAAAAAAATTATACTTGTGGTAAGCAGTTTGTTAAATTTATTCTGGTTTATATATTAACATTTATTATAAATTTTTTCCTTGTATTTTTGTTGGTTGATGCTATCAAAATTTCCGTGTTGGTTTCGCAAGGTATTTCACTGTTTGTTGTTAGTATCGTTAGTTTTATGGCTCATAAATATTGGAGTTTTAAAATTGAGGAAACTAAAAGAGATGAAGTATATATTGATTAGTGATATATGGATAATAGTGTTTATATTTACTTTGTTTTTTGATTCAGCTCTTTATTCACCGTTTATCGATTGGCAACACTTATCATTATTTGTCATTATTTTAATTTTTTTGCTTAATACTGCATTCATGGTACTAACTTTTAAAATTGCATATGGTGTCCAAAGAAATTGGACTATAAACGGAATGTTATCTAAAATATCTAAGATAATCAAAGAGCACCCTGTTCTAATAATAGTTGTTATCTACGCTGTTATAAAAATAAGCTTTATTCATTGCATGCTGCGCTGGGATGGGGCATTTTATTTTAGTCAGCTGTTAAATTCAGTGCAATATTTCGATCTTACCTGGGACAGTTTTATAAAAAATTTTAACTGGTTTGGGCACCCCTCAATGGGTTATGCATTTTTAATGTCTATTGGTCAATTTATAGATTGGGGAAATCATACCATTTTAAACCTACAAAACTTAATGCTATCCCTTTTGGCCATAGCCTCATTTTATAAAATATTGATTTACTTTTATAAGGATAACATAATTGAAAATTCGATATTAACAGCGTTATTTGCCTTTACTCCATTATTTTTTGCTGTTTCCCTGACCTTTAGCGTAGACTTCCCTTTGCTGGTTTTTTGGACGGCATCCATTTATGCATTGCTGTATAAGCGTATGGCCTTATTTGTTTTTTTTGCCACAATATTGGTTTTTTCAAAAGAACCTGGGGTGCTGCTATACTTTTTGTTTGTCATAGCATATTTATGTACCAGCAATAATGAACCGGGCGGTCGGATTCATGGTCACACAGCCAAACAAATTTTTTGTTTATCTTTACCATTATTGTTTTTTGTAGCTTATCTGTTCTCTACCGGGGGGTTGCTATGGGGGGCCGGTTCCGTTAAATGGAATGGGGCTGAGTTCAATGCCTTTGGTTTAAATTACTGGGTAATGAAAGAACGCTTTGGGCAAATGTTTATATTGAATTTCAGCTGGATACAAACACTATTAATTTTGTTATTTGTAGTTAAATCATTCTTTGGGTCTGTCGGAGCTGGTTTACCTAATATAAGCTTAAGCTCAGAACGCCAAAGCATGCTAAAGTCGTTTGTCTTTGTATACCTGGGTTTTATTTTTTTTAACTTGCTATATATAACCCATACCAATCCAAGATACGTGCTCCCATCAGTATTTTTCATGCTTATTTTTTGCTACCATGCCCTGATAAATACTTTTCAGAAGAAAAAAACACGTATAGCTATACTGTTTGTCCTTTTAATTTTATCGTTAATGCAAACATTTAAAACAATTGATCCATTGTCCAAAGTATTCTTTGGAACTACGATCATTGGCAAACAACAGCTATTAGATATAGGCCCCGGAGATGGTTTAACCTATAATGCTGAATATCTAGTAATAGATAAATTATTGGATAAGTTAAACAAGTCTATAAACATAACAAAGGATACTAAAATAATACTGAGCGAAGTTGATTGGTTTACGCACTTTAATGGCGCGGGTCCATATACTTCTGTATATATTGACAGGGACACATTGAAAAGGATATTTAAGACAGAGAATGCTTTTCAACCTGAAACATTTTATGTTTGGGATATAAATGAAAAAAATAAACCCGAAAGTGCCTATTATGTTTATATGTTTTGGGTTGGTGATAAGGACGCCGAATTAACCTATTTAAAGAAGTATTATGAAATCATGGAACCTAAAATCCTTGAACATCATGGGTATTACTTTGAGATCTATAGTATGAAGGTGAAGGATGAAGGAAAATGATATCTATTGTTATTCCAATATATAACGAAGCTGAAACGATTCCCTTATTATATAGTCGTTTATTGGCGGTTCTCCCGGCACTTAAAGATAAATGCGAAATTGTTTTTGTAGACGATGGTTCCTGTGATGAATCATTAACCATTATAAATTATTATGCCAGTGAAAACAGTGCTATTCGGATTCTGAAACTATCGCGGAATTTTGGGCACCAAGCGGCAATATCCGCAGGGCTTAAATATGCTACCGGAGATGCGGCGGTAATTATGGATGGGGACCTCCAGGACCCTCCTGAGGAGCTGCCGCGATTTCTTGAAAAATGGCGTGAAGGTTTTGATGTTGTATATGCAATTCGTGAGAAACGTAAAGAGGGCATTTTTAAGCGTATGGCGTACCGCAGCTTCTATAGAATTCTGGATCTGGTAAGTGATATTGAAATACCATTGGATTCAGGAGATTTCTGTGTGCTTGATCGCAAGGTGGTTAACGTATTAAACAATGAATTACCGGAAAACATTAGATTTGTAAGAGGACTGCGCTCGTATGCCGGTTTTAGACAGATTGGCATAAAGTATGAAAGACATGGAAGAGCTGCCGGTCAGGCGAAGTATACATTAAAAAAACTTATTAAACTGGCATTGGATGGAATTTTTGGTTTTACTCTGTTGCCATTAAAAATGGCTACATATTCCGGCTTGTTTGTTGCTGTATCATCCCTGGCCATAGGCCTGGTTTTTCTTATGGCTAGATTTTTTAATTTTCCTATCTTTGGCGCTCATGTTCAGGATGTTCCCGGTTTTACAACTTTGGCGGTGGGTGGCTTTTTCCTAGGGGGGATAATATTGCTTTTTATGGGTATTCTGGGTGAATACATGGGTCGCATATACATTGAAGTAAAACAAAGACCACTGTATATTGTTGAACAAGTTATAGAAAATAAACAGCCTTCAGCATCGTATTATGAAATATATGATAAAGAAGCGCCTGACTCACGATAAAGCAGCACTCCCGGTGTATACGGCTGGGGATTTTGATTTTTATAATGTACATGTACAGGTACAAATTGAACAAGTAAAATACCTGAATAAGCTGGTTTGAATTGCAATTTTGCCGGTACTGACTATAAACACTAACTTTTTAAGCCCGGTATCTGATAAACTTCTTGCCTATTATTCCTTGGTTGGCATATAATTTTATTAGTCAACTAAAAGGGGGAAAATATATTGGGCAAACATATTAAGACCATTACTGGGCGTACGCTTCAAAGCACTATGAGCAGCGGAGGTTGTGGCGAGTGCCAGACTTCTTGCCAATCGGCTTGTAAGACCTCTTGTACTGTTGGTAACCAAGCATGCGCCAATAAAAAGAATAACTAAACATACCTGATCCCTTTACGGGATGAGGTCTTTTTTTTGAAGGGAATGATATTAAATTGATCCATGCTTTTTCTTTTGACGGCACCAATATAGTGTTGGATGTTAATAGCAATGCCGTTCATGAGGTGGATGAGCCGACTTTACAAATAATTAAGGATTACGAAGCCAGGTCGGAGACGGAATTAATAAGTCAATACGGACCTGTTTACGGGATCACCACCGTAAGAGATATCATCCAAGAAATCAGGGATTTAAAGGATAGCGGATTGCTTTTTTCCCCGGAACCTCTGCCGGGTGGATACCAGCCTCCGGAGGGTGAAACGGTTAAGGCACTATGTTTGAACCTAGCCCACGATTGCAATTTGCGTTGCCGATACTGTTTTGCCAGCCAGGGTAATTTTGGCGGCCAGCGCGAGCTAATGTCGGTGGAAGTGGGCCGGGCGGCGATTGATTTTTTAATGCGGGCGTCAGGCAGCCGCCGGCATATAGAGGTAGATTTTTTTGGCGGTGAGCCGCTGATGAACCGAGCGGTGCTAATGGATCTGGTGGAGTATGGACGGCTACAGGCCAGGCAGGTGGGTAAGGAAATCAAGTTTACACTGACCACCAATGTTACCTTGCTGGACCAGGATATGCAGCAATTTATCGGTGACCATGACCTGGCGGTAGTCCTTTCCATTGACGGGCGCCCTAAAGTACATGATCACATGCGGGTTACTGCCTCCGGTGGGGACAGCTACCAGCGGGTTATGGATAAAATCATTGCATTTACGGATTCTCCATATTGCCGGGAGTATATTATTAGAGGTACTTTTACCCGTTATAACCTTGATTTTTGCGCAGATGTCAAGCACCTGGCAGATGCGGGTTTAAACCATATTTCAGTTGAACCGGTAGTAGCCGGGGCTGAAACGGACTATGCTTTTAATGATAATGATATACCTGTATTGCTGGAGGAATATGATAAGTTAACCAGATACTTATTGGAACGACACCATCAGGGATGCCCGGTGGATTTTTTCCACTTTAATATTGATTTGGAGGACGGCCCCTGCTTGCCCAAACGTCTCACCGGATGCAGCGCCGGATCCGAGTATTTGGCGGTAGTGCCCGGAGGAGCATTGTATCCCTGCCACCAATTCGTAGGACGGAAGGACTTTCAGGTAGGCACAGTGTTTGAAGGTATGGTTAAAAATAACATAGCAGATATGTTCCGCAGTGCGCATATATATAATAAAAGCGTTTGCCAGGACTGCTGGGCCAAATTTCATTGCAGTGGAGGCTGTCATGCTAATGCGTATACCTTTAACGGTGATATCCTAAAGCCTTACCAGCTGGGGTGTATATTTGCTCGCAAAAGGTTGGAATGCGCACTGTATCTTAAAATTAGGACTCGTAAAGAATAACTGCACAAATATACGCATAAAAGAGGGAGCGCTATGCATCCCTCTTTTTTGTTTGTTAGTGCTTTGGTTTACGACAAATGATTTCAATGGTATAATGAATTGTTGCTTAATATGAAGTATTTTGACAATTTATACATGATTGTCCAAGGGAGTTGTTTGAAATTCAAAGTAATCTAGCACAACTAACTGAAAAACTAATAATAGTTTGGAAGGGAACAATTGGTTCTCGCACTAGTATAAAAATATTGCTTTTACTGGGTATTCCAGTGCTGGCTGTTTGTATGTTTTTCAGCCAGGCCCGCTGTGCTGTAGTGTGGGACGGTGATGTTGTGGCGGTGGCCAGAGACCGTGACATTGCCGAAATTGCGGTACAAAACTATCTCAATCAATTAGAAAAGACAGTGGGGATGCCTGTAAAAATAAAAGATGATGCTATTAAGTTTCGTCCAGTTTGGCGGCTGGGCGCGGTGGCAGATGAAAAAGAAATAAAACGTTGTCTGGCCGATAAATTAGATTATCAGTATGAGGCCTCCGGCATATTCATTGACGGTAAAAAGGTGGCGGCGGTCAGAGATGCTTCCATTGGCCAAGAGGTACTGGATAAGCTTTTAAATACATATAGCCGCAATGGTCGGTGGGAAGTTGCATTTAAACAAAAAGTGACTGTTAAACCGGTAACTGTTGACGGGTATGAGCTGATGGATATTGACCAAGCGGTGGAATATATCCAGTTCGGTGGCATTGGCGTAAGGAAGTATCAGGTGAAGGAAGGGGATACTCTGTGGGATGTCGCTGTGTCGGCAAACATACCCGTGGAAGAATTAATAGAAGCAAACCCGAGCTTAACACCGGAGACAATGCAAATCGGGCAGGAAATAAAAATATCCCGGCCCGCGCCGCTGGCTGATGTGTTGACTACTTATAAAGATGTTCGGCAAGAAGAAATTGTTTACCGGGTACAGGAAAAGGTTGACCAAAATCTGTATTGGGGTGAACAAAGACTTGTTCAAAAGGGCAGCCCCGGCCAGCGGGAAGTGGTTTATGCAGTAACTCTGGAAAACGGCCTGGAAACAGACCGGGAGGTTATGCAGCAAAAAACCATCAAAGAGCCCGTGCCGCAGATTATTGCCAAAGGCAATAAAAAATTACTGGCTTTTCGGGGTGGTAATAGTCGACTTGCTTATCCGACTATAGGAGCTATTGTGTCACCCTTTGGTTCACGTTGGGGTAGGATTCATGAGGGAGTCGATATAGCGGCTAATTATGGCAGCCCGGTAGTGGCGGCGGAGGCTGGCACAGTACAGTGTGCCGGTAACAGGGGCGGCTATGGACTATGTGTTGATATCAGTCACGGAAGTGGTGTGGTAACTCGCTATGCGCACCTATCCTCCGTGGTAGTAGAATCGGGGCAGCGTGTGGAAAGAGGTCAATTTATCGGCCGCGCCGGTTCTTCCGGTAATTCCACCGGCCCTCACCTGCATTTCGAGGTAATAGTGAACGGTACGCATAAAAACCCCGCTTTGTTTATTTAAATTTGTATCGATTAACACCAAAACTATGCAGTTTAATATCTCTCATGTTTAATGTATAATGTATCTGTGTAAAATTGTGTTGAAATATAGTGCGGGGAGGATAGTTGTATTGTCTAGAAAAGATAATAAGCATTCTTCAAATAACTTTGGTTCTTTTGTAAATCTATCAAGGAAAAAAAAGCGGCAAAAAATAGTATTTGGCATTCTCGCTGCTATTCTTGGGGCGGGTTTAGTGGGCTCCTCCATGTTTTGGGCTTTTGGAGGTAGCAGTTTATTGCCCAACGCCAAGTCGGCTGATGTACAACAAACAGGCGGCATTGACCAACAAATAGCTGATTTGGAAGCTCAATTAAAAGGAGACCAGCAAAATACCGCATTGATGGATCGGCTGGCCAAGCTGTACCGAGATAACGGTGATGATCAAAAAGCGGTGGATACTTATATTAAAGCGCTTAGTATTAAACCGGGCGATGTGGATATGCATAAGGCATTGGGAGAAGCATATTTTTTAATTGGTAATTATAATCAGGCCGTAGTCCAGATGCAAAAAGCAATAGAATTAAAGCCTGAAGATGCCTATGCGCATTATTACGCCGGCCAGTTTTATGCATTTCGCAGTGATGAAGGTCGCAATGTTGCCAAGGGTATTGAAGAATTAAAAGAATTTATACGTATTCAAAAAGAAGGACCTGATGTAGAAAAGGCCAAGCAGTATATTGAAGAATTACAAGCGGGCCAAACTAGTTAAGCGGGGCCAGGGCTACCTGGCTCTTTCTGTTATAAATTACCGTGGGCAGGCAGTTAAGTTAGTTATATAATTGAATCATTAATTATATAAAAGGGGAATATGCATGACCATGAAGCTCTTTAATTATTTAGCACCGGCGTCACCTGCTTCCCATATGGCAAAGCCAGTGTATTTTGTGTTGGCGGTGCTGTTCATGGTCAGTACATTTATATTGATCAGAGTACCGGAAAGTGCCAAGGGATATATATATAGTGTGTTTCGGGAAATAGCTAGGGCCCAGATGCTGTTACGTACTCATGGGTGGCAGCATACCGAGGACCAGTATTTAATTATACGATACCAGGGCGATAGAGAAGAAGCTGAGTTGGTGCAGGAAACCACCAGGCTTTCTTTCCAGCGCATTTGCGATGATTTTAGCTTTTCACCGGAACAAAAAATACCCATTATCGTCTATCCTTCTCGAGAAGATTTGAATGCTAGTTTTGGTTGGCCGGCCAGTGAAAACGCCATGGGTGTATATTGGGGCGGGGTGATCAGGGTGCTGGCACCTCAAGCCTGGATAAATGACAGTGACCCGGAAGCTGTTCGGCATATTTTTCAGCAATCCGGTCCGATGGTTCATGAAATGACCCATTTGGTGTTAGATTATGTAGCCCGGGGCAACTACCCCCGCTGGTTTACGGAAGGCCTAGCCCAATACGAAGAATACAAAATTACAAGTTTTATGTTTGGACAGCAGGAAGAAATTTGGGACTTTGGGTTGTATCCACTAAAGAGAATGGACCGTAATTTTGACTCCCTACCAGATCAAACGCTCGCTTATAGGCAATCGTTATCGGCTGTGGAATACATAGTGGCAGTCTATGGTGAAGATGGGCTGCACAGAATTATTAACAATTTGGCACAGGGAAGGAACTTTAATGACTCAATGTTAAAGGCCCTGGGAACGGCTCCAGAACAGTTCGAAAATCAGTGGCATACCTGGTTATCCGGGGAGCTGCACCAGCCTTTGTATATTAAGCGGGAGGATCAAGCTTAAAAATGGACAAACTGATTATAAACGGGGGGCGGCCACTGCAAGGAAAGGTACGTATTAGCGGTGCTAAAAATGCATCTTTGGCTATTTTATGCGCTTCCATTATGGCCGGCGATGAAGTGGTACTGGAGAACATTCCTGATATCAGCGATGTAAGAGTAATGATAGAGATTATTAAGCATATTGGTGCTGAGATCAATTGGCTAAGCAGCTCATCACTTAGGATCATTGCACCTACTGTTATAGCGGCTGATCCCCCATGTGATTTGGTAAAAAAGCTACGTGCTTCTAATTTACTATTAGGACCGGTGCTGGCTAGGTTTGGATATGCCAAGGTCTCTTTGCCTGGTGGCTGCAATATTGGGGTCAGGCCTATGGATCTGCATTTTAAGGGATTAGCCGGTATGGGAGCAGAAATCCACCTGGACAGTGGTTTTGCGGTGGGCCAAATTTCCCACCGCTTAAAGGGAGCCCGTATTTATTTGGACTTCCCCAGTGTAGGTGCCACCGAAAATATTATGATGGCGGCTTGCCTGGCCGAGGGACAAACTGTACTGGAAAACGTAGCTAAGGAACCCGAGATAGTAGACCTGGCCAACTTTCTTAACTGCCTGGGAGCTAAAGTTCGAGGTGCCGGTACCGATGTTATTAAGGTAGAAGGGGTTTCCAAACTGGGTGGGTGTGTGCGCTATGCTGTTATCCCGGACCGTATTGAGTCCGGCACTTTTATGGTGGCCGCAGCGGCCACCCGGGGGAGTTTGGTGCTTGAGAATGTGATTCCCTTGCACGTGGAACCCATTTGTGCCAAGTTGCGGGAGGCGGGTGTGCAAGTGTATGAGGATGACGATATGCTTACCGTTATTGCCACTGGCGAGTTACATCCTGTGGATATAAAAACGATGCCTTACCCCGGTTTTCCTACCGACATGCAGTCCCAGATGATGGCATTTTTATCTACCATAGAAGGGACCAGTATAATCATAGAGAATATATTTGAAAATCGGTATCAGATCGCAGATGAATTAACAAGAATGGGTGCCAATATCAAGGTAGAAGGACGTATGGCCGTGGTTGAAGGAGTCTCCGGTTTATGCGGCACCAGTATTAAAGCCACTGATTTGCGCGCCGGAGCGGCTCTGGTAATTGCAGCCCTAGTGGCCCGTGGTAAAACCGAGATATATAATACTCACTTTATTGACCGGGGTTATCACATGTTGGAGGAAAAATTAAGCGGTTTGGGCGTAGAAATCAGAAGGGATCAGGAGTAAATTTTAGTAACTTGTCAATAAAAGCGTAAATAGCACCTTTTTCTGCTTAGTGAAAGGGGTTGTTCAGAATATCAATGAAAGGAATATTTAGAATAATCATACTCGGTTAGTTTTGGCTAATTTTAGGACGGTGCCTAAGATGCGGATTGCGGTGGCTGCTGTAGGTAAATTAAAAGAAAAATATTGGCGTGAGGCAATTGCTGAATACAGTAAGCGTCTCAGTGCTTATTGCCGTTTGGAAATAAGCGAAGTGATCGACGAAGGCTATACTGAGGGGCTTTCGGCAGCGGAAGAGGAAAAAGTAAAACAGCGAGAATGGCAAAAGCTGTTCCGCCTCCTTCGAGCAGATACTTATCTGGTGGCTTTAGATGTGCAAGGTGAACAGGTGTCTTCTGAGGAACTCGCCGCACGTATGGATAAGCTAACTCTGGGTGGGCACAGTGATATTACTTTTATAATAGGCGGCAGCCTGGGCTTACCGGACCAGGCTCTCAAACAAGCCCACTGGCGGCTGTCCTTTTCTTACATGACCTTCCCGCACCAACTCATGCGGGTGGTTTTATTAGAACAAATCTACCGCGCTTTTAAAATATCCCGTGGTGAACCATACCATAAGTAACGGCGAAATTTTGAGAAAATGTAAGAGAGAAAGGCCGCAGGAGCGCTAAAATGTGTAACTTCCTACGGCCTTTCTATTTATCTCAATTTGTAAAAAAGTTGTTTTTGAGTTTCATGCGGTCTTGGAAATAAAATAATTCCAATGGCCTCCATGCACAGTTTGTCATTAGTAGTAATTTGCAGTTGGTAGCTAAAGCCATTTCCTCCCGACGTTTTTTAGACAAAAGCCGGTGCCGCGGAGCCATCGTAATTTCCTACAGTTCCACTTGCCCTCAAACTAGGGCAAGTTCTTGGCAAAACTGTTGAAGAATTATTTTATTTTGAGGAGGAAATTGAAAGATGAAGAAGCCCAAAATTACCCCGGTAATAGCTGCTGCTTTAGGTAACAAAGGGATCATCAAATCCTATCGATAGCTGCACACTTTATCATTTTTAGACGAATTTTGACAGCATTGACAAAAGCTCGACAGTGTATTATTCTATATGAAAAGAATTTTATTTTAAAATTTTTGTGGGTAGGCTAAAGAAAAACCTTCGGGTGGTTCGCAGAAGACCGATGTTATCTAGGGAAACTCTGATCAGATTATCCCTTAATAAAATTGGTCTTATCTCATTTAATGTTGACAAACTTTGGGGGCGAATTGGATGGGGGATAACTTAAACAGCGCATACAAAAGAGAAAAAGTTGAACCTAAGCTTAGCGAGCAGCAACGCAAAAAGTTGCAGCATGAATTTAAAATACATATGGAGCAATATTTTAAACAAATATTAGGTAAAGGTGTTGACTATACCAAGGTTACTATTTGCGAGGATATGCTGATTATCCGGGGGGAAGGTTTTTTAACGGAGCCGGAAAAGTTTATTGCCCAGACCCACTTGGGCAGGAGAACGATCAGGGCATCAAGATCTCACGTAGCAATGCAGCACTGGCATGACAACATAAGATATTTTGAGGAAAAATTAAACGCCAAGGTAATCCATAATATTGGCGGCATGGAACCGGATAGGGATTTTTGGATTAATATTATGGTTTTTGACCGTTGTTTAACTTAACTTAGTACATTGGCTAATTAAATAGAAAATATACTTGGTGGACTTAAAAAAAACTTTCGGGTGGTTCGCGGAAGACCAAGGTTATTAAGGGAAACGCAGGTAGATTGTCCCTTAATAACCTTGGTCTTTCTTTTTTAGTCAGAAAATGGGGATTAGGCTTATAACAATTATTAAATGCACAAATAACCATGCAATGTTAAATAAAACAAAAAGGAGGAAAACAAATATGTCAGACACTATGAAAGCCTTGGTTTACCGCGGCCCGGAAAGGATCGGTTTGGAGGATGTGCCGGTACCTAAAATTATCCAGCCAGATGACGCCATTGTAAGGGTTACCACATCTACTATTTGTGGGACAGATATTCATATCTGGCATGGCGGCATGCGGGAAGTTGAGCCCGGCAGAATAATTGGCCATGAGTTTGTGGGGGAAGTTGTAGAAGTAGGACCTGCAGTCAGAAACGCTAAAGTGGGGGATAAAGTTGCCGTTTCTTGTGTTACACAGTGTGGTGAATGCTTCTATTGCGTCCGCGGTATTTATTCGCATTGCACCACCGGCAGCTGGATTTTCGGCTATATGATTGACGGCTGCCAGGCAGAATATGTTAAAGTTCCCCATGCTAACCTGGGGATGTTTGAGATACCAGATGGCTTGACTGAGGAAAATGTACTATTCGTAGGTGACATTTTATCAACTGGTTACTTCGGTGCGGAAAATGCTGCGATTGAACCAGGGGATGTCGTAGCGGTGATGGGTTGCGGGCCTGTGGGTATGTGCGTCATGACAACAGCCAGGTTATGGGGACCTTCTAAAATAGTCGCTGTTGATATCAACCAGCAAAGGTTGGATGTTGCATTAGCTCAAGGTATTGCTGATGTTGCAGTCAACCCCTTGAATGGAGATGCCGTCGAACAAATCAAAGAATTGACCGGGGGTAGGGGAGCTGACAGAACTATTGAAGCCAATGGTTTTAAAGCAACCTATGATATGGCCATCGATGCTGTAAGGCCAGGTGGTAACGTTTCCCTTATCGGCGTATTTGAAAAACCCCAGGAACTTGCTATGAACACGCTATGGATAAAGAACATTAAAATTAGTATGGGTCTGGTTAATGCCAACCGCATTCCGGAATTAATCAAACTGATTCAAGCAGGGAAAATCAGCACCGACTTCCTGATTACCCACCGGGCTCCCTTAAATGATATAGTCACCGGTTACGATGTGTTTGGCAATAAGAAAGACAACTGCTTGAAATGGGTCATAACTCCTTATCAGAGATAAGTAAAAATATAAGCTTAAAAAAGGGCCGCACAATGAGTTTATAGTTCGTTGTGCAGTCATTAATAAATGAGTTTGGAAATTGTCATTAATAGTTGAAGATAATATTGTGCACATGTTTTAAATATAAGGTGATATTTATGAAGGAACATCAACAGTATTTTTATCAAAATATGATAGCAAAGATCAAGAGTTGGTTATTAAATTTATAGGAGGTTCTTATTATGAAAAGATGGCGTGGCGACGTAGGCAGCTATATACATGAGCGGAATACGGCATCGGAGAAGAACCCCAACTGGGTTAACGAACTGCTTGATTATTATTTCCCCGACAACGAAAAAATAGACCTGGCCCGCGGGAAAACCAGAAATAATTTTGATATAATGATAACCTCCGGTCCAGACCTTGTGTGGTCTGGCGACATATGCGGCTATGTACATGAGGGGTATGCGGAAACGGACAAGAGCCCCAACTGGGTTAACGAATTGATTGATTATTATTTCCCCGATAAAGAAACAATAGACCTGGCCCGTGGGAAAACCAGAATTAATTTCAGATTTTGGAGATTGGAACAGCCTTCTAAAAAGGTATTTCCCAGAAGATTAATTTGCGGTAAATTGGTGGGCTAAAGCTAGTTCACACCGTCCTTATTTAATAACAGTATAAAAAATAAGATAGGTTAAATAATAATAGCACAAATGTACAGGAGGTGAATCGCATTGGTATTTAACATATCCCAGAAAGAAAACATGTTGTTTCAAGATCAACAGAAACACGAAGAAATGTGTGTACAAAAGTATCAAAACTACGCCCAGCAGGCTCAGGATCCCCAACTTAAACAGCTGTTTAATTCGTTGGCCCAACAAGAACAACAGCATTTGAATTCTGTAAATCAGCTGTTAAATGGTCAGATTCCAAATCTACAACAAAGTCAACAAAATCAGAACCAGGGTCAAAGCCAATATACACAAGCAGTTGCTCAAAACAATACTCAAGGCATAGCAAGCCAAAATGATATTGGGATGTGTAACGATATGCTGGTAACCGAAAAATATATTTCCGGTGCTTACGATAACACAATTTTCGAATGTACAAATGCGGGTGCTCGGCAGGTATTAAACCACATCCAAAAAGAAGAGCAGCAACATGGCGAGGCTCTTTTTAATTATTTACAAAGCCAAGGGATGTATAATGTGCAGTAAATAGTTTTAAAAAAGTCAAGCCCAGGAAAAATTCCTGGGCTTTTCCTATTGTTTAGGTGATGAACCCCACCCCCTTGCTCTTTTCTGGTAAACGGAGATGTTGTATAATGTACAAATACGAAAATTGCCAGGGAAAGGGGAGTTGGTTATCATGGGAGAAAAAATTCAAATGATCGTTCCATTAGTAGAAATGGACGGAGACGAAATGACCAGGGTAATCTGGCAGGATATCAAAGAGGTTTTATTAACTCCTTACATAGACTTAAATACAGACTATTATGATCTGGAGCTTAAGAAGCGGGATGAAACAGACGATCGGATTACGGTGGAAGCTGCTGAGGCTACTAAAAAATACGGTGTGGCGGTCAAATGCGCTACCATTACCCCCAATGCCCAGCGGGTTGAGGAATATAACCTGAAACAGATGTGGAAAAGCCCTAACGGAACTATACGTGCAATTCTGGATGGCACGGTCTTTCGCACGCCTATAATTGTCAAGAATATAAAGCCCTTTATTAAAACCTGGGAGAAACCCATCACCATAGCTAGGCATGCTTATGGCGATGTTTACAAGGGTGTTGAGATGAAAATTAAAGGGAAAGGGCGGGCTGAGATTGTTTTTACAGGGCAAGACGGACATGTAGATAGAGAGGTTATTCACGATTTTGCCGGTTCCGGTATTGTCATGGCTATGCATAACCTGGATGAGTCCATTGAGAGTTTCGCCAGGTCATGCTTTAACTACGCGCTGGGCCAAAAGCAGGACTTGTGGTTTGCCACAAAAGACACTATTTCTAAAACATACGACCATAACTTTAAAGATGTTTTTCAAGACGTTTATGACAGGGAGTATCAGGATAAATTTACAGCAGCGGGAATTGAATATTTCTATACACTTATTGATGACGCTGTGGCTAGAGTGGTGCGCAGTTCGGGTGGCTTTATCTGGGCTTGTAAAAATTATGACGGTGATGTGATGTCGGACATGGTGGCCACTGCCTTTGGCAGCTTGGCCATGATGACTTCGGTTTTAGTTTCGCCCGATGGTTGTTATGAGTACGAAGCGGCCCATGGGACGGTAACCAGGCATTATTATCAATACCTCCAAGGTGAAAAAACTTCAACCAATCCTGTGGCCACTTTATTTGCCTGGACAGGCGCATTGAGAAAAAGAGGCGAGCTGGACGGCAACCCCGGTTTAGTTCAATTTGCCGGTGATTTGGAACAAGCAGCCTTAAACACAATAGAAGAAGGAATAATGACCAAAGATTTGGCTTTGCTTGCAGAAGGGGAAAAGAAGATAGTCAATACCCGAGAATTTTTACAAGAAGTTAATGTGCGTTTGGGGCATAGTTTTGGTATCTGATTAGTCGGACGACATAATTGAAAGCCTTTTTGGTTAATATATGGAAATATAAACCAGTTTATTGCGCAATTCTACGATCCTGTTCAAGGAGGAAATAAAAGTATGATGGACCCGAATAATGAATTGCCCAACAGTACAAATTTTATTCAAAGCATCATTAATGAGGATTTGAAAAGAAATAAAAATGATAGTCGGGTACACACCAGATTTCCACCCGAACCAAACGGGTATCTGCATATTGGACATGCCAAATCAATTTGTTTGAATTTCGGCTTGGCTGAAGCATACCATGGCTTATGCAACCTGCGATTCGACGATACCAACCCAACCAAAGAGGAAGTCGAATATGTCGATTCCATTATGGCTGATGTTAGATGGCTGGGCTTTGACTGGGGTGACCGGTTGTTTTATGCCTCAGGTTATTTCGAGAAACTCTATGAATACGCCCTTGATTTAATCAAAGCGGGCAAAGCCTATGTCTGTGATTTGAATGCTGAGCAAATCAGGGAGTATCGAGGCACGCTGACAGAGCCGGGGAAGAACAGTCCCTACCGTAACCGTTCGATCGAGGAAAACCTGGATTTATTTCAGAGAATGGGGGCAGGCCAATTCCCGGATGGATCCCGGGTGCTGCGGGCGAAAATAGATATGTCGTCACCTAATATAAATATGCGTGATCCGGTGCTGTATCGCATTCAGCGGGCCAATCATCATCGCACAGGCGATAAGTGGTGCATCTATCCCATGTACGATTATGCTCACCCTTTATCTGATGCTATTGAGGGAGTAACCCATTCCATCTGCACTCTGGAGTTTGAAGATCACCGGCCGCTGTATGATTGGGTGCTGGATAATGTGGCCGTTCCATGCCACCCGCAGCAAATTGAGTTTGCCCGGCTCAACCTCAGCTATACCGTGATGAGCAAACGTAAACTCCGGGCATTGGTGGAGCAAGGGATTGTCAATGGATGGGACGACCCGCGTATGCCTACCATATCGGGTTTGCGCAGGCGCGGTTATACACCGGAAGCTATCCGGGACTTTTGTGAGCGGATCGGTGTAGCCAAAAGCAATAGTTTTGTTGATATAGCCATGCTTGAACATAGTATCCGGGAGGATTTAAATACCCGGGCACCTCGAGTGATGGCGGTGCTGCGACCCCTTAAAGTAATTATTGATAATTACCCGGAAGACCAAGTGGAAATGCTGGATGCCGAGAATAATGCCGAGCATCCTGAAATGGGCTCTCGGCAGGTGCCCTTTGCACGGGCACTGTATATAGAACAGGATGATTTCCGGGAAGATCCGCCCAAGAAATTCTTCCGCCTGGCCCCGGGCCGTGAAGTACGGCTTAAACACGCTTATATAATCAAGTGTGAGCGAGTGGTTAAGGACGAGCAAACCGGTCAGGTATTGGAACTGCACTGTACTTATGATCCCGATACGCGCAGCGGCATGAGTAATGAGACGCGCAAGGTAAAGGGTACGCTGCACTGGGTTTCGGCCGCACATGCAGTTAAAGCTGAAGTGCGTTTGTATGATCATCTATTTATAAAGGAAAACCCGGAGGAAGACGAAGATTTTAGGGCCAATTTAAATCCCGGCTCGCAGGAGGTATTGACCAACTGCTTGGTGGAACCAAGCCTGGCGGAGGTACAGCCGGGGAACCGGTACCAGTTTTTAAGACAAGGCTATTTTTGCGTTGATACGGATGCAACTGCCGGTTATCCGGTGTTTAACCGGGTAGTTTCATTAAAGGATTCCTGGGCTAAAATACAAAAAGCAGGGCAATAATTAGTTTAGAATGATTAATAAAGGGCTTCTCCATGCAGATAGCAAAGGAGAGGCCCTTTTATTGTTCACGGTTTGTTTTGCTTAATGTATGGCGCTACATCCGCCCAATGACATTCATCTATCGCTGCCTCTAACTGGATACCATCCGGACTGTATTGTTCGCTGTAAATTTCTCCGTGCCGGTGCAGCAGTGCCACCAGATCCGTTCTGTCATAAGGCAGCCAACCTTTAAATAGACGCCGTTCGCGAAAGATATATTGGATAATTAATTCTTTTAGCTGAATAAGTCCTGTGCCGGTTAGGGCGGATAGTTCCACAGCCTGGCATTGGCATGATAATTTAACTTGCTCCAGTAGCTGGTGGTTTAGCGGCTGATCTATCTTGTTAAAAACCATTATAGTTTGCTTATCCTGTGCGCCTAGCTCTTTTAAAACACTTTCCACTGCGGCAATTTGCTCGGTAAGCTCGGCATGGCTTGCGTCCACCACGTGCAGTAGAAGATCTGCTTCGACGACCTCTTCCAGTGTGGCGCGAAAGGCTTTAATCAGATGGTGGGGCAAATTGCGAATGAAGCCCACTGTATCAGTTAAGAGCACTTCCCGGTTGCCGGTTAGCTGCAGACGGCGGGTGGTGGGGTCTAGGGTGGCAAACAGCTGGTTTGCTGTATATGCCTGTGCTTGGGTTAGGGCGTTTAGTAAAGTGCTTTTTCCGGCGTTGGTGTATCCCACCAGTGCTACTACAGACATGGCTGACTCCCGGCGGCTTTGCCTTTGCTGACTGCGGTGCCGGCGCACCTGTTCAAGGGCACCGGTAAGCTCATCAATACGTCGCCTGATGTGGCGGCGATCGGTTTCCAGTTTAGTTTCACCCGGGCCGCGGGTGCCGATGCCGCCGCCCAGGCGGGACAGGACGGTGCCCAGCCCGGTGAGGCGGGGTAGTGTGTAGTGCAGCTGGGCTAGTTCAACCTGCAATTGGCCTTCTTTGGTGCGGGCCCGCTGGGCAAAAATGTCCAGTATTAAAGTTGTACGGTCTACAATACGGCAGCCAATGGCGTTTTCCAGATTGCGGGCCTGGGTAGGGGTTAATTCACTGTCAAATATAACTAGCTGGGCTCCCAAGCGCTGTCGGAGTTGGGCTAACTCCTCCACTTTACCCCGCCCGATAAAAAAGGCTGTGTTAGGCTGGTTTCTGTGCTGGGCCACTCTGGCTACAGGAGTTGCCCCCGCAGTGTCGGCCAGCAAGGCTAGCTCGTCAAGGGTTTCCTCACTGACTATGGTGACCAGTATGGCTTTTTCAGCTTCCATGGCTTTAGTTGTGTTTACGGCTGCAGGGGGTTTGATGAGACCCTCGATGTCTTGGATTAACGTTGGCAAATTAAAATTGGTCAATTGGATTGCAGACATTGGTCCGAAATTTTGAAATTTTTTGGTAAGCTGTCCATCATGCGGTTCCAGACAGGCAAAGTGGACCTCTTTTATTTTACCGTCCAGCACTCCCAGTGCCACCATCACATCAAGGCGCATGTCGTAAAGGGCCGCGTAGTCCACCATGCTTAATTGCCCGCTGCCGGAAGGGTGGGTATGTATACAGCGCAGGCCTGCCAGTCGGTGCGCACCGCGCCGCCTGCTTTGTGCTTGAAGCTGCACTTTGGCAGCATCACCTACACCAACGGATACCACCCGCCCCTGCCGGTCTATAAAAACGGCCAACTCCCGCTGGCTGCTGCAGGATATATCGGCCATAATTTGGGCCATCTCCAGCGATATAATAATGTTTTTATCGATTACCAGGTTATAAATCCCCTGCAATAAATCCAGGTCAACCTTTTTGATGCCTCGAGTATTTCCGTAAATGGTTTTTGTCAAATATAATCACATCCCAATGGTTAATTTCCATCTAAAAACAATTATAACATAGGAGGAAATGTAACAAATAATCATACTTGGTTATCTTTTGGCCTATGCGGAGAGCTATGCTGAATAGGCTCGGTACTTAAAAAGCAGGCGATTTTGGGTAAGGAATAATATTAAAAATTACGAATAGCATTACCTATAAGCAGATTTTTTGTTACTGAATAACGCTTAAAGTATAAATTTGCTAGTTAATTAGCGTATTCCCAAAGGAGGTATTATAGTGCCTTTTGAGCCTAATGAGCCACAAAAGGAGATTAAGTACGAAGAGACAAGGATATACACCGATGCGGAACTAAACAGCTGCTCAGACGAGGAACTGAAGAATTTTAAAATAAAGCATCAAATTCCCGATCTGGAAGAACTGGAAAATGGTCCGTGGCCCAGCTTTGTGGCCGATGCCAAGCAGGAAGCCCTGCACAGAAGGAAACTGGCAGATGAAAGAATGCTCATCGATCGGGACGTCGTTGAAGATATGCTTGGCCAGCTCCAGGTTTCCTTTGACGACGGTGAAACCCACTGGAAACACGGTGGTATCGTCGGCGTATTTGGTTACGGCGGCGGGGTTATAGGTCGGTATTCCGATCTGCCGGAAAGATATCCTTCCATAGCTCATTTTCATACTATTCGGGTAAACCAGCCGGCCAGCAAGTTTTATAATTCTGATTTACTGAGGACTATCTGTGACATGTGGGAATACCGGGGAAGCGGTTTGATGAACCTGCACGGTTCCACTGGCGACCTGGTGCTGCTGGGGACCACTACTGAGCAGTTGGAACCCATTTTCTTTGAGCTGACCCATGTACTGGGCCAGGATATCGGTGGCTCAGGCTCCAACCTGCGCACACCTTCCTGCTGCATAGGTAGGGCCCGCTGCGAGTTTGCCTGCTATGACACACAGAATCTGTGCTATGAATTGACTCAGTATTATCAGGATGAGCTGCACCGTCCGGCTTTTCCGTATAAGTTTAAGTTAAAATTTGACGGTTGCCCGAATGGCTGCGTGGCTTCGATGGCTCGTTCGGATATGTCTTTTATCGGTACTTGGAGGGATAGTATCCGTATTGACCAGGACACAGTTAAAGCTTACATTGCCGGTGATGTCGTACCTAATGGCGGTGCGCACATGGGCAGAGATTGGGGTAAATTTGATATTCATAAGGAAGTGATCGATCTCTGTCCCACCAAATGCATGTCCCTGGTGGACGATGAATTGAGGATTGACAACCAGGAATGTACTCGTTGCATGCATTGTATCAACGTAATGCCGAAAGCGCTTAAGCCTGGTAAAGATAACGGTCTCAGCATACTTTTGGGAGCCAAAGCACCCATTTTGGAAGGCGCTCAAATGGCTACCCTTATTGTGCCTTTCATGAAGGCCGAACCGCCGTATGACAATATAAAAGAATTCATTGAGAAAGTATGGGAATTTTGGATAGAGGAGGGCAAAAACCGTGAGCGTTTGGGTGAGTTGATGCAGCGCACCGGGTTGCCGAAATTTCTGGAGACCATTGGCCTGCCTCCTGCGCCGCAGATGATTAAAACCCCTCGTGAAAACCCGTACATACTTTGGAAGGAAGAGGACGTGCCGGGCGGGTGGAACAGGAATGTTAATGAATACCGGACCAGGCATAAGAGATAGGAGGTGTGCTTGATGGCGTTATCTTTAGACAGGCTCGGAATATATGATCCCAAGGATCCGCTTAAGAACAGGTTAACAGATTTGGGACCTAGACACTTCTGGCAATACTTTCCTCCAGTCATTCAGAATAACTATGGCAAATGGGCTTATCACGAAGTGTTGGAAACGGGTATTTTAATGCACGTGTCGGAAACCGGTGACAAGATTTATACTGTAAGATGCGGTGCAGCCCGGTTTATGACCGTACAGCATGTCAGGGAAATCTGCGATATTGCTGATCAATATTGTGATGGCTTTGTGCGTTTTACCACTCGTAACAATATCGAGTTCCTGGTGGATAGCGTTGAAAAACTAGAAGCTTTAAAGAAGGATCTGGAAAGTCGTAAGTTTGTGTCCGGCAGTTATAAGTTCCCCATAGGGGGCACAGGCGCCGGCGTAACTAACATTGTACATACCCAGGGATATATACACTGCCACACTCCTGCTACAGACGCTTCCTCCATGGTTAAAGCCGTTTCTGACGAGTTGTTTAAATACTTCCAGGGTATGACTCTGCCGGCCAAAGTACGCGTGTCCATGGCCTGCTGTTTGAATATGTGCGGTGCCGTGCATTGCTCGGACATTGCTTTGTTGGGCAACCACCGCAAGCCTCCTATTGTTGACCATGAGGTGATTGACAAAGTATGTGAAATTCCTCTGGCTATAGCGGCTTGCCCGGTGGGTGCCATTTCTCCGGATAAGACTCCGGAAGGCGGTAAAACCGTCAAGATTAAAAAAGAGCGCTGCATGTTCTGCGGTAACTGCTACACCATGTGCCAGGCGCTGCCTCTTTCCGATAAAGAAGGAGACGGTGTTACTATTTTGGCTGGTGGAAAGATCTCTAACCGGATTAGCGAGCCCAAGTTTTCCAAAGTTGTCGTACCCTGGTTGCCGAACAACTTCCCCAGATTCTCGGAAGTGGTGGAAAAAGTCAAGAAGATTTTGGAAGCCTATGCTGCTGATGCAAATAAGTATGAGCGTCTGGGTGATTGGGCAGAGCGGATCGGCTGGGAAAAATTCTTTGAGAAGACCGGCCTTGAATTCACTGAGCATCTCATAGACGACTATCGCTTGGCCTATGACACCTGGCGGACCAGCACACAGTTTAAATATACTGCCGCGGCTTGGGATGTTTCAAGATTTGCTGGTGGGATAGAATAGCCCGCGTTGCAGAACAAGTTGCAGCAGTGGTGGTAATCCTTTAGGCGCACTCACTTTCTGTTTAAAAGAGAGGGGTCTTGCAATGGATGAGTTGAAAAAGATTATTGTGGAATTTGCCGAGACCAGTAAGAAAACCAAGTTTTATTTTAAAGATATTGAAAAAGCCGTACAGAAAGTAAATCCCGACGCCAAAATGAGAGAGATCAAAAATGCTTGCACGGCGCTGATTAATGAAGGAACAATGATTTATTTTTCAACTGGTAGCAGTACAATGTATGGTCTAAAAGGCAAAGGCATGATGGAAGATCCGGAATAGACCATCCTATGCTCATAAGTGACCGCTTGCCATGATCATTGTCTTGGTTAATAGTTCATCCAGCAAGCTATGTTATGCTGACCAATCATTACACTAGAATAATTGAATTCGAAAGGTCGGTAACATGATGAAGGAAGATTCCAGAGAGTTTATTGAAGAGCAACTAAATATGCTTAATGAAAACCCGGAATGTGCTAATGCCCAATACAATCTGGGTGTTTCGCTAATGCAGCAAGGTAAATTACACGAGGCCATTAATTTTTTCGAAGAGGCCATTGTTAATAGTGGCCGTATGTTTGAAGCCTGGGTCAATCTGGGATATATTTATTTTAAGCTGGGCGATCTGGAAAAAGTTATCCAGGCTAATCAAAAAGCGGTGGAAATAGAACCCCGTTATGCCAGGGGTTATGCAAATCTGGGTTTCACTTATTTGCAAATGTCCCAATCTGATGAGGCCGTTGATGCACTGAGCAAGGCAATTAAATTAAATCCTGAAATTGCCCAGGCTTGGAGTAATTTAATTAACGCTTATATTCAAAAGGATGACATTGATAATGCCATTGCCACTGGCAAAAAGCTGGTTGATTTTGCTCCGGATTTCGCTTTGGGACAAAATAATCTTGCCTTTGCATACTATCTAAAGGAAAATTATGAAAAAGCTATCGAATATATTGATAAGGCCATTAATCTAGGCTTTGGGGTACACCCCGATTTTTTAAAAGAATTGGAGCCATATCGTAAAAAATGAAACAATATGATGAAATATTCAAAGAGTATGAGCAGTAGGCAGCCAAGACAGATACTGTTTCCCGGGATGTGGAGAGAGATTACGCAGCATGCTTTACCGGTTGTCCATCAATTTTGGGTAGAAGGTCGGAAGCAATGATCGGAGCGGGCTGTCTGTATTCAAATCTATTAAAACCCCTGTAGAAGACTTGCTAAAAGGAGATGCGAACTGTTGACGTGGTACCTGCAGCACCTATATTGTATTGTAGTGTTATGTTAAAAGCACTTCTCGCATACCGGGTAGTGCTTTTTATCGCCGGTTAAGCTATTTAACCGAGTTTATCAAGTGCCTGCGCAGCCAGTTGGCCAATGCTTTTTTTCCCTAAAACACCCTTTGCATAAATGCTAATTGGCCGGTTGTCGCTAATAATAGCAGTTAGCTTTGCCTTGGCCTCGGATGCGCCTGGTCTGGAATTGTTGGATGAAGCCAGTTGTTCCATTAGCCAAACGGCGTTGCCGCGGGTTTGAGGTTCGTTCATGTGGGCAAATCTAACAAAGTACGAGAATGTTTTTGTAATTAAGTCGGGTTTTTCTAGAGCAATGACAGCAATAGCCCTTAACACTTTCGGCCTGAGATTGTCGTCCTCTTCCTCTAAGATTTGGAATAAAGCGGGTATATAGCCGCCAAATATATCCGGTGAACCAGCGATGATTTCCCCTATGGCATCAACGGCCCCCCAACTTGATACACCGTAACCGGCATCGGTTAAGGATGTAAATAATCTTTGCAGGAGCCTGGAAATCGCACCAGGTTCATGCTGTGCAATTATTGCACATACCTGGCCCAGTGCGTCTGCGGTTTTTAAACACAGCAGTTCGTCGCCTGTATATAACATACGCTGTAGGTATCTGATAATTCTTTTGTCATGGGCCGCAATATTCAGAAGCGGTTTTAATTGATAGCTGTCGACTAATGTCTCAATTTCTTTTTTATCAATATTTATTCTTCTGTTTTGCCTGACTGGTATGGATTTTGCGCCTACAGTGGTCTTGGTATGTTCTAATTTTTTTTGAACGCCCTGCCTGGTAACCTTTTGAATGTCATTGTGCATTCTAATAAAATAAAGGGCACCTGAAATGCGCCTGCCCTCGTATGTCCCCACTGGAATTATATAATTGTTCTCAATATCGTAGTTTTCCGTCAACTCTTCCAGATAGTCTTCGTTGGGCAATAAGTTCCATGCTAAATCCCAATCCATGTTGCATGCAAATACCAGCGCTTCGGAAAAAGCGGCACCCAAATTGTGCCCCGTGGCGTCGTATGTGTATACCGCGCCACAGGAACAAGATCCCACCGGCATTTCGAGCGGCCTGCGCAGGCTTTGCTCTGTGGGCCTTTCAATGGGTAAGCCGCAGAAAGGACATACCGGTTTAACTCGCGGGTCTCGACCTGCATACTCTTCTATCCGGTTACATTGGCGTTCATTCATGGAAACTTAAACGCGCTCCTTTGCAAAAAAATTAAATGCTTTTAGGAAGCAGGCCCTAAATTATTCGGGACCGGGTATTTCAAGTGACGTGCAGCTATTGCCGGAACCGCATGATTTTGTAGTCATCTTGGTTTTACCCCCGCCTTGGCCGGATCCCATAACATAATTGGTTTTGCTGATTACACGCTCTAGAGAGTATGCATTACACTCCGGGCACTGTACCACAAATTCTTCTTGTCTGGTAACAAAAAGTTTTTCAAAAATGTTGCCGCATTTCAAACAGCGAAATTCAAAGATGGGCATAATTATCTTCTCCTAAAATTTTTTAGCAATAAAGTACTTGTCACTACAATCGCTAGCCGCCTTTTTAAGGGTATCAACATAGCCAATGGGCTTTAAACAGTTTAGGGAACAGTCTTTTGTGTAAATATAATGGTTGGTACAGTGGTTGAGGATATTGTTGGTCTATAGCATTGCATGCAAGGTAAATTGGGTGTATTATTTTGAAAGCATGTAATATTAAAAAAAGGGGAGAGGAATATGTCTCAAGACGAAAAATGCAGCAGTTGCAATCAGAATACCGGGGATTGCTCACCGGATAAATGTGGTATTGATAAACTGCCCCAGAACGAATATAACGACATCAAGCATGTGATTGCAGTGATGAGCGGTAAAGGTGGGGTTGGTAAATCTTCAGTGTCTGCCCTGGTGGCGCTCAGTCTGGCCAAAAAAGGTTACCAGGTGGGCATACTTGATGCCGATATCACCGGTCCAAGCATCCCTAAAATGTTTGGTGTAAGTGGTATGCCTGAGCATGATGGAAATGTTATGTATGCTAAAACGACGGACAAAGGTATAAAAATGATGTCACTAAACTTGCTGTTGGAAAATGAAGACGTGCCAGTGATCTGGCGTGGTCCCGTCATAGCCGGTGCTGTTAAGCAATTTTGGACCGACGTTGCTTGGGGCAAAGTGGAATATATGATTGTGGATCTGCCTCCGGGAACTGGTGATGTGCCCCTTACTGTTATGCAATCGCTGCCGCTGGACGGCGTAATTATAGTTACCTCGCCCCAGGATTTGGCTAATATGGTGGTGCGCAAGGCTATCAACATGGTCAAACAAATGGATGTACCCTTGTTGGGGTTTGTGGAAAATATGAGCTATTTGAATTGTCCTGACTGCGGCAAGGAAATTAAAGTATTTGGTGAAAGTCATGCCGCTTCTCTAGTTACTTCCATGGGCTTGCGCCTACTGGAGAAACTGCCTATTGATCCCGCCTTGACTGAATTGAGTGATACCGGTAAAATAGAAAATTATGACCGGGAGTTGTTTAAAGGTCTAGATGTTATTATAAATGATCGGAAGACCAGTGTTTCTTAATTAAACTCGAAAATTAGTGAATAACTTAATTGCTTTTTACTGCAAACCGCCTGGCACAGGCGGTTTAACTTATTTAAAAATAATATATCAAGTCCTAGTGAGCCTGTTTATGTAATCAGAATATTAATCTTTGCAATCCTGTGTTTAAGGTTTTACTCCTATAAACCTACTCGGCCTAGGCATTTTAAATACCATTTTTCCCTGTGGACTGGCTATTTTATTTTGGTATACAATTAATTGCGGAGCATAAGGATTTATCAATTAAATAAAAAAAGTGTAGTAACCGTAGACCATGACAAGTTGAGGGCTTGTGGTAAATGTGTCAATGGAGGACGGTAAAGCTATCGTAGCCAATGCCGACGGCTGCTTCGGTTGCGAGACTTGTATCAGCGTGTGCACCAGCTGGGCCGTTACAGTGAAAGAATCATAAAATATGATTTTTGATCCGTAAGCCAAGAGCTTATGCTCCGTGGGGGGAATGTGAGTGAAGTTACTAATTGGACAGATACTTCCTTATATAACAGTAACATTGTTTACTTTGGGTATACTTTACCGTTTGGGACGCTGGGCCGGTGCACGTATTGTACATAATATTACGCTATCGCCCTGGCTGCAGACCAGTGGCCAGGTTGCCCTAAGGGTGGGCTCGGAAGCATTTTTATTCCGCAACTTGTTTAGATTTGATAAAGCCCTGTGGGCCGGTGCATTGCTAATGCATTTTGCGCTGCTTAATATTCTTGTCGGGCACATTGTGGGCTTTAGCTTTTTGGGCAAGCAGTTTGCACTAATTCCTGGCTTGGGTATTACACCGGAACTTAGTAAAAAAATGTCCGATTTGTTGGGTTCTGTTTTTGGTATAGTATTATTTGTAGCATTATTATACTTGCTTTACAGGCGTTTTGCCAAAGATACGGTTAAGTTTGTAACCAAGCCCAGCGATAATTTGTGGCTGATATACCTGCTGGTGCTGGTGGGTATGGGCGATATCATGCGTTTGGTTCCTGACTTTCATATTGAGTATGTACTAGTGCGCGATTATATTGCGGCGCTTATCCTGTTCCAGCCCGTAGTGCATATGGAGCTTTTGAACAGCGTATTTTTTTTGGCCCACTTACTGTTGGTGCAGATTTTGTTAATTGTGTTCCCGTTCAGTAAGCTAATGCACTTCTTCGGCATGTTTGCGGAACGTTATATTGTCAACCGGGTCTATCATGATACCGCCCCAGGTTTGCCTAATATTGAAGTGGCGACGGCCCGAAAAGCCGGTCTTGGTGTGCCCGCCGGAGATGCTGCCGGGGAGGGGGGCGTAAGCTGTGCCGGAGTATAAAGGTATGGTGCAGCCGACTCGGGCGTCAGTAGCTGAGATGCGTAAAATTTACATTGAGCCGGTTCCCGATGAGTTAAAACCGGAAAAAGCAATTGAGTTTTTGGATCAAATCCGTAAAAAATTTCGCTCCTTTGTCCTGGCCATGGAATCCTGCACCAAGTGCGGCCAATGTGCGGAGAACTGCCACACCTATCTTGGCACCAGGGACCCCAACAATATTCCCGCAAACCGGGCTGAGTTAATCCGTAAAATTTATAAGCGTTACTTTACTCCGGAAGGCCGTTGGTTCGGCAAACTGGTAGGGGCCGAAGATATTACTCTGGATGTAATTGAACAATGGTATTCTTATTTTTACCAGTGCAGCCAGTGCCGACGTTGTGCCCATGTATGCCCCTTTGGTATTGACACTTGTGAAGTAACCTTTATTGGCCGCCAGATCTTGCACTGGCTGGGTATTACACCCAAACTGCATGCCACAACGGGAGCGGCCATGGAGAAGGCGGGTAACCATACTGCCCTGCCCAAACCCGGCATTGTGGATACCCTGAAGTTTATGGCAGAAGAAGTCATGGATGAATTCGGCGTGGAAGTTGAATTCCCCGTTGACAAACCCGGCTCCGATATTTTGTACATACCTTCTTCGGCGGACTTTTTGCTGAACCCCTATACCCTGATGGGCGCGGGCATGTTCTTTACCTATATCGGTGCCAACTGGACCATTCCCAGTGCCGTCACGGAGGCCGGTAACTTTGGCTTTTTATTTGACCAGTTCTGGACACAGCGAGGTAATGTAATGCGCCTTTTAAACGCTGCTCAAGAACTGGGTGTTAAAAAAATTGTTTGGGGTGAGTGCGGGCATGGTTGGCGGGCAGCTAAAATGTACATTCCGACCCTGGCTGACCGGCCGGTACGTTGGCCCCTTACCCACATTCATGATGAAATAGCCAATTTAATTTGTAATAACGAGTTGAAGCTTGATCCATCTAAGAACAGCAAGCCTGTTACGCTCCATGACCCCTGTAACTATGTGCGGGCTTGCGGACTAAACGATAATATGAGAGTGATTATGAATGCTTGTGTTACCGATTTCCGGGAGATGAGCCCTCACGGTGCGGATAACTTCTGCTGCGGCGGTGGTTCAGCTATTTTGTTCGATGACCCGGAAATGTACCGGCGCCGCATTTTATTCAGTAAGAAAAAGGCTGAACAGGTAAGAGCTACCGGGGTTGGTAGAGACGGCGACGGTATTCTTTGCGCGCCTTGTTCTATTTGTAAAGCTCAGCTGTATCCTATGGTGGAAGAGCATGAACTGGGTGTGGAAGTTAAAGGCTTAATTGACCTCGTAGGTAAGGCGCTGGTCTGGAAATAATGTTTTTAGGTGCCTGCAAGCCGGCGAAGCTGTCCAGGCTAATAGGATGTGTATGATGCTCTTAGTGGGGCAAATATACTAAAATACAGGTTATCACCGCCGCGCTATGTGACGGGAATGCCGGAACACTGGAAAGACGGTGATGTGAAATGAGGTTATATAATATTCCCCGTGTGGTAGTGGCTGCACCCCACGGGCGGTCCGGCAAAACTACTATCACCATTGGGCTGTTGTCAGCATTGAAATCAGCCGGTTACCGTGTGCAACCATATAAGAAAGGGCCTGATTTTATTGACCCCAGCTGGATGACCAGGATAACCGGGCGTCCCTGTCGTAATTTAGACAGCTTTTTGATGGATCGGGAGGTGCTGCGGGCTTCGTTTGTACGCAGCGCTTTGGATGTTGATATCGCGGTGGTGGAGGGGGCCATGGGTCTTTTCGATGGTGTGGATTTGGATGGCAGCGGTAGCACAGCTGAAATTGCTAGAGCCATTGATGCGCCGGTACTGCTGGTGGTGGACACCACCCGGATGACTCGCAGTGTAGCGGCCATGGTCTCGGGTTACCAGTATTTTGATCCCGGTGTACAGGTGGCAGGGGTGATTTTAAATAAAGTAGCTCGCCCGCGCCATGAAAAAATGCTCAGGGCAGCTATAGGACGTTATTGTAGTATACCTGTACTGGGGGTTATTCCTAATGAGGAAAAATTACATATTCCCGAGCGGCACCTGGGTCTTGTCCCGGCTGCTGAGGACGATGAACTAGCGGAAGCAGTGGACGAGTTTGGTAGTACTGTCGGTGCGTTTCTTGATCTGCCTGGTATTGTCAAGGTGGCCGGCCAAGCACCGCCGCTAACAGTGGATACATTGCCTGGACATGCTCCGGCCATGCGGGCACCGGGTTTTAACGGGCTAAGGTGCGCCGTTCCCCGTGCCAGAGTGGCCGTGTTTTTTGACCGGGCGTTTACATTTTATTATCCGGAAAACCTAGAGGCCTTGGCGGCTGCAGGGGCGGAACTGATGCTGGTGAATGCCCTGCGGGATGCGCAATTACCCGAGGTGGATGCAGTCTATATCGGAGGCGGATTTCCCGAGCTGTTTGCTGCTGAACTCAGTGCCAATGTGGGTTTGCTCAGCGATTTGCGCGCGCGTATAGAAACGGGATTGCCGGTTTATGCCGAATGCGGCGGGCTAATGTTTTTAGGCCGCAGTATTTGCTGGCAGGGCGTAAAACATGCTATGACCGGCGCACTGCCCTTTGATGTAACTATACTGGATAAGCCCCAGGGGCATGGTTATATTACCTTGCAGGTGGAAAACAATAGTCCTTATTTTACTGCCGGGGAAAGTTTGAGAGGTCACGAGTTTCATAACTCTCGGGTGGAGAACATGGCGGAGGATAATATTAAATTTGCCTTTCGGGTAACCAAAGGACACGGTATTAATGGTCAAAGTGACGGTGTGCTGTATAAAAATGTACTGGCCTGTTACACACACCTGCACGCGTTGGCTACGACCGGCTGGGCATCAGGGCTGGTGGCCGCAGGTGAGAAGTATGGTGCAGCAAGGTAAGCAGACCATTTAGGTCAGCTTTACCTTGCTTTTTATTTGTTGGTTGCTTGTTGCCATAATGATGATAATCGCGTTAGTGATCCATGCCTCCGTTACCTGTTGCATATTCGGAGTTAATCATATCCGCCACTAGGCGCAGCGTGGACACTGTATTGGTAATCAGAACTTCATATAAAAGTACAGGCAGTACATCTTGCATAGTAGCGTTTATTTCACCGGCAGCCACCTTTTGCTGTATAATGTCTCCGGCCCGGTTTAATGCCGTATTAACCAGCTGGGTAATATCATTTTGTCGTGTTTTAACAAATTCGTCTACATCAATATATCGTTCCAAAAAAATTCACCTGGTTTTTAAATAAATCACCATTCGACGGTTGGCAGTATTATGTTTACACAGATTTTTCTTAAGACTGCCGCAAAAACCAGGTTATACACCTCCTTTATAGTTTCTTGGATGTACTGCCACTACTCACAAAAACTTGCGTGTAAGTATAAAGCAGCTTATTTTGGTATTATTCTGCCCTGATACTGCCAATCCTTGCTATTGTAATAAAATTTTTATTTCGGCACATAGGTTGTGTCAATTTTAGAAAAACTATTGGCAAATAAATCAGGGGGTGCTGTTCTTGTCAGCATGTAGGAAAAAAATTATAGCTATAATGTTAAGTACTATCGTGATATCTTTTGCCGCCCTGATGTTGTTGCCAGGTAGTGCAGTCCGGGCCCAGGAAAAGACACTTTATTGGGGCAGCAGAGGCAGCGAGGTAACTACGTTGCAGCAAAAACTTAAACAGTGGGGTTATTTTCATGGCTTCGTAGACGGTGCATATGGTTCTGCAACCTACCAGGCCGTGCGTGATTTTCAACTTAAAAATGGACTGCTGGTCGATGGCGTAGTCGGTTCCAACACGCGGGCTGCGTTGGGCATGAGTGGCGGGCAAGCTAAGGCTGGTATCGCCGGGGCCGGGCCATATGTCGACCGTGGTTTTTTAGAAACATCTTGGCAAACACAACTGCTGGCCCGGGTTATTGAAGGCGAAGCGGCCAATGAATCGTATTTTGGTAAGATGGCGGTGGGTGCTGTAATCATGAATAGGGTTAAAAGCTCTGCCTTTCCAAATACCCTATCAGGAGTTATTTATCAGACCCATGCGTTTGAATCTGTAACCAACGGCCAATATAACCGGCCACTCACGAAGGAGTCGTTACAAGCGGCTAGTCAGGCTATGGCGGGGATGGACCCTACGGGTGGCGCTACGTTCTTTTGGAACCCGTCCAAGCCGGTCAGCCCCTGGATATGGGGTAGGAGCATTATCACCAGTATAGGTCGCCATGTTTTTGCCCGTTAATTTGGGGGCAGGTTGGCAACAGTTCCTCAAAAATTATTTAATTCTGCTCAAGAAACAATAAAACAGGAGGTGTCAAAACCTGTTTCTTCCAGTTTCACAAAAATAAGAAAGCGATACAACTGTTAGAATTATAGTGTGCATATCTCCATGTTGCATAGACATGCTGTGCAATTCCGGCATGGAACATTATAGAATATAGGCGAAAGCCTATGATTTAATAGTTGAATCCTGTGAAACTGCCTCTCGTTCGTCGGCGGGAGAGAAACCTTAATAAATGTTATTTACTTAGGTTTCAGAAACCAGGGAATTGGCCTATGAAGAAGTGGCTTGCCGCCCTTGGATTAATGACTATTGCTGCGCTCGGTATTGGCTACTGGGGTTATCAGGAGCACAACTCCAAGCTAATGTTGCAGACAGCTGTAAACAATAATTATCAGCGGGCATTTTATAATTTAACCGACCATGTGCAAACTATGGAAATTCTGCTGGGCAAGAGTTTGATATTATCAGGTCCGGAAAAAAACGCACAATTTTTTGAGCAAATCTGGCAGCAATCCAACCAGGCACTGGACAGCCTGACCCAGTTGCCGGTGGACGATGCTTTGCTGGGTAGGACAGCCAAATTTATTACCCAGTTGGGGGATTATTCAAATACACTAGCCAGACAGGTGTCCGAGGGCAAACCGCTTACCCAGGAACAGTGGGATACGGTGAACCAGCTTTATAACCAGTCTTCAGATCTAAACAAGGAGCTTGGTAAAATTCATGCCGGTATTGCGGATGGGTCGTTAAATCTCTATGAACTCGCCATAACCAGCTCAAATCGCTTGGCCAAGGAAGGTCAAAAACTAGCTACCGGCAACTTTCAAACTATGAACCGGCAGATGCAAGCCTACCCTACCCTTATATATGACGGTCCTTTTTCGGATAACATGGAGCAAGGGCGAGCCCGTGGTGCAACCGGTGAAAAGATTAGTCAGGCCAAAGCCAAGTCTATAGCCATGCAATATTTTCATAATCCCGGGGACGAAAATGTGCTGGCCCAGGTAACCGGTGAAGTGGAAGGCAATATCAGGGCCTACCGGGTGGAGATAGCTCGGCGCCAGGGGGGGTCGGTAATTGGAGAACCTACTGTGGCAGATGTTTCCATGCAAGGAGGGCATCTAATATGGATGGTTACTCCCAGAAACGTAGCCGGTTCCAGCTGGAGTATTGATAAGGCCAGGTCCCGTGCGGAAGATTATTTGCGTGAGCATGGATATCGAAACATGCAAAGTAACTACTATCAGCGCAATGACAATACAGTTACTTTTAACTATGCGCTTACGCAGGACGGGGCCATTGTATATCCGGATCTGGTCAAGGTAACGGTAGCCCTGGATAACGGTCAGGTGGTAGCCTTAGATGCCAGGGGCTACTTAATGTCACATCATAAACGCAATCTGGACAAGCCAAAGCTAGCAGAGCGTGAAGCCCGCATGATGGTTAGTGACAGGCTGAATATAGAGGGAATGGGAAGGCTGGCCATTATCCCGGTGGGTGTGGAAAAAGAAATACTTACCTGGGAGTTTAAGGGAACTCAGGGTGGTGAGACCTACCTGGTATATATCAACGCATTAACCGGTGATGAGGAAAATGTGCTCAGGCTAGTTAATACCTCAGGTGGTAAACTTACCCTATAATAGGCACCGGCACAATATTTTCCTTCAAGTTTTTAAGCCGGGTATTATTGACACCCATAGTAGTGCATGCTAAAATACCTTTAGTTTATTCATAATAACAAAGCATTGAAGGGGAATAAGGGTAATTATACTTCGCACAGCGAGCCGGGAATTGGTGTGAGCCCGGTGGTTGTAGATGTCCGTGCCGCCCCTGAGCCGCAGGCTGAAATTCAATGGATAGTAGGCTGAGCCGTTTTGCCCCCGTTAAAGGGCCCCGAGAGGATCGTACTTTGAAATAACGATCAACCAGGGTGGTACCGCGAGCAAATCCTCGTCCCTTGTCCAGGGGCGGGGTTTTTTAATGCCTTTTAGCAACTATACATGAATTATAACCGGAAAGGGGTGACTATGTGGATAACATTACCAGACAAATCCTAGAACTGCTTGAGGATAATGCCAAATTGACTTCCGAAGAAATCGCCATCATGCTTAATATTGACGTGGTTAAGGTGCGGGGCATTATCAAAGATCTAGAGAATAAAAAGGCCATCCTCAGCTACTTAACGCTGATTAATTGGGAAAAAGTGGGCGAGGAAAAAGTTAACGCCTTAATTGAAGTGCGCATCACCCCCCAGCGTGATGTGGGCTTCGATGCCGTGGCCGAACGTATTTACCGGTTTCCGGAAGTGCGCAGCATGCACTTGATGAGCGGTACATATGATCTGGCGGTTCTTCTGGAAGGTCGCAGCATGAAGGAAGTATCCCATTTTGTAGCTACTAAACTGGCTACCATTGAAGGGGTGGTAAGTACCACCTCGCATTTTGTCCTAAAGACATTTAAACAGGATGGGGTAATTATGGAAGATAATGAGGAAGACAGGAGGCTGATGGTTTCCCCATGACGCAAAAAATTTGGTCGGAGAGAATTAACCCGGTGGTGCGCAATCTCCCGCCCTCGGGCATTAGAAAGTTTTTTGATTTGGTTTCCGAAACCAAAGGTGTAATTTCCCTGGGGGTGGGTGAGCCTGATTTTGTAACCCCCTGGCATATCCGGGAGGCCTGTATTTACTCTCTTGAAAAAGGCTATACCATGTACACCTCCAACTGGGGCCTTTTAGAATTAAGAGAGGCTGTGGCTGCTGATGTGGAGGGTACCTATAATATTAAATATAACCCCCGCGATGAGATACTTATCACTGTGGGGGTTAGCGAAGCGATGGATCTGGCTATGCGTGTGCTGCTTGAGCCCGGGGATGAGGTATTAATACCCGAGCCTTCTTATGTTTCCTACGCTCCCTGCACTACCCTGGCGGGCGGGGTACCTGTATTCATGCCCACCGGTATGGAAAATAATTTTCGCATTTCGGCAGAACAAGTGCAGGCGTCTATTACGCCCCGGACCAAAGTTTTACTATTATGTTATCCCAACAACCCGACCGGCGCTGTGATGGATCGGGAGGAATTGCTCAAAATTGCTGAAGTGGCAGTGCAAAATGACCTGATCGTTATTTCCGATGAAATATATGACCGGCTGACCTATGTAGGCCAGCATACCTGTATGGCATCACTGCCCGGTATGTGGGACCGCACCGTGCTGCTTAACGGTTTCAGCAAGGCTTATGCTATGACAGGCTGGCGAGTTGGTTATGCTGCCGGCCACCCCGACATTATTGGTGCCATGACCAAAATACACCAGTATACCATGCTATGCGCTTCTATTACCGCACAGATGGCCGCACTGGAGGCACTTAGAAACGGTCAGCCCGCCATGCGCCATATGGTGGAGAACTATAACCGCCGCCGTCACTTAGTGATGCAGGCCTTCCGGGATATGGGGTTGCCTTGTTTTGAGCCCGGTGGAGCGTTTTACGCATTTCCTGAAGTTTCCGCTACGGGACTTAATTGCGAAGAATTTGCCGAGGAATTGCTCAAGCAAGAGCAAGTCGCTTTGGTGCCCGGCAATGCTTTTGGTCAGTCCGGTGAAGGTTTTGTAAGGGTCTCATACGCTGCGTCCCTTGATGACCTGAGTGAGGCTTTCCGGCGTATGGCTCGTTTTGTGCGTCGCTGCGGTGTTCGCCCAAAAGTAATTTCTGCACCTGTAAAAATTGCAAACGGTCAAAGTGCTTTGAAAGAAGGAATTTTGTCTAGTTTATAGAAACATAACCTCAATAATTAAATACATTTGAATTAATACATTGTCAAACTGAGTGATATAGGAGGCTGAAGCTTTGAAGGAATTGCTTTCCGGCAACGTTGCTATCGCCAGGGGAGCCTATGAAAATGGTGTTATCCTTGCTGCGGGTTATCCAGGTACACCCAGCACTGAAATCCTGGAGACCCTTTCCCGTTATGAGGGAATATACAGCGAGTGGGCACCCAATGAAAAGGTCGCTCTGGAAGTAGGTATTGGTGCAGCCATGGCTGGTGCCCGGACGATTGTGACTATGAAACATGTGGGGGTTAACGTGGCTGCCGATCCGCTATTATCTTTGGCCTATACCGGGGTTAACGGGGGGTTGGTGCTTGTTTCAGCGGATGACCCCGGCATGCACAGTTCCCAGAATGAACAAGATAATCGTTATTACGCTAAATTTGCCAAATTGGCTATGCTGGAGCCGTCTGATAGCCAGGAGGCCAAGGACATGATGGGTTTGGGACTGGCTATTAGCGAGCAGTTTGATATTCCCGTGATGTTGCGCACCACTACCCGGGTAGCCCATTCCCAAAGCATGGTTGAACTGGGTGAGCCGGTGGCGCGGGAAATTAAGCCATACAGCAAAGATGTCAAGAAAAACCTTATGGTACCTGCTTTCGGAAGATTGCGCCGGATCAGCCTGGCGGAAAGAATGGCTAAGCTTGCGGAATATAGCGAAAACACTACGTTGAATTTTATTGTCCCGGGTAACGACAAGGTTGGTGTAATCACCAGCGGTATCAGCTTTCAATTGGTCAGGGAAGTGTTGCCCGATGCTGCTGTGCTTAAACTTGGTATGACCAACCCGCTGCCTCTTGAACTTATTAAAAAGTTTGCCGCCCAGGTAGAGACCCTCTTTGTAGTAGAAGAACTGGAACCTTACCTGGAAGAACAAATTCGTATGCTGGGTATTAAAGTAACCGGTAAAGATTTGTTCCCGTACACCGGTGAATATAATCAGGGTTTGCTCCGGCGCTGTTTTGTAGAAGCCGGAGTGTTATCCACACCGACCCAATTGGTAGATCCGACTGCCGGGTTGTCCCAGGCACCGCCTCGTCCGCCGGTGCTGTGCGCGGGTTGCCCGCACCGCGCAGTGTTTTATACACTGCGCAGGCTTAAACTAACTGTTACCGGTGATATCGGATGTTATACACTAGGTGGTCTGCCTCCCTTGGAAGGGATCGACAGCTGTGTTTGTATGGGAGCCAGCATAGGTATGGCTCACGGCATTGATAAGGCGGTGCCGAATCTCAAAGGACGTACCGTTGCGGTAATTGGTGATTCCACTTTCCTGCATTCAGGTATTACCGGGCTGCTAAATGCTGTTTATAACAATAGCGATAGTACCATAATTATTTTAGATAATCGTACTACCGCTATGACGGGGCACCAGGATCACCCGGCTACAGGGCGTAACCTTATGGGTCAGGTAGCCCCCGAGGTGGATATAACTATGCTGTGCCGTTCATTGGGGGTAAAACGGGTAGAAGTAGTGGACCCCATGGATCTTTCACGTTTGCAGGAGGTAATTAAGTCTGAAATTAATGCGCCCGGCCCGTCGGTAATCATTGCCCGGCGTCCTTGCGCCCTGCTCAAGCGGGAGATCAAACCGGCTGTCACGGTGAATCAGGAAAAATGCACCGGTTGTAAAACTTGTTTGAAACTAAGCTGCCCGGCTATTTCAATAATTGAAAATAAAGCTTTGGTTACTGCAGATGCTTGTGTAGGCTGTAATTTGTGCGTGCAAGTATGTAAAACCGGAGCGATGCAAGGGGGTCAGGCTGATGCTTAAACCAGTGGATGTTCTTATGGTGGGTGTAGGCGGTCAGGGCACTATACTGGCAAGCAAAGTGCTGGCCGCAGCTGCCCAGGCCGTTGGTTATGATATCAAGGTTTCCGAGATCCACGGTATGGCCCAGCGGGGCGGCAGTGTGGTCACCCAGGTGCGTCTAGGTGAAAAGGTATATTCACCGCTCATTTCAGAAGGAGAAGCCGATGTTATTCTGGCTTTTGAAGAGCTGGAAGCGCTGCGCTGGCTTTCCTTTCTCAAACCAGGTGGTACATTAATCATCAACAACCAGCAGATTTACCCGGTGCCCGTGTTAGCGGGGGTCGCCGAATACCCGCAAAATATCATTGCTCAAATACAATCACGGGGAGTAAACGTGCAGGTGCTTAAAGCCTTGGAGCAGGCCATCTCCTGCGGCAACGCCAAAGCAGCCAATGTAGTGCTGCTGGGTGCCTTGGCCCAAAAACTGCCCATTGAAGAAAAAATTTGGCGGGATGCCCTTGCGGCTACAATACCACCCCGCTTGCTGGAAGTAAATAACACTGCCTTTACCGCTGGTTTTATTGCCGGCAATGTATGTGCGGGGTGTTAAAAGTTCATAAGCTGGATACCGCCACCTTCTTTAGTGCCGGTGTTGAAAATTGTAGCTTTTTTTGGATAGATGGCATTGCTTGCCATCTATTTCTTTGTGCAGGTCATTCGTTCGGGATGTTGCTATTATCTGCTTTCCGGTTAAATTCCATGAAACTCAGGCGAGCTTTTTCTGCGTTTTGGTTAAAATAATAATTAAATAGACAATTTGTTCACGCCAAATTGTTTTTTCGTCATATATCCAATAACAAAAATAATCCCGATTATCTATAAAAGTAAGTTAACGGTTATTCCACCGGCAGATAACATGATATACTATATCTGGTGTCAAAACGCGAGGAGGACGTCTCATAATCCCCGGATTATCTACAACTTTGTAGCTGATGCGGGCACAGTACGGATCTAGCAGCAATATTGATAGGTTATGGAGGTAGAGTCTGTTTCGGCACCAAAGGAGGCTGATTTAACAAGGTGAGCAGAGTTATCAGTGTAGTGGAAGAAATGCGCGTGACGCTTGAAAAGGCCTTGGTGAAGGCTGTGGGTAAGGCGGTCGATGCGGGGGAGATACCGCCGGTGGAATTGCCCGGCTTTGTGGTGGAGGTTCCCCGGGAGCGGGGGCATGGTGATTTTGCCACCAATCTAGCCATGCTGTTGCCCAAGCAAGCCCGTATGGCCCCACGAAAAATTGCTGAATCAATAATTCAGAGCCTGCCCCGCTTCACTCGTTGGCTGGAACGGGTTGAAGTTGCCGGTCCCGGCTTTATTAATTTTATTCTGGACCCTCGCTGGGTGCTGGAGTCGGTGCCGCTGGCGGTAAATTGCCAGGCTGACTATGGCCGGGTGCAGCTGGGGGAGAACAAAAAGGTACAGGTGGAGTTTGTCAGTGCCAACCCCACCGGTCTATTGCATATGGGTAATGCCCGGGGTGCCGCCTTGGGAGATAGCATTGCCTCCATACTGGATTTCGCCGGCTGGCAGGTTACTCGTGAGTATTACATTAATGACGCAGGCAACCAGGTGGAAAACTTCGCTCTTTCCCTGGAGGCCCGTTATTTTGAGTTGCTGGGACTGGAAGGAGAGGTGCCCGAAGGTGGCTACCATGGGCAGGACATCATGGACACGGTACGCCGCTACATAAAGGAGCATGGGGATAAGCTGCTAAACGCTGACCGCCGTATCCGTTTGGATACACTGGCGCAGTATGCTCTGGCTGAAAAAATCGGAGGTATTAAAAAAGCTCTGGCTGACTTTGGTGTGCATTACGATGTTTGGTTTTCCGAGCAGTCACTACATGATTCCAATAAAGTTGATGAGGCTCTGCAGCGCTTGCGGGAACGGGGATTTCTTTATGAGCATGAGGGTGCCCTATGGTTTAAAGCCAGCCTTTTGGGTTTAGAGAAGGACGAAGTGCTAGTGCGTAAAAACGGGGTGCCTACCTATTACGCTGCAGACATTGCTTATCACATGGATAAGTTTACTCGGGGTTTTGACCGGATAATAAATATTTGGGGAGCAGACCATCACGGCCATGTGGCTCGGCTGAAAAGTGCCGTACAGGCTCTGGGCTATGACCCGGATGCGTTGCAGGTGCTGCTGATGCAGTTGGTTAGGCTGTTTTCTGGTGGAGAAATTGTACGTATGTCCAAGCGTACCGGGCAATTTATTACTCTGGAGGAACTGGTGGATGAGGTGGGATTAGATGCCGCACGCTATTTCTTTATTATGCGCAGCGCGGATAGCCACTTGGACTTTGATTTGGATTTAGCCCGTACTCAGTCAAACGATAACCCGGTTTATTACGTGCAATACGCCCATGCTCGCATCTGCAGCATTTTCCGCCAGCTTGCCGGGCAAGGCCGGCAGGTACCCCGGGTAGATAGCGTGAACATGGAGCTGCTGCGGGAAGAAGCCGAACTGGCCCTGGCGCGGCGCCTGGCGGACTTTCCCGAAGAGGTCGCCCTGGCGGCCCGTCAGTTGGCACCGCACCGCATCACGCGGTATGTACACGAAGTGGCCGGGTTGTTACACAGTTTTTATAACATACACCGGGTCATCACTGATGATATGGAATTAACCGACGCCCGGCTGCTGCTAATGGAAGCTACCAGAGTGGTGTTGCGCAACGCGCTGACACTACTGGGTGTACGGGCACCTGAAAAAATGTAAGTCCAGTGTCCAACATTCGGTGTTGACATGTTGGATGGGGCATGTATAAAATATATAGGATTTGTGCCGAAAAAAAGACAACAGGAGGCTCCCATGGCCAAGTTCATATTTATTACCGGGGGAGTGGTATCGTCCTTGGGCAAAGGAATCACTGCCGCCTCCCTGGGACGACTGCTGAAGAGCCGCGGGCTCAAAGTGGCCGTTCAAAAACTGGACCCTTACATTAATATCGATCCAGGTACAATGAGCCCTTATCAGCATGGAGAAGTATTCGTAACTGAAGACGGAGCGGAAACCGATCTTGATTTAGGCCACTATGAGCGGTTTATCGATGTAGATCTAAGTAGAAGCAGCAACGTGACCACCGGTGGTATTTACTGGTCGGTTATTACTAAGGAACGCCGGGGTGATTATCTGGGCGCCACTATACAGGTAATCCCGCATATTACCAATGAAATTAAGGAGCGGGTGCTCCGCGTTGCGCAGGAACTTAATCCCGATGTAGTGCTGGTGGAAATTGGGGGCACCGTGGGCGACATTGAATCACTACCGTTTTTGGAAGCCATTCGTCAGCTGAAGAGTGACCTGGGCCGGGAAAATGTAATGTACATACACGTAACCCTGGTACCCTATCTCAAGGCAGCAAATGAACTCAAAACCAAGCCCACCCAGCATAGCGTCAAGGAATTGCGTAGTATAGGAATTCAGCCCGATGTTTTGGTCTGTCGTACTGAAAAGCCTCTTTCCAGAGAAATGGTGGAAAAAATGGCTTTGTTTTGCGATACCGACCTTGACGCTGTAGTGCAAGCGGTGGACGCCGCATATATTTACGAATTGCCCCTAATGATGGAAGCCGAGGGTCTGGGCGATCTGGCTGTGCGCCGGCTTAGCCTTAAATGCCCCAATGCGCCTGATTTGACCGAATGGCGGGCTATGGTGGAAAAAATGAAACAATTGCACCGTTATACTACAATTGGGCTGGTGGGTAAATATGTTGCATTGCCCGACGCTTATTTAAGCGTGGCCGAGGCCCTGCGCCATGGTGGCCTGTTTCACGGGGCAACGGTGGACATTCGCTGGATTAACGCTGAGGATCTTGAAGAGCAATCCGTGGATAAATTTCTCGCCGATGTAGACGGTATTCTGGTGCCGGGTGGTTTTGGCGACCGGGGCATTGAAGGAAAGATTAATGCCATCAAGTATGCCAGGGAAAATAAGATTCCCTACCTGGGTATTTGCCTTGGGATGCAGCTGGCGGTGGTGGAATTCGCTAGAAACGTACTGGGATGGACTTCAGCCAACAGCTCAGAATTTAACCCCGTTACCCGGTACCCTGTGATTGATTTGCTGCCCGAGCAAAAGGAGTTAGACCGGATGGGCGGTACCATGCGATTGGGCAGATACCCCTGTCGGTTATTACCCGGCTCGCTGGCTTATAATGCCTACACAGAGGAAATCATCTACGAAAGGCACCGTCACCGCTATGAATTAAACAACCAGTATCGCGAGGCCCTGGCCGGGGCGGGGATTGTAATTAGCGGTACCCTGCCTGATCGCTACCTGGTGGAAATAGTAGAACTAAAGAATCATCCGTGGTTTGTGGCCACCCAGTTCCACCCGGAATTTAAGTCACGCCCCAACAAACCCCACCCGTTATTTAGAGATTTTATCGGGGCAACGCTGGCGACTCACGACCAGGTAACAGGTGTTGAAGGAGGCAAACTTTAGGTTTATTACAGTGCGTCTTTTATTAAGCTTTGGTGAATAATCCGAAGCTTTTTTTGTATCTAACTACAAAAGTAATCTTTGGAATATGTATATTTTATGGTAACGTATATTTGATCTTACAAAAGAGGCTACTTAATATATGCCGGCAGTAAATCAAACTGCTAATCATATATTATTAACAAGTATTGGTGTATATAAACGAAATGTAGATATTGGGGAAGGATTGTGAACTATGGTCAAACGTAAAGTAGCAGCCGGCCTGATCATTGGCATAGCCTTGCTGTCAATTATAACCGCCGCCTTGTATGGAAAAGGCGGGGGAACTAAATATTATGGGGAAAATAGTTTCGGCGGCGTAGTGGGGGTTATTCAAATCAATGGTGCGATTGTCAGCGGTGCCGACTCAAGCACTTTGTTTTCTACTGTGGCCGGTTCTAAGCCTATCATGGAGCAATTGCGCAGGGCTGCCGATGACCCTTCTATTAAAGCAGTAGTACTAAGGCTGAATACCCCCGGTGGTTCTGCAGCGGCATCTCAGGAAATAGCTTTGGAGGTGGACCGGCTGCGTCAGACAGGTAAAAAAGTGGTGGCTTCCATGGGCGACGTGGCAGCGTCCGGTGGATATTGGATTGCCTGTCGCTGTGATAAAATAGTAGCCAATCCCGGTACTATGACCGGTAGTATCGGAGTGATCATGGAAACCCAGAATTTGCAGGGGCTTTACGAAAAACTGGGTGTAAATCCCGTAGTTTTTAAAAGTGGCCCGCACAAGGATATGGGTTCATCCTCCCGGGTCGTTACCGAGCAGGAACAGCAGATTTTTCAGAGCATGGTAGATGATATATATAAACAATTTTTGGAAACGGTATCCGAAGGCCGGGGCATGGATCAAGCCCGCGTACGAGAAGTGGCCGACGGCCGAGTTTTCACCGGAAGCCAAGCTGTGGAAAACGGCCTGGTGGATGATCTGGGCAATTATTATGATGCAATTGATCTAGCAGCCGATTTGGCCGGTATCAAAGGTGAGCCTGAGGTGATTAGTTTATCACCCGAATATCCCTGGTGGGGAGTGCTTAGCGGCATGCCAACCGGGGCATTATCAATTAACCAGTGGGCCTGGCTGCTTTTTGACAAACCGCAAGTTAAGTAACTTTGTAATCATGCACTTGCACCGTGTGCAATGAATCCCTACGGTTCAAGCGCATTAAGGGAGGCAGTAAATGGATAATTCGCAAAAAAATAATGACCATCCCCGGCCAACAGATATATCAGATGAACAAATACCGTCGGATGAGTTGGATTCGCCGGTTGGCAGTACCGTTGTTCCGGATAGCAGTAATGAAAATGTATACCCGGCGGAACAAAAGGATAATATCGTTAATAGCGGTCAGGATAAAAGTGGTATTTTAGATATTTTTTATGGAGTTCTTTTTGAACCGGCACGGACATTTGCCGGTTTTGCCCCCAAACCGCCAATTGTTCTTATCACAATCATTTTCGTAGCGCTTAACCTGGCGGAGGCTCTAACAGGCATTTTTACCACCCCGGTTTATCTTGACAAAATAGGGCAGTTGCCTGGAATAACCGGGGCAGGCGCAAAGCAGGCCATGCTATCATTTGTTGCAATAGCCGGTTTTTTGTTTAGTCTAATTAAATGGTTTTTTATGGCCGGTTTATTGCATTTGCTGGCGGAACTATACGGCGGCAATGGCACAGCCCGCAGTGTTTGGGCGGTATATGGCGTAGCCGGCTTACCTGCAGTATTTATGATACCGGTACGAATAATTAGTAATCTGGTTACTAACGGTGGACCGTTCGATTATATAGCCGGAATGCTAACCCTGGGGTTATATGCCTGGGGCGTTATATTGTTGATTATCGGGCTTCGGGAAGTTCATCATTTCAGTACTGGCCGTGCTGCGTTTACTGTTATAACACCCTGGTTAATGCTGGTATTTTTGACATTGGTAACTTTAATTTTCATCGGCACCACAGTTTCAACCATTATTATGCAGGGTTTTTAGCAATACCGGCGAAATTATGTGTTTAGTATGTGATGGATGGGGGACGAAAAAATGCCTGGTCAAAATTATGATCTACTTGTTGTTGATGATCAAGCCGGTTTACGCAAGTTAATTTGTGAAGCTTTAATTGATGAAGGGTATTTGATTGATCAGGCTGCCAGCGGCCTGGAGGCTCTGGATAGAATGAACCGGAATAAGTATCGCCTTATTTTATTGGATGTAAAAATGCCGGGGATGAACGGTCTGGAAACTTTGCAGGAAATCAGAAAAGTGAACAATGATGTGCCGGTGGTGATGATGACGGCTTATAGTGAGTTGGACATGTTGCAAGAGACCGACCAAAAAGTAAAGCCTGTAAAGCATATTAGCAAGCCCTTTGATTTAGATGATTTACGTTGTTTAGTTCGAGGCTATTTATCAAAAAATAATGCTCTTTGTTAGTTTGATTTTCTGTTTGGCTTAGTATATGGGACAAAAAAAGGGTATATATATTGTTCTGTCGAATACCCAAGAAGATGAGTAAACATATAGGGCAGGAGGATAGCCATGATTATAGTTACCGATACATTAATAGCCATGCGGTGCCCTGAATGTGGAAAGCTGGATTATCACACTCTTTCTCGTTTTGAATTTAGTGGTAAAAAAAGAGTCGAAATAAAATGTTTATGCGGTTATGTGAAACTTGTTATAACAACTAAAGATCGTAATAACTTTTGGCTTCAGGTGCCCTGTGTGGTTTGTGAGGGCAAGCATGTAATGTCCTTAAGCTCAAAGATGCTTTGGTCCGACGAAGTTAATTATCTTTTTTGCCATGAGACCGGACTTGAGCTGGGCTATATTGGGCCTTGTGATGAAGTTAAGGCGCTGGCCGCTGCACAGCAGGAAACCATGGAGGCGCTGGGAGATGATTTTGATGCGGAAGATGAGTATTTTCATAACTCGGAGGTAATGTATGAAGTGCTTAATTGCCTGCATGACATTGCCGAGCAGGGATTACTATACTGCCAGTGCGGCAATCAGGATGTTGAGGTGGATATATTCCCCGACCGCTTGGAGTTGCATTGCAAAGATTGTGACAGTGTAAATATTATATACGCTGAAACAGATGATGACTTGCGGGTTATCAAAGATGTTGGATCTATTGAATTAACCCAAAATGGTTTTGAATGTTTGGACAGTCTGTCAAACACGACAAAGACTGGTAAGAAACCAAATCGTAAACATAAATAAAATAATAAGCACCCCTACGGGGGTGTATAATAATTATATCCAGATTATTCTTTCCATGCATATCTATATAGTATAACTATTCTTTGTTGGAAAATTAACTTATGGATATATATATAAAATTAAGGTAAAATAATGTATATACATTTATGAGGAGGTTCGTATATGAGTTTGGTTCCGGTAAGTGCATTACTGCGCCATGCGCAGGCGGGCGGTTATGCTGTGGGCGCTTTTAACTGCAACAATATGGAGATTGTGCAGGCCATTGCCGCCGCTGCCGAGGCAGAAAAATCACCGGTTATTATGCAGGCCAGCCAGGGGGCTATACAATATGCCGGTATTGAATATATCACTGCCATGGCGAATGTTGCTGCAGCGATGGTAAGTGTGCCTGTAGCGCTGCACCTTGATCACGGCACCAGTTTTGAGCAAGTAATGCACTGTATCAGATCTGGTTTTTCATCAGTGATGATCGACGGTTCCAAACATTCACTTAAAGACAATATTGCCTTAACCAGGCAGGTCATAGCTGCTGCCAGGCCGGTTGGCGTATCTGTTGAGGCTGAGCTGGGCAAGATAGGCGGCACTGAGGATGATATCCATGTCAGCGATGCTGATGCTTTTTTTACCGACCCTGAAGAGGCCCGGGTTTTTGCGCAGGAAACCGAAGTAGACGCGCTGGCCATAGCTATTGGTACCGCCCATGGCCGCTACAAGGGCGAGCCCAAGTTGGATTTTGCCCGGCTGGAAAAAATACGTTCCCTGGTGAACATCCCTATTGTACTGCACGGTTCCTCAGGTGTGCCCGAGGAAGCCATCCGGGAAGCTATCCGCCTGGGGGTATGTAAAGTAAACATTGACACCAATATCCGTGAAGCTTTTGTGGATTGCTGCCGGAAAGTAATGACCGACTTTCCCGATGAAATAGACCCACGTAAAATACTGGGCCCTGCCCGGGAGGCGACAGTGGAACTAATCAGAGAAAAAATTAGAATTTTTGGCAGCTCCGGTAAGGCTTAATGCATAGCTTAATAAAGGCCTCTTGCTTATTAACACCGCATTGAGCACCTTATCAAATGCCAATGCAATGGGTTATAATGACATCAGACGTTATAGACGTCAGATACCATTATGGAGGTGTCTACAATAAAACTATTCATAGATTCCGCTAATGTGGATGAGATTAGGTCAGCTAATGAGTTGGGCGTGGTCAGTGGTGTGACCACCAATCCGTCGTTAATAGCCCGTGAAGGACGGGACTTTGGTGAAGTAGTCCGGGAAATTACAGCTATTGTTGACGGCCCCATCAGTGCCGAAGCAGTGAGTACCGAGGCCGGGCCAATGATTGCTGAAGCAGAGGAGTTAGCTGCTATTCACCCCAATATAGTGGTAAAGATACCCATGAACGCGGAAGGCCTGAAAGCTGTCAGCGTTCTGGCAAAAAAAGGCATTAGGACCAACGTGACCCTAGTCTTTTCAGCCAATCAAGCCCTGCTGGCCGCTCTGGCCGGGGCGACTTACGCTAGCCCGTTTGTCGGCCGGCTGGACGATATTGGTCATGATGGGCTGGAGTTGATAAAAGAAATTGTCGAGATTTATGAACTGCACGGTTTGGAAACACAAATTATTTCTGCCAGCATCAGACATCCATTACATGTGACGCAATCGGCGCTGGCTGGTGCCCATATTGCCACCGTGCCGTATAAAGTTTTGATGCAAATGCTTAAACATCCCCTGACTGATTTGGGTATAGAACAATTTTTATCCGATTGGGCCAAGGTGCCAAAAAAATAAGGAGGAGTCCCCCTTGAAAATTATAGGGCGCCTCAGAGATTATTACAACCGGGTCATGGACCTGCCGGATGCGCCCACAAAGGTAGCCCTTGGCGCAGCCCTTGGGGTGGCCTTTGATTTTTTACCTATCCCGATCATCAGTATTCCCATTGCCTATATGGTGGCGCGGGTAGTTGGCGGTAATGGTTTGGCCGGTGCTTTAACGGCTGCTTTCTTTAAGTGGGCGGTACCCTTTTTCTACATTTTAAACGTAGCTACGGGTAACCTGCTGCTGGGCTTTAAATTGCCCGAAGATACGGTAACGGTAGCGGCGTTGGGTACGCCGGACCTTTGGATAGCTCAGCTGGCAGAACTGGGCTTACCATTTTTGGTAGGGGCTGCTGTTAATGCCACATTAGCTTGGCTGGCATTATATTTTGTAGTGCGGCGCTTGCTGCTGCTTAGACATTCCCGTAAAGGTATTAAGCGTGATGAGATGAAATGCTAGACTATTAAAATTAGGTGGGATGCCCTTGAACAATAATGAATTGGAAAATAAAACACTGGCGGAACTATATGCCCTGGCCAAGGAGCTTGAGCTGACCGGGTATTCCCGGTTGCGCAAAAAGGAATTGGTTGAAGAAATTATCAGGGCACAGATGGAGAAAAGCGGGCTGCAGTATTCCAGCGGTGTGCTGGAAATACTCCCTGACGGTTATGGTTTTTTGAGACCCGGGCATTTTTTGCGTAGCTATGATGATATCTATGTTTCTTCTTCCCAGATCAGGCGTTTTGACTTGCGTACCGGTGACATGGTAGCCGGGCAAGTTCGCGGTCCCAAGGACACTGAACGTTATTCAGCGCTGTTGCGTGTTGAACAGGTTAACAATACCGACCCCGAGGAAGCTGCAAAAAGGCTGCATTTTGCCGGACTCACCCCTCTATTTCCCCAAGAGCGGATTACTCTGGAAACCGATAAAGATAAGCTATCCACGCGAATCATCGATTTAATTGCTCCCATTGGTAAAGGCCAGCGCGGGCTTTTAGTGTCGCCTCCCAAGGCGGGCAAAACCGTGCTACTAAAGTCGATCGCCAACAGTGTTACTGCAAATCATCCGGAAATTTACCTAATCGTACTACTTATTGATGAACGCCCCGAAGAAGTTACTGATATGGAGCGTTCGGTGCGCGGCGATGTAATAAGTTCTACATTTGACGAGCCGCCGGAAAATCATGTGCGGGTGGCTGATTTGGTACTGGAGCGGGCCAAACGGCTGGTGGAACACGGCCGGGATGTGCTGATTTTGTTGGATAGCATCACCCGCCTGGCCAGGGCGCACAATTTAGTGGTACCGCCCAGCGGTCGTACGCTGAGTGGCGGCGTGGATCCGGCTTCGTTGCACAGGCCGAAGCGGTTTTTTGGTGCCGCCCGTAATTTAGAGGAGGGCGGTTCACTTACAATTTTGGCCACTGCGCTTGTCGAGACCGGCAGTCGAATGGACGATGTGATTTTCGAAGAATTCAAAGGTACCGGTAATATGGAGCTTATCCTGGATCGTCGTTTGGCCGAGCGGCGGATTTTCCCTGCTATTGACGTACTGCGCTCCGGCACCCGTCGGGAAGACCTGCTTTTTACTAAAGATGAACTAGAGCTGAATTGGTATTTTCGTAAAGCCACCGCAGGTCTCTCGCCCACGGAGGCTCTGGAGTATATAGGTGAGCGACTGAAAAAAACCAAATCTAATAGCGAATTGCTCCGAGCCTTTCGTAATATTCGCGCACAAAAGCCAGCCAAACCAGGGACCGGTATCCCTTCTATATTCTAAATTATCCTATCTGGGGTCAAGTATAAATTATGGCTTTTCCGGCAATAATTAAGGTGAAAATAAAATTTTCACTAATTTTGTGGGAGAGGTTAAATTAGAAAATGCTGAAAACCAGTAAGAAAACTATAATAACCGTGGGTTTGGCGGCTCTTTTTGTGGCCGGTTGCCTTACAGTTTCACATCAGCCGGCTCAGGCCAGGCTGGACGAACTGCTGAGTCCGGATGACCCTTATATTACACCGCCGGGAGCCAAACAAACAGAACAGCTAGCCAGCCAGATGCTAGCAGCTGTACCCCGTGCTTATGTTGTGCAAAAGGGTGATACTTTAAGTTATATAGCTATCAAATATGACCTTGATGTTGACCATTTAGCCGAGATCAATAATCTGCGCGATAGTAATCATATTATTAAAGGACAGATGATTATGCTGCCTGGTACTGCGATACCTTATCAGGTGGGCCGTGGTGAAACGCTTGGTTCAATTGCTTTGCGGTTTGGTTGTTCGGAAGAAAAGCTGGTGGAAATGAACGAGCTGCGTGACCCGGACCATTTATTAGCCGGGCAGCAACTAATGATCCCGGCCGGACAGGGTGGCGGAGACAGGCAGGTTTCCCGGGGACTTCCTCTGAACCAGTTAGGCTGGCCCGTGGTTGGTTGGATTAGTTCCCCGTATGGTATGCGCGACGGTGCTATGCACGAAGGCCTTGATATTGCCGCCGACCAGGGGCAGCCGGTTCGGGTGGTTAAGGCTGGGCGTGTTGTTTTTGCAGGGCCTCGGGGCACTTATGGCAATGCTATAATCGTTGACCACGGTAACGGGCTGCGCACTCTTTACGCGCACAACTCGCGCGTATTGGTGAGTAAAGGGCAATGGGTAACCGCAGGTCAGCGCATCGCCTTGGTGGGTAGCACCGGGCGATCCACCGGTCCGCACCTGCATTTTGAAGTACTGCTAAATGGTATTCCTGTTGACCCGATGCTTTGTCTTGAACGTGCCTATGCTTAGGCTATCTATATAATTACGCTATTAATGAAAACAGGGGGTGCCCCGGGTGGCAACCCCCTGTTGTTTTTATAAGGCTAAAATATCAGCATTGCTGCCGGACAGTATTTTCCCGGTTAAAGCCGAACCAAAAATTATAATCAGGTAAGGTGCTATTTGTTGCCTGCAAGTATGTTTTAATTAGCTCAATTTGGAGTCGATCTAAGTACATAATGACACCCTCCACTAGCAAAACATATTGCCAACTTGGTTGCAGTGTAATTATTTCATTGTTCTAGTAAAAAATGGTTGCCGCAAGTGCAGATCAATACTTGATAAATGCAGCTTCACCTGTATAACAAATTGCTTTATACTGAAAGATGATAAATAAAGGTAGGAAATGTAGAAAAGTAGGTGCCAGGTATCATGCAATTATTGTATGCTGATGAACAAGGTCGTATGTATGACCATGGGCTGGGGGCGGTGGGGCGTACCGGTGACCGGTTGGTGGAGATAGTCGCCGAGGATATGTTGGAGTTACCACCGGGGGCATCTTTAACGTTATTGCCCGGCAGTGCACCTGTGGGTATGGATAAACACGGAGATTTCAAACTGTTGCGGCAAGTGCCCGGTGATGGCGGTTCAGCTATGGCCGTAGGCGCTTTGTTGCCCCAGGGATATACTCGCACCCTGCTGCCCGGTTACCGGCTCCAGGCGAACCAAATGCTGCCTTTGCTGGGCTACGCGGCGGTAGCCTGGAGGGAAGGCCGGGTTTATGTTGCCGCTGTTCGCACCGACGACCCCGACCATTGGGCTCCCGTACACTATAATTCAATAGATTTGCCCAGGTTGGTACAGGACAGGTTGTCCCGGGCACCGCAGAACCGTGTGCTGACTCAGCTGGCTCATTGTGCTCTGGAATATAGCTGCTATACCGCCCAAAATATTTTTTACAGCCGCTGGGAAGGCGGGCTGCCCATGTCCCCGGTCTGTAACGCCCGTTGCCTGGGTTGTATATCACTGCAGCCTGCCCAATGCTGTCCTTCTCCTCAGACCCGGCTGACCTTCCGCCCGACCTGCACTGAAGCCTTGGAGGTGGCTCTACATCACCTGCGGTATGCTTCGGAGGGGATTATCAGTTTTGGCCAGGGCTGTGAAGGTGAACCGGCGCTGGCGGCGGACGAAATAGCAGAAGTGATCAGCGCAATACGCCAAAAAACCAGCCGGGGTACCATTAACATGAACAGCAATGCGGGTTATACACGTGGAGTGAATAAAATTTGCAGCTCCGGGCTGGATTCACTGCGGGTCAGTCTTATAAGTGCTCGGGAACAAGTTTACCAGGCCTATTACCGGTCCCGGGATTACTGCCTGGCCGATGTTTCAGAATCTATCAGGATTGCCCGTTCCCTGGGCGTGTATGTATCGCTGAATCTGCTGGTGCTGCCTGGATTAAACGACCGTGATGCTGAAATTGAAGCACTGGTTAATTTTATTGATGACAACAGTGTAAATAAGGTGCAGCTGCGTAATTTAAACATTGACCCCGACTATTTCTTTAGCCAGGTAACTGCCGATGGTGAAATTTGCGGGGTTGAACAGCTCATTGAAACACTACGCAACATATCTGGCCTGGAGTTGGGCAATTTTTCAAGGCCGGTTTCTGAATGATAAGTTAATAAGCGATGCAATATTTTCTTGCTTGACAAAAATCGTTATGCTATAATAACTAAGTGTCTCATAAGGAAGCTTACGTTTACTTTGTTATCTGACCATATATATTTTACCGGAAAGAGGTGAGCCTTTGTGAAAGAAAAAATTCATCCCCAATATGGAGAAGCTAAAGTAACCTGCGTTTGCGGCGAGACTTTTACCACCGGTTCCACACAAAAAGAGATTAAGGTGGAAATTTGCTCCAAGTGTCACCCGTTTTACACCGGTTCCCAGCGAACTGTTGAAACAGGCGGGCGGGCGGAAAAATTCCGCAAAAAGTATGGCTTGAAATAAGTCTCATCAGCAGGGCGGGCGCTCTGCTTTTATTTTATCTATAAGGAAATGGTGATAATTATGCGTCCTGAATTTAGTTACGGAGGGCAGGCTGTCATCGAGGGCGTAATGATGCGGGGGCCGGATAGCCGGGCCGTGGCGGTGCGCCGCCCGGACAGTACTATTGTAATCGACCATCAGCCGGTGTCGTCCATCACATCCCGTATTAAGCCGCTAAAATGGCCTATGGTGCGGGGCGTAGTGGCCCTGTTGGAATCACTAGTCATGGGCCTGCAGGCGCTTTCTTTCTCAGCCAATCAAGCCATGGAAGAAGAGGAGGAAGAGCTGACCACCCGGGATATTGTCATCACCATGACTATTGCGTTTGCTCTGGCCATTGTGCTGTTTGTAGTGGTTCCCACCGGAGCTACCCACTATCTCACTCGCTGGGTGCCCGGTAGTATGCTGCAAAACCTGGTGGAAGGTGTTATCCGCATTGGCGTGTTTTTAGCCTACGTGGTGGCCATTGCCCGGATGAATGACATCAAGCGGGTCTTTCGCTATCATGGTGCCGAGCACAAAGTGATTAACGCCTATGAGGCCGGTGAGGAACTGACGGTGGATCGGGTACAGCGCTACACCACTTACCACCCTCGCTGTGGTACTAGCTTTTTAATTATTGTTTTGGTGGTCAGTATATTTGTCTTTGCTATGTTGGGTGAGCAAGTGTTGTGGTGGCGCATATTGTCCCGCATACTGCTTTTGCCCGTGGTGGCGGGCATTTCTTACGAGTTTCTCAAAGCTACAGCCCGGTATAAAGATAATCTTTTGTTGCGCCTAATTGCCTTGCCCGGTAAGTGGGTGCAGGGATTGACTACCGCAGAGCCTGATGATGACATGGTGGAAGTGGCTATGACAGCCCTAAAGGCCGTGCTTAGTGAAAATAGAGGTGAGGTCAGTGTTAGATAAGCTGGAAAGCTTGGAAAACAAATATGAAGAATTAAGTGAGCTAATTGCCGATCCCAAGGTAATTGAAGATCAGGGTCGATGGCAGCAATATGTAAAATCCCACTCCGAACTTACTGATGTGGTCACGGCATACCGCGAGTATAAAAAAGTACTGTCCGAGCTTGAGGATGTTAGCCAGATGCTCAAGGATAAGCTGGATAACGATATGCGGGAAATGGCGGAGCTGGAAGCAGAAGAATTAAAAGATAAAAAGCAGGAATTGGAAAACAGGCTCAAGATACTGCTGTTGCCCAAGGATCCTAATGATGATAAGAACGTAATTATGGAAATTCGGGCCGGAACCGGCGGTGAAGAGGCGGCCTTGTTTGGCTCTGATCTGTTCCGTATGTATACGCGTTTTGCTGAGCTAAAAGGCTGGCGCACTGAAATACTGGATTCCCATTATACCGATATCGGTGGGATTAAGGAAATAGTTTTTCTTATTGAAGGAAAAGGTGCGTTCAGCCAACTTAAATTTGAAAGTGGTGTGCACCGGGTTCAGCGTGTGCCTACCACCGAGTCCGGCGGGCGTATCCATACCTCTGCGGCTACGGTGGCGGTGCTGCCTGAGGCTGAGGAAGTGGAGGTAGATATAAACCCCAATGAATTGCGCATTGATGTGTTTTGTTCCACTGGTCCCGGCGGTCAATCGGTAAACACTACCCAATCGGCGGTTCGGATAACCCATGTTCCTACCGGGTTAGTGGTGTCTTGCCAGGATGAGAAATCGCAGCTTAAGAATAAAGATAAAGCCATGAAGGTATTGCGGGCCAGGCTGCTGGATCAAGCCCAGCTAGAACAACAGCAGCAAATGGCTAGTGTGCGTAAATCCCAGGTGGGCTCCGGCGATCGGAGCGAGCGTATTCGCACCTATAACTTCCCCCAAAACAGGGTTACCGACCACCGTATTGGGCTGACCTTACACCGGTTACAGGAAGTGCTGATGGGTAGTTTGCAAGAAGTGATAGATGCTCTGATTACAACTGACCAGGCCGAGCGCCTGCGGCAGGTGGATTAACATGCCGGGTATAAAGGTGCGGGACAGCCTAATTCAGGCAACCCGTTATTTACGCGGTAGCGGTGCGTTTTCACCCCGGCTGGATGCCGAGCTGCTGCTGGCTCATGTGCTGGGCCGGGATCGGGTGTATCTATATCGTGAAGCCGACCTGGTGCTTGATGAAGGTTATGAACGTCATTACAGGGCACTTGTGAAGCGCCGGGCGGGCGGTGAGCCCGTGGCCTACCTTACGGGGCTTAAAGAGTTCATGGGGCTTGACTTTGAAGTTGGGCCCCATGTTTTAATTCCCCGGCCTGAAACCGAGCTGATGGTGGAAAAGGCACTGGAGATACTGACCGGTTGGTCCGGGCCGCGGGTGATGGTTGATGTGGGTACGGGCAGTGGGGCGGTAGCCGTAAGCTTAGCTTGCCTAGCTCCAACTGATATACAGGTACACGCTATCGACATATCACCACAGGCCTTAAATATTGCCCGGGCCAATGCTTTGCGGCATAGCGTAACGGTGGTTTTTTATACCGGTGATTTGCTGGCTCCCCTGCAGGGGGTGCTTGCGCCCGGCTCGGTGGCCGTGATAACCGCCAACTTGCCCTATATTCCCAGTGGTGCCATGGCCGGGCTACCCCGGGATGTGCGTGGCTATGAGCCTGCTCTGGCTTTGGATGGTGGTTTTGATGGTTTGGAAATATACCGCCGGCTTATACCACAGGCGGAAGCTTGGCTTGCCCCCGGTGGACAGCTGCTCATGGAAATTGGTCCGGAGCAGGGTGAGCAAGCCCTGGCTTTGCTGGTGCCGCCGTGTTGGCATGCCAGCTTATACCCGGATCTGGCCGGACGTCAGCGGCTTATATGTGGAATCAAGCAATAAAAAATATTAATAACCCGGGTTTTCCGACTCAATATGTGGTGGTTTGGTGATTGCTTGCGTTCTTTTATCGCCTGATCCTTTGTGGTATACTATTCCAGGGAGTACGCACGCTGGTACCGGTCAGATTAGTTGCCGGCCATAACTCTGGAAATATCTTAACCGTTGGGTATTTATGTAGAACAGTTTTGCGTATCCAAGATAACCGGGTGTTGTTGTGGCCTCGGATACAAACTAAACTGGATCCTTCGTATAGAAGTTTAATAATATTGTAGGAAGGATTTAATGTGGAAAAAGCACGTAAAACGCGCCATCTGGTAGTAGATCCCAGGCAACCGGATGTGGCCTTAATCAAGGAGGCCGGTGCCATATTGCGGGAGGGCGGCCTGGTGGCATTCCCTACTGAAACTGTTTACGGCCTGGGAGCCAATGCACTGGATGCCCGGGCGGTGACCGGTATTTTTGAGGCCAAGGGACGGCCTGCTGACAATCCCTTGATCGTGCATATTGATAGCCTCCGGACTCTGGGCCGATATGTTTATAAAGTTCCACCTGTTGTGTCGCGGTTGGCCTCGCGCTTTTGGCCAGGCCCTTTGACTCTGGTTTTACGGGGCGGGCATGTTTTTCATCCGGTGGTTACCGGCGGGCTTGATACAGTAGCGGTGCGGGTGCCCGCTCATCCTGTGGCACTGGAATTAATCCGGGCGGCGGGTGTACCGGTGGCTGCTCCTAGTGCCAATGTATCAGGGCGGCCTAGTCCCACCACGGCAGCTCACGTTCTGGAGGATCTTTCGGGAAAGATTGCGCTGGTGCTCGACGGGGGGCCGTCTGGCCTGGGCGTGGAATCGACCGTGCTGGATATCTCCGGCGATTGCCCGGTGATTTTGCGACCCGGTGGGACAATTCTGCGGGATTTGGAGGAAGTGCTTGGCCCGGTGGAAGTCGACCCGGCGGTTAACGCTAGTGCTGTGGACGGGGGCTGCCCCCGGTCGCCGGGCATGAAATATGCCCACTATGCTCCCCGGGCCACGCTGATACTCTTTGACGGACATGACCAAAGGAGGGTGGTGGCCGCCGTATTGGCTGAGGCCAGACGTTTTGCTGCGGGCGGTCACAAAGTGGGTATATTTACTTATAGTGAAACAGCGTCACTGTATGATGGAAAGGGCTACAGCGTTATCGTGGCTGGTCAACGTTCCGAACCCGGCACGGTGGCCGCTTTATTATATGAATCGCTGCGCCGGTTTGACTGCCTGGATGTAGATGTGATACTTGCTGAAGGCATGACCCCCGATGGTCTGGGGATGGCGGTCATGAATAGGCTGCGCCGGGCTTCGGGGGGGCATGTGGTAACTATATAGTTCTAATCGTAGTACTTTTTACTTTGAGCGCATAAATATTAAGTTAGTAGATAAGCAAACGCGAAACTGTTGGGGGAAATAGTTTGGAGCTTTACACATTGCTCGCACTGGCCATTGCCCTAGGCACCGACGCTTTTTCCATGTGTCTTGGCCTGGGTCTGGCAGGCGTAACTAGGCGCCAAATAATGGTAGTTAGCATTACAGTACTGGTGTTCCATATTGTTATGCCTCTGCTGGGCTGGTACGCCGGCGAATTCGTTGGCGCTCTGGCAGGCCGGGCCGCCAGTATTGCCGGGGCTTTATTGCTGGTGTATCTGGGGGTAAATATGATTCGCTCGGCTTTAAAAGGCGGCGATGCCCTGGATCCAAAAATAGTGCTGGTTAATACCTGGGGACTGTTATTGCTTGCCGCCAGTGTTAGTATGGATGCCTTAAGTGTTGGTTTTTCCCTGGGCACCAGACAGGTTAACCTACCACTTACCGCCGGGGTTATTGGTGCCGTGGCCGGGGTTATGACGGCCCTCGGGTTGTTGCTGGGGCGTTTTGTGGGTACCCGCTTTGGTGAACGGGCCGTGCTGGGTGGCGGTATATTATTAATTGGTATTGGTATACATATGGTTTTATCGTAATGGCTAGGAGGCGATATTGTTGGTCAATAAAAAGATACTTTTTGTATGTACCGGTAATACCTGTCGCAGTCCCATGGCTGAGGCGCTGGCCCGCCGGGCGTTGGCCGAACTTTACCCGGATCACCAGTATGTAGAATTTGCCTCCGCGGGGATTGCTGCATTGTCAAATGGCGGTGCTTCATACCAGGCCATTAGTGTATTAAAGATGATGGGTCTTGACCTGAGTAAGCATAAGTCAGCCCAGGTTAGTCCGGAAGACATTGAACAGGCCGAATTGGTGTTGACCATGACCCATGCCCACCGAGATAATTTAAAACGTCTTGTTCCCGGTGCCGCGAATAAAATCTTTACCTTGTCCGAATATGCCGGCTCTGACGATGATATACCGGACCCCTTCGGTTCCAGTATAGAATTCTACCGAATGGTGGCCGTTGAGCTGGACAACCTGTCCCGCACCATACTGCGCCGGTTTATTAACGGGTCAGCTTAAATGTATTACGTTAATATTGCAAAGTAATAGCGGGTTAATGGTAATAATACATTTTGACAGAATTATAGAGGAAACCAAGTGGATACTGTAGAATATTTTTAGGTTAGTGCGGGACATCGGATAATATCATTGAAGGAAGTGTAGCTATTGCAGGTGGCTATTGGTAGCGATCATGGAGGGTTCAGGTTAAAAACGGAGATAATTGCTTACTTAAAGGAACAAGGAATTGATTATAAAGATTTTGGTACATATTCCACTGATTCGGTGGATTACCCTGATTTTGCGCGGGCAGTAGCCGAGGCCGTTGCCGGTGGAAAATTTGAGCGGGGAATTCTTTGTTGCGGCACTGGGATTGGTGTAAGTATAGCCGCCAATAAAGTAGCGGGCATTAGGGCCGCTCTTTGTCATGATACCTTTTCCGCCCGCATGGCCGGAGAACATAATATGGCCAATATTATTACCATGGGTGAGCGTGTAATTGGATTTGGTTTAGCCCGGGATATTGTGAGGGCCTGGATGAAAGCAAAATTTGCCGGGGGAAGGCATGCTCAAAGGTTGGAGAAAATAGCGGCTATTGAAAAAGATGTCGCTGCCGTTAGTGTTTGCCGGTGATACAGAGTTTAATAAGTCTAGGAGGAAGTGTTATGAGTTTTTACAGCCCGCTTTCCGAAGCGGATCCCGAAATCTCACAGGTCGTTGCACAGGAACTGAACAGGCAGCGTAATACCCTGGAACTGATTGCCTCGGAAAATATTGTCAGCCGGGCCGTTATGGAAGCCCAGGGTACCGTGCTAACCAACAAATATGCCGAAGGGCTGCCCGGGAGGCGTTACTACGGGGGCTGCGCTTACGTAGATGTGGCGGAAACGCTGGCTATTGAACGAGCCAAAAAACTTTTTAACGCCGAACATGTCAATGTGCAACCCCATTCCGGCTCACAGGCCAATACGGCTGTTTATTTTGCCTTGCTTGAGCCGGGCGATACCATCTTAGGAATGAGCCTGGCCCACGGCGGTCACCTGACTCACGGCAGCCCGCTAAACATTTCTGGCCGTTATTTTAATGTGGAATTTTATGGCGTGGAACAAGATACTGGCCGGATTAATTATGACAAGGTTATGGATGCGGCATTAAAAAGTAAGGCCAAGATGATCGTCGCCGGGGCCAGCGCTTATCCACGGGAAATTGATTTTGCCCGCATGTCTGAAATTGCTGCTGCCGTGGGCGCTTATTTGATGGTGGACATGGCACATATTGCCGGCCTGGTGGCAATGGGTTTGCATAATAGCCCTGTTCCCTATGCCGATGTGGTTACAACGACCACGCATAAAACATTGCGGGGCCCCCGTGGCGGCATGATTCTATGCAAGGAAAAATACGGTGCCAAAGTGGACAAGGCCGTTTTCCCCGGTATACAAGGTGGCCCGCTGATGCACGTGATTGCAGCCAAGGCGGTGGCTTTTGGCGAAGCGCTGCAGCCGGGTTTCAAGGAATACCAGCAGCAGATAGTTAATAACGCTCGGGTACTGGCTGAAGCGCTATCCGAGCGTGGTTTTGAGCTGATTTCCGGTGGTACCGACAACCACATGATCCTGGTCGATTTGCGTAACAAGCAAGTTACCGGCCGTGAGGCGGAACAAACACTGGATGAAGTGGGGGTCACTGTGAATAAAAACGCTATTCCCTTTGACCCGCAGCCGCCGCTGATTACCAGCGGTGTTCGGATTGGTACGCCTGCCGTAACCACCCGGGGGCTAAAGGAAACCGAGATGGTTGAAATAGCGGAAATAATTCATTTGGCTCTAAGCTTTGGCAGTGATGCCGGGCGGCAGGCCCAGGCCAGGGCTATGGCCGCAGACTTATGCTGCCGTTTCCCCATATATGAAGAAGGTGGTATCTATGCAGCGCCCCGCCTGGGATGATTATTTCATGGAGATAACCGAAGTGGTATCCCGACGTTCTACTTGTTTGCGCCGCCAGGTTGGGGCGCTTATCGTACGGGATCACCGCATTTTGGCCACCGGATATAACGGTGCCCCGTCCGGTATGCGCCATTGCCTGGAAACAGGCTGTTTACGGGAAAAGCAGGGAATACCATCCGGTGAACGGCATGAGCTGTGCCGGGGGCTGCATGCTGAGCAAAACGCCCTTTTACAGGCGGCTGTCCATGGCATTCCTATAGCGGGAGGCATCTTTTACGTTACTCACCAACCCTGTGTGCTTTGCGCCAAGATGATAGCCAACGCCAGCATTAGCAAGGTAGTTTACCGGGGTGATTACCCCGATCAGCTGTCCCTGGATATATTTGAGGAATCCGGTGTCAAGCTGGTACGGCTCGAGGTTTTATAAATGCAAAAAAAAATAGTTGCTTTGCCAAAACTAAATAATTTAACTCCCTCCCTGGAATCCACCGCCCTCAAATTGATGGAAGAAGCGGGAGAACTGGCCCAGGCAATTGGTAAACTGCGCGGTATGAGCGGAGAGCGTTCAGTGGTTGGCGAGGCCGAAGCTTTGGACTGTATTACCCGGGAGTTACTGGATGTAGCACAGACTGCTGTTTCCATGATGTTTGTGCTGGAAGAAAACTATGGTGTCAGCATTGAAAAAGCCCTTGATGGTCATATTGCCAAGCTAATGCGTAAAGGATATTTAGTGGATAAGCCAAAATAGGTATAACTTTACAAAGAGAATGTTACCAATCGGGGAGTTGGGAGTTAATATGGTTAGTTTGAGGAAGTTTAATCCTGATCCTAAAATTTTAGTTGCTTTTGGAACCAGACCTGAAGCTATTAAGATGGCTCCCCTTGTGCGGATGCTGAAGAAGGATGACCGGCTGGTGTGCCGGGTGGTGGTAACAGCCCAACACCGGGAAATGCTGGATCAGGTGCTGCAGTTGTTTGATATTGTACCCGACCACGATTTAAATATCATGCAGGCCGGCCAAACTCTGTTTGATATTACAGGGCGGGCTTTAGCTGGACTCCAGGGAGTGCTGGAGGCCGAAAGGCCTGATTTGGTGTTGGTCCATGGTGATACCACCACCACTTTTGTGGCTGCACTGGCCGCCTATTATATGCAAATACCGGTCGGGCATGTGGAAGCGGGGCTACGTACCGGCAACAAATATTCTCCCTTTCCAGAGGAGATGAACCGGCGTTTGGCCGGGGCGCTGTGTGATATACATTTTGCCCCTACCGCCGGTGCCCGGAACAACTTACTGCGGGAAGGGGTTGACCTGGAGTGGGTTTATGTTACCGGCAATACTGTTATTGATGCCCTATTGGCCACAGTACGTGACGAATACCAGTTCAGCGATTCGCTGCTTGGCGGGCTGGATTTTAACAGGCACCGTTTGATTTTAATGACCACTCACCGCCGGGAAAACCTGGGCGATCCTATGCGGGATATTTACCTTGCCCTTAGGGATGTTTTAGAAAAGCATCCCGATGTACGAGTTATTTTCCCCGTGCACAAAAACCCCGCTGTTCGCCGGGTGGTTCAGCAAATTTTGGGGGATTCCCGGCAGGTGGATTTAATCGAGCCCATGGATTACGAGCCCTTTGTTAATTTAATGGCCCGCTGCCACTTGGTGCTCACTGATTCCGGGGGTATGCAGGAGGAGGCCCCCTCGTTGGGTAAGCCCGTGCTGGTGCTGCGCAACACCACCGAGCGTCCTGAGGCTGTGGATGCCGGTACTGTGCGCTTGGTAGGCACTGATCGTACGGCTGTACGTACCGAGACCGATCGCCTGCTTAATGACGAAGCTTATTACCGGGCCATGTCCGAGGCTGTCAACCCGTACGGCGATGGTATGGCTTGCGGCCGGATAGTGCAGGCCATCAAGCATGCTTTTAAGATTTCCGACTACAGACCTCCGGAATTTGGTCTATAAACGGTGGTCTTTAGGATATTTAGGTAATATCAAAGTTGTTGATCTTGTCCACTATATAGCGTATAATGAATAAGTAATTATAGTTTAAGAAAAAGTTCACAGGTGCCATTAATTCAGAGTTGATTAAATAACTTTTTAATGAATAATATTTTTACAACTCTTAATATGTTATGGCACAGTCCTTGCAAATATTTAATAATCAAAATGTTTTTGGTGGCTTTTGTATCACCATTGCAGTAATATTATTTAAAATTAGGAGGGGATAATTAATGGATTTTGGTTTAACTGACGAACAACAAATGGTACAGGATATGGCTCGCAATTTTGCCGAAAAGGAAATTGCTCCTTATGTTGAAGAGGATGAAAAAAACCATCACTATCGCAGAGAGATCTTAACTAAAATGGGCGATTTGGGCCTGTTGGGTTGGACCCTGCCGGAGGAATACGGCGGAAACGGCATGGGTTGGCAGGAAGGCTGTATTGCACTGTATGAAATAGCTAAAGTTCATACTTCCTGGAGACTTGCCATCAGCGGTAACAACTGGGGTCCGGCCATGACCATTAATGAATATGGTACCGAAGAGCAAAAAGAGAAATTTATCCCCGGGCTGCTGGATGGAACGTCGGTAGGAAGCTTTGCCATCACCGAGCCTAATACGGGTTCCGATGTTGCCAGCATGAAGACAATTGCGGTTGATAAGGGCGACCATTGGCTGATGAATGGCACTAAGATGTGGATTTCCGGCGGACACTCTTGTGATGTTGGGCTAGTCTATGCTGTCACTGAAAAAGGCAAAGGTGCTAAAGGGATATCTTGTTTCGTAATTGACTATAACAATACCCCGGGCATTGAAAGAGTTCCCATTCACGATAAAGTCGGTATGTGGGCTGCTCCGACTTCGGAACTGATTTTTGAAAATGCAGTGATTCCTAAAGAAAATCTATTAGGGGAATTAAACAAAGGCTTCTTCATTTGTATGTGGCAGTTAAATAATACCCGCATGGGTTGTGCCACCGGTTCAGCCGCCCTTTCCCGGGCATGCCTGGAAGGCTCTGTTCAATATGCTACCGAACGTATACAGTTTGGCGTACCGATCGGAAAACATCAAATGATTCAAGCTCAGATCGCTGAGATGATCATAGAAGATGAGGCTGCTAAAAACCTCGTTTTCCGCGCTGCATGGTTAAAAGATAATGGTTTACCCTGCCAGCAGGCCGTTTCTACCGCTAAGCTGGCCGGTTGCCAGGCAGCTGTTCATGGCGCCAACCTGGCCATGAAAATCTACGGTTCATATGGTTATTCCGATGAATATCCTTGTGGTAGGTGGCTCCGCGATTCTAAACAGTTTGAAACCCTAGAAGGAACCTCCAACATGCACCAGCAGATCATTGCCAACATTGAACTTGGTTTCTCACCTAACCGGTAGGATTAAAATATTCTTAATGATTAATTAGTTATTCCATTATCATTAAATATTAAGCCACTTTTTTATGACCATCATAAGGGCATAGGAAGTGGCTTTTTATAACATGGGCCCTATTTTTAATAAAATTTGTTAATAAATAGTGAACAATGCAAAAATACATCATGTAAGGTTGCATTAAATTGGCACTTACGTAGATTATTTGCATAAATGCATTGATAATGCATTTATGCAGCACCAGCTATGCTTTAAGAGGGCTGGTTTTTCTTTTAATATGCGTTATTATAAGTGTGAAAAACTACTATTTTAAACAGCTTGGACGAAGTTCGCTGTTAGTTACAGGCAATAAGTTAATTCTGGCATGTTTATTGCGATATGAATTTTGTAAGGTATTCGAGCCCTAATTTGTAATTTGTAAATTGGAAAGGAGGCCGGCAATATACGGAAGGCCACCGTTGCCGAGAATGCACTCGGTTATTACAAGGCCGTTAATTATATAGGAAATTGCGAGTCGATCAAAAACTATATTAAATATTTGTATGATATTGGCCAGTGTTGCACACGATAAGGCCAAGTAAAATATGAGGAGGACCGTTAAATGGGAGAAATGAGTGCAAAGTATCAGGATTTTCTACGCAGAAGAGAGGAAATAATGCAGCAGGGCGGCGAAGCGGCCGTTGCAAAGCAGCACAAAGAAGGCAAATTAACTGCTAGAGAAAGAGTCGAATATTTCTTCGATCCCGGCACCTTTACTGAAATTGGTACTTTTATTAAACATCGGACCACTGAGTTTGGTATGAAGGAAAAGAAAGTTCCCGCCGAAGGCGTTGTCTGTGGTTATGGTACAGTTAATGGCCGTATGGTCATGGTGGGCGCAGAAGACTATACCGCTATGGCCGGTACTTTTGGTGAATATCATGGTAAAAAATTCGCCAACGCTATCGATATGGCCAAGGAAATGGGCATTCCCTTTTTCGGCTTGAATGACTCCGGCGGAGCCAGATTACAGGAAGGTATGGACACTCTGCAGGCTTATGCATGGCTGTTCAAATCCCAAAACCTGGCTTCCGGTATTATCCCGCAAATCGCCCTGCTGCTGGGCCCCTGCTTGGGCGGACAGGCTTACCACCCGGTTATGCAGGACTTCGTTATCCAGAGCCGCACCCACGGCTACATGGGCATTGCTGGCCCGGCCTTTGTGAAGGCTCAGTTGGGTATTGAAATCAGTTTGGAAGATCTGTGCGGCGTGCAAGCCCATGCCGTCAAGTCCGGTTGTACTCACATTGTGGCCGGCGACGATAAGGACTGCCTGGATAAGGCCAAGCAATTGCTGGATTACCTGCCTCAAAACAACATGGAAAAACCGGAACGCAAGGTAACCGGTGATGATCCTAACCGCCTGGTTCCCGAGCTGGATGGATTTATCCCCGAAGAGACCTTTATGCCTTATGATATGCACGATGTTATTAACAAAATCGTTGATAATGGCGAGTTCTTTGAAATAATGGAAGACTATGCCAAGAACGCTATTATTGGCTTTGCCCGCTTTGACGGCCGGAGTACTGGTATCGTAGCTGCTCAGCCCAGCTGGATGGGTGCCGTTATCGATTGTGATACATCGGATAAGGTTGCCCGGTTTGTCCGGTTCTGCGACCTGTTTAATATCCCGCTGGTCAACATCCATGACACACCAGCTTACATGATCGGCCCCGACCAGGAGCATAAGGGAATCCTGCGCCACGGCGCCAAGATGCTGTATGCTTATATTGACGCTACGGTACCCAAAATTGCCATCATGATGCGTAAATCCTTCGCCGGCGCTTACCTGGGGATGTGCTGCAAAGATACCGGTGCTGACATTGTGTACGCTTGGCCTGAAGCTACCCTCACCATTGTGGGTGCGAAAACCGCTGCCAGCGTAATTTTTGCCAAGGAAATTAGGAATGCCGAAGACCCGGCTGCAAAACAAGCAGAACGGGAGAAGGAATACAGCGATACCTTTGAAAACCCATACCATGCTGCAGCCCGCGGCTATGTTGATGATGTCATTCTGCCCTCTGAAACCAGAAAGAAGATCTGCGCTACGCTGGCTATGTTAGAGAAAAAGAATCCTGCAAGACCTTGGAGAAAATACTCCAACATTAATATGTAATTTTTAAGCCTTAGCACACCTTGTTGGACAAGGGTTGTTATTGCTGTGTAAATAGGCTGTGCCGGCTATAGGGCATTAATATTGCCATAAAGAATAGTCGGCACAGTTTATATAAAATCATATCTTAAATGGTTATAGTCACTGCCATAGAGAAAATAAGTTTTATATATTCACTTAATACAAAAAATGCTTAAATATATTGGCAACTCTGTGCAGGGTAATGTCTGTTTTTGCAATGCCTGCAGTTATACATAACTGCCGTGCAAATCACCGGTAAAGGGGTACAGCCAGGCTTAAAAAGCAAAAACAAAATGGATTAATTCAGGTGGTAAGTAAAATGGTACAAGTTAATGCTCCCATGGTCGGAAAAGTGCTTTCGGTAAATGCAAAAGTAGGAACCCAAGTAAAAAAGAATGATGTACTGGTTACCCTGGAAGCTATGAAAATGCTTTTTAAAGTTTACGCGCCGAGCAGCGGTGAAGTGGCCGAAGTAAACGTAGGTTCCGGTGATGTGGTGAACACAGAGACGGTTCTGGTAACTCTGAAATAGGTTAAACCTAAAAATTAAATGCTTTACTCATTGCTGTCAGGTTGGTTCAAAATATGGATACAGAGGCCAATCCGCAAAAACCTGCTATGCGGCAACGTGGCTAGTGTTATAGGCAAGGTTGTGGCGAAGCAGTTTTTATATATTAAATGGTTCAAATTCAGCAAGTACCAATGCCAGGTTAAATGAGTTGATTTATGGTATGGGTGGTTAACTGTAAAATGTGCCAAAAAACGGACTGCTATAAATAGGGCAATCCGTTTTTTTTTAACTGGTCTTTGGTTATAGTAAAAAGCCGTTCTCTTTAAGTCGGTTTACCTTTCGTACAATGGTTGATTGGTCTACATGCAGCGCTTTGGCTACCTTGTAGGTGCTGCCCAGTTCTTTTAATGCCGTACCAATAAGCTGGCGTTCCAGCTCCAGCTGGGCTGCTTTCAAAGGGAGGATGCCTTGTACGGTTACTTTATGCGGTTCGTGACGCTGGGGCGGTGTAATATTGAGTGGTATATCCACAGACTTGATCACCGGTTCGGTGCAAGTGACTAGTAATCGTTCCACTACATTCTTTATTTCCCGCACATTCCCCGGCCACTGGTATTCCACAAGGTCCTTAAATACTTGGGGTGAGAATTCTTTTTTCATATCGTAGACCTTTTCAAAGTGTTTTTTAAAGGTATAAACAAGAGGTATAATATCGTCCTTTCTTTCCCGCAAAGGTGGTATAGTAATGGGTACCACATTGAGCCGGAAATATAAATCCTCCCGGAATTTGCCGTCTTGAACCAATTCCTCCAAATGCCTGTTGGTCGCTGTGATAATGCGCACATTGACCGGAATAGGTTTTGTGCCGCCTATGCGGGTGATCTCTCTTTCTTGCAGGGCTCGCAATAGTTTTACTTGAAAAAGTAGCGGCAAATCACCAATTTCATCTAGGAACAATGTGCCGTTATCCGCCAGCTCAAACATGCCGGGCTTGCCTTCCCGGTTGGCTCCCGTGAAGGCCCCCTTCTCATAGCCGAACATTTCCGATTCTATCAGGTTTTCTGGTATGGCACCGCAGTTTACAGTAATAAATGGGCCGTTGCTCCGTTTACTGTGTTTATGGATGGCTTTGGCTACCACTTCCTTGCCCACACCCGACTCGCCCAGCAGCAGTACTGTGGAGTTAACCTGAGCCAGCCGCAGAGCGACTTCCACCACTTGTTTCATCTTTAGTGACTTTACTATTAAGCCCGATTGGTCAATTAGCTTGCTGCGCAACTGAGTTAGTTCTCCATGGTAGCGCTCGCTTAAGGCAATGCTTTGTTCCAACTGGTTTTTTAAATTATTTAAATCCGACATATCCCTGGTATTGATAACTACCCGCACAATTTCGCTCTGCAGGTTGCGTACAGGGTTGCCCGTAATGAGCAATTGGTTATGGTTAGCGGTTAGACCGGACAGGGTAACGGCACCATTCCTCTCAATCACTGCGTCAACGACTGACTGGGAATAAACACCCATGGCGATTAAATCCGCCATGGTTATGTTTTGTATGGATGACGCAGGAATTCCTGTGATGCGCTCGTGAGCCTTATTAGCCCGAATGATTTGACCGCTGCGGTCAGTAATAATAATGCCGTCATAAGATGACTCGATAATTGTCTCCAGTTCTTTGTTTAATTGCTTGACTGAGCTTAACTCCTCGGAAATAAATTCAATCTCAGAAATATCCTGGAATACTCCAATGGCTCCTATTACTTGGCCGTTTTCAATGATCGGGCTGCGGTTAGTTAGGTAAGTATGTGTGCCCGAGGAATATTCCACAGAAAATTTATAATGGGACTGGTAGTTGCCGTTCTCCAAAATATCCAATAGACCACGTGGGATGATTACTTCCGATAGGTGCTGCCCCAAAGCGTCGGTTTTTTTGCGGCGGGTTATTCTTTCCGCCGCAAGGTTGAATGTGCTAATTATACCGTCTTTATCAATGGAGACAATACCGTTATGAGCTGAATCCATGATCGTTTCTATTTGCTGAAACATCTGGCTGGCCACCTTGAAAAGGGCATGTCCCACTTCAGAGCGATCTAGAATGCCGGTTATGCGCCCGCTGTTGTCCACCACCGGAAAGACATTGGCCGGCAAAGTCCAGGCATCGGAAACAGGTGCGTCCTCTTTAAGAACATAGACCTCTTGCTGCATGATATCCTGAACTTTTATATTATCTTCAAGCACTCGGGGGCCAAAATTAATTATTTCATTCCGGGATACAATGCCGATGATTATGCCTTGCCGGTCTGTGACGGGAATGCCAATGAGCTGTGTCTGTTTAATAATTTTCCAAGCTTCACGAGCGGTTTGTCCCGGTAGGACAGAGGTATTATTTGGGATCATGATATCCTGAACCAACATTTTTTTCACCGCCTTTGTATTACCCTGTGAAATCTAAGTCCATATTTATATACTAATTAATTTATCGCTTTTTAATAATAAAATCAACTTAATACCGGCTTGGGTTCCAATTGTTAAAAGTTATATGGTAGAAGACAAGCAGAAGACCAATTATGTTTCGTTGATTCTAGGTATTTGTACAATGCAATTGCCTTTTGTTATAATTCTTTGTAACGAAGTTTAACTATATGCGATAATGCAATTGGCGAGCTATATTTCATTGTATTACTACGTCACCGGGTGATTTGTATTATTCTGGCCTCACCTAAATACCTACCAAATATTGCGCGACAAAAAAGTCCATATAATAAGTGGGCATTGAAGGAATAGAATATTTGATGGAGAATCTTTTCTATACATTGTTTTGGTAGAGGTCACCAGTCCGTAGTGACAAGTATCCCTTAAATGATTATTTGTGAAGAGTTAAATAAAATTAAGATGTCTATAAGTTTAGCTTCCTGTGCAAAAATGCAACTCCTTCTGCAAAAATGCAGATCCCTCTGAAGGAATAATGTCTTTTTTGTAGAAGTGTATCTATTGTGAAGAATTATAGAGCATATGACAGAAAATTGTATTTTATTCGACAATTTTGGCGAGGTTGATATGGAAGAACCCAAGAGCAAGAAAAACAATGGAGCACTAATGGCCATAGCTGTCACCACCACCATTGGCACCGAGTTAGCCATCACGACCCTGTTGGGGTTTTATGGCGGGAGATTGTTGGATGACCAATTTGGTACAGAGCCTTGGTTTTTAGTAGCAGGTGTTTTGACAGGCGTAGCCATTGGCATATTTGGTATTATTCAAACAATGCAGCGGTTTTTTAAATAGGGGGCGATGAGGTTGTATAAACCGGCACCCATACGTAATATCGATGAACAATTGAAGCGCACAACCGGAATTATGGGTTTCATTTTAGTGCTGACCCTGCCGGGCTTGATCATGAATCCCGGGGATGCGTTGATTCTGGGGTTTATTGTCGGCGGTATTTTTGGTATTATTAGCTGTATCTTATTGGTAAAAAGAATGAACATGCTTATAGAATTGATGAAGCAAACGGATATCAATCAACAAAAGGCCAAGGCATTTATGCGGGCAGGCTTTTATCCTCGCATGGCGCTCATTGTAGGTATTATTGCCCTGGCCAGCCAAGTTGATTTTTTAAGCATTTATGGTGTGGGGGCCGGGCTTTTGGTACCCACCGTAATTACGGTAGTGGACGCTAATATAGCGCTGTACCGTTATTATACGGCGCGTGACGCCGTTGATAAAATATAATGAATAAAAATTTATAAAAGAAAAGGGGTGAGAAAGAGTTGTCTGCAACCGCTGGTCAAGAAGCAAGTAAAGATATGCTAGCCTTGGTACACGAGAATTTAAATGTGTGGGGTTTTCCTCATGAGGCAGTGAACCTTGGGTTTGGAGCTGTGAACCTTAAAACACTGGTCATGACCTGGATAGTTATGGGGTTAATCATTATTTTTACGGTTGCCGCCACCCGTAGCATGCAGTTGAAAAGACCCGGTAAGTTACAAATAGTGGTGGAGGAGATGTTCCAATTTTTAAGGGGACTGGCTTTTGAAAACTTGGATCCCAAGAAGGGCGCCAGCTTAATGTGCCTTATATTCAGTATTTTTATTTTTCTTCTATTCAGCAACCTCTGGGGTCTTATTCCCACCATGATGTCGCCTACGGCGGATGTCAATACCACGCTGGGTATGGCGCTGTTTGTGTTTATACTGGTACAGGTGTTGGGATTGTATTATCGCAAACTCAGTTATTTCAAGCACTTTGTTGAACCATTTGTATTTTTCCTGCCTATTACCCTCATTGAGGAGTTATCCAAACCCTTAACGCTGGCTTTCCGTCTTTACGGTAATATTTACGCCGGTGAGGTACTAATCGCGGTATTGCTGGGGCTTATACCCCTGACCGCCACCATTTTTGGTGGATTTCTGGCATCCATGATATGGCTGTCATTTAGTATTTTTGTTAGCTGCATTCAAGCATTCATTTTTACCATGCTGACCATTGCGTATATATCCCAGGTAACTGCCGAACATCATTAGCCATAATGCTTTTTAACTAGCTGATATCTCAATAATAAAATAGAGATATGCCACCATAATTTATGTTTTAAAATTTGGGAAGAAAGGAGGGGAGAAGTATGGAATTAGCAGCCGCTGCTGCAATCGGTACTGCTCTGGCCGTGGGTTTGGCTTCTATCGGCGCCGGTATCGGTGACGGTATCGTAACTGGCAAAACTGTAGAAGCTACCGCTCGTCAGCCTGAACTTAAAGGTAGTCTGATGACCTTGATGTTCATTTCCGTAGGTTTGATCGAGGCGCTGCCCATTATCGCCGTAGTTATTGCGTTCATTTTGATGGGTAAAATGGGTTAGGTCTTATCAATACTTAAAGAATACTGTGGCGAAAGGCGCAATAGCAGGTTTTGTTCTTAAGGCTTGCCTAACCTGCTATCGCCTTCCTTTTGTCCACGGACCAAAGGAAGGAGGGTAATTTTTTGGATGCCATTGTTCAGGTTTTAAACCTCAATAATACATTGGTGGCGCAAGTTTTTAACTTTATTGTGTTACTCATCTTCCTTCGCATTGTTGTATATCCGCATATAGTCAGAATGCTGGAAGATCGGCAAAATTTTATTGCTAATAATGTGGCCGCCGCCGAAGAGGAAAGAAAACAAGCGGAGGCACTTCGCCAGCAGTATTTGGATGAGTTGCAAAAGGCCAAAAATGAGGCCCAAAGCATTATTCAGAAAGCCGGTAAGGCCGCCGAGGAACAGGCCCATGAGATTATCGAGGCGGCCAAGGCGGAATCCAACCGTATTAAAGAATCCGCCTTGCAGGATATAAACATGGAGAAGGAAAAGGCTGTTGCAGAATTGCGCGATCAGGTGGCTACACTGTCTATTCTGGTAGCCGGCAAGGTTATTAACGAAAAAATTACTGCCGACATACAGCGCAGCATGATAGATGAGTTTATTAAAGAGGCAGGGGATCTGCCATGCTAAGAGGAGCTGTAGCCGGGCGCTATGCCGAGGCGCTTTATGAAATTGCGGTGCGGGAGAATCTTGTGGACCAGTTGGAATCTGAATTATTGGCTGTGAACAGCGTGCTCAACGAATCTGAACCGCTGAAAAAAATAATTATTCATCCCCGTATTACTGCCAACGAGAAAAAAGAAGTGCTGGCTAATTTATTTAAAGACCATATTTCTGAAATTATGATGAATTTTCTGGCCTTTGTGTTGGACCGCCAGCGTGAACTGTTCTTGGCAGATATTACGGAATATTTTACCGGATTGGCCAATAAAGCCCGCAACATAAGCGATGTCCAGGTAACCTCGGCAGTTGAACTAACTGAAGAGGAAAAGAAAAATATGGATGCTGCTATGGCCAAAAGCACCGGCAAAAAAGTTAGACTTACTTACAATGTTGATCAGGAATTGCTGGGCGGAGTGGTGGTTCGTATTGGTGACAAGGTCATCGATGGCAGCGTGCGCACCCGCTTGCAAACCCTGCGCGAGCACCTCAGACAAATAAGTTAATAGTGGATAGGGGTGAAACAGTAGATGAATTTGCGACCAGAAGAGATCAGCGCGATCATTCGGCAGCAAATCGAAAAATATCAAGCCGAAATCGAGGTCAGTGACGTTGGCACAGTCATTCAGGTGAGCGACGGTATTGCCAGAGTCTACGGACTGGAAGAATGTATGGCCAGTGAGCTGCTGGAATTTCCCGGCGGCACAATGGGCATGGCGCTGAACCTGGAAGAGGACAATATCGGTTGCGTGCTCATGGGACCCTACACCCACATTAAAGAAGGCGACACTGTTAAGCGTACCGGCCGGATTATCTCCGTGCCCGTAGGTGACGCCATGATTGGCCGCTTGGTTAACCCGCTGGGTCAGCCATTAGACGGTCTGGGCCCCATTAATACTGATAAATTCCGCCCGATTGAGCGTATTGCTCCCGGTGTTATTGAAAGGAAATCGGTACACCAACCGTTGCAAACAGGCCTTAAAGCTATTGATTCCATGGTTCCCATTGGTCGCGGCCAGCGGGAATTGATTCTTGGCGACCGCCAGACCGGTAAAACTGCTATAGCGATAGATGCGATTATTAACCAAAAAGGTAAAGATGTTATCTGTATTTATGTAGCCGTGGGTCAAAAGAATTCTACTGTGTCTAACGTGTATCAGAGACTGAAGGACACCGGGGCTATGGAATACAGTATTATTGTATCCGCCACCGCGTCTGAACCGGCTCCGTTATTATATATCGCTCCCTTTGCAGGAGCATCCATGGGTGAAGAGTTTATGGAGCAGGGTAAGCACGTGCTAATTATTTACGATGACCTTACCAAACAGGCCTCGGCTTATCGCGAACTTTCCCTACTGCTCCGTCGTCCGCCCGGACGTGAAGCATACCCTGGTGATGTTTTTAACCTGCACTCCCGCTTGCTGGAGCGTGCATGTAAACTAAGTGATGAACTGGGTGCCGGTTCCATGACCGCGCTGCCTATCATTGAGACCCAGGCCGGCGACGTTTCGGCTTATATTCCCACAAACGTTATATCCATTACCGACGGCCAGATCTATCTGGAAACGGACCTGTTTTACGCCGGTATACGTCCCGCTATTAATGTGGGTATATCGGTATCCCGGGTGGGTGGTGCAGCCCAGATTAAGGCTATGAAACAGGTAGCCGGTACTTTGCGCCTGGACTTGGCCCAGTATCGTGAGCTTGCAGCGTTTGCACAGTTTGGTTCGGATTTGGATAAATCCACCCAGGCCCGTCTAACTCGTGGTGAACGCATGGTGGAAATACTCAAACAAGGCCAGTATGTGCCAATGGATGTTGAAGACCAGGTTATCGCCATTTTTGCCGGCGCCAACGGGTATTATGATGACTTGCCGGTAGATCAAGTATTGCCATTTGAAGCAGGACTACTTAAGTTTATCAAAACCAGCAAGGCTGATATACGCAAAGGACTTACTGAAAAACAAGAAATTACCAAGGATCTGGAAGAAAAACTTAATGCTGCTATTAAGGAATTTAAAGAGAGCTTTATTAAATAAAGTACCCGGCGAATGCTATAGCGAGGTGGTGAAACAGTAAATGGCTAGTTTGCGCGACCTGAAGCGTCGTATTAAAAGTATTAGCAGTACCCAGAAGATTACCAAGGCCATGAAGGCGGTAGCAGCAGCTAAAATGCGGCGTGCCCAGGATAGTGTGCTGGCTGCCAGGCCCTTCGCACGGCGGGTGCGAGATGTTCTGGGCAGGGTTGGCTCTGCTTCCGTAGGCATGAAACATCCATTACTTGCCGTACGCGAGCCGCAAAAGGTAGCTTATATTATAGTAACTGCGGACCGCGGCCTGTGCGGAGGCTTTAACGCCAATGTTCTCAAATTGGGCGTTCAGGAGACCAAAAAACATCCGAACGCTGATCTAATTACTATCGGCCGTAAAGGCAGAGATTTCTACCGCCGCCGTCAATACAACATTGCTCAGCAATATATCGGCACTGAAAAAGCTGATCTAGGCTTGACCAATGAAGTTGCCAGGTTTGTCATTGACAAATACTCGGTCGAAGAATATGATGAGGTTTATTTGATTTATAGCCAGTTTGTAAACGTGATTGTTCAAAGACCCGTGGTGCAGAAGATTCTGCCTGTTGAGCCCCCCGAAGGGGAAGCCGACGAAAAGAAAGTGGATTATATTTTTGAGCCTGATGCGGAAACGATCATGGACAGCATACTGCCCATGTATATACAAAATGCACTGTTCCAAGCAATCCTAGAAACTAATGCCGGTTTCTACAGCGCTCAGATGACGGCTATGGATAATGCCACCAAGAATGCTTCAGACATGATTGACAGGCTAACGCTTTCTATGAACCTTGCTCGTCAGGCTGCCATTACCACGGAAATATCCGAGATTGTCGGTGGCGCTGCCGCTCTTGAGTAAATTACAGGGAGGTCTTAAGTAACAAGCAATTTAAAGGAGGTGCAAGAACCTGTTTCTTGCAGTTTTACATGCTTTAGGGTGATAAGCCCGGGCGAAAGCTGCCTCCCGTTAGTCGGCGGGAGAGAAGCCTTAATAATATGATTTATTTGGGTTTCAGGAACCAGGTACGGATAGTTAATGGCTAACGTAGGTGAAGTTGTTCAGGTCATTGGCGTGGTGGTGGACATTCGTTTCCCGCCCGGCCAGGTACCTAATATATATAACGCTGTTAAAATAACCAGCGAAAAAGAGGACGTATTCGGCAAAAAAATTGATCTCACCCTGGAAGTTGCCCAACACTTGGGTAACAATTTAGTCCGTGCTGTGGCCATGTCAACCACCGATGGTTTGGTGCGGGGCATGAAAGCCGAAGACCTGGGTAAACCAATCAGTGTGCCTGTGGGTAAACCGATGCTCGGACGTATGGTGGACGTGCTTGGTAAGCCCATTGACGGTAAAGGTGATATTGTTAGTGAAGATGAATATCCCATTCACCGGCCGGCCCCTGCACTAGTGGACCAGGCCGGCAGCACGGAACAGCTTGAAACCGGTATTAAGGTTATTGACCTGATGGTGCCATTCCTTAAGGGTGGTAAGGTAGGTTTGTTCGGTGGCGCTGGTGTGGGTAAAACCGTTATCATTGAGGAGCTTATTAATAACATTGCCACCCTGCACGGTGGTATATCAGTGTTTGCCGGTGTGGGCGAGCGTACCCGTGAAGGTAACGACCTGTATTACGAAATGACTGATGCGGGTGTTATGCCGAAAACCACCATGGTGTTTGGCCAGATGAATGAGCCCCCCGGGGTGCGTCTCCGCGTTGCCCTGACCGGTTTATGTATGGCCGAATATTTCCGTGATGAGCAGGGTGCTGATACACTGCTTTTTGTGGATAACATTTTCCGTTTCACCCAGGCCGGTTCCGAGGTTTCGGCTTTGTTAGGCCGGATGCCTTCCGCCGTGGGTTACCAGCCGACACTGGCTACTGAGATGGGCCAGATGCAGGAGCGGATTACCTCAACTAAAAATGGTTCGATTACATCTGTGCAGGCTGTTTACGTGCCTGCTGACGATTTGACCGACCCTGCTCCGGCAACTACCTTTGCTCACCTGGACGCCACCGTTGTGCTGTCACGTGAGATTGCCTCGCTGGGCATTTACCCGGCTGTGGACCCATTGGACTCCACATCTAGGATTTTGGACCCCATCATCATTGGCCAGGATCACTATGAAACTGCCCGTGGCGTGCAGTTGGTATTGCAGCGTTACAAAGAACTGCAGGATATTATTGCCATTCTTGGAATGGAAGAATTATCAGATGAGGACAAATTGACAGTGGCCAGGGCTAGGAAACTGCAGCGTTATCTCTCACAGCCATTCAACGTGGCGGAAACATTTACCGGTACTCCTGGTGTGTACGTATCATTGAAAGACAGTATCCGTGGCTTCCAGGAGATCCTGGACGGTAAGCACGATGAACTGCCTGAGGATGCGTTTTACATGGTGGGAACCATTGAGGAGGCAGTAGCCAAGGCCAAACGTCTGGCAGGAGAAGGTGCATAAGCATGGCGGAAGAAAAACTGCAGCGGTTGGAAGTTGTTACGCCCCAGGAAAGGGTATATAGCCAGGATATTAGGTTTGTGGTATTGCCTGGTACTGAAGGTGAACTGGGTATTTTACCCGAACATGCTCCGCTGGTCAGTGCACTTAAAACCGGCCTGGTGCGTATGCAGCACGAAGGAAATACATTGAAGATAGCTATCAGCGGAGGTTTTGCCGAGGTGCGAAACAGTAAGGTGACCGTTCTGGCCAATGCGGCCGAGCGCGAGGACCAAATTGACGTCAAACGTGCCCAGGCTGCCAAAGAACGCGCTGAACAGCGTTTGGCTACCCGAAGCCCGGATATTGATATAGACAGGGCAGAGGCCGCGCTAAGAAGAGCACTTAACCGGCTCAAGGCCACGGGTTACTAAGGGGGCAGACTTAAATTTTATTAACTAACTACATTAATGATATATTGCATGAGAATATGTTATTATACGTAGTTTTAATCTATTTGAGTTAATCTTATAAAAAGCGTTTGGGAATCAGGCAGATGCCAAATTCCCAAACGCTTTTTTTTTTGACATCGTTGCCACTGTTTATGCCCTGTGTCGATGTGTCTATGGGGTCAGACCTTGACATTTGACACGCAGTTCAGTGTCAAATGTCAAGGTCTGACCCCATAGACACATCATCCAAGATTTCAGTATGCGACATGCATAAATTGGTAACAATAGGTAACAGAAATCTAGAAATCTTTTTGCGCTGGAGGGATAAGGTGGAAAAGCTGTATATCAGGGGTGGCAGGCCTTTGTCCGGTTCAGTACGAGTTAGTGGTTCAAAAAATGCCGTGCTGCCCATTATTGCAGCCTGTCTGCTGCCTACCTCCCCATGTACATTGAATGATATACCCGATTTGGCTGATGTACATACTATATGCCTTGTAATGCAGCATCTTGGTGCCATGATAAAGAGAAACGGCACAACATTGGAAATTATTCCGCCGGTTAAACCTAACACCGAAGCTCCTTATGAGTTTGTGCGTCAAATGCGAGCATCATTTTTGGTCATGGGCCCGTTGTTGGCTCGTACCGGTCTAGCTGCCATATCGTTGCCGGGTGGTTGTGCTATAGGAAGCAGACCCGTTGATCTTCATTTAAAGGGCTTTAATATGCTGGGTGCCTGCATCGAACATGGTTACGGAAGCATTCGTGCCGAAATCGGGATAGGTGGGTTACGAGGCAAACGCATCTACCTGGATTTCCCCAGCGTAGGGGCCACTGAAAACATTATTATGGCGGCTGTGCTTGCCGAAGGGCAAACTGTTATCGAAAATGCCGCTGAAGAACCGGAAGTAGTGGATTTAGCTAATTTTTTAAGCGCTATGGGAGCCAAGATTAAAGGTGCCGGCACCAAGGTGGTAAAAATAACCGGCGTGCGGGAACTACACGGAGTTACACACACTGTAATACCTGACCGTATCGAAGCCGGGACTTACTTGATAGCTGGAGCAATCACTGGTGGCAACATCCTGGTAAAAAACGTAATTGCCGACCACGTCAAACCGGTGCTGGCTAAACTGTTGGAAATGGGTATAGCCGTGTACGAAGAGTACGACGGACTGCGAGTTATAGGCCGGAAGCAGTACAATGCGGTTGATGTTAAAACCATGCCTTATCCAGGTTTCCCCACCGACATGCAGCCCCAGATAATGGCACTGTTGACTAGCGCCAAGGGTACCAGCATCATCACCGAAACGGTTTTTGAAAACAGGTTTATGCATGTTAGTGAGTTAAAAAGAATGGGCGCTCTTATTAAAACAGTAGGCCGTAATGCAGTCATACAGGGACCGGTCACATTAAGCGGAGCCCCCGTCAAGGCCACCGATTTGCGTGCCGGAGCAGCCCTGGTGCTGGCAGGTTTATGTGCAAAAGGGATCACCGAAGTAAGCAATATTTATCACATCGAGCGAGGCTATGAACATCTTTTGGGGAAGCTGCAAAGCTTGGGCGCCGATATTTGGGGGTCAGACCTTGACATTTGACACTTCCCCACCACGTTCTCGTTTAAGCCTGACCAGATTAGGTAATAATTACCTATAGTGGATCATATACTGCTCCTATAAACAAAGATTCCTTAACAAAGGCATGGGTAAACCAAAAAAAGATATTTTCTTTTGCTTTCTTAAAGGGTGATAGTGTATGCGTAAAATATTTATTATTACATTAGTACTGGTACTGGTACTGGCGTTGGGATTGCCATGGGCAGTACAGAAACTGATGGAACCACGGGTGCAGGAAGATGGTACCATTGTACGGTTATACAGGCATGAAACAGGTACAGTAGAATTAATTTCGCTTGAGGATTACGTTACGGGCGTGGTGGCTGCCGAAATGCCCGCGTTATTTCCTGAAGAAGCCTTAAAAGCCCAGGCCGTGGCGGCCCGGACTTATATTGTTAAGCGCATGTTAGCAGGCGGGGTAGTAAATAACTATCATAAGGGTGCCGACACCTGTGACGATCCCAGCCACGCCCAGGGGTGGCTTAGCAGGGAAGCCATGAAAGAGCGCTGGGGAAAGTTGAAATACTACCAGTATTATTACAAAATCAGGATGGCCGTGGACGTTACGAAAGGGGAAATTATCACCTATCAAGGTCAGCCCATTGATCCTGTGTTTTCCGCTGCCTGTGGGGGGCGAACTGAAAACGCAGAGGACGTGTGGAAGTTTACTGTGCCTTACCTGCGCAGTGTGGCCTGCCCCTATGAAACCGATCCCGAATCGGTCCGCCAGTTGGCTATTTCGCGTGATCAGGTAGCTAAAGCACTGAATGTGGATCTGGCGTCCGTTGCTGCTTCCACTAATCAAAATCAACTTATCCAAGTAGTTGAGAGTACGGCTACCGGTAGACCAAAAACACTATTGGTTGGTGGCAGGCGCTTATCCGCTTCGGAAATACGTCAAAAATTGGGACTGCGTTCTACAAATTTCACCTGGCAGTATAAGGATGACAAAATTGTTTTTGAGACGGTTGGCTATGGACATGGTGTAGGAATGTGCCAATACGGAGCCTGTGGACTGGCAGAACACGGCTACGATTATAGAAAAATAATTAATCATTATTATACAGGTGTTCAGATTAATAATATCAACGATTATAGCTAAACTTCAGCCAAAGCATGCATTTAAAACTAAAGATGGGTCATAATAAATTATTGATAGATGACGATAATGTCATGAAGGGAGATATATTTATGTGGCCCTTTAACAAAAGATTACGCGACCAAAACGCTATGAAAAAACATAGCCGCTGGTTAAGACGTTGGTTTTTAAAAATACCCGTGGCATGCTTCATACAATTCCAAGAAAATTAAAAAAGAGCGGTTTAGCTATCAATTTGCTAAACCGCTCTTGGCTGTTTAGGGCAAACATTAAAAAACACAAAATGCATAAAATTACAAATATTGGTCGTTATAAATTAAAAGTGTATTCATTTGTATGAGCATTTCTAATTATCACTTGCATATAATGTACTAAATGCCCGGGGAGGTAAGGCAATGCAGGAATACATCCAAAAGCGGGTGCTGGAGCTTTGCACCTATATATTGGAAACACAGGCAACCGTGCGCCAGGCGGCACGAGTTTTCGGCGTTAGCAAAAGCACCGTACATAAAGATATGACAGAAAGACTTCCTTCATTAAATAAAAGACTTGCCCAAGAGGTAAAAAAAGTGCTGGATTATAATAAGTCAGAAAGACACCTGCGCGGCGGGGAAGCCACACGAAAAAAATATCAGAGAGAGGAAAAGCAAAATTAGCATAACCTGGAGGAATTTGTCCCATCAAGTAGAAATATAACTAACGGATAAGTGTCTGTATTTTTCACTGCGATCGTAATAGATGCAGTGAAATAACGACGGACAGAGGCTTCGCTTAACAATCCGAAAGGGGACAAGTCCAGATGCTCAATATAGGTGCCGATATTGGTATTGATTTAGGAACAGCAAATATAATTGTATATGTAAAAGGCAAAGGCATTGTGCTAAAAGAACCATCGGTTGTTGCCATAGATAATTCTTCGGGCAAAGTTATTGCGGTGGGTGCCAACGCCAGACGCATGCTGGGCCGAACCCCGGGCAACATAGTAGCCCTCCGTCCGCTACGCGACGGCGTTATTGCCGATTATGATGTAACTGAAAAAATGCTGCGTTATTTTATTGGTAAAGCCAACGGCAATAAAATATTATTTAAGCCCCGTGTTATGGTATGCATACCTTCCGAAATCACCGGAGTGGAGGAACGGGCCGTTAAACAAGCCACCATCCAGGCTGGTGCCAGGCAGTCCTATGTAATTGAAGAACCATTAGCTGCTGCGCTGGGTGCCGGTTTGGATATAGCGCAGCCCGGCGGTACAATGGTAGTGGACATAGGTGGTGGTACCACTGATGTAGCCGTGCTTTCCATGGGTGGTATTGTGATCAGCCGTTCATTAAGGGTGGGTGGCGATAAGTTTGATGAAGCCATTGTGAAGTATATCCGCCGGGAATTCAATTTGGCCATTGGTGAGCGTACCGGAGAAGATATTAAGATAGAAATTGCCAACGCCTGTCCTAATGTAGCATCGGTGCTTAACACGCAGGTAAGAGGACGAGATTTGTTGAACGGACTTCCCAGAGAAATAACCGTTACCAGCGATCAAATACATAGTGCGATTAGTGAGAGGCTGTCTCTTGTGGTAAATACTGTGAAAGAAGTGCTGGAGGAAACCCCTCCGGAATTAGCCGCAGATATAATGGACAAGGGTATCGTGCTTACAGGTGGTGGGGCACTTCTGCAGAACATTGATAGACTAATTTCCCGCGAAACCGGGCTGAACGTAATTATTGCCGAAGACCCGCTTTCCTGTGTAGCTATGGGAACGGGGCGGGCGCTGACTATGTTAAATGTGCTCAACTTTCAACAAAATAAGCACTTGATTACCAAGTATATAAAGCACAGTATGAATGTGGGGTAAATATATGCCCTCATTTAAAAATATCATATAAAAAGAAAAACAGGTTAATTTTTCAAAAATCAAAAATAACCTGTTTTTTTATTGTGAAAATTTGGTCTTAAAAGTGGAACAAAATTTTTTTATATAAGTCTATATAGACGAAAAAAATACTTGAACCGATATAATTGGTAATATTGCCATTAATACTTAACGTTGCTAATTATTTATGACTTAAACTAACAGGAGATTATATGATTATTGTCGAAGATGCTGTAAGGTAAAGTAAATTAATGGACAAATGGCCACAAAATACTCCTTGATATGATAATTTAATTATTTACCGGTGTATATGAAGAGATTATATTTGTTTTAGAAAGGGGATATGCGTATTAAAAAGCGTTGGTTATTAATGTTCGCGCTTTTTGTTATAGCACTGAGTATTTGGGCCTGGCAGGAGGCAGACAGCCTGGACCAAAATGGGAGCGGCAGTGACAAGACTGATAACCAGAACAATAATGAAGCCGGGGAACGGGACAAAAACCTGGCGATGTTTGCCATGGAGCTGAATAGATCCCTGACTGGTGCGGAGGAAGCCGAACTAAAAGACCGTGTTGACTGGCTGGGGTGGCTTGATGGGAAAACTCTGCTGGTACGGGCCAAGGCAGACCAAATACTTGCGTTGCAGAATCTGTCGTATATTAAAAATATTGCCGCCTACTTGCCTGAACAAAAGATACCAGACGATCTTGAGAATACCCCGGATGATTCTGTAGGTGAAAATGGTAAAGATACCTCAATCCCAAACGCTGCCACGGTGGTGGTAACCGTAACCCTTGCGGAGCCCGGTGATAAAGCCAGTGTGAAAAACCTCATCGAGAGCTTGGATGGCCGAGTGCTGGATGGGGCTGGCGGGGAGGGGCGTTACCTGCGGGTAGAACTGCCGGTTTCCGCGGTTGATGAGCTAGCCGCATCGCCAAGGGTGTTGTATATAGAAAAATATAACCGGCCCGAATTATTAAATGACCGGGTCAGGGATATAGTGGGAGCAAGGCCGCTGGCCGTTTCCAAATTTATCATCGCCAACGGGCTTACCGGCGAAGGGCAGACCATCGGCCTGGCCGACAGCGGGCTGGATACCGGCTCCATGGGTAACCTTCATCCTGACCTGGAAAGCGTTCCCGGCAAAAACCCCCGGGTGCTTATGCTTAAATCTTGGGCCGGGGTAGAGACACCCGCCGACGTAAGCGGTCATGGCACACATATGGCCGGTACTCTGGTGGGGAGCGGCAAGGCATCCGAGGGCAAGTACACTGGTGTGGCTCCCGGGTCCAGCCTTTACTTTCAGGGCATCGTGGACGAGAATCAAAATCCCGCGCCACCCCTGGATCTTAAAGAACTTTTTGGGCCGGCCTATCAAGCCGGTGTGCGTATCCATGTAAATGGCTGGGGTAAAAAGCAGAATAGCTATGTTAGCAGTACAGCCCAGATTGATGAATTTGTACGAAGTCACTCAGATTTTCTGGCGATATTCGGATCGGGCAACTCCGGTGCTAATGAAGGCAGTATTACCGCTGAGGCCAACAGTAAAAATGCATTAGTGGTGGGCGCATCCGTAAGCCCCCGGCCTGCCTTTGAAAACGAGATCCGGGACAGTGGGGAAGTGGCGTCCTTTTCTAGCCGGGGCCCCACCGGAGATGGGCGCATTAAACCCGAGCTGGTTGCCCCCGGCACATCGGTAATCTCTACGGCATCCCGGTTGATAAAGGGCAACCTCGCCGGCAGGCCCGATTATACCATGATGCAGGGCACCAGCATGGCTACGGCAGTGACCGGAGGTGCTGCGGCGCTTTTGCGTCAATACTTTGGTAAATATACAAGTTTTTCAGACCCGTCTGCTGCTCTGATGAAAGCCACCCTGATCAACGGTGCCAGGCGGTTGGAACAAGAACCGGCGGCAACCGGTTTTGGCCTGTTGGATATCGGCGGTACCACCATAGCTTTGCAAAATGACCTGTATGAATTGGTGGACGATAATGCAGGTCTGGCCGGGGGTACCAGTGTGACCTATAAAAAGGAAATTACCCACTCCGGGGCTCCATTAAAGGCTACCCTGGCCTGGACAGATCCGGCGGCAGCACCGGGCGCCAGGTCGGCGCTGGTTAACGATCTAGACCTGGAAGTAACCGGTCCGGACGGTGTAAAATATTACGGCAACGATTTTGACGATAAAGGTGTACGAGATACTCGCAACAACGTGGAGCAGGTATATATACCTGCTCCCATCCCCGGGACGTATACAATTGTGGTGCACGGCAGCTCCATTCAGCAGGATGCTTCCCCGGCCAAAGGGGTAAGCCAGGACTATGCGCTGGTATACGGACAGTCGTTGGACAGAGAAACTGTCTCAGGCAGCAATCAGGGTTCGGTAAATCTAGCCGGCAAAGGACAACTGGTCCTGCCGGAGGATACCATTGCGGCTGTTGATAACCGGATGCTATCTGATAGTGAGAAACTCCCGGTTGGTGCCGAGCTTTACCTGATAGGGCCGCCTGACAAACCCGAACGGGCATATGCAGTGGGCTGTACCTCTCAGGCAAGCGGTATCAAGGCACTGGTCGAAGACGGCCGAACAATTCTAACGCGTATTAATGAAGAATACCGGGAAGGTGGTTACGCCATTGATGCCGGTGCACATGACGTTCTAAACATCGGTGGCTCTGCGTTAGAAGAGGGACAGGTTATTCCACCTGGGGTCAGTGTAACGGCCGGGATCAATCCATACACGCAGACGGTCTGGCACGCTGAAATTACCGGTCGGGAAATTGCGGGCGTTCTTACCGGAGTTGATCAAAAAAACCGCTACATAAAACTACTGGATAATGGTGAAGTTTATGCCATGGCGGAAGAAGCGGTAATTTCATTTTCTGATATCATGGAGGATGGAGATATTACCGATCTGCCCTTTGGGGCTTCCACCAGCGCAGAACTGGAAAATTTGGTTCCGGGTATGCCGGTGCAAATTACTCTTGGTTCCGACGGCAAGATATATCACCTGGTGGTAAATCGGCATGTAGCAGTGGGCCGGATAGTGTCTGTTCAGCCTGCTTCCAGAGCTATCACCCTTTCTTCCGGCGGCAGCTATCATATTATGCCGGGTATTAACTTGGACAGGGATAAGAAAGCTACCGAGCTGAAGGATATAAAAGAAGGGGAACTGGTCATACTGGATCTGGTTCCCAACACCACCGAAGTATTGAACCTATCTGCTTATTCTGATGTAAGCTATGGCCGGGCTATTTATGCCGAGAAGGATACCCTTTACCTGATGGACAATGCCAAAGGTTTCATAAACCTGCAGTTTGGACCGGAAAGCCAAGTGTTCCGATGGGGCATGGCTACGGGAATTTCTATTTTAACCCCGGGCCAGTGGGTGCGAGTGATCTCAAACCCTGCTTCCCGAGAAGTATGGCGGGTGGATATTGCCGAGGCGGCAGATAAAATTGCTACGACATTGGAAGAGTATATTCCTGGTAAGGGTGTCAAGCTAGCCGACGGAGAGGTTTTCCAACTAAGCAGCTTTTCGGTGGTCACGAAAAATAACTGGCCGGTGCAGCCCAAAGACCTAGCACCAGGGGAATCGGTAAAGGTAACCTCCTTGTATGGCCCTGCAGGAGAAAAAATTGTTGCTTTACTGGAGACCCAAACGCGCCAGGGTATCAACCCCCCTGAACTTACAGTAGTATCTACAATACCTTTCGAAGACTTTTCTTTGATTAGTGGGCATACAACCGCTTCCCGGCTGTATGCCGTGTATCCTGATGGAATCCGTAAGGATGTTGAGTTTACTGACTCCGGGGATTTTTATTATCCGGTCAATGCCGGGGAAGCCGAGAACATCAGTCTGGTGGCAGTGGACGGGGATACCGGTGGACTAGCCGGTTTGCAATTGAGCCTGCCACGTCTACAAAAGGGTTTTACGGATATTGACGGTCACTGGGGCGATGTGGATATCCGTAATCTGGTGTCCCGGGGTATGTTAAAGGGATACCCGGATGGTTCTTTTAAGCCCGATCGAGCGGTGAACCGGGTGGAATTTACTGCCATGGTCACCAGGTTGATCGGGGCCGACAGTGCCACCGTGGAACTGCCATACAAAGATGCGGAAGACATACCTCGCTGGGCCCGTGGCGCTGTAGCACTGGCCCATAGCAGAGATTTGGCTATGGGGTATGAAGATAATACCTTCCGTCCTAATGATCACATTACCAGGGAAGAAGCAGCGGTACTGCTGGTCCGGATTTACGATACCATAAACGGTGCTCAGGAAGGGCTTTCGCCACCGCCCCTATATGATGATCAGGGGAGCATATCAACCTGGGCGCTGGAGGACGTGCGTAAGGCCCGGGCCCTGGGATTGCTGTCTGGTAAACCTGGCAACATGTTTAAGCCTAAAGACTATATTACCCGGGCTGAAACGGCGGCAGCTCTTAATCACCTGCTGTATAAAATTACTCAAGAAAAGAAAGAAGGACAATAGCTTTTTCTTGTGCAAGCTACTGCCCTTCTTTTTTGCTAAATGGTGTTAACATTAGATAAAATTTTTTTTGGTTAATTATCTTTAGTTCTCCAGCCATAGGATAATGGTATCTGTATTGGCTTCCCGGTCCCAGGCCTTCAATTGCGCCTCAATGCCGGCTATTTTCACCTGTAGTTGTTTAAATTCTTCTACTGATTCGGTAGCTTGCGCTTGGCTTTGCAATGACCGGTATTGTTCTACCTTTTCATTGTACCGGTTATTCAGATCATCCCTTTGCGTATCCGCAGTTAATACCTGACCCAGCGTTTTCAGTTCTCCCTGTAGTTTGCCCGACAGGTTATTGCTAACCACAACCTTTAAGGTTTCCTGACTGCCGCCGGGTGTGCTTTCCGATCCAAGAACTTCATATTCGGCGTTGGAGTTATTGATAAAGTACAAAGCCTGCTTGTGGGAGGCATTTAAATCTTCCACCTTAATCCGTACCAAAGTGCGATCAATAACTCGGTCCTGTTCAGTGCTTAACAGCGCGTACTGCTCGGGCGTATCTATTGGAGTTAGGGTATTGTTTTCGGTTTGAGCAGTGCCGGACGTATTATTGTCGCCTTCGGCTGGTTCTTGCTGAGTTGCGTTTTGCTCAACACCATTATCCCCTTGTTTATTTGAGGCAGATTGATTGTCTAAACCCTCGCTGTCACTCTGATCATTGGGCTCAACCGGTAAAGTGTCTGGCGTGTCTATATCGTTAGCGGGGCTAGGATCCTTGGGGCTCACATTTCCCGGTTGGGTGTTGTCGACGTTGGCCACGTGCCAGGCAATGTTACCGCCCATCTGCATATATGCACCGATAGAACCCGCCGCCATTAACAAAAATGTAGCGGCTACTGCCAAATTGCGCTTCCAACTCGCTACAAACCGGCCCAAACCGTTGCTTTGCTGTCGACTTAGCTGGGCCATTACTGCTGTAGTAAATCCTGGCGGGGCTTTTATTTCTCCCAAATCCTCCCTCAGCGTAGCGCCAAGCTCTTGCCAAAAGTTCATTTCGTCGTGGCAGCTTTGGCAGCTTTTCACATGATCTTCTATTAATCCCGCTTCGGTGGTTTCCAATTCACCGTCCAACCATAGTGGTATCTTTTGTTTTATTTGGCTGCAGTTCACTTTTTCTCACCACCCCGGTATTCTTTCTTATTATAAGGAAGATTTATTCCGTATCTGTCAGCCATTTGAATAATTTTTTCCTTTAGCGTTTGACGTCCCCGGTTAATACGAGACTTTACCGTTCCCAAAGAACAATCCAGCATATTAGCTATTTCATCATATGAGAAGCCCTGTACTTCCCTTAAAACCAGAACCGTCCTATGTTCAGGAGATAATTGCTTCAGGGCTGATTGTACTATGTCACGAAATTCCTTGTTCTCGTAAGCTTCTTCGGGGGTTTCAGCATCCGAGGCCACTAGACGGGGCATTTCCCCCTCCAATGTCTGCACCGGGTTGTCAAGGTGGACCTCCGGCTTCTTTTTGCGCCTTTCATTAATAGAAAGGTTCACCGTAATGCGGTGCAACCAAGTGCCAAAATCGGCCTCGTTTCGAAACCCGGGCAAAGCCCGGTAAGCCTTTATGAAAACATTTTGTGCCAGATCCTGAGCATCGGCATGATTGCCGGTGAGCTGATAGCTCAGCGCGTAAATCCTGTCCTGATACATGGTTACAAGCAACTCAAATGCCCTGGTGTCGCCTTTTTGGGATTTCTTTACCAGGAGCTTTGCTTCGTCCAAAGGGACTTACCCCTTTCGGGCCTTTTTGCTCCGGACATTTCTTAGACACATATGGGTATGCAAAAGTTCCGGGGCCGGGCCTATTATTGGAAAAAAATAATATTAATCTATAATCAAATAGTTTACTACATAAATAATTTACAGTAAATCAGGCAACATTACAAAGGTTTCTGTTGCCTGCACCTCCTATAAATTCATTTAATATAGTAAGCATATATATAAGGAAGTTTCATATGTAGTATAACCCTTGCCGGTCTGGCAGGAAAAATTACTAAAGAAAATTTTCAAAAATTACAGGAACTTCTGGTGCAAGCATAGTGTCTAAAAATACAGATTGAAAAAAGATGTACCAAAGCAGCATTTCCGATGCAGAAAATCCAAATTACAAAAAGATTGCAAATCAGTGGAACTTTTGCCTATAACCATGTGTCTAATAAAATGAGTTGGTTGCAAAGACAAGCAACTGGTGAAATACGTAGCATTGTTGGCAGGGTTTTATCGTCATATATAATGATTCATATATTTAGGCTGGAAAGCCTGTCTAACGAGTGAGTTTAGCGGCCACGCCGCTTCTCTATAGAAACCAGTTAACAAATTAACTAGACCTTTCCAAAGGGGGGGATGTGCACTAAAGCTTAAAGTTTTATTTTTTCTAGGCCGAAATGGCCAAACAAACATTTTAAGGAGGGAAATAATTTTGCGTAAAGCACGGAACAAAAAGTTTTGCCTATTAATGTCAATCGTTTTTGCGTTCACAATGATGTTTCCGTTTTCAGCATTCGCAGCTACTGAGGACAACACAAGTATAACTGGTAGCTATAAGTATGTTTCAGCAGATAATGAGGTATTTGCTGGTGTTGTTCGTGTAGTTTACGATGATATGGATGTTGACACTGAAGATGTAATCGTTCAACTGAGTCTGCCTGATGGCGTATCGTTTACTGATAAGCCTGCTGATATGAGCTGGACTGAAGGTACTGCGGGCACTAAAGTAGATGCAGAAAGCGGTTATTTTGAAGCTGAATTCGATAATGTTGATGCAAGTTTTGACGTAAAATTTAATTTTGGTTATGATGAAAATGGCGACAACGACTATGATGAAGATGACGATGTTGCCCTTGATATCGATGATGATTTCACTGGTAACTTAGAAGTTGCTGTAGAAGTTATCGGTATGGACGCTAATGGCGATATTATTTGGTCCGATAATGACGATGTAACTATCGCCAAGGTAGCCGGCGGTGATGTAGATGTAGTAGTAGGCGATACTAAGAAGGTTTCCGTTGGTTCAGATGCTGAAGTTGCAGACATTACTTTGGAAGAATCCAAGGCAGGTGCCTTCTTAGATGGTGAGACAATTACTCTTGAAATTGAAACTGATGGAGTAGAATTTGCTTCCGTAGATGTTGTTCCAACACGTTTAGGTGTAGCAGGAATTACCTTTGAGGATAATGATGATAATGAACAGACTATGTTAGAAGTAACTGTTGATGATGTATCAACATCACTTCCTGGTAAAATTAAGTTTGACAATATTTTGCTTGACATAGCTCCTAACGTAACCGGCGAAATTGAGATTTCTGTAACCAGTGATGAAGCCAAAGGTGCTGACCTGGATGAAACTGTAACTGTTGCGACTGTTGGAGATGTAACTGCTGAAGTTATTGATGTTGAAGATAATGACGGTACAGTATACGCAGGACAGGACAAAAGCTTGGATGTCGAATTTAAGCTTGCAACCACTGACGGCAGTGATTTTGAAGATGGCGATATGGTCACCTTCACGATTAACAAAGGTGAGTTTGATGAAGATGATGTCCCAGAAGTTGATGGTAATGATGTAAAACTGTATGATGATAATGAAGCTTTCTACTATACATTCGATGGTGACGAAGGTGATGAGGTTACTGTTGAAAATATCAACGTTGTGCTAGATAACGATGCTGAAGTTGGCGATCTTACTATAACTATCGGCGGCGACTATGGCGACCTTGGTGAAGTAGTTATAGCTCAAGTTGCCAAGCCTTTCACTGCAACTTCTGAAAAAACTGATATTATAGCCGAAGCTCTTGGTCAGGCAGCTGGCGATATAATTCTAACTGAAACAGACGATGGAGCCTTTAAAGAAGGCCAATACCTGTACTTTGAAATGCCCAGTGGCGTTGAACTGAAAGGTAAACCGAGCATTGAAGTAACTGAAGGTAGTGCAGACGCTAAAATAGCTGACTTTGATGAAGACTACTTTGTTGTGGAAATTACTGAAGAAAGCAGCTCTAAGCCCAGTACTCTGCGGATTTACAACATAAAATATGATACAGGTAAACTTGCTTTAATAGGTGATGTTGTAGTAGATATTTACGGTGATATTGATGAAGATTCCAAAGTAGATACGGATGATTGGGACTTTGACGACGACAGCATGATTACTAATGTAACAAACGCTACTGTAGTTGACGAGTCCGTTGTAACCGCTTCCTTCACAGTAGGTGACGAAGGCGTAGTAATCCTGAACGGCCGCACCTTGGTGCAGGTTAACCTCCTGTGCGACACCCTCGGCTTGCAGAAGAGCTGGGATGCTGCAACCAAGACTGCCTACTTCGTAAAGGACGGCAAGATTGTATCCTTCACGATGGGTGAAAACGCTATCTCCATCAACGGCGTAAAACTCCCGATGGATCAAGGTGGCGTAATCATCAACGGTTACACCTACGCAACACTGCGTGGTATTCAGGCTGCTTTCGGTGGCGAACTGACTTGGGATGATACAACCAAGACTGCTACCTTCAACTTTTAGAAACAATTAATTGGTTATTGAAATCCGGGCTCTAAGTAGCCCGGATTTCTTTGCTTTAGGTACATATTTGTGGTACTTATACCGGGTATTGACTTGTCTTGTGCACCAAGTTATACTTTATATGTAATAGTTAACTAAGTAAACTAATTTTATTATTGATGAGAGGAGTTGAACATTATGCGCCGGTTTATAAGTATCGCCTTGTTAACATTTTTACTGATTATAGGAGGATCCATAACTTCGTTTGCTGCTAGTGAAGAACAACCCACGAGTGAGCAATCGAACGATCTTAGTTTAGAGGAAGTCGTTGAGCTTGCTCTGGCTAAAAGTACAACCATAGAGCAAGCCGAAAAGGACGTCGACCGGTCCTGGGAAGTACGTAAAGCTATGAGGAGTGGGTATGAATCCGGTACACCAACGGCTGGAGATTTATATGAAGATCTTCCTGGTACCAGTGATTATTTTATTAGCTTTTTAAGTGCTAACGGCAATTGGACAATAAACCAAAAGACGCTGGAGTTAACCAAAGACTCTGTTGTTTTACAAGCTAAAAATAACTATTACGATATACTAATAAAACTAAATAATCTTGATACAGCCAAGCTCTCTGTACAAAAAGCAGAAGTCGATTATCGTATAGCTGCAGCCAAGGCTGTTGTCGGTATGGTATCTGATGTTGAAGTAAAGGCAGCAGTCAGCTTGCTGGAAACAGAGAAAAGTGCTTTGGAACAAGCTCAGGCCGAATTAGAAAATGCTTATCGTACTTTAAATAAGCTTATTGGATTTAAGCAAGAGGAACGCCCCAATCTGATAACATCAATTGAATTTAAAAGAATAGAAGAGCAGAATTTGGAGAATAAAGTTGTCTGGGCCCTTTCACCTGATAACAACCCTTATTTGTGGAGTAAAAAGGAAGGGTACGAAATTGCCAAATACACGTGGACTACCACCGAACCTGGTGAAGCCGGGTTAATAGATAAAGAAAAGGCTGAAATAACATACGAGGAAGCCAGAAAGGATACCCGCAACAAAATATATGAGTTATATGATAATTTAAAAACTCTCGAAGCTTCTTATATGTCGGCTGAAGAAGGTGTGAATGCGGCAACAGAGGCTTTAAGAGTGACCCAGTTAATGTATAAGGTTGGAATGGTAACTAAAAATGATGTTTTAGAGAAGGAAGTAGCCCTTGCCAGTGCTAAGGATGGCTTACTTACTGTAAAGAGCTCGTATGAACTCGCAAAAGCAACTTTTGAAAAGCCATGGCTAGCTTTTGTGGGCTAAGAGAGATTATCAATGTAAGTTAGTCTAAACAGTAAAATTATTTTATGTAACTCAATTCCTTTAACTTAATATTTTGAATTTGCCTGGACATCACTGACGTCCGGGCTTTATTTGTAAATTTCGTATCTTTCATACATAAGGATCAAATTTTTGAAAATGTTTAAGTGGGAACAAAAGAACAGCAGCATTAGTCAAAATACAAAATATATTATTTAGGAGTGAATTGAATTGCAGCGTTGTTTAAAATATGTTCTTCTTATGGCCCTTCTAGTTAATTTTGTTCCTCTGGCTTATGCGGGTTCCGATACAAGCACAGTTATAATGCAAATTGGCAGCTCGCAAGCAGTGGTGGATGGTATAGCATCCGAACTGCAGATTTCTCCACAAATTAAAGATGACACTGCTTTGGTTCCGCTACGTTCCATCGTTGAAATATTTGGTACACAAGTGGAATGGAATACCGTGGATAAGGAAATCACTTTACGCCAGGGGGAGACTATAATTAGGCTCCTAACTGAAAGAAACGAAGCAGTTATAGATGAAATTGTATACCCGCTGTCCGGAACTTTGGTGGTAGAAGACGGTATCACACTGGTGCCGCTTCGTTTTTTGGTGGAAAACCTCAATTACCAAGTATTTTTTATGCCTTCAACTAAGGAAATATATATCAAGCAATTACCACCGCCTAACCTGCCACCCAAAGCACAATTTGAAGTGCTTAATGACACGGTTGCCCAGGGAGAAACGGTTATTTATACAGAAAATAGCTATGACCCGGATGGTGATGAATTAGTAGAAAGAAAATGGGTAGGAAAGAAAAGAGCTTTTTTTGCCCCCGGGGATTATAAAGTGTCCTTGCAGGTAAAGGACAGTAATGGTTCTTGGAGTGAGCCGTTTACCAGGGTTATCAGGGTAACAAACGAAGTAAAAAAGGACGAGCTAACCTATAACTTGGATAATCCTCTGCCTGGTCAACCCCTGGATATGTCCAACATTCCGGTATTGGAATTTGAGAAATTAGATCCCGTGGTTATCCTGAATCAGGAAAAAATTATGATTAGTAATAGTCCGGAAATTGTTTCGCAGGAAGGGATCCTCTATCGCGATGTTTTAAGTGGGGATAATCGCCTGTATTATCATCATATAAACGGTACTAATAAAGCCATCAAGATATACCTATTGGCTGTCAACCAGGGCGCGCAACCGGTAACGCTGGAAGTGAGGAGATGGGGTACCGCCGGGCCGGCCGATCCTCTTGCTGTGGGGCGTGCGGCCGCCTACCGGTTCCTGAATTCCAAGCTATCTAACACGCAATATTTGGAGGTACAACCTGGGGAAAAGGTTGTAATTAATAAAGAAGCCCTTAATGACGTAGAGCCGGGACAGACCATTCATGGTATATTTGGAGTTAATGCCTCTGATGATCTGCAATTTACCGTAGTGGCTGTAAGTAGTCCTGAACAACTGGACAAATTAGAAGGAAAGCCTTTGCTTTCACATGACGGCAAACATACTAGAGGTACTTTTTTAAGAGCAAACCGCAATGTTACGATGCGCCTTAATATCAAAAAACCGGCCAGGTTGGTGGTTGCAGATGGTGAGGGGGACTTATTCTTATATGGCAAGGATGGGGAACAGCTTACACGGAATAAGGGTAATTATGGATTGATTTACCGCATTGCCATACGGACTGAGTTCCCTGTAGGCGTATTATTTTCCGCGCGCGGAGGCGTTTTTGCTGGAGCCGGAAATTGGGATGGCCAGGCTTTTAACCTTCCCAACCAGGGTCTATTGCAGCCTAAGGGAGGATGTATGATTGGCGTGGTAGAACCGGGGGAAGAAAAAGTATTGGAGTTTATTCCCCCTGCCGGATCCTATTTGCCTGTTAATTTGATATTCATACCATTTTAATGGTATTTAAATAAATAGATAGTGCATGGCTAAAAAGGTGACAACCTGTCTGCTGCAGGAGAACGGCCGGTCGCCTTATTCTTTTCCCCACCCCCATTATCCGATTGACAAGCATAGACATAACAAATTATACTTAACCCAGTAAATAATTCAATGTGCAAATAATTGTTAAAACAAGATTTATAAAAAAAAGGGGGGGGTTGATATGAATCGGGAGGTTCTTTTTCGTTACATTGAACGTCTGGAGGAGATGCAAGGACAGTTTTTGCGTCGTATTCATCAGGAGCTGATCGGCGTGTTGGACCCGGGCATTACCGGTCACCAGTTTATTGTCCTGAAAATGATCAAAGACCATGGACAGATGACCGTGTCCCAGGTGGCCGAATGGCTGGGGGTGTCTCTGAGTGCCGTTACAGCTCTGGTGGACCGGCTGTGCAAAGTCGGGTTGGTGGAGCGCCATCGTGCGGAAGAAGATCGTCGTGTGGTTTGGTTGGAAATAACCGAGGAAGGTCGTCGGGTGGTTCAGGTATGTGACGAGGGGCGGCAGAGAATTATACTGCGCTGTCTGGGGCCACTCACCGAGGAAGAATTGTTACATATGATTGAGATTTATGAGAAAATAATATCTTTTATGAAGCAGGAAGATGCACAGCGAACGAAACACCAGGTATAGATTCGGCACTTGAAACAATTTACAATAGAGAGGGGAGAGTTAGCTATTAAGCGCAAAGTTTACTTTCTAATCAGTCTATTGGTTATATTGCTTGCTTCAGGCTGTAGCGGTCAGAATAAGCAAAACACCGTTCAGGAAAAAACCACCATCCCCGTTCAGGCGGCGGTGGTGGACGGAGGAACTCTTAGCGATACCACTGTTGTTACAGGCAAATTGGAAGCCCTTACAACATCGGATGTTGTGCCCAGCGGGCAGGGGGGCAAGGTTTTGGCCGCTAATGTTGAAGTAGGCAGCCAAGTTAGTAAAGGACAAACATTGATTACTTTGGAGAACACTTCTGAGGCCAGTTTGACAGCTGCGATAAAACAAGCCGAAAAGGGCGTGACACAGGCCCAGTCTAACTTGGAACTAGCCCGGATTAATTATGAGCAGGCCGCTGCCAATTATGAGCGGGGTAAACAGCTTTACAAAACGGGAGCCATCCCCCAAGCGGGAGCGACAGGATTTGAAACTGTTTATGAAACACCCTACAAGCAGGCTAAGGTAAATTACGAGCAGGTGGCACCCGCTGCGTTGGCTAGCGCCCAGGCAGCTGTAACTCTGGCTAAAGAGACATACAATCAGCAACACAACAATTCATTTATTAAGTCGCCCATTAGTGGTGTGGTGACCGCGGTTAACGTAAACCCCGGCGAATTAGCCAGTTCCTCCTCCCAAACACCCGTGGTGACCGTTGTCAACCTGGCCAAAGTAATAGTTAATGCCACGGTAACTGAGAGCCAGATTAATAAAATTAAGCAAGGTCAGGAAGTCCCGGTGAACATAAGCGCGGTTTCTGATAAACCATTTACCGGGGTGATAACTAACATAGCCTTGGCGGCCGACCCCACAAGCAAAGCTTATCCCATCAAGGTGCAGATAGATAATGCCCAACACATCCTAAAGCCCGGTATGTTTGCCGAAGTACAAATAAAGGGTGACCAGCAGGAAACATTGCTGGTGCCCAGGGAAGCTGTTGGAAAAACAGGCGATAAGGATACTGTTTGGGTTATTAACAAGGATAAAGCAACATCCCGGGAGGTTACCGTTGGTACCAGTGATGGTAAAAAAATTCAAATCCTTAAGGGACTCAAAGAAGGAGAACAAGTTGTTGTTTCCGGCCAGAACTTGCTTCAGGAAAATGCTAAAGTGGAAATACAGAGCAAGGTGAAGTAAGCTTATGAAAATTACTGATGTATCTATAAAGCGACCGATGCTGGTTACAGTTGTTATTATAATTGTGCTTTTGCTGGGCGGGGTATCCCTGTCCCGCTTAAGTATTGACCTTTTTCCCGAAATGGAATTGCCCGTGGCAGTGGTAGTGACCAATTACTCGGGGGTGGGTCCGGAAGAAATTGAACAGCAAATTACCAAACCCATTGAATCAGTACTTAGTTCAGTAAACAATTTGGATACCATTTCTTCAACAAGTAGTATGGGAAGTTCCACTGTAATGGTTATGTTAGACTGGGGTTCGGATATGGATTTTGCTTCGCTGGATATCCGGGAGAAAATTGATATTATACGCGACGCACTACCGGATGAAGCAGATACACCGGTCATTTACAAAGCAGATTTGAACATGATGCCCATTGTGCAGGTGGCGGCATATAGTGCAGATCCCATGCAGCTTAAACAGGAAATGGATGATATAATCCTGCCCCGGCTGGAACGCGCAAGCGGTGTGGCCAGTGTTTGGTATGTGGGTGGTTGGGAAAGAGAAATTCAAGTGCGGGTTAATCCAACCAAACTAAATGGGTATGGACTGAGCTTAAATTCTCTTACTGCTGCACTGGGCAGTGAGAATGTGAATTATTCCGCCGGTACTGTTCGAGAAGGCCGGGATGATTTTTTATTACGGGTTACCGGTGAATTTGAAAACCTTGATCAAGTGCGCCGGGTAGTTGTAGGTAACTTCGGGGGTTCTCCGGTATACCTGGAGGATGTTGCCGAAGTGGTGGACGGGCAAAAAAAAGTTAACCAGATCAACCGGGTTAATGGCCAACCGGGCCTGACGCTAATGATCAACAAACAAAGTGGCGCCAATACGGTTGCAGCGGCCCGTGAGGTTAAAGCGGAATTGGAAAAGCTTCAGCAAGAAGTGCCTTCCGTTAGTTTTGAAATTATCATGGATCAGTCGGAATATATTGAGCAATCGATTAAAAATCTAATAAGGTCTGCGGTGGAAGGCGGCATACTTGCCGTATTTATTATCCTGATTTTTTTGCGCAATTTCCGCAGTACTATGATAATATCGACATCTATACCTATCGCCATTATAGGGGCTTTTGTACTGTTATATTTTAATGATATGACCATCAATATGATTACCCTGGGTGGTTTGGCGTTGGGTATTGGCTTAATTGTGGACGATTCCATTGTGGTATTGGAAAATATCTACCGTTATAGAGGAGAAGGTTTTGACAGGGTTGCCGCGGCCCGTGAGGCTACAAATGAGGTGGGATCTGCAGTCATTGCCTCGTCGTTAACGCTGGTATCAGTGTTTTTGCCCATAGTTTTCGTGGAAGGCCTGGCGGCCCAACTTTTTAAACCTATGGCACTGAGCATTAGCTTCTGCATATTGGCTTCGCTGGCGGTGTCCATTACTTTGGTTCCTCTGCTGGCTTCCCGCTGGTTAAAAGTGAATAAAACCGGCGATGTGCAATCAGTCAAGCAAGAAAAACCCCGAGGGTGGCAGCGAATTTACAGTTCATCCGAGCGGTTGTTTAATAAGTTGGACATGCTTTACCGACGGCTTTTGCATACGGCACTAAAACGGCGTAAGTTGACATTGCTGTTGGTGACGGTGATATTTGTGCTGACATTGTGTGCCATACCCTTGCTGGGGATGGAATTTATGCCTGGTACGGATCAAGGTTACGTGGGTATTTCCGTGGAAATGCCCAAGGGAACCGCTTTGAACGAAACTGACCGAGTAGTGACAGAAGTTGAGCGTATTCTGGAGACTATGCCAGGTATTCAAAGTATTTCAAGCAGTGTTGGCAGTAGTGGATCAATGCTTGGAGGAGGGAACGCAGACCAAGCATCCATCACCTTGAAGATGATGCCATTGTCTCAGAGGGATATTTCTTCTGAAGAAGTGGCCGGCCAGTTAAGCACCAAACTACAAAATATACCGGGAGCTGACATAAAAGTCACGGCGGTAGAATCAGGCATGGGTGGTGATACTGCGCCGGTAGAAATTAAGATTAGTGGTGATGATCTAGATATCCTGGCTCAATTGGGCGATCAGGTGGCCGCTATAGTACGAAAGGTGCCCGGCACTCGCGAGGTGGCTAGCAGCTTGGAAGAGGGGCGCCCCGAGATGCATGTGGTGGTGAACAGGGATCGGGCCGCCATGTACGGTTTGGGCTTGGCTGAGGTCGCCTCCACTGTGCGCACGGCCATTGATGGCACTGTGGCCACCCGGTATCGGGTAGACGGTGATGAAGTGGATATTCGGGTGCAATTGTCTGGTAGTGCGGACGAGTTTACCCCGAATGAACTATCCGGCTTGAATATTACTTCACCAACGGGTGCCCTTATCCCGTTGAACCAGGTGGCGGAACTCAAGCAGGAGCAGGGGCCTAATTCAATTAGCCGTAATAATCAGGCTCGTATTGTTACCATCACTTCACAACTGGCAGGGCGAGACTTGGGCAGCGTGATACGTGATATTCAACAAGGTATGACTACGATGAATTTGCCTTCCGGATACCTTGTTGAATTTGGAGGACAGCAAGAGCAGATGGCGGATTCCTTTGGTTCCCTGGGATTAGCCTTGGTGCTGGCTATAATTTTAGTGTATTTGGTCATGGTAGCTCAGTTTGAATCTTTGCTATATCCCTTCGTAATAATGTTTTCCGTGCCGGTTACACTGATCGGGGTTGTGTTCGCTTTATTAATTACCGGTCGGTCCTTTAGTGTGGTGGCCTTTATAGGTATGATCATGCTGGTAGGTATTGTAGTTAAAAATGCCATTGTGCTGGTGGATTATATTAATATTCTCAGACGGCGCGGCTTGGAGCGAAATGAGGCTATATTGCAGGCCGGTCCCACACGTCTGCGGCCGATTCTAATGACGGCTCTGACCACTATTATGGCCATGTTCCCAATGGCCCTGGGTATCGGTGAGGGGGCAGAATCACAGGCCCCGCTGGCTACAGTGGTGGTGGGGGGATTGCTGTTTTCCACACTAATTACCCTTCTGCTGGTTCCGGTAGGGTATACAATAATGGACGATTTTAGTAATAAAGTTAGCACAAAAATATTTAGAAAAAATAAGAATGCACAAGAAACAACATAAGGCCCGAAGGAGAGTGCACATGGCTTATGAAAAATAAGAAAACCATTATTGCGGTACTGGCTTTGATGATCATTGCCCTGATAGGGGTAACGGTATATTACTGGTACAATAACATTCATTTTGTTTCCACAGAGGATGCCAAAGTGGATGGGGATATCTATAAGGCGAGCCCGCAAATAACTGGTGAAATTCTTGAGGTAAAGGTGGCGGAGGGTGATAGTGTGAAAGCCGGCCAGATTATTGCCAGGCTTGATGATACAGCCCTGCCACTCGGTGGCAACACCGACCTGACCATGGTGCGTTCGCCCGTAAGTGGACAGGTAATTAAAAAATTGGCACATGCCGGTGAAATTGGGGCGGCCGGTCAGGCCGTGGCCATGATAGTAAGGCCCGATATGCTGTATATCACAGCTAATTTAGAAGAAACAGAGATGGAAAAAGTCAAGGTCGGGCAACTGGTGGATATTAAGCTGGATAGTATACCTGATAAAAAATATACCGGCCGGGTGGACTTAATAGGCGAGGCCACCCTGTCTACCTTTTCATTGCTGTCCCAGACGAACTCCGGTGGGAATTTTACCAAGGTGGTGCAGCGTATTCCGGTACGTATTAAATTTGAAGACATTGATCAATCACAATTATTTTTCGGCACTAATGCCGAGGTGAAAATCCATGTCCGCTAATAAGCTTGTTATGTCCACTACCTCCGGGCCTCCCAATATCAACCAGCCTGGTGTAACGCGTCCGGGGATGCCGGGCGCTGGTCCACCAGACCAAACTACGGATGGCCGGATACCTTGGGCCTCTATGTTTGTCCTAATTGCGGGTGGCTTCATGGCTATATTGGACAGCAGTATAGTTAACGTGGCCCTGCCCAAGTTAATGTCTATATTCGGAGTGGGGGCGGAAAGCATCCAGTGGGTAATGACCGCTTACTTGCTGGTTTCCGGGGTGGTTATTCCGGTAACGGGCTATTTGGGGGACCGCTTTGGCTACAAGCGGTTGTATATATATACGCTGGTGGCATTTACCATTGGTTCCGGCCTGTGCGCCATTGCCTGGAGCAACAGCTCACTAGTGGCCTTCCGGGTCCTGCAAGCCATTGGCGGGGGCATGATGATACCGGTCAGCATGGCCATGATTTTTCGCATGGTACCCATGCAAAAAATGGGCATGGCTTTGGGAGTATGGGGTATTACAGCCATGCTGGCCCCGGCCATTGGTCCCACTGCAGGCGGTTACTTAGTGGATAATTTTTCATGGCATATGATATTTACCATAAATATACCCATTGGTATCGTGGTAGCCGTCATGGCCGGGCTGATCCTTAAAGAGACCGATATCCTCCGCGATCTAAAATTTGATATGCCCGGTTTTTTACTCAGCGGTTTGGGTTGCTTCGCGTTGCTGTTGGCACTGAGCGAGGGGCAGGATAAGGGTTGGACCTCGCAGTACATAGTTACCTTGTTAATGAGCGCTTTTTTTATGCTGTTCCTATTTGTACTCTGGGAGTTGCAGACACCCCAGCCGATGCTTGATATTCGGTTGTTGCGCAATCCGGTATTTGCCGCCAGCCAGGCAACCACCGCCATACTGACTATGGGTCTGTTTGCAGCTATCTTTTTAGTACCCATATTTGCGCAAAACTTGATGGGGCTCACTCCCTTGCAAACCGGGCTGATGCTGATGCCCATGGCGCTGATGAGCGGCGTCATGATGCCCATCAGTGGCCGGCTGTACGATAAAATAGGCGCCCTGCCATTATGTATTGTCGGTATGGTCATATTAATAATAACTACCTATAAGTTGCATGAAATCAACCTGGATACTAGTTGCCATTGGCTTCAGGGCTTGCTGGCTCTGCGGGCGGCAGGGATGGGCCTGATGATGATGCCCGTTAGTACAGCGGGCATGAATACGCTACCGCCAATTCTTTCCGGCCGGGCTTCGGCACTTAACAACTTGGTAAGGCAAATTTCAGCCTCTATGGGCATAGCTTTCTTAACCTGGGTGATGCTCAAAAGACAAGTATTTCACGAGCAAATGTTGGCCGATAGCGCCAGCCTGACCAACCCGGTGGCTAACGATACCATACAGCAAGTGGGTACCCTTTTAGCTGCCTCCGGCATTTCGGCCGGGCAGGACGGTTCGGTGGCGCTAATAGCGCTAAATGTACAAAGGCAATCCATGGCGTTGGGTATTGGGGACACTTTTATCGTAAGTACAATAATCATTTTGTTAGCGGTGCCGCTAATTTTTTTGTTAAGCAAGAAAAAGGTGGAGGCCCAGCGGGAGATTGAGATGAAACGATATGCTAATTTGGATTAATAACTAATTTATTTAATAGTATTAATTAGTTTTTTACTAAAATTTGCAGGAAAGTGTAATATCATGTAGAAGTGTTAGTATGTTTTTTACTTGATGTTCCAGTTCCATAGTCTGGCATATTAATTTTATACGAGCTCATATGATTTGAAACTCAAGAGCTTACTTTAAATATACGCCGGAGAAATGCCATTTCCAGGGGTAATTTAATTTATAACACTGGAGGGCAATGCAATGACTGCCAAAAAGAAAAGAATAGGAAAAGCAACGGTTAACCAAGCTGTAGCTAAGAATAATCAAAAGGTTGACTGGCTGCGTAAAATAGCCTTTTGGGGCTTAGCTCTACTGCTCTTTTTCCCGCCCTACTTCCGGGGACTTTTTTTCGCTCCGGAACAGGAAAAAGCACTCATGTTGGCTACACTGGTATTCTGGCTTACGTTCCTATGGCGTTGGCTGCAAAACGACCTCAAATTCCTTCGCGGGCCGCTGGACTACGTTGCTCTGGCCTTGCCTTTGGTTTACATAATATCATCCTTTGTGGCGGTGAACAAAGGGCTGGCCATCGACGAAGTGGTCAAAAACATACTGTACTTCCTTGTCTACTGGTCCGCTTCGCGGCTTATCCGCAACCAGGATGATGTACATAAGCTACTACATGTTATCTATATAAGTGCCATTGGCGTGGTTTTGGCCGGGTTGGCTACGGCTACGGGGATTATAAATATTCAGGATGGGTTTAATGTTTCGCAATATGGTGGTTTTATCTCGTCTACTTTCCAGTATCATAATGCGCTGGCTACCTATTTGAGCGCAGTTTTCTTTATCGGAGTCTACCTTTGGTATCAGTCCTTCAGTATAGTAAACACAGGGCAAGTTTTTGAGACCCAATCTGAGTTCGCTAAATTAAAAGTTCTAAATTACCTTTATGTATGCGGCAACCTTTTGCTTTTGACAGTGTTGTTGGCATCCAAGTCTAGGGCAGGACTTTTGGTATTTGCCCTGGTGTTTGTCATATATTTGCTTGGTATGGGAAGCCAAAAGCGTTTTTATATTTTGCTTATGACCGGAGGTTTGGGCACTGTAGCATATGTTTTAAGTGAAAAGTTTATTGGTTTGGTACTAGACGGTAATCATGGACAGGCCTGGCTTTGGATCGCTGGTGGAATTCTGCTGGCGCTTGCCGCACAAATGCTGTTAAGTGTAATACATAACATGGTTAACAATAAATGGAGTGATAACCCCAAAAAATACTTTGTGGCCTTTGCCTCCCTGGTAACGATGGTTTTAGTAACCGGATTAATATGGCTTTCAGGAAAACACGGGTTTATTGATAAAATAACCAGCTTTGATTTTCTCTGGACTGCCTACCATCGTATGTATTACATGGAAAGTGCCATAGATATGATTAAACAACGTCCTATTTTAGGATGGGGCGGTGGAGGCTGGCAAGAAGCTTACGAAGCCTTTTTAAATTTCCGATATACCACTCGGCAAGCGCATAGCTATTATTTCCAGGTCGGTGTGGAAACAGGCCTTATTGGAATAGCAATTGTTTTAGGCATTTGGATTTCTTATATTTTACGGGCATACAGGCTATTCAGAGAAAACATAAGTAATATGTTTCGTGGGCAGTTGACATGGCTGTTTTTTGCTATGTTTTTTATGATTGGCGGTCATGCCTTAATTGATTTCGACTTATCACTTTCAGCCATAACGATAGTCCTATGGTGCGTTTTTGGTATGACAAGCGCTCTGGCAACGCATATAAAAGCTAAACCGCAATTACAACAAAATTCTTTAAAAAATTTATCTCTTGTGGTTGCTACTATATCCATGGTCATTATTTTTTCAATAGCCAGTATTCTAGCACAAGCTAACAGTCTCGCAGACATAGGATACAAATTCTTTAGTTCAAATAATATAGTTCAAGGAATTAATTACATTGAAAAGGCATCATCTTTCAACCCATATAATTCTAATTATCACATGGTTCTATCCCAGGCTTATGCCAATCAGGGCAACCCTAAAATAGCTCTAATTGAGGCCAAAATGGCGGTAAATCAAAGCAAGTATTCATTTACTACAAGAAATAATTATATTCAAATCGCTTTGGCTGCCGGAGAGAATGATCTGGCCGCAAGGGAAAACGAACGAATTGTAGAGCTTGCCCCCAATAACATAAAGTCTTATGAGGATTATGCTAGAAATTATCTAAACTTGGGGATTAAAGAGTTGCAAGCCGGGAACCGGGAAGAGGCTAGAGCTCACCTAAATAAGGCTTTAAGTGTAAGTAACCTATTAAGCCAACGAGAGAAAACATTAAGTAATATCGATAAAAGTTTATGGGAGGGGCCGTTGCTAACGGACACTAATGTAATTTATCTTGTTAAGGGGCAGGTTGCCTATTGCCTGGGCATGTTTTCCGATTCACTCGGCTACTTGCAGCAGGCCGCTCAAACTCAAAACGGCGAAATAAAAGGTCAGGCCCTGTTATGGGAGGCACTGGTCCAGGAAAGAAAAGGCAACCAGGTAGAATCTAATAAATTAATTGATCAGTTAAACACATTAAATCCCCAATTAGTACAAAATTACATAACACTAAAGAATATCCCTGTTTTATAACGATAGGCAAAGGCAGAACGTAAGTTTCCGGAGAAAGGGCTTGTGGTATAAGTGGGCTATGAAAACGGTTTGGGCATAGTTAAAACATCAGCTTCCGGCGTTGTGGCCGGGACGTATAATGGGACAAAGCAAAGTGAATCTTTAAAAAATATACCTGTGGCCAATTATAACAAACTCCGGCTCTTGGCGGTTCCTTTATTAATAATGACTGACGTTATATCTTTTTGCGTCAGCATTATCGTTGCATTTATGATTCGCGTAAACTTTTTACCCTTGATTTTTAACAGTTTGCCTGGAATCTCATGGGACTTTGTTTATGCGCTATGGTGGTTGCCTATATTGGGATGTACGTTTTTTATTTTCGAAAAGGCATATTCCAGGCGGATCTCCTTTTGGCAGGAGGCCGGACAAATAGTTAAAACAACCACATTGACTTTTTTAGCGGCGGCAAGTTTTGTGTTTTTAACCAAGCAGGGTGACGAGAATTCAAGAACTTTGGTACTGCTGGCGTGGATATTCAGCTTGTTTTTGGTACCTGCATTAAGGTACTTTAGTAAAAAGCTGTTATTTAATGCGCATATATGGGAAAGGCCGGTTATTATTCTAGGGGCCGGTGAAACGGGCAAACTCATTCTTAACGCCTTTTACCGGGAACCTGTCATTGGCTACAAACCCATCGGTTTTTTAGATGACGATGTTAATAAGCAAAAGTATCCGCTGGAATTACCGTCGGGTGAGAAGGTTCCGGTGCTGGGAAGTTTTGACGATGCCGAGGCCATTATAGAAAAGAGCCGCGTTCATGATGTAATTGTTGCTGCTCCAGGGCTAACCGGAAATAAACTTGTGAAGCTGGTTAACAAGCTTCAGCGTAAAACGTATAATCTTCTGCTAGTGCCGGATCTTTTTGATATGGCTATGGAGGGTGTGGAGGTTCAACATTTATTTAACGAAAGAACTCTCGTATTAAAACTGAAAAATAACCTAAATGACCGGTTCAATCTTATAATAAAAACAATATTTGATATGATTGTTTCTTTAATACTTTTTACCATGCTTATTCCACTTATACTTATCTTGGCAATTGCTATCAAGATGGATTCAAGGGGGGCAGCTTTTTTTAGTGATACCCGTATTGGTAAAGATGGCACAGAGTTTAAGTGTTTTAAATTTAGGACAATGTACCCCGACGCCGATAAAATTTTAGAACAGCATCTGGCTGCAAATGCTCTGGCGCGGCAACAGTGGGTGAAATTTGCCAAGCTTAAGGATTATGACCCCCGTGTAACCAGAGTGGGTGCTTTTTTAAGAAGATTTAGCCTTGATGAACTACCACAGATACTCAATGTGATCAAGGGTGATATGAGCCTGGTAGGGCCACGCCCCTATCTGCCACGGGAAAAGGGAAATATGCTGGGACGAGAAGATATATTAATAACCAGACCCGGCATAACCGGACTCTGGCAGGTTAGCGGGCGGAACGATATTAAGTTTACTGAACGTTTGCGGCTTGACTCCTGGTACGTTAGAAATTGGTCTCTGTGGCTTGATATTACAATATTGCTGCGTACTGTGGTAGTAGTTTTACAGGGTAAGGGGGCTTATTAAAATAAAGCTATTCAAGTGTGCTTAAAGGCGTTGAGTGAACATGAGCAATGTTTATCAAAACCCCAAGGTAAGTCTTATCATAGTAACCTATAATGCAGAGGATTTTATAATTGACTGTTTAATTGCAGTAAAACAACTTAGTTATGATAGTTTTGAAACAATAGTTGTTGACAACGCTTCCATAGATAAAACTTGTGCCCTAATTGAAATGCATTTTCCCTGGGTGGAACTTATAAAATCCTCCGAGAATCTGGGCTTTGCTGCTGGTGTAAATCTGGGTTATGCATATTCTAAAGGTAAATATATAGCCTTATTGAATCCTGATACTAGGGTAAATAAAAACTGGCTAAGTAATCTAGTTTTAGCTTTGGAGCAAGACGAAAATTGTGGCATTGGTGCATCTCTTATGCTGCATTGGGGGACACAAATGGTTGATACCGCTGGTGACAAATGCACAAGAGCGGGAAAGGGTTATAAAATTGGACATAATCAACCGGCAGTGCTTTTTGGAGAGAACAGAGATGTTTTTACAGCTTGTGGCGGTGCTGCTTTATACCGGAGCAGTATGATCGAGGAAATAGGTTTTTTTGATCCTGATTTTTTTCTGCTGCATGAAGATACAGATTTAGGTTTTAGGGCTGTATTGGCTGGTTGGCATTGCAAGTATGTCCATGATGCCATTGTTGAGCATAAAGTTAGTTCCTCCATAGGATATAAGTCACCTGTTGCTGTATATCATTCGGTAAAAAATTCCGATATGGTTTGGCTAAAAAACATGCCCGGTATGGTTTTATTTTTAACAATTCCTGAAAAGTTGCTAAGCGACCTGGCGTACTTTATATATCTGGGACTTATTCATCGAAAGTACAAAGAATATTTTCTGGCTAAATTATATGTTTGTAAACATATAAGTCAAATTATAGATAAAAGATCAGAGCTGCAAAGGCACAAAAAGATCACAAACAGACAATTATGGCAGTTGCTAACACCCTTTTTATCCGTAAAACACTTAAAAAAGCTATGGCAGGAGAAACATAGTGAGCTAAGATTTACCCGTAGTGGGGGGGACTATAAATACAACCAAAAATCTCAGTAATCATACCTACTTATAATGGTGCTACAGAACTTGCCCAATTGCTTGTACAAATTGCTTTGCAAACTGTAAAGATTCAGGAAGTTATTGTTGTGGATTCACAATCAACTGATAACACCACTGAAATTGCCGCCAAGTTCGGTGCAAGGGTGTTGAAAATTAATAAAAACGAGTTTGATCATGGAGGGACCCGCAATCTGGCAGCAGCCGAGGCTGCAGGGGACGTGATCATTTTTATGACCCAGGACGCTATCCCTACTAGCGAAGATACTTTTAAGCAGCTGACCCAACCGCTGGCGGAACCGGCGATCATTGTCTCCTACGCCAGGCAGCTTCCGAAGGAAGGCACTAAAATTACTGACCGGTTTCTAAGGTTATATAACTATCCTGACCGGAACCTGGTGAAATCCCAAAAAGATATTCAGTCCATGGGAATCAAGGCTTTTCAAAACAGTAATGTTTGCGCTGCCTACAGTTTAAGGGAATTTAAGCAATTAGGCGGTTTTCCCGCACCGGTCGTATCCAATGAAGATATGTTGTTTGCTGTCAGAGCTATATTAGCGGGTTATCAAGTTGCTTACACTGCAAACGCCTGTGTGTTTCATTCCCATAATTATAACTATATTAGTTTATTTAAACGATATTTTGATATTGGGGCATCACTGGGTAATGCCCCGGTAATAAAATTAAACGGCCAGTCTGAGTCTAAAGGTATGGATTTTATCATTAGCCAATTAAAATACATTATCATGCAGCGTAGCTATCTGGATGTACCATCGGTATTTCTGGAAGCTTGCTTTAAATACGCCGGTTATAAGTTAGGAACCCGGCATGTGCTAATACCTAAACCTTGGAAAAAATATTTGGGTTTGCAGCAGGGGTATTGGCAAAATTACGAGAAACATACGCAAACTAACAGCACAAGTAACTGAAACATTGCAATCGGAGGGAATTATGAAAATACTTATTACCGGCGCCAGGGGAATGCTGGGGAAGGATGTTGAACAAGTTCTGCAAGATAAGCACCAACTTATCTTAACAGATGAGGATACAATGGATATAACTGATTATAACCAATGTATGGCTGTAATGTCTCAAAACAAACCTGACCTGATAATTAATTGTGCGGCATACACGCAGGTGGACAAATGTGAAGAAGAAGTTGAATTAGCCTACCGGGTCAATGCCCTGGGGCCAAGAAACCTGGCGGTTATTGGTAATGAAATGAATATACCACTGCTGCATATAAGTAGCGATTATGTATTTGATGGCACTAAGGGATCTGGTTATATGGAGGATGACACCAAAAAACCACTGAGTATTTACGGAAAATCTAAATCACTGGGTGAAGACTATATTACGCAACTTACTAACAAATTTTATATAATTAGAACATCCTGGCTGTTCGGGGCCAATGGTAATAATTTTATTAAAACCATGCTCAGATTAGGGAAAACCAGGGAAAGCTTAACCGTGGTTAATGACCAGTTTGGCAGCCCTACATATACCGCAGATTTAGCCCGGGCTATCGCCCTACTCATCAACAAACCCACATACGGCATTTACCACGTTACTAACAGCGACTATACCAATTGGTATGATTACACCAAGTATATATTTAAACTGATTGATTATAAAGTTAGTGTACAACCGGTAATTACCAAAGAATTTCCAAGGCCGGCCCCAAGACCTCATTACTCGGTACTTCAAAATAGGATTTGGCAGTTAGAGGGATTTTCTTTATTGCGCAGCTATAAAGAAGCAGTAGAGGAATATATAAAGGATTATTTAGCAAGCGAGGTTTAGTCCATGAAAGGAATAGTGTTGGCTGGGGGTGCCGGGACAAGGCTGTACCCAATAACAAAAGCAGTATCCAAACAACTCTTGCCTGTTTACGATAAACCAATGATTTATTATCCAATATCGGTGCTGATGTTGGCCGGAATCAAAGAAATATTAATTATTTCAACTCCCCGGGACCTACCCATGTACGAAGAGCTATTAGGGGACGGAACTCAGTTAGGTATTTCTTTTTCTTATGTTATCCAGGAAGCCCCTAGGGGCCTGGCTGAGGCATTTATCCTGGGTGAAGAATTTATTGCTGGTGATAAAGTCTCACTTGTCCTTGGAGATAACATATTCTATGGTCAGAGATTTACGGAAATATTAAAAAGGGCTGCGGCTTTGGAAGAAGGCGCAATCATATTTGGTTATTATGTGAAGAACCCAAGAGATTTTGGCGTAGTAGAATTTGACCCGCAGGGTAATGTGCTTTCTTTAGAAGAAAAACCGCGGAAACCTAAGTCCAATTATGCAGTTCCGGGATTATATTTTTATGATAGCCGAGTGGTTTCCATTGCCAAGTCTATTAAGCCGTCTGCCAGGGGAGAACTCGAAATTACCGCTGTCAATAATGAATATCTACATAGAAGGGAGTTGAAGGTTGAACAGTTTGGCAGGGGCATGGCCTGGCTGGATACCGGCACCCACAATGGCCTTATGGAAGCCGGCAATTTTGTAGAGGCAGTGCAAAAAAGACAGGGTCTTTATATATCCTGTCTGGAGGAAATAGCTTTTAGGCTGGGTTACATCACCAAAGAGCAGCTTTTAACATTGGCCGAGCCGCTGGCAAGAATCGATTATGGCAGATATTTGATTGAGATCGCCGAAGGGGTATAGGAAATGGGTAAATTTAATTTTATCGATACTGGAATAGAAGGCCTTTATGTCATTGAACCTACTGTGTTTGGTGATAATAGGGGCTATTTTATGGAAACATATCACGCCAAAGAATTTCAGGACTCCGGTTTTAATATGGTTTTCGTACAAGATAACCAATCCAAATCCAAGCAGGGAGTACTCAGAGGGTTACATTTCCAATACCAGTTTCCGCAAGGGAAGCTGGTTAGGGTAACCAAAGGCGAAGTTTTTGATGTAGCTGTTGATATCAGAAAAAATTCTAGAACCTTTGGCAAATGGTATGGAGTAACTCTTTCGGAGGAAAACAAAAAACAATTTTACATACCGGAAGGTTTTGCCCATGGTTTTTTTGTATTGACCGGCGAAGCTGAATTTGTTTACAAGTGCACGGATTACTACCACCCCGAGGATGAGGGCGGCATCCTCTGGAATGATCCTGAAATAGGTATAAATTGGCCGCTGGATAAAGTTAAAGAAATTATTTTATCGGAAAAAGATAAAAACTGGAAAAGCTTAAAAGAAACCCTAGCTATTGAGGTGTGCAATGAACAAGATTTTAGTAACCGGTGGAGCAGGTTTTATAGGGAGTAATTTTATACATTACCTGCTGGAACGTTATGACAACTGCCATATAACCAATGTTGATTTATTAACCTATGCAGGCAATTTAGATAATCTTATAAATATAAGCAATGACCCAAGATATCAATTCATTAAAGCAGATATTGTTGATTTTAATGTAATTAGTAACTTAATTAGCCAGGGATTTGACGCGATAATAAATTTTGCTGCGGAATCCCATGTTGACAGAAGCATCGAAGCCCCCGGGATTTTTGTGCGTACCAACGTTTTAGGTACCCAATCCTTACTGGAAGCTGCCCGTCGTTACGGGGTTAAAAAGTTTGTGCAGGTTTCCACTGATGAGGTTTACGGATCTTTAGGACAGGAAGGTTATTTCACGGAAGCGGCATCATTAAACCCCAGCAGCCCTTATTCGGCGAGTAAGACTGCAGCTGACCACTTGGTTCTAGCCTACGGGCATACATTTGGTTTACCTGTTAATGTTACTCGTTGTTCAAATAATTATGGCCCATATCAGTTCCCTGAAAAACTAATTCCTTTGATGATTACTAATACTCTAGCAGACAAGCCCCTGCCGGTTTACGGAGATGGTATGAATGTTCGGGACTGGCTGCATGTAAATGATCATTGCTGTGCTATAGACATAGTAATGAGGAAAGCCAAGCCGGGAGAAATTTACAATATTGGCGGCAATAACGAGCGCACCAATATAGATATAGTAAAGACTATTCTGCGGCAGCTTAATAAACCCGAGTCGTTAATCAAGTTTGTTCAGGACCGGCCCGGCCATGACCGGCGTTATGCCATTGATTCCTCTAAAATAAAACAAGATCTGGGCTGGGAGCCTGTATACACTTTCGATTGCGGTATGGCCGAAACCATTGAATGGTATTATACCAATGTTGATTGGTGGAAAAAAATTAAATCTGGGGAGTATATGAATTATTATAACCGGATGTATGGCAAAGACCTGGGGGAGCCCCCAGTGGCACTCCTGGAGGTGTTCGAATGAACCCCAGTCAAGCCTACTCTGCCACACCCTGGGCTATGTTCATAAGCCTGTGGCGTAACCGCCAGCTTATCCGGCAGATGACTCGGCGCGATGTGGCAGTACGTTACCGAGGCTCGGTTATGGGCCTGGCCTGGTCGTTTTTTAACCCGATATTGATGCTTTTTATTTATACATTTGTCTTTTCCGTAGTATTTAAGGCGCGTTGGGGTGTGAGCGGGGAAGAAAACAGGGTAGATTTTGCCATCATTTTATTTGTGGGCTTGATAGTGCATGGTCTCTTTGCCGAATGCATTAACCGCGCGCCAGGATTAATTCTGTCTAATGTCAATTATGTTAAAAAAGTAGTTTTCCCTTTGGAAATCCTGCCCTTGGTTGCTTTGGGATCGGCGCTGTTCAATTGTTTTATAAGCACGGTGGTGTTGCTAATTGCGCAATTTGCCATCAACCATACCTTCTACTGGACCAGTGTAATTTTCCCGCTGGTTTTACTGCCCCTTGTCTTTGCTAGTATGGGCTTTGGATGGTTTCTAGCATCACTGGGGGTGTATTTGCGTGATGTAGGGCAGGTTACAGGTGTAATTACTATGGCCCTATTATTTCTTTCACCCATATTTTATCCTGTATCAGCATTGCCTAAGGATTTCCAGGGCTGGCTGCAAATTAACCCGCTAACTTTAATTATAGAAGAAAGTCGCAAGGTATTGGTTTTTGGTATGATGCCGGATTGGTCCGCCCTGGGCATTGCAGTGTTTGCAGGCCTTACCATTGCCGTTACAGGTTTTTGGTGGTTTCAGAAAACTCGAAAGGGGTTTGCGGATGTCCTCTGAAGACATTACGATTCGTGTCGGCAATCTTTCCAAATGTTATCACATATATGACCGTTCACATGACCGTCTTAAACAATATATTATCCCTCGTTTACAGAGGCTTACGGGCAGGCAATCCAAAAACTACTATCGTGAGTTCTGGGCACTCAAAGACGTCTCGTTCAATGTCAAAAAAGGCGAGACCGTAGGTATTATTGGCCGAAACGGCTCGGGGAAGTCGACGATGCTGCAGATCATCTGTGGTACTCTTACCCAGACCAGCGGTACGGTAAAGACTTGCGGACGCGTTGCGGCACTGTTGGAACTCGGTTCCGGTTTCAATCCCGAGTTTACGGGTCGTGAGAATGTATATTTGAATGGCGCGCTGCTTGGCCTAAGTAAAGAGGAAATTGATTTTCGCTTTGACGATATCGCCACTTTTGCTGATATCGGCGAGTTTATCGACCAGCCCGTAAAGACTTATTCAAGTGGTATGTATGTACGCCTGGCATTTGCTGTTTCCGCTTGTGTAGATCCTGACATTTTGATCGTAGACGAAGCATTGGCTGTTGGGGACACTAAATTTCAAGCGAAATGCTTCCGACACTTTGAAACACTCGTAGCGCGAGGGACTACTATCTTATTTGTTACTCACTCAACAGAGCAAGTGGTTCGTCATTGTGATTGGGCTATACTTCTTGATAAGGGACAAATTATAATGCGTGGTCATTCACGAGATGTAGTTAATGCATACCTCGATATGTTGTTTGGTGTAGAGCGCAACAGGCAAACCGATTCTGCTCCATTTGGGAACGATTTACAGCTAACTAAAAAAGTGCATGACATCTACAGAGATGAAGAAGACAATTTTGAAAATCGCTCGGGATACAACCCATATGAGTACCGTTGGGGAAGTCGTGAGGCAGAAATATTTGATTTTTGCGTTACCTCTGGCAGTAGCCGTCACACCACGTATATAGAGACGGGGCAAATAGTAGTTATTACTATCTGGGTAAGGTTTATGCGGCAGGCAGGTTTGCCAATTTATGGTTTAACGATAAAAACTCCTGATGGTATCACATTATTCGGTTCCAACTCTCGTGATTTCGACAACGGTCCACTTCTTTTAACGGCTAACCAGGGAAGTATATACAAGGTTAGTTTTATTCTTCAGGAACAGCGCCTTGGTGCAGGAGAATATTTAGTTTCTGTAGGTGTGGCTGAAGAAAAGGCAGGGGAAATATTCCCGCTGGATCGTCGTTATGATGCAATATGTCTGCATGTAGCTAATTGTCTATCCAGATCGGCTGGCCTTGCGGATTTTTCTATGAATGTTGAGGTGACGGCAGCGTTATGAAATATGTTCATAATGAAGATCTGAATCTTTTTAGACGTATTAAGACTGAAGCATTTGCCTATAGCGATGGTGCCGAATTTGAACAACGACTGTACAATATTATCCGGAGTGCCAGCGATCGAAGCACATTCTCGCCCGAATTGCTTAGTGGAATTACTGATTGGCCGTCCGAATATCATCTTAGTCGAGCACGTCATTGCCTAATTAGACCGCTCGGAATTAAACCAGGCGATAAAGTATTGGAGTTAGGCTGTGGTTGCGGAGCGATTACGAGATATCTTGGGGAAATCGGAGCGGAAGTGGTTGCGGTTGAAGGTAGTATTGATCGTGCACGCATTGCTGCAGAACGTTGTCGTGACCTTTCTAACGTGAAGATATTTGTTGATAACTTGCTTCAATTTGAAATAGAAGGTTGTTTTAACTGGGTATTAATGATAGGTGTTCTTGAGTATGCACCTGTTTTTACGGACGATAAAGAGCCTGTACAATGTTACCTCCGAAATGCTACTCGTTTTTTAGCACCAGATGGTAAAATTGTGATTGCAATTGAAAATAAGCTGGGTCTGAAATATTTCAATGGTTGCAGTGAAGATCACGTGGGAGTTCCGTTTTTTGGTTTACAGGATCTTTACAGTAAAAAAACACCGCTCACTTTTGGGCGTCAGGAGTTGATTCAGCAACTATCAGCTATAGGTTATCCCCATTGTTACTTTTATTACCCTTTCCCTGATTACAAGCTCCCGTCAGTTGTTCTATCGGATGATGCATTAAAAGATCCAGAATTTGAAGCAATAGACCTGATTATTAGATCGCATGCTCGGGACTATTTGGGTTCGCCTTATCGTTTGTTTGATGATGCGCTTGTTTTTTCCACGCTTGATGCAAACGGACTGCTTGCCGAGTTTTCTAACTCTTTTTTGGTTGTAGCCACATCAGAGAGTGTAAGCCCTTATAGACCGGATAGATTAGCAATGACCTTTGCTGTTAATCGTATTCCGGAATATTCTATAGTGACAAGTTTCTACCAAGCTGACGCTGTAATTCGTGTAATAAAAGAACCAATCTATAAAAAGTTGCCGCGTGAACAGAAGTTCCTGGACGGATTCAACATTTCAAATGTGCCAAGTAAGTCTATCTATTACCCGGGTCGACAGTTGCTATGGTGCTTGCTTTCTATTCGCTCTAAAGGAGGTAGCATGGACGAGCTTGTTGCTAAGCTGCGTCCATGGATAATCTATTTGCTTAAATTTGCCGAAATCGGTGATTTACATGAGCCATTTCGAATAGATACTCTCAATAAGAAAAATTTAAAGGATTTTTTTATTCCTGGATCTTATATCGATTGTACGCCTTTTAATTTGATTAAAAATCATGAGGATTATATTTTTATTGACGACGAATGGCAGGCAGATTGTAAAGTGCCACTTGGCTGGGTTATTACACGGGGCGTCTTTCATTCCCTTACAGTGGGTCTTGCACAGGGAAATTCAATTAAGAGTGTTGCAGACATTGTCCAAGCACTTTGCATGTCAGTCGGTTTATATGCGACGGAAGCTGATGTTGCAGGTTGGCTTGAACTTGAAGATAAGTTTCAAGCATTTATTACTGGCTTATCTAGTGTTAATCATTTGTTAAGTAAAACCACCTCAGGCTTGATTCCGTTCAGTCATGCGCTTAACCAGCGTGATGCACAGGTAACCAGCCTAAGCCAAGCGGTGACCGATCGTGATGCACAGATAGCCAGCCTAAGTCAGGCGGTGACCGATCGTGATGCACAGATAGCCAGCCTAAGCCA
>JAENZP010000007.1 GCA_016841205.1 Desulfoscipio geothermicus
TTATGCTACTAATTCCTTGATTTTATTGGGGATTTGTTCTGTTCAGCAAACCCTACATAGTCTGGGGGAACATAAAACCCCAAACAAAAAAAAGGGCCGAAGCCCCAAAACCTTATATATCAAGCTATTTCCGCTCTATCAACGCGACTGTCTCCACATGCCGGTATGGGGGAACATGTCCACCGGCTGTACCTCCTGCAGCATAAAATTTAGACTGGTGCAGGCAATATACGTCCTGACCTAAGTCACCCGGTCACAGGAAACGTAGACCACCCTCCGGGCACCGTTAGGACAGAGCATTTACTAGCTGCCATAGCTGCTATAGCCTTTGTAAAACCTTGGTTAGTGTAAAATGTATAATCTTTTTTACAACGCTACAACTGAACTATATCTGTTTTTGCGTGATGCATACACTGATCGTTACCGCGACCCCATGCCCTCACCTGTGCTAATAGAAAACCGCTCATATAATTTCTTAATGAGCGGTTTTGTTTAAATTTGGTTACCAACTTTATTTATAAGTTACCAACTTTATTATGAAGTTACCAACTTTATTTTCTGGTTACCAACTTTATTTTCATTTAACATTATTTATTACGTTACCCCATCCTCTACTCCACCGTTACACTCTTCGCCAAATTCCTGGGCTGGTCAACATCGCAGTCCCGGGCCACGGCCATATGGTAGGCCAACAACTGCATTGGAATCACCGCCAGCACCGGAGCAAGTACCTGGTGGGTGCGGGGGATATACATGACATGGTCAGCTTCCTTAGCCACTTCCTCGAGGCCACGCATGGCCACAGCCAGCACTGAGGCATCTCTGGCCTTGACCTCTTTAATATTGCTAAGCATTTTTTCAAACAGTGTCTCCTGGGTGTTCAGAGCAATAACGAGTACATCCTCGACAATAAGCGCCAGGGTACCATGTTTCAGCTCGCCGGCGGCATAAGCCTCAGCATGAATGTAGGATATTTCCTTGAGTTTTAATGATCCTTCCATAGCCACGGCGTGATCCAGGCCCCGGCCAATGAAGAATACGTTGGAACAACTGCTGTATTGCCGGACAAAGGATTCGATGTCTTTACCGTTTTCTAAAATGGCGCTTACTTTGTCCGGCAACTTACGTAGACCGGTGACAATTTGAGTCATTTCTTCCGGTGTTAATGTACCCCGCTGCTGGGCCAGGTACAGGCCGATGAGATACATGGAAACCAACTGCGTGGTATATGCTTTAGTAGAAGCCACGGCAATTTCCGGGCCGGCCCAGGTGTAAAGCACATCATCGGCTTCCCTGGCTACGGAGCTGTCTACTACATTGGTAACTGCAAGCACCCGGGCACCTTTGCGCTTGGCTTCCCGTAGTGCCGCCAGGGTATCGGCGGTTTCGCCGCTTTGGCTGATCACAACCACCAGAGAATGCCGATCCAACAGCGGGTCACGGTAGCGAAATTCCGAAGCGATATCTACTTCTACCGGCATACGAGCCAGGGTTTCAATAATGTGTTTACCTACCAGACCTGCATGGTAGGCCGTACCGCAGGCTGTAATAAAGATTTTATTGATTTCCAGAAGCTGTTCTTCTGGAATATTTATTTCCTCCAGCGTCACACCACTGCCATCAATAGCGATACGTCCGCTCAGGGTATCTTTGAGCGCCCGGGGCTGTTCGTTAATTTCCTTGAGCATAAAGTGGGCGTAGCCGTCCTTTTCGGCTTGTTTAGCCTCCCATTTAACAGTAAATATTTGCTTATCAACCAATTGCCCGGTCCGGTCCAGTACCTGTACCCGATCCCGAGTAAGTACGGCTATTTCCCCGTCCTCCAGTATATAAGTCTGCCGAGTGTGGGCCAGCAGCGCCGGTATATCGGAGGCCAGAAAGTTTTCCCCGTCCCCCAGACCTACCACCAGCGGGCTATCGTGGCGGGCGGCCACCAATTGATTGGGTTCGTCCAGAGACAGCACCACTATGGCGTATGAGCCATCCAATTTCTTTAGGACCTGCTGCATGGTTTCCACGAGATCACCCATGTAAAATTCTTCAATTAAGTGCGGCAGCACCTCGGTATCGGTTTCCGAGCGAAACACATGCCCCTGTGAAATTAACCACTCCCGCAGGGTAAGATAGTTTTCTATGATACCGTTGTGTACCACTGCAAACCGCCCGGAACAGTCCAGGTGAGGATGTGAGTTGGCATCACTGGGCCGGCCGTGGGTAGCCCAACGGGTATGCCCGATGCCCACAGTGGACGTAGGCAGGCAATCATTTATTTGCGTCCGCAGTTCAATAATTTTGCCTTTTTTCTTTTGCAGTTCTATGGCGCTATCCTGAATTACAGCAATACCGGCAGAATCATAACCGCGATACTCCAGCTTCTGTAATCCATCCAACAATATAGGCGCCGCCTGGCGGCTGCCAATATACCCTACAATGCCGCACATATATTTAAACCTCCGTTTACACGTTTATTCTAAAATTAACTGTTTATCAGAACCAGAGAATAAAAAACACAAAAAAATAGCCACAAAAGAACATACTTTCCTGACGGCTTTGTCGGTATTTATGCCTTTGCCCGGCCACCCGGCACCTTTGTCCCCGCAGTTACCCGCAGGTTTTGTAGTACCTTTGACGGTTGTGACCGAACCGGGGAGCATCCGCCGAAATTTCGATAACTCCCTCCTCGTCAACCCGGACAAACCGGGTTCTGGCGCTTACTATTTTATTCAATGAAACATTGCGCACTCTAACTGTAGTCTAATAAATCACCCCCCTCACATGATAAATCAATATTATTAAAGTCCCTTAACTACATTCACCAATTCATCCACAACAGCCCGCAGTTGCTCCATATCCCGGCCCTCCGCCATTACCCGCACCAGCGACTCGGTGCCCGAGGGGCGCACCAATATCCGGCCCTGGCCGGCCAGTCGCTTTTCCATTGCCGCAATGTTCTGCTCCAACACCGGGCTGGTCATTACCAGATGTTTATCCGCCACTTGAACATTTTCCAATATCTGTGGCAAGCGTTCCATTTGCCCGGCCAACTCGGCCAGGCTGCGCCCGGTAGATTTCACCACCGTCAGCAATTGAAGCGCTGTAAGCAGTCCGTCACCCGTGGTGCTATGTTCCAAAAACAATATATGCCCGGACTGTTCACCACCGAAAACCGCTCCGCTATGCAACAGTTCCTCCAGCACGTAACGATCCCCCACCTTGGTTTGCAGCACCTCAATACCCGCTTCCCGCATGGCCAGGTGCAGACCAAGATTGCTCATTACCGTAACTACCACGGTGTTTTTAGACAGCCGGTTTTGCGCTTTCAAGTGGCGGGAGCAAATAACCATAATCTGGTCGCCATCCACCAGGTTGCCCCGGTGATCCACGGCAATCAAACGGTCGGCATCCCCATCGTGGGCCAGGCCCAGATCCGCGCCATACTGCACCACCGCATCCCGAAGTTTTTCCGGGTGGGTGGAGCCGCACCCGGCGTTGATATTCACCCCGTCCGGAATGTTAAAAACAGATATTACCTTGGCACCCAATTCTTCCAACGCCCGGGGGGCCACCCGGTATGCAGCGCCATTGGCGCAGTCCACTACTATTTTAAGACCACTAAGATCGCCGGGAATGGTTCCTTTAAGGAACGCAATGTAGCGGTCATCAGCATCCGCCACCCTTTGTATTCGACCAACGCCGGCCCCTACCGGCGAGGGTAATTCAGCATCGCTATCCAGCAGTAGTTCCTCAATCTGCTCTTCTTTGTCATCGGTCAGTTTATAGCCACTGGGACCGAAGAATTTAATGCCATTATCCTCCACAGGGTTGTGCGAAGCTGATATCACCACGCCTCCGGCAACGTTTAGTTCCCTGGTCAAAAATGCTATGGCAGGCGTTGGGATAACTCCAACTGGTAACACATCCACTCCGGTGGAGCAGATACCGGCGGACAAAGCGGCTTCCAGCATATCTCCGGATACCCGGGTGTCCCGGCCTACCACCAGCCGTCCAGGCCCGTGATCTTTCGCCAGCACATATGCCCCGGCCCGGCCCAGCTTATAAGCCAGATCAGGGGTGAGATCCTTATTGGCAATGCCGCGCACCCCATCTGTACCAAATAACCGTGTCATTAATACAACTACCTCCTGAAGCGGTAAAACAATTGATTAAAGCCCTTAGCTTGTCTGTATAATATCGATGTACTCGGGTTATTGCTCGGGCACTTCAATTTATTTGTTTTTAGCCAGATTTTAACTTTTGCGTTATAACAATTTTTATATAAATAATAGTATTTAATTATAACTTTTGCGTTGTCTATGTGTCAATTTAAGTAAAAGAGAATAAATAAATATTTAACTTTTATTGCTTTATAATATGCTCCAACAGCCGCTGCCGTTCAATAGTATCTTTTAACAAAATAGAAAGACATTTTTACTGCACATTTGTATTTTCGCTGTTTTCTTCCCCAGTTTCTTCTGCCGGAGCCGGAAGTGATTCTTTTTCCAACGGCTCAATGCGCACCGCAATATGCACCTGCTCAGGCTGTATCGATATAGCCCCTTTCGGCAAGGCAAGCCAAACTTCTCTCTCAACATCTTCAGTAACACCGGAAATATCCACATCCAATGAGTCTACCGCTGTGAGAGTGTCAATTACTTGTTGTGGCCCGGTTACCTGTACATAAGTAGGTTCCACCAATATTTGGCCCACCGAATATCCTTCTGCCGGTTCACCGGTAAGATTGACATGCACCGGTAAGTCTACTGCGGGCAGTAATGTCACCGGCACGGTCACTAAAACCCGGACAGGGCTGACTGTAACGCCTTTAACACCGGTCTGCACAGCCACATCCTCAATCAAAGTGTCTTGAACTCCGGTTACATCCACCGACACGCCTAATTTATTTATTTCAGCCAGCAGTTTGCTTGGCCCGTGCATAGTCACTACTGTAGGTTCCAATACAGGCTCTCCCCTCAGAAAACCTTGCGCAACTTCCCCCTTTATATTAAGCGTAACCGATACATTTTTTTGTGTTACTTTATCCACTAAAACCCCTACCACCTGAGGTATAATTTGCAATACCTCAACACCCGGCGGCGCAGTAACCAGCACAGGCAGTTGCTGATTACCTTCCGCAATACCTAAAAGGTTGACCTTGGCGCTGAAATCGCTCACACCCAAGGCAGCACCAATATTTCTGGGGCTTTTCACCCTAATACTCACTTTTTCCGGCAACCCGCTGGTCACATAACCTTCAGGTTCTCCTTGTACCGCCAGAGGGATCTGGTAGGTACGGCTGATTATCGGATTTTGCTCGTTGGTCACATATACCCAAAGCAGCACAGCCATTAAAAAAGCCACTATTTTAATGGAATTATCCCGCCAGCGGAACACCATGAGGATATCACCTCCTTTGCCAAAATGAGGATAGAGCACTGCGTGTGGTGTTAGGCTTTAAAAACTTAACCAACAGTTCATGCAATCCCGCTTCATTTAAACGCCGGTAAAGGACTCCTTCCAAGGCCAAAGACACATAGCTAGTCTCTTCGGATACCACCACCGCCAGAGCATCCGATTGCTCCGTCAAACCCACAGCGGCCCGGTGTCTGGTGCCCAAATCCCTGCCTAAGTTCCTGCTTTCAGATAACGGCAAAACGCAGGCCGCGGCAATTAGCCTGTCTCCCCTGATAATGGCAGCTCCATCATGCAGCGGTGACTTGTTAATAAAAATATTCATCAGCAGCTCAGCTGATACAATACCGTCAACCTTGACGCCGGTATCTATAAATTCTTGTAGGCCTGTAACGCGTTCCAATACAATTAGCGCTCCGGTTCGGGCAGCGGACATATTTTGGGTAGCCCGCACCACCTCATTAATTAAGGCGCTCCGGTCGTCTTCGGCCATCTGGGTCAGCGGGCGAACAAAGAAGTCACCACCGCCCAGTTTCTCCAGAGCGCGGCGCAGTTCCGGTTGAAACACGATGGGTAGCGCCACCACTAGGGCCGTCATAGCTTGCCTGAGCAGCCAGTGCACGGTATTTAAATTAAGCAGACTGCTCACCGCAGTGGCTATCAGCAGCACTGCCAGACCTTTGATCAGCTGAACTGCCCGTGTGCCCCGGATAAGCATCATCAGCCGGTATAATACAAAGGCCACGATTAAAATATCAACAATGCTAAAAATATTGAATACGTCTAAATTAAGATTAAGATTCTCTTTTAGCCCTCTAAGATATTCCATGCCATTGCCTCCGTATTTAACACTTGCGTAAATATTTTAACACATGGCCTATGATAATAACGAATTATCTTTTTAACATATTCTCTGTGGCCAGCATTGCTGCCCAATATACATTTTGCACCGGCACGCTACGATCCCGTGCCCTGGCCTGGCAATCTTCAAACTCAGGTGCGTATCTCAAGGGCTGCCCCCCCGGTTCATCCAAGGCCAGCTTGACCTGGACCGCACCATAATCAGTCTGGACAGTAACAAACTCCCGGTGCAAACACGTGCGCTGCTCGGTACGCAAGCGCACACCCAAGGTAGAGGTTTCTGAAAAAATCACCTGTAATAAAGCATCCTGCCGGTCTTCCCTGGCCAGCACTGAAAGTAATACCCCGGGCCGCCCCTTCTTCATGATTATGGGTTTCATGTAAGCGTCCAATGCCCCGACCTCTAATAGCCGAGCCACCAGGTAGGGAAAAAACTCCGGGTTCATATCATCAATAGCGGTTTCCATTATCAGCACCTTTTCGTAAGTTTTCCGCTTAAGTTCACTGTTTAAGACCGGTTCTCCAATAACTACATTAACCAGTGCCTTAAAACTTATACTTGCTAAGCAATCGCCTTGCTTATTACCGGTAAAATTATCGTCTATCATCTCTCCCCCACAACCCGTTGCTTGCACAGTAAACTCGGGCATTTGTCTGTCAGGTTCAGCCAGACATTTAATCAATGCAGCCCCTAAGGGTGTGATAACGGCTTCCTGACATGATGAAGGACAAACGACAAAACCACTGAGTATTTTCGTTACATTTAAATGCTCGGATCGCCTGCCGCCAACTCCGCCCAGCGGCAGCGGCGAAACAAATAACTTCTTTGCCTGAAGTGATTCCAAAGCCAATAAAGCGCCCAGCAGTTCCACTATTTGCCTGTCTGAAAGATAAAATGGTGTTGCTATCCCGGCGCTATAGTAATCTATAAGCAGCCCTATTACCTGAGAAAACTTATCCGCTGTACCGGCGTCCAACCCTCTAGCCCTGATATCTTCGGGCAGCCCAACTGCCGGGTAATGTTGGCCGGTGGTAGGCGGTAAATGCAATCCGGTATACAGCAGCCCGTTCTCATCACGACCGGTAAAAGAGCTCAACTGACCCTGCATTAGTTTTAAGGCTGATAACCGGCTATTGATATATTTCATATCGGCACCCGCTTCAATTAATGCGGCCAAGGCGGCCCCGGGGGTAAAACCATATTTACAGTTAAAATGAGCATAAGCCATTTTACACCCTCCCGCTTGAGCAATTTTTTTCAATATGTATCAGCAACTTCAGCCACACTTACCAAACGGCTAATGTGCCGGGTAGAAGATTAAAAAAAGCAATGCACACCACAACCTTTAAATAGGCAGAGGCATGATTGCCGGAGTGTATTTAAAACCGTAATACTTCATTTAAACTGCCGCTTCGAAAACCTTGCAGATCCAGAGTAACATATTGGAAACCTAGCTTTCGCATGTAGCTTTGTACCTTGGATAGCATATGCGCGCTCAAAAGGTCGGCCATTTTATCGATAGGAATTTCTATCCGGGCCAAATGGTCATGGTGCCGCAACCGGACCTCGAGGAAGCCGGCTTCCTTTAAGAACTTTTCACCAAACTCTATCTGTCGCAATTTAGTAAATGTAATCGGGCTGCCGTAGGGAATACGTGAGCACAGGCAGGGCGAGGATGGCTTGTTCCAGGCGGACATTCCCAGATCCCTGGATAGCTGTCTGATTTCTTGCTTGGTTAACCCGGCGGTTTGCAGGGGGCTAAGCACATGTAATTCCCGCACCGCCTGCATACCGGGGCGATAATCAAGCAAATCGTCGGCATTGGAGCCTTCGGCCACTATGGCCAGCCCTTTTTGCTCCGCCAGGGCCAGTAGTTTTTCCAGAATAGTATGCTTGCAAATGTAACAACGGTTGGGCGGATTGGCACAGAAATCAACGTTGCCCAGCAATCCGTTATCCCCAATGACCTCCAGCCGGCAGTTAAAGCGGGTGGCCAGTTCTCGCACTGCTGTCAATTCGCCTTCCCCGTGGAAGGCGGCATGGAAGTTGACCGCCAGCACGTTGTCCGGTCCAAGAGCGTCAATTGCCGCACCAAGGAGAAAAGCGCTGTCAACACCGCCGGAAATAGCCACCAGTATACTTTTATACGCCCGCAAATTATCCTTTAACTGCCGGTATTTTTGCTTTTCCAGCAAGTTGTATTCCCCTTATTATTAGCATTTACCACGTATAATCCCGGTAATTATTTTGTTGGTATCCGGTTCATCCTTGTTTTCCAACCGCAATAAACCATAGGCAATACTATCCACCAGGGCCTCCCAACTGGCCTCGATGATATTGGGACTCACCCCCACCGTACCCCAAGAACAATGACCGTCTCCGGATTCCACCAGCACACGCACCACAGCCCCGGTGCCGTCTTTTTCATCCAGCACACGCACCTTGTAGTCATTGAGTTGAAAACCGGAGATTTCCGGGTAAAACCCTTCCAGGGCTTTGCGCAATGCATTATCCAGGGCATTCACCGGGCCGTTTCCCTCGGCGGCAGTATGCACCACTTCACCATTGACATTAATTTTAATAATGGCCTCTGAATAAACAGTTCCATCACGCGCTTCAATTAATATTTTGAGACTTTCCAAGGCGAACGGCTCCCGATAATCGTAGAAGGCCTTACGCACGCGCAGTTCAAAGGAACCCTCCGCACCTTCAAATTGGTAGCCCTGGTTTTCCAGTTCTTTTAACTCGTCAAGCAGCTTGCGGTTGTCCTCTTTATCCAAACCAAGCCCTAAGTCAAACTCCTGGTATTTATACACTAAGTTGCTTAAACCGCTCAGCTCGGAAACAAGCACCCGGCGCCGGTTGCCCACCTTCTCCGGCTCAATATGCTCATAGGTGTGGGGGTTTTTCAACAACGCGTTAACATGCACCCCGGCTTTATGGGCAAAGGCGCTGCCCCCCACATAAGGCTGGTTGTTCATGGGATGCATATTGGCCAGCTCGCTGACAAAACGGGATAATTCGGTTAGCTCCGCCAGGCTTTGCTCCGGAAGGCTGGGTAACTGGCATTTAAAGGCCAGGTTGGGTATGATTGAGCAAAGGTTGGCATTGCCGCAGCGCTCGCCATAACCGTTTATCGTGCCCTGCACTTGAATGACCCCGGCCTGTACAGCGGCTATTGAGTTAGCCACAGCCAGCTCGCCATCGTTATGACAATGCACCCCCAAAGGCACATCTATAACCTGAGTAACCGCCGATACCATATCAAAAATCTCATTGGGCAGGTGGCCGCCATTGGTATCACAAAGAATAATCCGGGAGGCGCCCCCTCTTTTGGCCGCCTGCAATGTTGCCAGGGCATATTCCCGGTTGGCTACAAAACCGTCAAAAAAGTGCTCGGCATCATAAAAAACTTCCATACCTTGCTGTCTCAAATAAACCACTGAATCTTCAATCATGTTAACATTATCTTCCAGGGTCGTTTGCAAGGCATGCAGGACATGAAAATCCCATGTCTTTCCAAATATAGTAGCCACCGGTGCTTTGGAACGGACAATTTGCTGCAAATTTTCATCCTGGCCGGCGGCCACACCGGATTTTCTAGTGCTGCCAAAAGCACAAATGCGAGCGTTTTTCAGTTGGTGCTCCCTGATCAGTTCAAAAAAACGTAAATCTTTAGGATTGGAACCAGGCCAGCCCCCTTCAATATAATGGAAGCCCAGTTCATCCAGCCTGAGGGCTATTTTAACTTTATCCTTGGCAGATAAGGAAATACCCTCTCCCTGGGTTCCGTCCCGCAAGGTCGTATCATATATTTCCACTCTTGGCAAGTCTATCTCCGTTCCTTTCATCTAAGAAAATTTGTTGCTTATTAACACAGGGCGGGAAGCAAGATCTTTTCCCGCCTTTTGCCGGCTAAGTTTTGCTATCCCAATTATCGCTTAGCCCGCTTTATGGATTAAAGTAAGTTTTAAGCAAGTTTAACCTTATTAGCGATCAGCTCGGTCATCTCACGGGTACCTACCTGCTGCATCCCCGGCTGCATGATATCCTGGGTCCGGCAACCTTCTTCAAGCACGCTCGACACGGCCTGTTCCACCAGGGCAGCGGCTTCAGGCAGGTCAAAGGAATAACGCAGCATCATGGCCAGCGAAAGAATCGTGGCGATAGGGTTAGCCAGGTTTTGTCCCGCAATATCCGGGGCGGAGCCGTGGATTGGTTCGTATAGCCCAACCTTACCGCCCAGGCTGGCCGAAGGCAGCATGCCGATGGAACCGGTCAATTGCGAGGCCTGATCACTGAGTATGTCGCCAAACATATTCTCAGTGAGCATTACGTCAAATTGTTTCGGATAGCGCACCAACTGCATAGCGCAATTATCCACCAGAATGTGATTCAATTCCACATCGGGGTATTCCCCGGCCAGAGACGTAACCACCTCCCGCCACAGGCGCGAGCTTTCCAGTACATTGGCTTTATCCACCGAAGTAAGTTTGCCGCTTCTTTTACGGGCCAGGTCAAAGGCCACCCGGGCGACCCGCTCGATTTCCACGGTGCTGTATTCCAAAACATCCACCGCTTTCACACTGCCGTCCGGCAGCGTTTCCCGGTGCTTGGCACCGAAATAGATACCGCCGGTGAGTTCCCGCACCACCATAATATCCAGGCCGTCCACCACTTCGCTTTTCAGGGTGCTGGCATCAGCCAGGGCTGAGAAAATCATCGATGGCCGCAGGTTGGCAAAGGCCCCGAGTTGTTTGCGCAGGGGCAGCAGTGCGCCTATTTCGGGGCGCTTCTCTACCGGCAGAGTATCCCACTGGGGACCGCCCACCGCCCCCAGCAGCACAGCATCACCCTCCAGGCAAAGCTTCTGGGTTTCCTCCGGAAACGGATCGCCGGTTGCATCATAGGCGCAGCCGCCAAAGAGCGCCTCCCTGGTTGTAAACTGCGCGCCGGTACGTTCCTGTACCGCCTGCAGCACCTGCACGGCACCGGCCACCACTTCCGGTCCGATACCGTCACCGGGCAATAGTGTGATAGTATACAATTAAATCACTCCTTGTTCTGCCCCTGTAATCTCTTGGCAACGTAATCGATCAGTCCCCCGGCATCAATGATTTGCTGCATAAACTCGGGCACCGGGGTGGCTTGGTAGGTCTCGTTTTTAGTTATATTTTTAACTATCCCCTGAGCCGCATCAACCGCCACTTCGTCGCCTTCCTCGATAGCCTCGGCAGCTTCCGAGCACTCAAAAATAGGCAGACCGATGTTAAAGGCGTTGCGGTAAAAGATCCGGGCATAGGACTTGGCAATCACACAGCTTACTCCCGCCGCCTTGATGGCTATGGGGGCATGCTCCCGGGAACTGCCACAGCCAAAGTTCTTACCGGCAACAATAATGTCACCGGGTTGCATTTTGTTAGGGAACTCCGGGTCGGCATCCTCCATGCAATGTTTAGCCAATTCGGCAGGGTCCGAGGTATTAAGGTAGCGAGCCGGAATAATAGCGTCAGTATCTACATCAGCGCCAAATTTCCACACATTTCCTTTTAGCGTCATATTATTCCACCTCCCACGGAGCGGCGATGCGGCCCAGCACTGCTGAAGCTGCAGCCACTGCCGGATTGCACAGGTATACTTCACTTTCGGGATGCCCCATCCGGCCAACAAAATTTCGGTTGGTAGTGGCCAAGGCCCGCTCTCCTTTGGCCAAAATACCCATGTGCCCGCCCAGGCAAGGCCCGCAGGTAGGCGTGCTCACCGCAGCGCCGGCATTGATAAACTGCTCCACCAGTCCCTCCCGCAACGCTTGCAGGTAAATGTCCTGGGTGCCGGGGATCACCAGCAACCGCAAATTATCGCTTACCCGGTGACCTTTTAACACCTCGGCAGCCAGCTGTAAATCCGATAGACGGCCGTTGGTGCAAGACCCGATAACCACCTGGTCAATAGTTACATCAGCGGCCTCGCTTACCGGACGCGTATTTTCAGGCAGATGCGGAAAAGCAATCTGTGGCTCTAGTTTGCTAACGTCTATTTCAATCACTTGGGCATAGCGGGCATCCGGATCGCTTTGATAGAATGTATACGGCCGCTTGGCCCGGTTTTCCACATAGTTCCGAGTTATCTCATCCGGAGGAACGATCCCGTTTTTGGCCCCGGCCTCGATGGCCATATTAGCCATTGTCATCCGCCCGTCAATGCCCAAACCTTCAATAGCCGGGCCGGTAAATTCCATAGCCATGTACAGCGCCCCGTCGACGCCAATTTGGCCGATGGTATAAAGTATCAAGTCTTTACCACCCACCCATCTGGGCAGGTTACCATTATAAACAAATTTAATGCTTTCAGGCACCTTGAGCCAGGTTTCCCCCAAAGCCATGGCAGCTGCTAAATCGGTGCTGCCCACTCCGGTGGAAAATGCCCCTAGGCCGCCGTAGGTGCAGGTATGACTGTCGGCGCCGATGACTAGATCGCCCGGGCCCACCAGACCCTGCTCAGGCAGCAGACAGTGCTCAACACCCATACGGCCCACTTCGTAATAATTAGTAAGCTGATGCTTATGCGCAAATTCCCTTAATTGTTTGGCCTGTTCAGCAGACATAATGTCTTTGTTGGGCACAAAATGGTCGGGCACCAGCACTACCCGCTCCCGGTCCCAAACTGTATCCACACCTATTCTGTCAAATTCATGGATAGCCACGGGGGCGGTAATATCATTGCCCAAGACCAGGTCAACTTTAACATTGATCAACTGCCCGGGCTCCACCCGGTCTATCCCTGCATGGGCGGCCAGTATCTTTTCAGTGATGGTCATACCCATCATTTGTCACCCCTATTTTTCTCGTAAATCATTTTATTAACCGCGTCAACGTAAGCCCGGGCACTGGCCTCCAGTACGTCGGTGCTGATGCCCCGGCCCATGTACTGTTTATCCTGGTTATCCTCGGCTATGCGCAGGGTCACCTCACCTAAGGCGTCCTTACCGGACGTGATCGCGTTAATGCTCCAGCTGGCGAGGCTGCAGCTGTAGCCCGTAATTTTATCCACCGCCTTACAGATGGCGTCTACCGGGCCATTGCCGCAGGCTGCATCCTCAAGGATTTCCTCACCCTTGGCCAGACCCACTGTGGCGGTCGGCACCACGGTGGTACCGCTGCTGATGTGCAAGTAGGACATTTCATAAACCGCCGGAACCTTGTGAATCTCGTCCTCCACAATCGCCTCAATATCCTGGTTGGTAATATCCTTCTTGCGATCGGCTAGATCCTTGAAACGCTTAAAGGCCTTGTTGAGCTCTTCATCATCTAAATCAAAACCCAACTCCACCAGCCGATTACTAAAAGCATGCCGCCCGCTGAGCTTGCCCAGCACCAGGTTGGTGTGCAGTCCGACCATAGCCGGGTTCATAATCTCATAGGTGGTGCGCTCCTTGAGCACCCCGTCCTGATGGATGCCCGATTCATGGGCAAATGCGTTCCTACCCACCACAGCCTTGTTGGCCTGCACCTCCATGCCGGTGAGCTTGCTCACCAGCCGGCTGGTGCGGATGATTTCCCCGGCCTTAATACCGGTATCCATTCCGTAGCAGTCCCGCCTAGTATACAAAGCCATGGCAATTTCCTCAACGGAGGCATTGCCGGCCCGTTCACCGATCCCGTTGATAGCCCCCTCGATTTGCCGGGCCCCGGCCACTACCGCCGCCAGGGAATTGGCCACTGCCATGCCTAAATCGTCATGGCAGTGCACACTAAAGATGACCTTTTCAGCGCCCTTGGTACGGGTCATAACAGTGCGAATGAACTCGGCATATTCATTCGGAGTAGCGTAGCCCACGGTGTCGGGTAAATTGATGGTGGTGGCCCCGGCTTCAACCGCCGCCTGCACCACCTGGCACAAAAAATCTACATCACTGCGGGAAGCATCCTCGGCGGAAAATTCCACGTCGGCGGTGTAACTTTTAGCCCGTTTCACACCGGCCACCGCGGATTCGATGACCTGCTCCCTGGTCATGCGCAGCTTATGCTGCAGATGAATGTCCGAGGTGGCGATAAAAGTGTGAATGCGCGGCTGTTCGGACTCTTTAACGGCTTCCCAGGTCTGATCGATGTCCTCGAAATTGGTGCGGGATAATCCAGCCACGGTTACTCCCCGCACCTCCCGGGCAATGTTCCTTACCGCTTCAAAATCGCCCTGGGAACTAATGGGAAAACCCGCCTCAATGATGTCCACACCCAACCGGGCAAGTTGTCTGGCAATCTCCAACTTCTCGCTGGCATTTAAACTCACCCCCGGGGATTGTTCCCCATCCCGCAGGGTAGTATCAAAAATATATACCCGGTTGTTCATGTGGATCCCTCCATTTTAACAATCAATAGCTTCACTGATCGATTTACCGGCCAGCACCATGGGGCTAACCCATTCCTCGGCGCTAACCAGACAATTAATCAAAACCGGCCCCGGCTCAGTTAGAGCCTGGGGAAGCAGTGTATCCACTTCTTCCTTGCTGCGCAGGGTATAACCTTTAATGCCGTAGGCCTGGGCCAGGATAGCAAAGTCCGGGTTAAACTTTAAATCTATCGCCGTATATCGGCCTTCGTAATATACCTTTTGCAGCTGGCGCACCATGCCCAGCACAGAATTGTTGAAAATAATGATCTTTACGGGCAGCTGCTGTTCTACAATAGTGCCCAGCTCCTGCATGGTCATTTGGAACCCGCCGTCACCCACCACTAAAATCACCTGTTCACCGGGCAGGCCTATTTGGGCACCCATGGCCGCAGGCAGCCCAAACCCCATGGCCCCCAAGCCACCGGACGAAATAAGACCGCCGGCCCGTCTAAACCGGTAATATTGGGCCACCCACATCTGATGCTGGCCCACATCGGTGGCCACCACGGCCTGGCCCCCGGTAATCTCGTCGAGCTTCTCCACCACATATTGAGGTTTAAGCATACCTTCCACCTCGTAGCGCAACGGATATTCTTGCTTCCAGGTACTCACCTGTTCCAGCCACGAGGGGTCAGTTCTTTTTTCCAGGCGGGGCAGCAGTTCCTGCAGTACTTGTTTCACATCGCCCACAATAGGTACGTGTACCGGTACATTCTTGCCTATTTCCGCTGGATCAACATCCACATGAATAACCCCGGCCTGAGGCGCAAACTCGCTAATCTTGCCGGTCACCCGGTCATCAAACCGGGCCCCCAGGGCAATGAGCAAATCGCAGTTGGTTACCGCAAGATTAGCCGCCCGGGTGCCATGCAAGCCCAACATACCGAGAAACAACGGGTGGTCACCGGGAAAGCTGCTTAACCCCTGCAGGGTGTTGGTAACCGGCGCGTTAATGGTTTCAGCCAAAGCTAGTAGCTCGGCGCTGGACCGGCTGCTGGTGATACCGCCCCCGGCGTAAATTACCGGTCTTTCGGACTGGGCAATCAGCTTAGCAGCCTCGGCTATTTGATTGGGATGCCCGCGAAAGGTAGGCTTATAGCCGCGCAAATATACCGTTTCAGGATACTGGAACTTAATCTTGGTCTCGGCCATGTCCTTGGGCAGATCAATTAGCACCGGGCCTGGCCGCCCGGTGGCGGCAATATAAAAAGCGTTTTTAATCATCCTGGGTAACTGGGCAGCGTCTTTAGCCAGGTAATTATGTTTAGTTATCGGCATGGTAATGCCGGTGGTATCCACTTCCTGAAAGGCATCGGTACCCACCATACCGGTGGAAACCTGGCCGGTGATAATGACCAGGGGTACCGAATCCATATAAGCGTTGGCTATCCCGGTGACTAGGTTAGTGGCACCTGGTCCCGAGGTGGCCACTACCACGCCCACTCGCCCGGTGGCCCGAGCATAGCCGTCCGCCGCGTGCACCGCACCCTGCTCGTGCCGCACCAACACATGCTTGATGGCTGAATCATGCAGAGCATCGTACACTGGTAAAATAGTCCCACCGGGGTAGCCGAAAACCAATTCTACTTGTTCTTTTTCCAGGCACTGCACCAGGGCTTGGGCAGCCGTTATTTCCATGGCTAATCCCCCTCAAGCATATAATTTCAAAGTTATGATCGTAACTCTCTATCTCCTGCTCTTTTTTAACCAAGGCATCAACGCCCGGATCTCTGAGCCTACCTCTTCAATGAGGCTTTCTTTTTCCTGCTTGCGAATGGCGTTCATAAACGGTTTATTAACCTGGTTCTCCAGTAAAAATTCCTTGGCAAACACGCCGGTTTGAATCTCAGACAGCACAGCCCGCATTTCCTCCCGGGTTTCCTCGGTGATAATGCGCGGTCCCACCATATAGTCGCCGTACTCAGCAGTGTTGCTGACCGAGTAACGCATTAAGCTCAGCCCGCCCTCGTTAATCAGGTCGACGATTAATTTCATTTCGTGCAGGCACTCAAAGTAAGCCATCTCAGGAGCGTAGCCGGCTTCCACCAGCGTATCAAAGCCGGCTTTAATCAGCTCAGTGACCCCGCCGCACAGCACGGCCTGCTCGCCAAACAAATCGGTTTCAGTCTCTTCAGCAAAGGTGGTTTCAAATACCCCGGCTCTGGTGCAGCCGATGCCCTTGGCGTAGGCCATGGCGATGTCCCGGGCCTTACCGGTGTAATCCTGTTGCACCGCAACCAGTCCCGGCACGCCCGCGCCCTCGGTGTACATCTGGCGCACCATGTGGCCGGGGCTCTTGGGGGCTACCATGATTATATCTACATTGGCCGGCGGTACAATTTGGCCAAAGTGAATATTAAAGCCGTGGGAAAACATCAAGGCTTTGCCTTCAGTCATATAAGGCGCAATTTCCTCAGCGTATACCTTAGCCTGGAGTTCATCGGGCAGCAGGATTTGGATCAAATCAGCTTGATTGGCCGCCTCGGGCACCGTCATCACCGTCATGCCGGCCTCTTCCGCCTTCTCCCAGCTGTCGTCGATGCCCTTGGCCAAGCCTACTATTACATCCAAACCGCTTTCCTTCAAGTTCTGGGCCTGGGCATGCCCCTGGCTGCCGTAACCCATCACGGCAATCTTTTTCCCTTTGAGCACCGCTAAATCTGCATCTTGATCGTGAAATACCTGTACCATAATTATTAATTCTCCTCCTTGGTACCAATATCTTGGTAGCCTGTATTTTTTGTACCTCTAACCATAGCAATTTTGCCTGTGCGCACCAGTTCCTTGATGCCATAAGGGCGCAGCGTTTCTTCCAAGGCATTTATTTTACCGTGATTGCCCGTGCATTCCAGGGTTAAAGTCTTGCGGCCCATATCCACGATCCGAGCGCGGAATACATCACAGATTTGAATCACTTCCACTCGCTGACTATGGTCCGCATTTACTTTTATTAACACCAGTTCCCGGTCAACATATTCATCAGCGGTAATATCATTTATTTTAATAACATCCACCAGCTTGTGCAATTGCTTGGTGACCTGTTCCAGCACTCTGTCGTCGCCATCAACCACAATGGTCATCCGGGACACTTCGGGATCTTCAGTGCGTCCCACCGCCAGACTGTCAATATTATAGCCGCGCCGGCTGAATAGGCCGGCCACCCGGGCCAGCACGCCCGGGCTATTTTCTACCAGCACCGTTAGGGTATGTAGCATATCTACCCCTCCTATCCCAGCATTTTATGAATGGGTTCGCCGGGAGCAACCATGGGATATACATTTTCCTCCCGCTCAACCGGAATATCCAGCACCACCGGTTTGTTCACCGCCAAGGCTGCCTCCAAGGCAGAACGCAATTCTGATTTCTTGTTCACCCGTATGCCTACAGCGCCATATGCCTCGGCTAGTTTGACAAAGTCGGGATTATCGAGCTCAGTGTAAGAATAACGGCGGTTATAAAACAGCTCTTGCCACTGCCTGACCATGCCCAGGAAACCGTTATTCACAATAGCTATCTTTACCGGTAAATTATAGTTTACCGCCGTGGCCAGCTCCTGGATGTTCATTTGGATACTGCCGTCCCCGGCAATATCGATCACCGTTTCATCCGGGCAGGCCACCTGCACGCCAATGGCCGCAGGGAACCCAAATCCCATAGTACCAAGCCCGCCCGAGGAAATGAAAGTCCGCGGCTTGGTGAAGGTATAATACTGGGCGGTAAACATCTGATGCTGGCCCACTTCAGTGGTAATCCGGGCATTGCTTTGGGTCACATTGCAAATCTCCCGCACGACCTCCTGGGGTTTAATGTGTCCGTTTTCTTCAAAATTTAAGGGATGTTCCTTTTTCCAAACCGTGATTTTATCCCGCCACTGGCTGGCCACCCTGGGCTTAAGCCGGTCAATGATCTGGCGCAGGGCTAGGCGGACCTCCCCGACTACGGGTATATCCACGCCCATATTTTTACCTATTTCCGCCGGATCTATGTCAATATGCATGATAGTGGCGCCGGGTGCGAATTCCTCGAGCTTACTGGTTACCCGGTCATCAAAGCGCACCCCCACGCCAATCAATAAATCGCATTCGCTAATCGCATAATTGGCATATTTGCTGCCGTGCATGCCCAGCATACCCACCGACAGCGGGTGGTTACCGGGAAAGCCGCCCAAACCCATCATCGTAGTGGCCACCGGCATAAGCAGCATTTCGGCCAATTCCAGCAACTCCCCATGCGCCCCACCGCTTACCACACCGCCACCAGCATAAATAACGGGCCGCTCGGATTCTTCAATTGCCCTGACGGCCCTTGCTACTTGTTCAGGATTTGGCTCTTTATTAAATCTATACCCCGGCAGCTGTACCGGTCCGGGATCTAAATGCTCCGTCATACCTGCGGATACGTCTTTGGGCATGTCGATAAGTACCGGACCGGGCCGGCCGCTGGTGGCGATGTAAAAAGCCTCCCGCACCGTCCTGGCAATATCTTTTGGGTCTTTGACCAAAAAATTGTGTTTGGTAATAGGTAAAGTTATCCCTGTAATGTCGGCCTCCTGAAAAGAATCCCGGCCTAATAACGGAGTAGCCACCTGCCCGGTAATCGCCACCATGGGGACCGAATCCATATAGGCATTGGCAATGCCGGTTACTAAATTGGTTGCCCCGGGTCCCGATGTGGCTAGACACACTCCAGGTTTACCGGAGGCCCGGGCATAGCCGTCGGCGGCATGGGCAGCGCCCTGTTCGTGCCGGGTCAGTATATGTCTAAGCTCAGAATCGTATAGCACATCGTAAATTGGCAGTACCACCCCGCCCGGGTAGCCGAAAATAGTATCCACCCCCTCGGCCAGGAGACTATCTACCAGGATTTGTGCCCCGGTTTTTTGCATACCCCTTCCACACCTCCGGTAAAAATTATTTATTTGTGTTCCGGCCCGTCGAACTTTATTTTACAGTTAAAAATCGCGTAAGACTCAACTATACAAGATCCGACAGCTCCGGCGTAGTATTAATGCAAGCTTATTGCTTTACATACTGACAGCGATAACATCGCCCTTTTGAATTTGCTTAATAAGCGCCTATCAGAATTACTAATTTGCTTAAAACACTATTCAAATATTACTGGTCCGTCCTCTTTGGTCAATTCCCGGAAATCATTTAGCAGGCCCCAAAATACTTCGCCGGGCTTACCTGTACCGATGGTCCGGCCATCCACCCGCACACAAGGGATTAACTCGGCCGCCGAACCGGTAAGGAAGCATTCATCGGCGTTGTACACATCATGCCGGGTAAATACCTTTTCCTCAACTACAATACCCTTATTCCGGGCCACTTCCATTACAGTATTACGGGTAACCCCCTCCAGCAGTCCAACATAAACAGGAGGAGTAATCAGGTTGCCCTTTTTAACCAAGAAAAGATTATCCCCGGTAGCCTCAGCCACATAACCCTCCTGGTTAAGCAATATAGCTTCAGGCACACCTGCTAAATTAGCCTCAATTTTGGCGTAAATGTTATTCAGGTAATTGAGCGACTTAACCCTGGGATTGCAGGCCTCGGAAAGATTGCGACGAGTAGCCACGGTAACCATCTCAAGGCCCTGTTCATACAATTCATCAGGATAAAGCTGAATGGACGAAGTAATGCAAAAAACAGTCGCCCGTGGGCATTTACGGGGATCCAGGCCCAGATCACCCTTGCCCCTGGTCACTACCAGGCGAATGTAAGCATCCCGCAAACTATTGCGGCGCAAAGTTTCCAGCACTACTTCCTGCATTTCCTCAATGCTGATGGGAATCTCCAAGATCAGGGTGCGAGCCGATTCATACAACCTTTCCAAGTGCTCGGACAGTTTAAAAACCCTGTTGTTATAAGCGCGGATACCCTCGAATACACCGTCACCATATAGTAAACCATGATCAAATACAGATACAACCGCTTCTTCTTCAGGTACATATTTACCATCCAAATAAATTATCATGCCCATAACATCACACTCCTGTTATGATTCAGTTAACATAATACCATTTACACAAAACAATTGGCTAAAATCAACCAATGTTTTGGAAGATTTAACTTACCGCTGCGGTTTAATCTGCGGAGATTGTTTTCACCCCCAATGCTAACTTTAAAAAACTATAAAATAAATAAGACCCCGCTGATATTTTCCAAGAGTGGAACCTATCCGCTTGGGTCTTTTATCCCCACGGTGTAACCTCCGGCAATTAAACCCCGGCGGCCTGTACCGCTTGGTCCAGTCCCTCCATCGGAGGCGGAACCCTAGGTACACTTCCCTCCATTAAAATCGACCGCTAAATTCGACCGCATAGCTAACCATTTGCTAATATAAAAACAAAAACCTCTCGCTCCTGATGAAATAATACCAGGGACGAGAGGCGTAAATTGCTCCCGCGGTACCACCCTGCTTGTTTCCGCGCGACGGCAAAAACCTCTTGAGTGTGTCAGCGACACAGTGGCAATAACGGGCCACCTGTTCCCGACTCTGCCTACCGGGCGATACCTTTCGACAAAGCAGTTCCGGGGCGATGTTTTAACCTGTTCCGGCGCTGGTTTTCAGCACCCCAGCTCTCTGTGGCGCGGCTTGCAGGTATTGCTCCCCTTCATAACCTTTAATATAAAAACTTACCTCTCAGTATACAGTAAACCATAATTAAGGTCAACAGTTTTTACCTTTATTTCATCATATATTGCATAACAACTGTAACTACGCCCAGTATGGCCCCCAGCAGCGCGCCCAACCAGGTGATCGCCATCAACTCCCGGCGCATAATGCCCAGCAACATTTCTTCCACCTGCAGCTCGTCAAGCTCCTTCACCCGCTGTCGCACAATGCCCCTGATATCAACAAAACGTAACAGCCCCGGCACCTGTCTTCGCACCAAGTAGCGGTATAACCTGGTGGCCATTCCACCCGAGTCTGCCACAAAACTTTCGGGCAAATAATCCAATACGCGGTTAAGCGGCAACTGCCAAGCAGCGGTAATTTCCCGCCGCACCAATGCATCTACATTCCGGGCCAGCGTATCACGCTCCCAAAGGTTTTCCAACAGGCGGTCTAAAAATTCGGTCAGTTTGGTGGGCCATACAGGGATCACCTGATTAATCATTTCCCGCAAGGTCCGGTTGCGGTTTTTATCCAGAACTTCTTTGACCGCACCGGTCAGCGCAGAAGCTACACCGGGGTCACACAGTTTATCCATTGCCCAGGCCGCAATCTCGGCAGCCTTTTCCCGCTTACCGGCATCATCCAGGCCCGCGGCAATATCACTAATACTTTTTTCCAGCGCTTCATCCACCAATAAATGCAAGCGTTCCACAATTTCAGCCCGGTTTTTTTCATCAGCAAAAAACCGGGTTATTTCCACACCCAAACGCTGCACCAGCATATCCGTGCCACTACCCATGAGCTGAAATAGCCCATTGACAAAACGCTTGACAGCCGAACTATCGAAAAAACCCTCAATCCGGCCTTTAATAACTTGCCGGGCAGCCGGTGAATTGACATACTGCTCAATGGCCTCAATAATACGAGGGGCCTGGTCATTAATAAACTGATGGATGCCCTCCTGCACAGCCCCGGGCAAGTAATACCCTACTGTTTGGGGGCTGTTGAAAAAATTTTCTATTTGCACAGCCATCCGGCGCTGCAAATCCTGTTGAACGGCCGGCTGCTGCAGTATTAATGCAGGCAGTTGCTCCAGGGTGTCTGCAATACCACCTGAGCCACCAGCATCAACCATTGTTGCTACAGTTTGGTCAAGCAGGTAATCTGCAGCTTCCTGTACCAGGCTATTCACCGCCCGGCGCGATGACTCACCCCGGGCCAACTTTACTGCCAGGTCGGAAAACAGATCAGTTATCTCCGGCAAAAATGACGATTCCCCCCCGGGGTCACCCAGCATTTCACCAACGCTAACCCCGCGATCCCGAACCTTGGCCATACTATCGGCCAGATAACGCCGCATTTGTTCTTCCGCCTCGGGCTGCAGCAGATGCTGCACCACCTTTTCCTCGGTGAGCAGTGTACCGCCCACCGCTTCACCGATGGCAACGGCCAGGCGTTCTTTACCCCGGGGGATAACACCCGGGGTAAAGGGCACGCTCAGGCCCAGCAACCTTTTTTCATACAGGGGCCGGAACAACATACGAATGGCAATCCAGTTGGTAGTATAACCTATAACAGCCCCCGCCAGCACCAACAGGGCCATTTGCTGCCAGTTCATAATCATACCTTCCTTAACATCGCAAAATATACTTATTACCTACCCAGCTTCTGCCGAGCCGCTTGGATGGCTTTTTGCACCGCCTCGGGAGCAGGACCGCCGATTACACTGCGCGCCGCCACGCAGCGATCCACAGCAATGGCCTCGTATACATCCTCGTCAATGTACGATGAAAAATCGCGCAATTCCTCCAGGCTTAATTCGTCCAAGGATTTATTATGTTCCAGGCAATAGGCCACCGCCCTCCCCACGATTTCATGGGCCTCACGGAAAGGCACATCCCGCTGGACCAGATAATCCGCCAGGTCAGTGGCATTAGTAAACCCACCCCGGGCCGCCCGTGCCATGTTTTCTTTTCTAACCCGCATGGTAGCCACCAGGGGCCGGAAAATCAGCAGGCACTTTTTCACTGTATCCACCGCATCAAACAGAGCCTCCTTATCCTCCTGCATGTCCTTGTTGTAGGCCAGCGGAAGCCCTTTCAGCACCGTTAAGAGGGCAGTTAGATCCCCAAATACCCGGCCACTCTTACCCCGGATTAACTCAGCCACATCCGGGTTTTTTTTCTGGGGCATCATACTGCTGCCTGTACTGTAAGCATCATCCAACTCTATAAATCCAAATTCGGCGGAGGACCAGAGAATGATTTCCTCACAAAAACGGCTCAAGTGCATCATTATAAGGGATGCGGCGGCAGCAAACTCAACGGCAAAGTCCCGGTCGCTTACAGCATCCAAGCTGTTCTCCGTAACAGCATCAAAGCCCAATTCCCGGGCCACGTACTCCCGGTCCAGGGGGAAGGTGGTACCGGCAAGCGCCCCGGCACCCAAGGGCAGCACATTAACCCGCCGGCGGCAATCCGCCAGGCGGTCCATATCCCTATTGAACATCTGACAATAAGCCAGCAGATGATGAGCCAATGAAATGGGCTGAGCCCTTTGCAGATGCGTGTAACCGGGCATTACAGTATCCAGATGTTTTTCCGATATATCCAGCAGCACACTTATAAGCTCAGACAACAGCTGTCTGACCCCGTCTATCTCATCCCGCAGGTACATGCGTACATCCAGCGCTACCTGGTCATTGCGGCTGCGGGCAGTGTGCAGTTTTTTACCTACATCCCCAATACTTTCTATTAATAATTGTTCCACGTTCATATGAATATCCTCGGCGGCAACGGAAAATTCAACCTGGCCCGCTTCAATACCGGCCAGTATAACTGTAAGGCCGCCAACAATGGTATTGGCCTCCTGGTGACTGATAATGCCCACCTGCGCCAGCATTTTGGCATGAGCAATACTGCCGGTAATATCGTATTTATAAAGACGGCTATCAAAGGAGATGGAAGAATGAAAATCATCTACCATCCGGTCAGTCTCCTTTTGAAAGCGCCCACTCCACAATTTAGCCATTAAATCCACCTTCTTTTAATAAAGTGTTGACAACGAAGCGGCTTTAATACCAAAGCTGCTTCATTTTGCCAAGAAATATGCTAAAATATTATAACACGGCTGTGCCAAAGTTGGAAAAAGGTCAAATAAAAAATCAGCTGCTTGGTATATCTTGCATTTTCCGTAAATATACTTTTTCATGAATTGGCATATGCTTAGTTGTCTATATGAGGCCGGCCAAGCACTACCTACAAAATAATAGGTACTTTTTTAAAAAAATGTTATACTAATTCACCCATTAAGCCTCATATATGATAAAATAAAATTAATTAAACAGTTTGTTAACAAAGGAGACGACATATATGGAAAGAGAACTGACGCTGGAATTGGTGCGCGTTACCGAAATGGCCGCTCTGGCTTCCGCCCAGTGGATGGGCCGTGGGCTCAAAAACGAGGCCGACGGAGCCGCCACCAACGCTATGCGGGCCGTGTTCGATTCAATAGCTGTAAACGGTACCGTAGTCATCGGCGAAGGTGAAATGGACGAGGCTCCTATGCTATATATCGGTGAGCGGGTGGGCAACGCTGAGACACCGGAAGTGGATGTGGCGGTAGACCCGCTCGAAGGTACCAACATTCTGGCCAAGGGGCTGAACAATGCCATGTCGGTAATTGCCATTGCCGATAAGGGCAACCTGCTGCACGCCCCGGATATGTACATGGATAAACTGGCCGTAGGACCGCGGGCTGCCGGCCTGATCAACCTGGACGATCCCATTGAAAAAACCCTGGAAATTGTGGCCAAGGCTAATAATAAGCGCATCGTGGACTGCACGGTGATGATATTGGATCGCCCCCGGCACGAGAAGCTGATTCAAGGGGTAAGGGAGGCAGGCGCCCGGGTACGCCTCATCGGCGATGGTGACGTAGCCGCAGTATTGGCCACGGGCTTTGAAGAAACGGGCATCGATATTTGCGCCGGTATCGGCGGCGCCCCGGAGGGCGTAATCGCCGCAGCAGCCCTAAAAGCCCTGGGCGGAGATATGCAGGCCCGCCTAGTACCCGAGGATGACGCCGAATTCCAGCGCTGCCTGGAGATGGGCATTGCAGACCCCCACCGCATTTTAACCTTGGACGACCTGGTATGCGGGGATGACGCCATATTCGCGGCCACCGGTGTCACCGACGGCGAGTTACTTAAAGGAGTGCGTTTTAAGGGCGGTGAACAGGCTGAAACCTATTCACTGGTACTGCGAGCCAAGAGCCGTACAGTGCGCTTTATCAATACCATACATAACTTAAAATATAAGCCGCTGTACGGGCTAATTAAAGATGAGTAGTTTTCCTGCACACAAGCGGGGCGCGTTAACCGGCCCCGCTCTTTTCATTTCTGCCCAGGGCTAATCCCGCTTCATAAACACTCCGCGACTTTAGGCCTGGCGCTAATCTGGACAGGCTTAAAAAAATGGATATAATTGGACAAGAACGGCAGAAGGCACTTGCGGAGATATACGGGCAGCGAGACAACCAATCCAAAATAGAAAGGGCAGGTTGATCAAATGAGTTTTTTAGACATCGCTAAACAAAGATACTCGGTAAGGAAATACGAGACCAGGCCGGTGGAAGAGGACAAGCTGGAAAAAATTCTCGAAGCCGGGCGGGTTGCGCCCACAGCGGTAAATTTCCAGCCCCAGCGTCTCATCGTAGTGCGTGAACCGGCCGGGTTGGGCAAAGTACAAAAAGCAGCCAATATCTACGGCGCCCCACTAGCTATTATCGTCTGCGCGGACTACAACGCGGCCTGGAAAAGACCGCATGACAACAAAAACTTCGCCGATATTGATGCCAGCATAGTTACCGACCACATGATGCTGCAGGCTACCGAACTGGGTCTGGGAACGGTATGGGTAGGTCATTTCAAACCGGACGTGATCAGAAAGGAATTTAACATCCCCGACCACGTTGAGCCGGTAAATATTTTAGTCGTCGGTTATGCCGCCGGGGAAAGCGCTCCGACGGATAGACACACAGACCGCAAACCGCTAAAAGATACGGTATTCTTTGAAACCTTCCGGTAATAATCCTGCGGCTTTAAAGCCAAAGGATATTTTGCTGCTCAGCAGTTACTTAACAAAAAACTGGAAAACTAAAAGTAACCTCGCCATCAAGCCCTTGCCCCTAATCAAGAGGGGTAAGGTTTTTTGTGTTCTCATGGCCAATAAATAAACAGAAGAATTTTCAACTTGGACAGCTTAGATAAGCACATTGCTGAAGTGAAAAGCAAAATTGACGATGTCAAAAAACGCTGAGTCAACAAAATAAATTGTTAAAAAGATTATACTATGTTAAATTGGAACCTATACAGATAAGGTGGTGACCGGTGAGGATGAGCGATATTCTAGAGGGACTCAACGAGCAGCAGATACAGGCGGTAACTACTACAGAAGGCTTCATCCGCGTAATCGCGGGGGCGGGTTCCGGCAAAACGCGGGCATTGGCGCACCGGTTTGCCTATCTGGTTAACGAGATCGGCATCCTACCCTCTAACATTCTCTGCGTTACCTTCACTAATAAATCAGCCAATGAAATGAAACAACGGATCCGCCGCCTGACCGGCGACAACGATACGGGCTATATCAGCACCTTCCACAGCTTCTGCGTGTCCGTGCTGCAAGAGGATATCAACACCATGCAATACCCGAAAAGCTTTCTGGTGCTGGATAACGCAGACATCGACGCCATGCTTAAGATCATCTATGAGGAGCGCGGTCTAACCCTGCGCCACATGACCTTTTCCAAAGCTCGGGATATGATCGAGATGCGCAAGATATTCAAGGAACCGGAGTATTACGAAGACATGATCGCCTTGCCGCTTGATCAGCTGCAGCAGAAATATTTAAACGCGGTGCAGGCAGATGATATCATTTTCTATGGCTATCTGTACCAGCAGAAGAAATGCTTTGGCCTCGACTACAACGACCTGATCAATTATGCGCTGTATATCTTCAGCGTCAATGAGGAGATCAGATTAAAGTGGCAGCAGCGGCTGGAATACATCATGATCGACGAGTACCAGGACATCGACGAGCTGCAGTACCGGCTGATGAAGGTATTATGCGGGTACCACCAAAACCTCTTTATTGTGGGCGATCCGGACCAGACGATTTACACCTGGCGGGGTGCCAGCGTGCGGTACCTGTTAAACTTTGATCAAGAGTTTCCCAATGTGCGCACCATCATGATGATGCAGAATTACCGATCTACGCCGCAGATTTTAGCCGTGGCTAATTCACTGATCGGGAACAATAAAAACCGCATCCCCAAGGACTTGCTCCCCATGCTGCCGAAGGGCGCCCCCGTGGTTTACCACCACGCCAGGACAACGGAAGACGAGGCCAAATGGATCGCCGGGCAGATCAAAGAGCTGGCCGGTCAGGGCATCAAGCTCAGCAACGTCACCATCTTGTATCGCGCCCACTACATCTCCCGCACCCTGGAAGAGGTGTTCCTGAAGGAAGAATTGCCGTACACCATCTACAGCGGTGTGCAGTTCTTCGGGCGCATGGAAATCAAGGACGCCCTGTCCTATCTGCGGTTGATCATCTATAAGGACGACTTGTCCTTCCTACGCGTAGCCAACGTGCCCAAGCGCAACATCGGCGAGCGGCGGATGAAATTTTTGCAGGACTATGCCGCGCAGAATAAATGCTCGCTTTACAGCGCACTAGAGAGGACCATAGACCACGAAATTTTCAAGAGCACCAGGGCCAAGAAGTTCCTGGTCCTGATCGAGCGTTTCTCCGCCGGTTATCAGGATATGCCCATCTCAGAGCTTTTAAGCGCCATCCTTGACCAGAGCGGTTATGAGGCGATACTCCGGACTGAGGGCAGCCAGGAGCGGCTTGACAATTTGGCGGAACTAAAACAATCGGTCTATGCATACGAGATCTCCTGTGGTGAGGAATGCACGCTGGAAAACTACCTGGCGCATGTGGCCCTGCTGACCAACACCGACGCAGCTTCCGGCAAGAACGCGGTTAAGCTGATGACGGTGCATACCGCGAAGGGCTTGGAGTTCCCCTGTGTGTTTCTCTGCGGCCTCTCGGAAGGCGTGTTCCCCTCAAAGAAAACCGCGACCCTGGAGGGCATGGAGGAGGAACGGCGGCTGGCCTTCGTCGCCTTCACCCGGGCGGCAAAGGCGCTGTACCTCACAGATGCGGAAGGACGGAATTTGGATGGTTCATACCGCTACCCTTCCCGCTTCATTTTTAATGTAGACAAAACCCTGCTTGCCTACACGGGCGAATTGGACGATAGCCTGGTATATGATACCAATTGGCATATCAACAGCAGCGAAAAAAGGCTGAAAGCGTCGGCTGCCAGACTCTCCTTCAAGCCGGGCGACCGAATCGTGCACAGCATCATGGGCGCCGGGGAAGTGGTTGCTATCGACCGCGACCAGGCTGCCTATTTAATCAAGTTCGATAACCTCGGCACGCTGCGCAAAATCAGTTTCAAAGCAAAACTGGAGGCGCAATTATAACTCCTTTAAATCCGCCAGGACCTGTTCTACTTGCCCTTTTACATTGGGGTCATTTTCCATATCATAGTACCGCCCAAAACAGATAAGCTGCACGCAAACCGCACTCTTTTAGCCCCAAAAAGGCCGGACAACCGCTGAACAAATAGAGTTCAGCAATTATCCGGCATTGGTAATTCATTGTTATAGATTACCGTTGCTTGCTTCCACGGCTATGTCGGGAGCAGCTTTCTTTACTTCATCAAAGCCTTGTGGTAAGTTTTCTTACCTTTACGTATCTTGACACTGTTTTGCAATTGTTCTACAGTAATTTTATCATCGATGGATTCAACTTTAGTATCATTAATAATTACACCACCCTGTTGCACCAGACGTCTTGCTTCACTCTTAGAAGCCGATAAACCACACAACACCAGTAAATCGATAATACCGATCGCGCTATTGGTCAGCTGCTCGTTTTCAATTTCAGTGGTTGGCATGTTAGCATCATCCGTACCGGCTGCGAAAAGAGCGTGAGAAGTGTTCTTGGCCTTTTGGGCTTCTTCTTCACCATGCACCAGCTTAGTCAATTCATAGGCCAGAATTTCCTTGGCTTCGTTTAGCTGACTGCCTTCCCATTGGTCCATGGCATCAATTTGTTCCAGCGGCAAGAAGGTTAGCATACGAATGCACTTGAGAACATCGGCGTCACCAATATTACGCCAATACTGGAAGAATTCAAAAGGTGAGGTTTTGTTGGGGTCAAGCCAAACAGCACCCTTTGCAGTCTTACCCATCTTTTTACCTTCGGAGTTCAACAGTAGGGTAATGGTCATGGCGTAGGCATCTTTGCCTAACTTGCGCCGAATCAGCTCCGTACCACCCAACATATTTGACCACTGGTCATCGCCGCCAAACTGCATATTGCATCCGTAATTTTTATATAGATAATAAAAATCGTAGGACTGCATAATCATATAATTTAATTCTAAGAAGGACAGTCCCTTTTCCATTCTCTGCTTATAACATTCTGCACGCAACATTTGATTTACAGAAAAATAGACTCCAACATCACGAAGTAATTCAATATAATTCAGCTTTGAGAGCCAGTCTGCATTATTTACCATAATAGCCTTGTCTTCACCAAACTCGATGAAGCGTTCCATCTGCTTTTTAAAGCAATCAATATTGTGCTGGATTGTTTCAAGCGTCATCATAGAACGCATGTCCGTCCGGCCGGATGGATCACCAATTAAACCTGTTCCGCCGCCAAGCAGAACAATCGGTTTGTTGCCTGCCATCTGCAAACGTTTCATCAGGCTTAGGGCCATAAAATGACCGACATGCAAGGAATCAGCAGTTGGATCAAAGCCAATATAAAAGGTTGCCTTACCATTATTAATAAGTTCTTTAATTTCTTCTTCGTCGGTAACCTGGGCAATCAAGCCACGAGCGACCAGTTCCTCATAAATTTGCATTACCACAACTCCTTTGTCCCATATTAATAATAAAACGCCCCCTGCTCCAATTGGAACAGAGGGCAATAATTGCGGTACCACCTCTGACTCGGGAATTCCTCACGAAAATTCCCCTCAACGAGTGCAAACACACTCACCCGCTGTACCGGGCGTACCCGTCAAACCCTACTAGCAATTCAGGCAGCGGCTCCAGGATGTATTCGAATCAGTGCATCTGCAGCCTCTCACCAACCGGATGCTCTCTGAATGATGTAACTGACCTACTTCTTCCCTTCATCGCTTTTGCTTAATTCAATTTTATTAATTTTAGTTGAGGAAGCAGCAAAAGTAAAGTCACAAATGACACATGGGTGATATCTACGCCAATTACTGAATTTGCCCCCACCTTTTCCGCTTCTGTGATACAGTTATTAGTATAACCCGATATTGTATATTTTTCTGCGCCGAGTTTGGGTTATTAGTATGAGACGTCACCGGTTTAACATCCACCCCGTGCGTGGTTTTATTGAATTACCGTCGGGGCGGCTCCAGGAAGCGTGAAAAAGTCTATCTCCCCGTCGGTTTTGATATCATACCACGATTGTATTTTATATTTGATTTTTTTCTAAAATGATATAACTCGCTAAATGCAGCACCGCCTAAAATAAAAATCGCACCAAGAATTTGAACCGTACTCAGATGTTCGTTAAGAATGATTGCCGAGAATACCAGAGCGGATAAAGGATCAATATAACTACATATAGCCACTGACTGCGCTGGAAGCTCATGAATGGAAGAAAAATACAAATAACAGGCAATCCCCGTATTAACCACCCCGAGAAATAAAATCGGTATAAAATCTGTTCGGGATATAGAAATTGTTCCTTTGTGCATCAGCAAGGTGTAAAAAGCAACTACAGCACAGGCAGTAACAAGTTGAACGAAGGTAATTTCAAGTCCGGTAAGTTTTTCCATTTTTTTATTTGAAATTATCATTATCGCATAAAACAACGCAGAAATTATTCCACACATAAGTCCCCAAGACATACCCTCAGTTACAAAATCCGAACCGTTTACTAACACCATGCCCAAAACAACCAAGCTAATACCGATCACTTTGCCGGCTGTCATTTTCTCGTGGAATATAAAAGGCGCAACTGCTATCACCATAACAGGTCCGCAATAATAGGCAAGAGTTGCAGTACTGACACCGGTTAGGCGATAAGCCTCGAATAAAAATATCCAACTTAATCCCAGAGACATACCGGAACCCAGCAAATAAAACCATTGTTTTTTTATTTGCTGGTATGCTATTCTTTTCCGTCCAATGATAAAAACGAGCCCCAAGAATACGCTTCCTATAATAGTTCTTGAAAGTACGATTTCAGCACTGCTGAGTAAAATATAACTGGCCACTATGCCATTTGAACCAAAAATAAGCAGGGATAATATATATTTTAAATATGATTTCGTCATTTATTTAGTTGCATTCCTTTCGGGGTCTTGCTCCATCTAATATAAAATAGTCTAACACGCCCTACTGCCGTTATGTAGCCTAATAATACTTGATGAAATTACCTATAGGCAGTTTGCCGGATATAATGGCCAAAACAAAAAGGACCATGAAGTTAATTCACAGTCCTTTTATGGTTTAATCAGGCCCAATGCTTATTCCACTTTTACTGCAGTCCCGGACGCTGTTACCATAAGCATGTTGCCTTGCCCCAACACTTCGTAATCAATATCTACGCCAACTACTGCATTTGCCCCCACCATTTCAGCCCTTTTTTCCAGTTCCCTTAACGCATCTTCACGGGCTTTTATTAATTCACCCTCGTATGAACCAGATCTGCCACCAAATATATTAGTTAAACTTGCAGCAAAATCTTTTATAAAATTCACACCTGTAATTACTTCGCCAAAAATAATCCCTTTGTATTCAATTATTTTTTTGCCTTCAATATTAGGTGTTGTAGTAATAATCATTTTTATCCTCCCTGTGGAATAATAACACGAACCACTTATATTTAATAATATTTACTGAGCACTTCGATATCAGACACTGTTATCCTCTTTTTGTAACTATTTTTCCCAAGCATTCGCTAGATATCCATTATTACCAGCCAACGATGGTATTTAACCTGAACTATTTCACGAATCGTTCCCAATTTTCCACTTCAAGGAATGCAGCACGTTGGAATGCACTCTTCAACTCGAAGGGTACTGTGCAGTCAAAGATCGTTTTACAAGCCAGTCCGTTGTCATGGTAATCCGTATATTCACGTTTTTGCGAGGGATCAAGCGGGTGGCAGCGTGTCGCCGGAATGGTGATGATATCCTTGTCTGCTTCAAAGCGTGTTGTCATTGCCCATAACACATCATTCGTGTCAAATATATCTACATCTTCATCCACCAGGATAATATGCTTCAATTCGCTGAATGCAGAAAAGGCCAGAAGTGCTGCCTGGCGTTGTTTTCCTTCATCAGATGGCACTGATTTTTTAAATTGCATGACAGCAACATATTTACCGCCACCGGAAGAATGTGCATAGACATTGAGCACCTTGCCAGGCATTGCGCGCTCTACCAATTGCATAATAGAAGCTTCTGTTGGGATGCCTGCCATGCTGACATGTTCTTCAGATGGTCCGATGACAGTTTGCATAATTGGATTGTCCTGGCGATGTGTCACAGCTTTTACTTTGATCACAGGAACAGCACTTTGTGCACCACCTGTATACCCGGGAAATTCTGGCATTGCTTTTCCGGTATTTGTATTTTGGTCTTCAACGACCCGGTATTTTGGCAGCAGTTCTCCTTCAATGATCCATTCTGCGTTGGCGATTCCTTTTTGATCAACTGTTAAGGCTTGTACTAATTCTACAGGCTGTTCGCGGATAGCGCCTGCCACGCCAAGTTCATCATAGCCAAGCGGTGTTGTTGGTGGCTCGAAACAAGATCCTATTTCGATGGCCGGATCTACTCCTATACTGATGGTTACCGGCATTGGCCTGTCCATTGCTTCATATTTTTGATAAAATGCACCTAAATGACGTGCTCCGGGTACAATATACATAGATATCTCATCCTTAGATTGCAGGCACAGGCGGTGGATAGTCACGTCGCTTTCACCTGTTTCCGGATCATTGCCATACACCATTCCTAATGTAATATATGGACCGGCATCCTCCGGTGTATTTGTTGGCGCCGGAACGAGTTTACGCACGTCAAAGCCCGGGTCTGTTGCCAGATGTACCACTTCCTGTGCCGGAGCCTGTTCTTTGGATACCGTCACCGGCATTATAGGGGTAGACACTGCATCATTCAGCAACTTCCCAAGATTTTCCGGTTCCGTTTCAAGCATGGCAGCCACACGTTTACGACTCGCCAAAAGGCCAATCAATACACGTGTTCCAGCAAATCCCTTCACGTTGTTGAACATCATTGCCGGTCCTTCCTTGGTAGGACGTTTTACCGTACCGCCAGCTCCTACATAACGGTAAACTCCTGATAGCTCGGCTTCCGGATTTACCTCTTCATTAGTCTCAATGTATTGTCCGTCCAGTTCTTTCAAACGAGCCAATACGGAACGCAAATCATAATTCTTTTTTTCTGCCATGTTTCCTACCCCTCCAAATTCATATTGATCTTATTCTTACCCTTATTTAACCTGTTTTGCGTTTCCTGATTGAATTTGACTTTGCCTATCAGATTCTCTGAAAGTTCTTGTATATTTGCGCATAGTATGGCTATGTCATCCTTCTTTGCATTATCGATGTGGACCCCGGCTGAAACTGTGACAACGCACTGCCATGCGGAGCTAAGACGCAGTGCTGTTTGACGAGCTATTTCATCTTCTTTATGACCTGTAATGCATATAACGCTGGCGCTTGCCGAATCACTGCCGTCTCCGGTCAGGCTTTTTCTGGGAACAGCAACCGCAACTGCACCGATGTGGGGCACATCTCCGCCAAAAATACATACGGAAACATCTTTACCGCAAATCAATGCATGGAGATGGACCTGATACTTTCCTTCCCCGGCTTTAAGAGAAAATTCATTCAGGCTTGTTCCCTCCTTTATTATAAAAATCTTGTCATGCTTTCATTTGCGCCTATTTTTAACCAGATTCCCAGCTTTCTTTCAGACCATCCCAACGCTTTAATTCCGGCAGAATGATTCCCAGTTGATCCATTGTTCTATAGGCAATATGATTTATTATGTCACCGACAGTTTGGGGATGGTTATAAAAGGCTGGCATTGGCGGTAAAATGACGGTGCCCATATGAGACAACGCCAGCATATTTTCTAAATGAATGGTGTTCAGCGGTGTTTCTCTTGTTAATAAAATTAATTTTTTTCGTTCCTTCAGGATAACATCCGCTGCACGTGATATAAGGTTGTCCGCAAGACCCATGCGAATAGAGGCAAGTGTCTTCATACTGCAAGGTGCAATAATCATGGCATCTACCCGGAATGATCCACTGGAGATTCTTGCGCCAAGATCTGTTATTGCATAGGTGAAGTCTGCAAGCCGTTCTACTTCTTCTGCTGTATAATTTGTTTCCGATGCTAATGTTTTTTTTCCCCATTCTGACAATATGACATGTGTTTCCACTTCTTTAACATTTTTCAAGATTTCTAAAATACGGATGCCAAATATTGCTCCCGTTGTTCCCGTAATTCCAACAATTACTTTCATTGGCTCACCTCTTTCTTTTATTATACACAGGAGTTATGCTGTCGATATGAATTATAACTTTCTTTGTAAATATTCCTCATTATGTAGATATTACCTTGCTTCCTTAACAGTCTCAGTTATTACAAGATAAAATAAAGAGTACTACCGAATCAAATTTTATAGTACTCTCCAATAACGCTGTAAGGTTAAGCCCAGCTCAGCATGTCCCATGAAAATATTGCCTAACGATAGGCCAAGCTATATAATGCAAATGTAATGGTTTTAAGTTTGTTATCATTATATAAATGAGCTGCGTTTCTTGCTATAGACACCAAAGTTTGTATGAGCCAAGGAAAGCAGCTGCGGAAATTATTATGTCTGGAATTTTCCCAAAGGAGGACCCATGAAAAACATGTCTCTCGGCCTGAAAGAGGCCTTGCGTTTGACTCTGGAGATAATCAAGCCGCTGGCTGCTGAAAATGTTTCCCTGGTGGACAGTATCGGCCGTATCGCGGCCTCAAATCTCAATGCCCTGGTGGATTCCCCGGCCATCGATACCTCACGTAAAGACGGCTATGCAGTGATAAGCCAGGAGGTCGCCGAAGCCACTGCCGAAAACCCTGTCCGACTGCGACTTTTAGGTTCGATGGCCGCAGGCGGGGATAATGATTTTCAAGTCACACCGGGAACCACGGTGCGAATATTGACCGGGGCTCGTATCCCGGCCGGTGCCGACAGTGTGGTGTCTGAAGAATTTGTGCAGCAGCTGGACAGTGAGGTGCTGGTAGAAACCTTTACCGGGCCCGGAAGGAATATCCGGCCGCGCGGCAGCGACGTGGCCTTGCGGGAACCTATTCTCAAGGCCAATCGGCGGATAACGCCTGCCGTAGCCGGCCTCCTGGCCGCGGCAGGATACAGTACAATCCCTGTCTTTAGAAATCCCGTGGTCGGGATTATTGGCACCGGTGACGAAATCGTCGAGCCGGGTAAGCCCTTGCCGGAGGGCGGGGTCTACGCCAGCAATATCATGACCTTGGCCGGCTTCTGCCATAAATATAATATGCAGGCCCGGCTGACCATTGCCAAAGATGATTATACTGATCTTTACAACGCCCTAAAGCTAATGTCCAGCGAAACGGACGCCGTGCTCACCAGCGGCGGGGCCTGGACGGGTGAACGTGACCTGATGGCGCAGGTTCTCGGGGAGCTTGGCTGGCAAGGGGTATTTCACCGGATTCGCATTGGACCCGGCAAGGCAGTCGGCTTTGGCCTGCTGGATAAAAAACCGGTCTTCATTCTGGCCGGCGGGCCGTCCTCTAATTTGATGGGCTACCTGCAGATTGCTTTGCCCGGCCTGCTCGCTCTTTCCGGTCATGCCAACCCGGGTTTGCCTTGGATTAAGGCAAGGCTGGCCCTTGATCTCAAGGGTGAGCCCGGCTGGACTGATTTTTTCTACGGTACGATTGAATATGCCGGTGACGGGCTGCCTGAGTTTTATCCAATGAAAAAACACGCCCCGGTGACCTCCATCGCTAAAGCCACAGCAGTGGCCTCATTAACTGAAAAACAGGATTGTCTTTTGGCGGGTGAGATAATTAATGTTCAATTTCTGAGGTAAGCATCAAATCTCATCGCTCCCCTTTTATTTGTGAATGATTTAAGATATTGATTATTAATATTGTTAATAATTAATTGACACAACTATTATCCTAGTTTATAATTATTCTAACAATGTTAAAGGAGCCCTTACACCTTGGTTAAAAAAGAAAAGTTAATTGAATTTGATACTTTGTTTCAGGAGTTGGTTAAAAATAGTACCTGCCAGCTCAAAGGGCTCTTAAATGGCCTGGTAACCGAAACCCAATTTTTTTTACTTAAACTTATGGCAATCCACGATCATTGTAAAGCAGCGGATATTGCGCATATATTAGACATTTCCCCGTCTGCTGCTACTACGATCATTGATCGTCTTTACAAAAATGGCTGGATTGAAAGGGATCGCTCTGAGCAGGATCGGCGTATCGTCTGGCTTAACTTAACTGCTCAAGGGGAAAAATTGTTAGCCGATATTGAGACTAAAAGGCTCCAATTATTAGTGGAACAGTTTGATAATCTAACCGAAGAAGAAATAGAACAGACCTGTCAAGTATTCAAAAAAATATTCGCTGGAATTGAAAACCGTGAATCTAGAAAGGGGTGTACGCATGGGAGTTCTTGAAGGGATTGTTAATTTCTTATTAGCTTACTTAATCGTAAATGGAATATTTAATTATTTAGCCTTTACGAGAGCAAGAAAAGCAGCTCAGCAGGCGCAGGCCGAAAAAGAGCAGGCAGCCATAAACCTGGAAGTTAAAGAAGAGATTGAGATGGTCCGTGATAACATTTGTGGGTGTACTTTACCAAAATCGGAAGCATATGTCTTATTTAAGAATGAAATAAAACATTACTTTTGTAGTTGGAATTGCAGAGAAAAATATATTGCCGACAATCAAATGTAAGACCCCAAATGCCATTGCACATTATATAAAACCCCGCCGTTCTTAGCATAAAATACCGGCGTGGGTTTTAGCTCATTTTCATGATAATTATATACGGATCACCTATTCTTTTCGAGATAAATAAATTTTAAATTTGGCGCAACCTGCTTGACCTGATATTGAACATACCCCAATCGCTCATATAGCTTTATGTTCCTAATGCTTTTATCGCTTGTAAACAGCTCATACCGTGGCTGGGGGCAGACCTTTTCAATTTCATTCAACAATTGTGTGCCTATTCCCCTGCCTTGATGGCCTGGATGAACTATTAGTTTACCTATGTAAAGCGTATCATTTTCAACGTATCCACGGACCGAGCCGATTATTGATCTGTTTTCGTCGATAACTTTCAATACAATCCCTTTTTCATATTCTTGTTTAATTTCCTCTAAAGTTTGCATTAAAGGCGGTATTGAATAATTATTATTCAATTTGGCTTCACTCTGATAAGCCAAATATTGCAACTCAAGTATCGAAGATAAATCACTCATTTCAGCTTTTAAGAGTTTCATATAATCCCCCTTCCCCTTACAAGCTACTTATCGGCCGCTTGAATTTTCATTATATACTTGTTTCACTATATAATATTTCACTCAAAAAAACACGTAGCTGGGGTAATTCAATCTTGCATATCGTAAACGGTAAAAAAATCGAACGAATGATGTACCACCATGGATTAATGACAAAGATCGATAGAGTTATTTGTCAAAAAAATTACTAACTGGTTGAAATAAATCAGCCTTTTGTTATGTCTATAGTATAGGGGATTAAATAATTTCAATGCAGGGTTTGACCCGTTATTAAGGGAGAGATTAATTTGCAATCTTTAAAACAAAAATTAGCGAACATATCATGGAAGAAGCTTTTGGCCGGGGTATTAACTCTCGGCCTTATTGGAGCGTTGGTTTCGGCCATCATCATCAAAAACAGTAAACCTACAGGTATACCGGTAAAAATAGCCCAAGCGGAGGTACAACACATTCAGGACAATGTTTTCGCCACCGGACGGGTGAGACTGGTGGAAAAACAGGAGTTTTACAGCTACGAAGAAACAACGGTGAAAAAAATAAATGTCAACCCTGGTGAAATAGTACATAAGGATCAGGTGCTCGGGCTGCTGGATGCCGGTGATTTAGAGGACAAGCTAAGCAACGCCAAATCAAACTACGCTATACAACAATCCAATCTGGAAAACGCGCTTAATCCCCGGCCGGAGGAAATAGCACAGCTAAGGGCCGACTATAACAAAGCCGGGGCCGACTACCAAAACGCCAAAAAAAAATACGAGAGAATCAAACAGCTGTATGATCAAGATGCTGTAAGTGTCCAGGAGCTGGAAACAGCGGAACTTGAGCTGATAGCAAAGGAAACGGAGTACAATAACGCCGACGCCAGGCTAAAAATCAAAGAATCAGGTCCCACGGGCCCGGAACTGGCTTCATTTAATGCACAGGTGGAGCAGGCCCGCGTTCAGATGGAACTGGCCGAACGGCAATTAGCAAGAACTACCCTTACGGCGGAAATGGACGGCGTTGTAATTTCCGTAGAGGTGGCCGAGGGGGACCACATCGATCCCGGTACAAGGCTTATTACCATCGGTAACACGGACAAGGTGGAGGTAACGGCCGGGGTGAGCGAAGCGGACAGCGGCAGGCTAAAAACCGGGCAGCAGGTTAAAGTTACTGCCGCAGCGCTGCCGGACCGTGAGTATACCGGGGTACTGCACAGCGTTTCTCCCGGCGCCCTGGTCCAAACCGGTAATCAGGGCAGCCAGATCGAAGTGCCGGTGATTGTCAGAATAACCGGCAATTGCGAGGGCCTTCGCACGGGCTATACTGTAGATTTGACCATTACCACTGTGGACGTAGAAAATGCACTGGTAGTACCATATGAAGCTGTGATTGAAAAAGACGGTAAACACAAAGTTTACATGGTGAAAAACGATATCGCCAGAGAAAAAACAGTGGAAATCGGCCTAAATACCGAACTTTATACTGAAATAAAATCTGGACTTCAGAAAGGCGATACCGTTGTTGTAAGCCCGGATAAATCTCTAATGGATGGTGCCCGGGTGTCAGAAGTTAAAAATGTGCCGACAGCCGGAGGAACGACATAATGATTCAAGTTTTTAATTTGACTAAAATATACAGCACAGGGGCTCATATGGTAGCGGCATTGAAAGACGTAAACCTCACAGTCAAGGCCGGCGAGTTTGTATCTATAATGGGGCCATCAGGTTCCGGCAAATCAACCTTTATGAACCTCCTGGGCTGTCTGGACACCCCGACCTCCGGCTCATATAAGCTGGACGGCATTGATATAAGCACTCTGGATGAAAACGGCATGGCCAGGGTGCGCAATCGGAAAATAGGCTTTGTTTTTCAGAACTTTAACCTGCTGCCCCGAATGACCGCCCTGCGCAACGTGGAACTGCCTATGTTATATGCCGGTATAGATGCCCGGGAAAGGATGAAAAGAGCTAACTTGGCATTAAAACGAGTGGGGTTGGCAAATCGAATCAACCACCGCCCCAACCAGATATCCGGTGGCCAGGTGCAAAGGGTAGCCATAGCCCGGGCACTGGTTAACGAACCGTCGATATTACTTGCCGACGAGCCTACGGGCAATCTGGATACCCGCTCCGGGGAAGAGATAATGGCTATTTTTCAGGATTTAAACCGGGGCGGAGCCACCATAGTGCTGGTCACCCACGAGCGGGATATTGCCCTGCACTCCTCAAGGATTATCCACTTTCGGGACGGCAGACTGACGGCCGATGAAAAGGTGGAAAACCCTTTGGACGCTGTAGAACAGTTAAGTAATCCGGGGCTATCCGACTCGGATACTGGGAGGGGGGAAACTCAGTGAACCTGTTGGAGAGTATCCGGGTGGCCCTGGAGGGTATCAGGACCAATAAGCTGCGCTCTTTTTTAACTACCCTGGGCATTATTATCGGCATTGCCGCGGTTATCGCGGTAGTCGCCATCGGTCAGGGGGGGCGGGCTATGTTGATGGTGGAGATGGAAAAGGTAGGTACCAACATCTTTGCCATCTATGTGAACTGGCGTAGCGGCGAGCAGCCCACCGGCAGAATGTTTGAACTTAGTGACGTGCAGGTACTCAAAGACAAAGTGCCGGGAATAAGATATCTTTCCGCCAACAGCACCACCATGGCTGATGTCAGGGGCTCCAAGGACAAGAAGTATTCCCAGGTCTGGGGCGTATCTTCGGACTATGAGCAGATCAGAAAGCTAAATATGAAAAACGGTCATTTTTTTAGCCAGGAGGATGATTCTTTGGGCCGGAGGGTTGCCGTGATGGATGAGGCGCTAGCGGATGAAATTTTTGGCCGCTCCGAACCCGTGGGGAATATGGTGCGCATTGGCAGCACACCATTTCTGGTGGTTGGCGTGGTAGCCAAGGGCGACTCCATGTTGGGCTTTTCGGAAGAAGCCCGGGTATTTATTCCCAGCCGGTCCTGGCACAACATGTTCGGTACATATGTAAACAACCTGGAAGGCAGCGCTGTTTCCAGGGAAAAGGTCCAGGAAACTATGGATCAGACTGTAAAGGTGCTGGAACGGAGGCATCGTAGTTCCGCCCAGTACATCAGTTATAGCATGGAGCAGCAGATGCAGTCGGCCAACCAAATAACCGGCATTATGACCTTGATTATCGGTGCCATTGCCGGGATATCACTTTTAGTTGGAGGCATCGGGGTTATGAACATCATGTTGGTTTCCGTCACCGAGCGCACCAGGGAAATCGGCATCCGTAAGGCACTGGGGGCCAGGCGCAGGGACATATTGACCCAGTTTCTCATCGAATCGGTGGTGCTCTGCTTGCTTGGAGGCACAATCGGCATGATGCTGGGTGTCGGAGGAGCCTTTCTGATCGCTAAGTTGGCCAAGTGGCCGCCCCTAGTATCATGGTGGACGATGTTGATAGCATTTTTCTTCTCCGCTACCATCGGTATAATTTTCGGCATGCTCCCCGCCAACAAGGCGGCCAAGATGGACCCCATCGAAGCATTGCGGAGAGATTAAAAATTATTTTTCCATTACACCGTGTAATGATACATTTAAAAAAATGAGCGGGGCGCGTTAAGCAACCCCGCTTTTTGATTTCTATGATGGGCTACGTTTTCAAAATATGTCAAATAACTCAGGCGTTTCATAGACACTCCGGGACTTTATACCGGGTTCTCCAATAGTATCATAATATGGACAGAATTAAAAAAAATGGTTATAATTAGAGTAGAATTGCACAATAACCTAAATTGGTAAATTATAGAACGACCAGGGTCAATAAATGAAAGATCTGGCGAGAAAAAGATACTCCGTAAGGAAATATGAAACTAAGCCGGTGAAAGAGGATAAGCTGGAAAAAATCCTTGAATCTAGCAGGGTTGCACCTGATTTTACTGGGCTTGTTGGTGGCAGGACTCTAAACTTTCAACTTGAGTAAAACATGATATGAAAGGGGTGTAAGAAGTGGAAGTTACTGAAAGTGAAAATATTTTCAATTGCATATTATTTTACCTTGCAATATGTGGAATATTTAATTTTTTAGCCCTGCCGCTAGTAAGGAAAGCAGCTGAAAAAGCAGATATAGAGAATACGGAATTAAAACCGGAAGCAAAAGATGAGATTGAAATGGTCATTGATAGTATTTGTGGATGTACTCTGCCAAAGTCAGAAGCATACGTCTTAGTTAAGGATGACATAAGACACTACTTTTGCAGTTGGGATTGTAAAGAAAAATTTATTGCCGGCAATCAAATGTAAGCGGGGCTTATTTATCGCCCCGCTTCTTGTTATTTCCGCAATCCCGCTTTTCTTTCCATAAGCGCACGTACCTGCAGCGGCAGCCCAAACAGGTTGATAAACCCGGCAGCGTCTGCTTGTGTGTATACTTCGTCCCGGCCAAAGGTGGCCAGTTCTTCGTTATAAAGTGAGTAAGGCGAGGTGGTTCCAGCTGGTGTGCAGTTACCCTTGTAAAGCTTCATACGTACCGTACCGGTAACCGTGCGCTGGGTTACGTTCACAAAGGCGTCCAACGCCTCCCGCAGTGGAGAAAACCACATCCCGTCATATACCAGCTCGGCATAGCGGGAGGCCACTATTTCCTTATAATGCAGGGTGGCCCGGTCAATAGTAAGCAACTCCAGCTCACGGTGGGCCAGAAAGAGTATGGTGCCCCCCGGCGTTTCATAGACACCCCGGGACTTCATGCCCACCAGACGGTTTTCCACCATATCCACAATGCCAATGCCGTTGGCTCCGCCCAATTCATTCAGTTTCATAACCAGTTCATCGGGGGGCAGCTCCCGGTCATTAACTTTTTTAGGAATACCCTGTTCAAAATATATTTCCACGTAAGTAGGCTCGTCCGGAGCCTTTTCGGGCGGCACGGTGAGCAGCAGCACATCCCCGGGCGGCTCCTGGCCCGGATCCTCCAGTGCGCCGCCCTCGTGGGAAAGGTGCCAGAGATTGCGGTCCATGCTATAGGGCCGGGATTTAGTTACCGGCACGGGGATACCCCGAGCTTCGGCATAATCAATGGCATCATCCCGGGAGCGAATGTCCCACTCCCGCCAGGGAGCAATTATTTTTAATTCCGGCTTTAAGGCCTTCACGGCCAGCTCAAAGCGCACCTGGTCATTGCCTTTGCCGGTCGCGCCGTGAGCTACCGCTTCAGCCCCTTCCTGCTCAGCGATTTCCACCAGCTTTTTGCCGATCAGCGGCCGGGCCATGGAGGTGCCCAGCAGATACTTGCCTTCATAGATCGCCCCCGCCCTCAAAGTGGGATAAATATAATTGGTGACGAATTCCCGCTTCACGTCCTCAATATACAGCTTACTGGCCCCGCTCTTTAAAGCTTTTTCATGGAGCGGCTCGAGTTCCTCTCCCTGGCCCAGATCCGCGGCCATGGCAATAACTTCGTAGCCATAGTTCTCCTTCAGCCAGGGTATGATTATGGAGGTATCCAGCCCTCCTGAATAGGCTAAAACTATTTTTTTCAAATCCGCCAACTCCCTTCTTAGTTGCAGCAACAGTCCGGTTGTAGCATCTGATTCGTTATTTCGCCATAAGCAGGGCCATAATGGCCTTATGAGCATGCAGGCGGTTTTCAGCCTCGTCAAAAACTACTGAATGGGGACCGTCGATTATTTCAGCGGTCATCTCTTCACCCCGGTGAGCGGGCAAGCAGTGCAGGAATATGTAATCCGGCGCCGCCATGGCTGTCAGCCGGTCATTGAGCTGGTAAGGCTCAAAAACTTTCATCCGGTCTAGCTGCTCGCTTTCCTGGCCCATGCTGGCCCAGACGTCAGTGTACAATACATCGGCCCCGGCCACAGCCTCCTCCGGGTTGGTAGTTATTGTAATAGATGCACCTGTTTCCAGAGCATCCTGCCGGGCCTCCGCCACAATCTCTTCCTTGGGCAGATAACCTTCCGGGGAAGCCACGCTGATATGCATCCCTGTTTTAGCGCAGCCGTGCAATAGAGCGTGGCAGACGTTATTGCCGTCACCTACAAAGGCCATCTTTAGGCCGGCCAGTTTGACTTTGTACTCCTTGACTGTCTGCAAATCCGCGATTACTTGGGTAGGATGCAGCAGGTCGGTAAGACCGTTAATCACGGGTATAGACGCATTGGCGGCCAATTCTTCCACCTCACTTTGGTCAAAGGTGCGGATCATGATCCCATCCAGGTAGCGTTCCAGTACCCGCGCGGTATCCGCAATACTCTCCCCCCGGCCCATCTGGATATCGCTGGGGCTTAAAAAGAGGCCCCGGCCGCCCAGTTGGTAAATACCCACCTCAAAGCTAACCCTGGTCCGGGTGGAAGATTTTTGAAAAATCATGCCTAGCGATTGCCCTCTGAGCAATTCATGAGGTTCGCCCCGTTTTTGCATTTGTTTAAGCTGTGCGGCAAAATCAATCATCAAGGCAATTTGCTGCGGGGTAAAATCATGCAGGGAGAGAAAATCCCTCCCCTTTAATGTCTCCTTGAGAGAGTTCATTTATATCACCACTTTCCTTGAAAAATTACCGCGCCAGGGGGACGGTTTCCGAACCACCCCGTCAGCGGCTTCGCCGCTGCACCCCTCCAAGGGAGGGGAATATCATCCGTCCCCCTGGCTTCGCTAAGCCCTGTGCTCCTGCAGCACTTCGTCTAAAATCTCCACGGCTGTATCCACGTCCGCAGTGGTAATAACCAGCGGCGGTACAAACCGCAACACGTTGTTATTAGCGCAGTTAATCAACAGACCCCGCTCCCGGCAACGGTTGACAAAACTTGCGCCCGGCATGGTCAACTCCATTCCCAGCATCAGTCCCAAACCGCGCACTTCCTTGATAAAACTGTATTTACCAGCCAGCCCATTCAGTTTCTCTTTAAAGTATGCCCCAACCTGATTACAGTTTTCCAATATACCGCACTTAATAGTAGTCTGCATGGCGGCTATACCCGCGGCGCAGGCCAGCGGATTGCCCCCGAAAGTGGCAGCGTGATCACCCGGCGCAAAGGCCGCAGCCACCTGATCTTTGGCCAGCATGGCTCCAATGGGGAAGCCGCCGCCCAGCGCCTTAGCCAGGGTGAATATATCAGGTTCCACACCGTAATGTTGATAGGCTAAAAATTTACCGGTGCGCCCCAAGCCGCACTGTACCTCATCAAAAATCAGCAGCAGCCCGTTTTTATCACACAGTTCCCGCACGCCGAGCAAGTATTCTTTAGTGGCAGGCCGCACACCGCTCTCACCCTGCACCGGTTCCAGCATGATGGCGCAGGTGTGGAGGTCAACCGCCTTGGCCAGCGCATCCAAGTCGTTATAAGGAACGTACTTAAAACCCTGCGGCAGCGGTTCAAAGTCTTTTTGATATTTCGGTTGCCCGGTGGCTGTAATGGCAGCCAGAGTACGGCCGTGAAACGAATTCTCCGCAGTGATAATTTCGTAACTTTCGGAACCATGTTGTTTTTTTGCCCATTTACGGGCCAGTTTAATTGCCCCCTCATTGGCCTCGGCCCCGCTATTGCAAAAGAATACCTTGTCGGCACAGCTATTCTCAACTAAAATCTCCGCCAGCCGCGCCTGGGATTCTATATAATACAGGTTGCTGACGTGCATCAGCCGGTCGATTTGTTCCTGCAACGCCTGCACCACAGCCGGATGGCAGTGCCCCAGTGAATTAACGGCAATACCGGCTACAAAATCCAGGTATTCCCGGCCTTCAGCGTCCCACAGCCGCGCCCCCTCGCCCCGTACCGGGGCCATGGCAATACGCCCGTAAGTATGCATAACATACTTATCACTTAATTGCATAATTTCATTAGTATTCAACTATTTCGACCTTCTTTCTGTCAGTGCCCGGAAAAGGCAAGGGACGATTATCTCACTTTAGTTACCATGGTACCTACACCTTGATCGGTAAATATCTCCAGCAGCACCGAATGAGGCACCCGGCCATCCAAGATATGAGTGGTACCCACTCCTCCCTCTAGTGCGGATACGCAGCACTCCACTTTGGGAATCATTCCCCCGTCTATAATGCCCTTCTCCACCAGTTGGGGCACATCCTGCCTGGTTACTGTGGAAATCAGCGATTTTTTATCGTTGCGATCGGCTAATATACCTTCTACATCGGTGAGAATAATCAGTTTATCGGCATTAAGGGCCACCGCCAGGGCTCCCGCGGCACTATCCGCGTTCACATTGTAACTGTTGCCGCCCTCACCCACTGCTACCGGTGCCACCACGGGAATATAACCTTCCCTGATAACTGTGGCCACAATGCCAGGGTTTACCTGACGTACCTCACCAACCAGGCCTATATCCACTATATCCTCAGTACCGTCCGACCTACGCACGTGGCCCATTTTTTTATCGGCCACCAGCAGGTTGCCATCCTTACCGGAAAGGCCCACCGCGTGACCGCCAATATCGTTGATCATACCTACAATATCTTTGTTGATTTTACCCACCAGTACCATCTGGGCAATTTCCATGGTTTCAGCATCCGTGACCCTAAGACCGCCTACAAAATTGCTTTCCTTACCCAATCTTTTTAACATGCCGGTTATTTCCGGACCCCCACCATGAACAATAACGGGATGCATACCCACATATTTCATTAAAACTGCATCTGTCAATACCGCTTTTTTTAACTCACAATTAACCATAGCATGGCCGCCATATTTAATAACCACTGTTTTACCGTAAAACTTTTTTATGTAAGGCAGGGCTTCCACCAGGATACCCGCCTTTTCCATAGGGCTTGGCATTCCCCCACCTCCTCCTTTCTTTAGGGTCAGGCCTGTACTTTCCAAACTAACTGGATAATCTTTGTATAAGGATAAAACCACAATGGCAGTAGCTAAAACTTCATAATTTAAGTTCGATAACTGCCATTAATGCTCACATAATCATACGTCAGGTCACAACCCCAGGCAATAGCGCAGCTGTCGCCGTTATGTAGGTCAATGGTAAACACCGCCTGGTTACCGGACAGCATCTCGGTGGCTCGTTCCTCACTGAAGGGCAGCCCCCCGCCGTTTTTGGCCACCTGTATATCTCCCACATATATATCCACCGTATCCGGGTTAAAACTGGCCCCGGAATACCCGGCAGCACAGATAATCCTGCCCCAGTTGGCGTCCTTGCCAAACACGGCCGCCTTAACCAGGTTGGATGAGGCTACCGCCCTAGCCACCAAGCGGGCATCATGCTGGGTGGCAGCGCCCTGTACCCGCACCTCAAGAAGCCTGGTAGCCCCCTCGCCGTCTGCAGCAACAGCCATGGTTAGTTTGAGGCACACCGCTTCCAGCGCTGTAGCAAAGGTTACATAATCCAAGTCCTCATCACTTATTTTCCGGTTACCCGAGGCACCGTTGGCCAGGACTAGTACCATATCGTTAGTGCTGGTGTCCCCATCTACGGTGACCATGTTAAAAGTGTTCTCCACCGCTACGTTCAGCGCCTGATGCAGCAATCTGGAATCAATGGCGACATCGGTGGTAATAAAACATAGCATTGTTGCCATATTGGGGTGAATCATCCCCGAGCCTTTGGCCATGCCGCCAATGGTGGCTTTAACTCCGCCCAGTTCCACTGTCACCGCCGCTTCCTTGGCCACGGTATCAGTGGTCATAATGGCGGTCGCGGCATCATGGCCACCCTCACTGCTTAATTCCGCTACCGCCCGCTGCACACCGGACAATACCCTATCCATAGGCATAGGCTGACCTATTACACCGGTGGAAGCCACCAACACCTGCTCCGCAGGCAGGCCTAAAAGTTTCGCAGCCTCGTTGGCCATGGCCCGGGCATCATCTAGCCCCCGGGGTCCGACACAGGCATTGGCATTGCCACTGTTAACCACCACAGCTCTGGCAATACCATCCTTAATATGCTCCATGGTTAAAAGAACTGGCGCTGCTTTAACTATATTAGTAGTAAAAACCCCGGCCGCAGAAGCCTCCCGGTCCGAATACGCGAGGGCCACATCTTTTCTTTCATACTTGATAGCCGCCACCGCCCCGGCTGCCGTAAATCCCCGGGGGGCTGTCACTCCGCCGGTAGTTTCTACGTACGCTATTTGCGACATGCTCGCTTTCCTCCAAACTAGCTGTTTTAACTAACCCCATCCCTATCGTGTTTATTTACCTCACATAGGGCTGACCAAGCTTATCGGACCAACCGGTAAAGCCGGTATCATACTGATAGCATCGGTATAGACTTTAGATTTAATGCTTAAGGATATAAACCCGGCCGATCCAGACCCATAGTTTCCGGTAAATCGTACATCAGGTTCATATTTTGCACAGCCTGACCTGCTGCTCCCTTAATCAAATTATCGATGGCGGAAACAACCACTACCCGACCGGTGCGCGGGTCCACCACAGGCACCACGTCACAGTGATTTGAACCAGCTACCGCTTTAGTCTGGGGCAGCATTCCCGAGGGCAGCAAGCGCACAAAAAATTCGCTGCGATAATATTCCTCATATATTGAACGCACCTGTTCCGAGGTCATTTCTTGTTTTAGTTTGGCATAAATCGTGCTTAAAATGCCTCTGTTCATGGGTGTTAGGTGTGGAGTAAACGATATAACCATCTCTTTACCAGCCAGCTTACCCAGTTCCTGTTCGATTTCTGGCGTATGCCGGTGCATGCCAACATTATAAGCACGAAAATTTTCATTAACTTCGGCAAAATGAACGCCCAGGGATAACCCCCGGCCGGCACCCGAAACCCCCGATGTACTATCTGACACCACCGTGCTGGTATCCACCAAACCATTGGATAAAAGGGGTGCCAGCCCCAGTATTACGCTGGTTGGATAACAGCCTGGGTTACCCACCAAGGAGGCTGACCTAATTTTATCCCGGTGTATTTCGGGCAGCCCGTAAACCGCCTGTTCCAATAACTCCGGTGCGGTATGTTCAACTTTATACCACTGCTCATATACATCCTTACTATCAAAACGGAAGTCTGCACCCAAGTCAATAAACTTTTTCCCTTGCCTCAATGCTTCCTGAGCCACCGGTATGGCATGCCCGTGGGGCAGTGCGGCAAATATGACATCAGATTCGCTGACCAGGGCCGGCACATCCAGCTCCTGACATTTCTGTTCTACATATTTGTATAAATGCGGATAAACATTATAAAACAATCGACCCTCATAGCTCTGTGTAGTTAACGCCACCAGCTGGGCCTGCGGGTGCGACACCAATATACGCACCAGCTCCGCCCCGGCATAACCCGTAGCACCGATAATACCAACTTTAATTTTCATAGTAAATGCCCTCCAAAAAGCAACAAAATAATTATACATAAATATGAATAATAATACAACATTTTTCCCCGCACATCTTAAAGTCTATTTTCATAAATTACCTGTAACAAAAAAATTATTAAAAAGGAGGTGTACCGGCTAGTATGCCAGACAATAACCAAACTCCTTTTAACAACCCCCTGGTCACACTGATGCTGTTGATGGTTGCTAACACCCCTGATCCAGCCGGAAGACTGAACAACTTGGGTCAGGCGATTAATTCCATGCGTGAAGCATTGATCAGTATCAATGCGGGGATGGAGTCCTTTCATAGCCAAGTGGTACCGCTATTCATGAAGCCACCGGAAAATGAAACCAAGAAAGGCAAATAATTTTGTCGGAAACAGCACTTATAACGTGTTCAGGCAAAACCATCCATCGGAGATCACCGCTGGCCGGTGGATGGTTTAACTTAACTAGTCCCCTTACCTTCCTTGCCTGCTGCAATGCAATATAAAAAGCCGCATAGACTGGATTATTTCCAGGCTGGCGGCTGTATTCGCTCTCTCCCCAGCCCCAACATGACTGTCCCCAGTACCAACATTATTTTTTTAAAGACAGAAATTCTTGTATTTTTACGTCAATTCCTGCCTATTTAGGACAAAACGATTTATTTAATAAGGAGGTTGAATTATGATAGTATTTATAAAACACCCAAAGCAGGTGAAATAATGAATAACAAATACCAAGAGGAACTAAACCTGGCTGTCCGGGTGGCCGTAGAAGCTGGTAAGTTTATAAGGGATAAAATATACCGGCACAAGGTTGCCGAAACTAAGTCCTGCTTGTCCGACCTGGTAACAGAGGTTGACCGACAAGTGGAGACTTACATTGTCCAACTGATTCAGCAGCATTTCCCGGGACATGCCGTGGTAGGCGAAGAACAGCAAGGCAACTGCACAGGAGAGCCCGGTGGGGCCATGACCTGGTATGTGGACCCGCTGGACGGCACCACCAATTTTGTATTCGGGCTGCCCTTCTGCGCGGTTTCCATTGCCCTTGCCAACCACGATGTACCGGTGCTGGGAGTAGTGCACGACCCCTTCCGGGAAGAAACCTTCACCGCTGTGCGAGGCGGTGGTGCCCAAATAAACGGCTCCCCTATTAGTGCGGACAGTTCCATTGCTACCCTAGAGCGCAGTCTTTTAGTAACAGGCTATCCGGGCAACATCGCCAAGCGCCCCCGCATGCACCTGGTAAACTACAAGCAAGTAATTGACCGCTGCAATAACCTGCGTGCCCTGGGCTCCGCCGCCCTGGAGCTGGCTTACGTGGCCAGCGGCAGGCTTACAGGCTTTTGGGAGGTTTCCCTGCGCCCCTGGGATGTGGCTGCAGGTATGGTACTGGTGGAAGAGGCGGGTGGAGCGGTGAGCGACCTGGCCGGGCAACCGCTGCAGCTTACCGAATACGTGGATATCGCGGCATCCAACGGTTTAATTCATAAAGAACTGTTGGAGTGCCTGGAATGGCCGGGTGATAGAAGTAATCGAGAATAAACCTTTCTGAGCACGCAAAAAGCCCTTAACCGCCTGAGCAGGGGTAAGGGCTCTGAAAATCTTACAGGCCACCACGCCGGTTAGCCGTCATATTAACAGCTATCAGCGCGTCATACACCGTATCAATCAGATGCACACAGCCGTCACCCTGGCCTAGAACTTTGGCCAGTTGTTTTTTGACTGGATTTTTAGCATCATACCCCGTGAGCTGCTGCAGGTAAACATTTGTTCCCGGGCAAATAGCATGCGGTGTGCGCAGCAATACACCAGCAGCCCTGGTGATGACCAGGTTACTTTCTGTGTCAAACTCAACGCTGATTTCGTGAAAAGTATCACTATATGTACCGATTACGCGGAGACCTCCACCCGGCAGCACAAAAACAGACTGCGAGGCAAACCGGTTGAACAAAATGCTGGTACGCGTGTAGTCAGAGAAATCCCACAGTTCACTAGCTGTGTCCAGGCTGCTGTAATAGCGGCAGGCATTGAGATAGATCACATCCCAGTATTCGCGGTAAGCAGCATATGAAGCAAAACCCCGTTCCTTTATCAAAAAAGGTTCCGATAGAATAACGCAGCCTATTGTTTCATTAAACGTTGTGCGTGCAACAGGACCCAGGTCAGCCAAAGCCTTAGTAAGGGCCGGCCCGCTATTAAAATAAGCCACCGCGCCGCGCAGCCCGGGAAGATCCGTAATGGTCACCGGTAGCGAATAGGTTTCCCAGGTGGCTTCCATAATTTCAAAGCTGTTTGGGTCCAGCCGCAACCGGGCACCAACCTCACAATCGGTATCGCAGTAAATCGTTTCTGCAATAAGCTCCCCTTTGGGCTGTTGTCCTGGTTCCATTACAGCAGCAGCACCATCTGCGTCTGCCTTACCTGGCTTGGGTGGGCTAAATCGCGTAGAGGCGTGCCAGTGGCGTTGAAAAATATTAATCATGGTTTCACCCCTTTGACTCATTATACTGAAAATTTAACGTTTTGTTGTTCCTTGGTAGTCAAAATTTTATGTTATTTTAAACTTTTTTAAATGTATAAGCGGAGGTGCAGAGAAATGGCGGGTTTACATGTTTATGTGGAGGCCAAGGGGACCGTTATACTGTCCATATCCGGGGCTGTGACAAATATCTTTTTTTTGAGCGCAGCGCCAGCCCCAGGGGGAACAACCTTGGGCGGTGGTTCGTGGAATGAAGCTGGTCAAATCGGCCCTGTAACACAGGTTCTTTCTAGCCAGGTGTAATAATTCCATGCTATTTATTACTAAAAGAAAAGCCGATCAGGGTAATCACTCACCCCAACCGGCAATTTAAAAATCTTATTCAATTTCACAAGAATTTTTTCCACCACTGTCAGGCTACCGAACCTCTCGCCTACCCAGTTTTTAATTTCATCAGTCAATACCAATTCACCCATGTCTTGCTATATATCAAATAAGCGGTCAAAAACAATGCGGGGATGACCCACCATACCCCGTACCAGTGAAATCAGTTCATTTATCTGCAATTTATTGGCCCCCATTACACTGAACTAACCGCGACCCAAAAATCCAGCTATCAGCGCCACCAAACCTCCGGCAATAAGCGGCCCCACCGGCACGCCCCGGAAAAAAGCCACTCCCACAATAGTGCCCACCATGAGCCCCACCATCACTTGAGGCTGAATAGTTAGAAAACCAACCCCCCGTCCTCCTAAATAGGCCACAAAAATACCTGTTGCTATGGCCACCAATCCGGTAGGACTGGCTAAAGTTCCGAACAACTCGGACCAGCCAATCCCACCACTGGCAATGGGGATTAAAATAGCCAGAGTAATTATGCCGATACCAACATTGAGAGCGTTTTTTTCCAATATGGGAAACAGTGCCTCGCCGTGCAGCAAGCGCAACGCTAACAGCACCCCTGCAGCAACCGCAACCACATAATTATGTCCTACAATGCCTAGTAATATAATGGCCAGGAGAAGTACACCGACTTGTCCAAAAGCTGCCACGTAACACCCTCCTAAATCAGTACGGCTACCTCGTCCCGATCCAATATACCCCGAATATCATTCATGACCTGCCTGAAAGAATGGTCTTCACCGGCGGCACGCTCAATCTGCCGCAGTACATCAATTTCTCTGCGGATAGTGGAGAATATATCTCCCTCATGCAAATTACAACGTTTCTGCAATTCCTCAAAGGTAGCGCTGTTATACCAGGCTTCAGCCAGCGGACCGGGCAGTGGTGACCACATACAAAGGTTTTCAGGAACACCTGCTTCCAGCAGCTCATTTCTTAACAGAGCTACATTGTCCATGTTATATACACCGGGTAAAACAACTTCGTCACGTCCGGGCTCGTAGTCAATACCCGCTAAAATAGCGGCAGCTTCAGCTGGTTCGGCTTCTCGCAGTATTCCGGAAAACACCAGCTCGGTTACTAGTATTTCCTGCACGTGCAAGTGTAGTGCAAAAATCCCCCGGGGTAATAACGTTTTACCCTCGATAAATCCTAGCTTTTCCAGCAAATTACACATACGCCGAAATTCCTGATGATAATCCACGGCAAATTTTTTCAGCTGCCGGTTACGCCGCACCAATTCCTTCTTGCGCTCTACAAGAGCGGTAATTTCATCATGGGCGTCTCGACAGTCATGATGCAAACATCCCTTATCGGGTTGAGCCAAAATGGACTTTATCTCAGCTATCCGCCCCGGCACCTCCGGTTTATGACGACGCTTGCGGTTGCGCAGGCGGTTTAGTTCTTTTTTGAGTTTTTCCCGCAACATGGGGCAGGATGGCCCATCTTTATCTGCACAAAAGTTTTTGCGCAAGGTAAAGATTTTTTCCTCCACAGTTTCCAGTTCCCCGGCCAGACCGGCAATCTCACGGTTATTCTGGTATACCGCCAGGTTCTGAGAAAGATAACGTTCTATTTCAGCCTCGGTTTTCCAGTGTAGCAAGCTGAGCGCGGTATTAGGGGAAATAACCAACCGACCCCGCACCGGCTCCACCTTGTCTTCATCAAAAAAGCCTGTTTGCTCGGGGAATTTTTCATCTATATTGACATAAACGTGCCCCACCTTATCAAAGCCGCGCCTACCGGCCCGGCCGGCCATTTGAAAAAATTCCCGGTTCAGCAAACCGCGGTGATTGCGCCCATCCCACTTCCGGGTGGCATCGAATACCGTACTCGCCGCGGGAAAATTAATACCAACAGCAAAAGTTTCCGTGCAAAAAAGAACAAAAATCAACCTGGCCTCGTAAAGAGTTTCCACCAGTTCCTTCAAAGCGGGTGACAGGCCGGCATGGTGGTAACCAATGCCCTGTAATAGCAAACGTCGCAAGTGCTTGCGACGTCCCCCGAATAGCCCCGGGGATCCATGCTCAGCCTTTTCGATTAACTCACCCACCCGGTTCTTTTCTTCAGGTAACAAAAAGTCCCACTCCCGGCTTAACTCCTCGGCCAAAAGTTCCGTACGACCTCTGCTAAATACAAAGTAAAGGGCGGGCAGATGATCCTGGATCGACTCTATCACGCCCACGCAGGTGGCGCTATTTACCAGAGCCATATTTAATCCCCCTCCCCTCCGTTACCATACATATACCGACGACGACTGCCCACTTGGCGCAGCGCCTCAATTTCATCAAGTGCCTCATCTTCATCCAATACCTCATTGTCCGGGGTTATCCAATTAATTTCCAGAGGGACTGCCCGCCGGTATTCCTCCACCACCAATACCTTGCTGCCCCGTACTTCTTCAATCCATTGGGCTATTTCATGAATGTTTGGTACAGTGGCCGAAAGACCTAATATACGCACGTGAGGCGGCGCGAAAATGATACTTTCCTCCCAAGCCGTGCCTCTTTCCACATCATCAAGGTAATGAACTTCGTCAAATATCACATGAGATATATTATCCATCCACTCCGGATTGGCAAAGCACCAGTTGCGAAAAATTTCCGTTGTCATCACCAAAAGCTGCGCCCGCTCGTTAATAGATACGTCACCGGTAATCAGACCCACCCGGTAATGACCGTACTGGCGGGCAAAATCACGGTATTTTTGATTAGAAAGGGCTTTAATAGGAGAAGTGTACACCACCTCACGGCCTTGCTCTAAAATGCTATCTACCAACCGTTCAGCGATCAGCGTTTTACCAGTGCCGGTAGGTGCCGCCACCAGCACCGAGTGACCATTTAGCAGGGCGGTAATGGATTTTTGTTGGTATTCGTCCAATATTATAGGCCCGGAGGCCCGGACCTCCCTGGTTTTGCTCCGCTTGGGACGTCTTAATTTGTGCCACACCGGTCGGTCGGGGCTTTGACCGGGTATATCACCCCATCCCCCCCGAATATCAGGCAGACGAGCGAGTAAGTCTTCCACATCACCCCGACGCAGTAGGTTCGAACCTTTCTCCGAACGCCCCACACTGCGCAGGTGTCCCTCCCGGATCAACCGCTTGATCTGGTCCTGGGTTATAGTTAGTATTCTAGCAGCGTCGCCTGTTTTTATTTTCTCGGCCCGCCGCAGCATCCTTTCCATATTTGGAGAACGGCGTAAAATGTCAACGAGGACACGCCAGTAGCGTATAACGCCTTCCATTTGAAAACCCTGCAGGTGTCCCAGTTCCAACAAGCTGGCGACATCACCTGGATGCACACCCAGCAAGCGCCCCGCTTCCCGGGCAGTGTAAGAGTTATCAAGGAGGTATGCCACCGGCACCGTCGGGCCTCCCCTTACCGGCAATTCCAACCCGGTAAGTTCATTAAGCTCACGGGCAATTTTGCCGGGATCCGCCTTAATAGGCGCACAAAACAGCTCCCGCCGATTTAATTTGAGTTCCACACAGCCGGCCTGCAAAGCCTCATGCCGGGCTAATTTACGTTCACGGGGGGCGAAATCCTCCAAGGTAAAAAATGAGCGTCCACCCATCTTTTGCTTGAGTGTGTAATGTACATAGGCCAGTATTTCCCGGCGTCGCAACTCCTCAGCGCCCTCGGGCCGTGTATCCACAGTAACACGCCCGTCGGACAGAATAACAAAAGGAGGCTCCTCACGTCCTTTTTTTATTTGGGCCACTAGTTTCTTATGACGTTTGAACATACGGACAAATTCCTTACGGCTGATGGGTTCACAATGGGACAAGTACCGCCCCACCTCATCCCAGGCCGCATCGCTGTCCGGATGGGCATAACGCCCGCCGGGCAGAATAATCAAATGAGCCACTGCCTCAAGCTGTAATTTTTCGCCCAGGAATTGGCTAATTTCTTCTTCTGTAAGGGCTTCATGTTTCTCAAACAATTCATCAACTTTTTGGCGCTGCCGCCGCACCCGCTGATTGTGAGCATTGGCCTCTTCAGCCCGGCGGGCCAGTTCAGCCTGTCCTGCCGGTGTATCCCGCAACGTATAGGTATGGTCGGGCCGCATGATAACATCGGGCATACCTCCGGGCAGTCTGGGAGGCAGTTCCTCATGCAGCATTTCCGATAATTGCTCCCGGGTACGGGGAACCCCGTCACCCAACAGCTCCCTGATCATTTCTTGAGCCTGAAGCAGTAACCTGCCTTTCAAAACGGGCATGTTGGAAGCAATGATTTTAGCGGCCAACCGTTTTTCTCTTCCGGCAGGTATAACGGCAACATCCCTGTTACCGTTAGGGTGACTCAATAAAACCTGTTCCGGAGGGCCACCTTGGGGCCCGGCCACCGTCACCTCACCCCGGACAACCAGGGATTGCAATGCACTTGACAGTTCACCAAGACCGCTTCCGGCCATACTGCATAAATCAGTTAGACTTACATGCCCTCCCGCAGGTATATGATTAAGTAATATTTTTTTTAGTTCTTCTGTTCTGGCGTTTGCCAATCTAACAACTCTCCTGATAACTCATTTTTTTTTATGCTTATTGCATAAAAACCGTTATATATATTATAAACTATAATACATATTGTTAATTGCTACATTCCAGATACAGCCTACATGATCAAAGGTATTTTTTCTCCGCATTGCAAGCAGGTTCCGCCTGACATCTCTGTAACCCGTGTTTGATACCCCTCCCGATCGATAAGTACTATACCGCAACCCGGGCAGGTTGTGCTGGAAGAGTCTACCTGAGGGGCGTTGCCAACATACACATAACGCAGTTTTTGCTTGGCCAAGTCTCTGGCCAGCCTTAATGTCTCCTCGGGGGTAGGCGGTAAATCCAACTTGTAGTTGGGAAAATAACGAGAAAAATGTAATGGTATTTCAGGATCCACACGGGCCAGCCAGTCCACTAAACGATTAATTTCCTCCGGGCTGTCATTTAAGCCGGTTACTAAAAGGGTAGTAATTTCTATATGACAGTGCCCGTGTGCCACCTCCACAGTATGCAAAACAGGATCCAGCCGGCCCGAACACGTAGAACGATAAAAATCATCGGTAAAAGCCTTAACATCAATGTTCATTGCATCTATATAAGGAAGCAGTTCCCGCAGCGGTTGTCCGTTGACATATCCATTGGTTACCAGCACATTTTTTAGACCGGCGTCACGGGCCAGCTTGGCAGTGTCATACACATATTCATACCACATAAACGGCTCCGAGTAGGTATACGCCAGCCCTACACAGTGATAACCGCGCTCTTTTTGCTGTAAGGCCAACTTTACCGCCTGCTCCGGGTTTAAACGGGTGGTAGGTGGAGTTTCCTGGGCAATTTGCCAGTTCTGGCAAAAACCGCAGCGTAAATTGCAGCCTACCGTGCCCAAAGAGAATATCAGACTCCCGGGGTAAAAATGGTAAAGCGGTTTTTTTTCAACAGGGTCAAGAGCATAGGAGGAGCACTCAGCATAATTGGTGGCATATAGAGTGCCCCCATCATTTTCCCGCACCCGGCAAAATCCCCGCTTACCAGGGGCGATATTGCATAGTCTGGGACACACCTTGCAATTTATCTGATCTCCGGGACCCTTGATATAAAACATAACCTCGTGCCGCACCCAACCAACTCCTTGCATAGACAATACACTCTGCCTGGTCCTACCGATACCTGACTACCTCAAAACGCTCCAAGTGAACTTGTTCTCCCGGACTAATGCCCGCTTTTTGACTAGCGATAGCCACCTGCTCCTCTACGGTATCTATACCCTCTAAATCAGGCAGCAGCAACCCCCGCCTGCCGCCCATGGAAACAATGACTCCATATTGATGGGGATCCAGTTCATCCATACCCCGCACGGGTTCGGGATCGGTTAAAATATCCACTGAAATATCCAGTTCCGGCAATTCCTCTCGCTCCACCGGGTTAAAACGATAATCCCGGGTGGCTGCGCTAATGGCGTTTTCGGCAATCTCTTCAGCAATATTATTATATGTGGGAGCGATAGTGCCAATACAACCCCTTAGGTGGCCGTGTTTTTTTAACGATACAAACACCCCCGCCCGGCGCTTGGCAAATGCGTCCGGCACCCCCTGCGGTTCAAACAATTTGTCCTTTTGATCAATATAATAGTGCTCCAGCACCTTACGAGCTAGCTGTACGGGATAACTTTCAGCCGCTCGTTTTTTACTTGTGCGGTCCAATGCCATTCTCTGTAATTTTTCCTGCAACCGGCGTTTATCGTCCTGAGCACCGGGCACTAGCACGGCCACAAGGTAACCGACCCCGAAAGGCCCTTCATAAGACAGCACCTCACTCTTTATATCCACCCCGTCCAGTGCTCCCAGCATCATAATGATAGACCTCAGTCCACACTCACCGGCTTTTTCCACCAGGTCGGTATCAAGTCCACAAATCCCCTCAACATCCGCCGCACCCACCAACTCCACTAATTGATGATCAAATTCCTTACCGAATGGATGGTAGCCATTCGGTGCGTCCGGGGTCAAACGGTGGGAAAGATCCGAACTGGCTAGCACAGCTACTTTTTTATCTAATTTCGAAGCAGCATCCCGCACGGCCACCCCAAAGGAATACAACTGGTAAAAGGGCAACAACCCCATGGAAACATGCACCAGAGGGATATGCACACCCGCTTCCCGGATGAAATACAGTGGTGCCGTTATGCCATGGTCCAATTCAGTGGGTACGCCAAAGCGGGCAGCCAGAGCAGCGTCAATACAGGCTACCGTGATATCTTTCAAACCGGCCATTTCCTTTATTTTATGCGCCAATTCCAAATCGTTGGGCAATGCAAAGCGCACACCGGCAGCGTTGAACTGGCCAAGGTTTCCTTTAAGTTCTTTAACGGTATTGATACCAATACCATCGCTAAATACTGTGCCATGCGGAGTAATCATCACAAGGGTATCCGCACCACTATCATTTACCCGCTGTCCCAATTCCAACATAGCTTTTTTAGTGTTGGCCACCTCAATGTCCCGGCCCTGTCCCACCTCAGGCACCATCACAGGCGGATGGGGACAAATACCACATAATACAATAGACACAGGCGTACCCGCATTACGGCCAAGCCGATACGGGTGATCAGCTCCTTTCCTTAAAAAACTAGATATACTTATTGTGCATTAAGCCAGGCCACTATATACAAAATAACTACCCAGCCCCACCAAAAATGCCCCGCAAACAGCTATAACTCCGCGATAGAATTGTTGATTTATAAACCGGCGCCCGCCGGCAACCGCGCCCGAAACCAGCCCGTACCAAACGAAATCAGCCAACAGGTGCCCGCTCATAAACGCTAACAGCCCGGCCGTACCCCGGGTCATTGAAGTAGTAATATAGGTCAACCCTACCGTAGCCCACCAAAGACTCCAGTAGGGGTTGGACAAACTTACTAAAATGCCTGCCAGTACCGGATGCAAGCTAAACCGGCCAGAGGCTACCTGTCCACCAACAACTCCCCCATCATCAGGTGTCAGCTGCAGTGAAACACTGCCCCGCCGGGCGTCCCGGCACATGGTCCAGCCCATATAAATTAAAAAAGCTCCTCCGACCAAAGCAATAATAGTATGCACTTGTTCCGCCAACAATAACTCCACTGCTCCCCAGACCAACAAGAGCACCAGCAAAATTTCTAACAAGGCATGCCCCACCATTAAAAGAGGCCCGGCTATAAAACCACGCCTAACGGATTCCCCAATGGTTACTGTTAGCAACGGTCCCGGCATGGCTGCGCCGGAAAAGCCAACCAGTAGCGCTGTCACAAAAATTGTTTCTAAGTCCATACCTAACTCCCTTAAAAGTAAAGCTGTTATTTCTAATAATGCTAGTATTATACACCATTGGCTTCTCAAAAAGAATTTTGTCCAGCATGCATGATACTTAATTTTCGCCAATTAACTGGCAAAACCTGCCGAACCAACCCTGATATTTATTTATAATATAACTTTATAACCCTGCTGAGCCGCAAATAGCCTGTTTACCATTGTCGCTTATTGGGCAAAAAGCCTTTTATAAAATTACTCCCTATCGCTTACGGAGCTCCATAATTTTTCCCTTCATTTTGCATAAAAGTCTCCAATGCCTTTTCCTTGTCCACAGAACCACTGGTAGGTGTAGCATTCTCAGCAAAGTATCTAACTATACCGGAGTATATTACATATGCCAGTTTCCCCTGATAATCAATATCACACATCAATTTTTCTTCTTTGGGGTTGCTGATAAAACCGATCTCCACAATTACTGCAGACATTTTAGCATTTCGAGTGGTATAATAATCCACTGCTTTGGCCTGGCGTCCGGTATTTTTTAGCAGCCTGACCAATTCGGACTGAATGCTTGTGGCCAATTTCTGTCCCTTTTCCGAGCCCGGCTGATAAAAAGTTTGTGCCCCGTGCTCCATTGGGCCGCTCTTAAAACTATTGACATGCACACTAATAAATGCATCTGCGTTATGTTCGTTAGCCAGAGCCACTCGCCTGGATAAATCCTGTCTTTTACGTGTAATCAGGCTTCCACCGTCCGCATCGCTAAGATCCATATCGGACTCTCTGGTCATAAGTACAATAGCACCGGCCTGACCTAAAACTGCGGCCAATTTGCGAGAAACCTCCAAGGTTATATCTTCTTCAATTACTCCGTTTGCCCCCTTAGAACCGGGGTCAATTCCACCGTGCCCCGGATCTACAACGATAACCTTATTAGCCACCGACCATGATAAGGCTGCAACCCGGCGGTTTTCCAGGTTGTCATAAATTGTGCGAACTGTAGTATAACCTATAACCATAATTAAGGCTAGTAGCAATAAATAACGAAATCTCACCCTGATTACCCGCAGCATTAATCCATCCCTCCCGCACTTAACAGGGTTTACTTTTCCCCCGTTAAAAAATATGCAGGTGGTAAACTAGATATGAAGGAAAAAGCTTTCGCGCAATCATCAAACGCCCAAAGATCAACTAAGAAGTTATCGTACAAACTACCCAAAGCCTAATTTCGAACAAAAAAAGACCACCTAAATATATGGTGGTCCGGGTTTTAATGCTATGTTTATTGAGTTTAACGTTTGGAGTACTGTGGGGCGCGCCGGGCTTTTTTCAGGCCATATTTGCGCCTTTCCTTCATACGTGGGTCACGGGTTAAAAACCCCGCTTTTTTAAGCACAGGCCTTAAGTTAGGGTCTGCCTCAATCAATGCGCGGGCAATACCCATTTTAACAGCGCCGGCCTGACCGCTAACGCCACCGCCTAAAACTTTGGCCATGACATCGAAACGAGTTCCCGCACCGGTTAACTCCAATGGCTGGCGAGCTACAATCTGGAGCGTCTTCCTGCCGAAATACTCCTCTATGCTTTTATTGTTTATTGTCATCTTGCCTTCACCGGGGCGAAGAAAAACTCTGGCTACCGCATCTTTCCTACGTCCGGTACCGTAAAACTGAACTAGAGCCACTCATGCTCCTCCTTCCGACCATTACATTTCCCAAATTTCCGGCTTCTGGGACTCATGGGGATGTTCACTACCGCGATATACCCTTAATTTTGTGGCCATATCTCTGCCCAGGCTGTTATGGGGCAACATCCCGGTAATTGCCTTGTAAACGGCCAATTCGGGTTTGTCTTGCATCAGTTTCTCATAACTGGTAGCTTTCAATCCACCAGGATAGCCTGAGTGCCGGTAATACATCTTTTGGCGCAATTTATTACCGGTAAGGATAACCTTATCGGCGTTAATAATCACTACATGATCACCGGTATTAACATGAGGCGTAAAAATTGTTTTATGCTTCCCTCTTAATAGCCTGGCAGCCTCAGATGCCAGACGTCCCAGGACCTTGCCCTCGCCGTCAATTATGTACCACTTGCGCTGTACATCGGCAGGTTTGGCCATATATGTCGTCCTCATACTATTATTACCTCCCGTGTGTTGAAAAGAAACCTTACTGGCTAACCGGGGGCTCTTCGATTGCCATTAGGTCACACATGTAGTTATTTTAATACATAGTATTTCCAGTGTCAAGGTAAATAAATTTGCAGGCATTAATATTCTACATATTCAAGGCATAAGCCATGGGGTGGCATTGTCGGCCCGGCTAGTGCCCGCCGGCGGGATTCAAGTACCGATTTAATCGATTCCGGGTCAGTTTTGCCCATGCCAACCTGCAAAAGTGTTCCTGTCATGATGCGCACCATGTTATAGAGAAAGCCATCTCCTTTAAATATAAAGCGCACCAGGGACCCCTCACGTATAACCTCCACCCGGTAAAGCGTACGAACAGTGGTTTTCACGGTAGCTCCCGCAGCCTGAAAACATTTAAAATCATGTGTTCCCATTAAATGCACACAGGCCGTTGACATAGCTCCATCATCCAAGGGTACCGGTTGAAAGCTGCTATACAAGCGATTAAAAGGCGAGGGAACTCGATTATTCCATATCGAATACAAGTAGGTTTTAGTCCTGGCGGATCTACGGGCATGAAAATCTTCCCCTACCTCCCGAGCGTCCGTCACTATAACATCAGCAGGCAATAAACCATTTATGGCCAAAGGGATGCGTTCAACCGGTATGGGCCACCCCGCCGCGTTAAAGTTAACTACCTGACCATGGGCATGCACCCCGGCATCGGTTCGCCCCGCTCCAATTACCTGCACCCGCCGTCCCACCAGACGGCCAAGGCAATGCTCCATCACTTCTTGTATAGTGGCCAGTCCGGTGCCCCGCTGTTCCTGAAACCCGTGGTAATTTGTACCGTCATAAGCCACAGTTAACTTAACATTACGCAAGGGATCACCTCGCGAAAAAGATTAATAGGTATCTAACGCAACTACCAGGCAGGCAAATTGCTTGACAGTCTACATCATAATGTTCTCATGGCGAACACTACCACCAAAATAGCCATGCTAACCAACAAAGCTGCATAATCCACTGAGGCAAACCGCAATACATGCATCCGGGAACGAACGGCACCTACCTGGTAACACCGGATTTCCATAGCCAGAGCTAGTTCGTCGGCCCGGCTAAAAATATTCGTAAGCAGTGGCACCATAAAAGGAATCAGTCTATTAACTCGTTCCTTAATACTACCGCTGGTAAAATCGGCCCCTCTGGAACGCTGCGCTAATAGCAAAAGCCTGGCCTCGTCAAAAAGGGTAGGGACAAAACGCAGCGCTAAATTAATTATCATGGCCAATTCCTGTACAGGAATCCGCACCCGGCGCAGTGGTGACAACAGCCATTCCAGTGCCGTAGTCAACTGCAGGGGAGTGGTGGTAAAGGTAAGCACAGCTGCAACCAATAGCAGCACACTGATACGCCATAATAACCATCCACTTAGCACAATCCCTTCACGGGATATCTTAACAAATCCGGCGGTAATAAGTGGTTCACCAGGTGTGAAAAAAACTTGTAATAAAAAACTAATAAGTAATAGCACCCATAAAGGCTTTAAACTACGCCAGTAAACACGGGGCTTTATTCCCGACAATATCACCGCCAGCAGCGTCCATAAAGAGACAAGAGCCAAAGGTAGAAGATTTATTGTCATTAGTACAGCGGGAACTTCCAATGCGGTACATATTAATTTAGCTCGGGGGTCCAGGCGGTGTACCAGTGAACAAGCCGGCAGATATTGTCCCATGGAGATATTGTCCATCATTGCACCCCCCCGGACCCGGCTCCGGTGGTCTTTATAAGCCCGTAAAGCAATCGCGCGGCCTCTTCTACGGTTAGCGGCATAGTAGGTAGTTTTATGCCCAATTCATTTAATCTCTGCGCTAGTTCCACAGCAAATGGTGCCTTTAGGCCGGCTTTATGCAATATCCGGGTTTGACTAAGCACTTCCCCGGTTTTACCAACACTTAAGAGCTCTCCCTGATGAAGCACAGCCACACGGTCGGCAAAAACCGCCGCATCTTCCAGATGATGGGTAATTAATATAACAGTAATGCCTTGTTGCGATTGAATTTCCTTAATGCTCGTTAAAATTAATTGTCTAGCTGCCGGTTCAAGGCCGGCCCCAGGCTCATCCATAATCAACACCTGGGGACGCATAGCCAGTACCCCGCAGATGGCAACCCGTCGAAGCATGCCACCGCTAAGTGTCCTGGGGTCTTCATCCTGTATTTCTTCCGGTAGCCCCACCAAGGCGAGCGTTTCCTTTACACGCTTATTTACGGTTATACTATCCCATCCCATATTACGAGGGCCGAAGGCAATATCCTCAAATACAGTTGGGCTAAATATTTGTCTTTCTGGAAATTGAAAAACTAATCCCACTTGACGCCACAATTGCTGGCGATATTCTTTATCAGTTATATCCCGGCCTAACACCCGAACACAGCCCGCGGTTGGCAGCAAAAGACCGTTTAAGTGCTGTGCAAGGGTGGATTTACCACTACCGGCTGCGCCGGCTAGGGCTATAAACTCACCGTCATACACCGTCAGTTCTATATCCCGCAAAGCCACAGTTTCAAGCGGTATGCCGGGAAAATATACATGGGTCAGTCCCTCTACTTCAATACACGGCATAAATACTTGATCATATCCTCCATTATAACAATGCCAGTAGGCAGTTCAAGGCCTCTCTCTGACAAGCGGTAAGCAAGATCACCGGCACTGGTCGATGTTAACCCAAGCTCATGCAGCAGCTTTACCCGGCTAAACACCGCTGCGGGTTCATCATCAGCCAGCACCCCCCCTTTGCCCAACACCCAGACCCGATCTGCGCCGGCAGCTTCATCCATGTGATGGGTTATCAGAATGACCGCCGTACCAGAGTCTGAAAGATGACGCAATACTTGTAGAACCTCTTGCCGTCCCACAGGGTCGAGCATAGAAGTGGGTTCATCCAACACCACACATAAAGGGCATAAGGCCAGTAATCCGGCAATGGCCAAACGCTGTTTCTCACCCCCGGAAAGCATATGAGGCGGGCGCCCACGCACCTGACTTAAGCCTACCGCGTTCAGTGCATCTTCAACTCGTCGGCGTACTTCCGCTGATGGCAGGCATAAATTTTCCGGGCCAAAGGCCACGTCCTCTTCCACAACGGCAGCCACCAATTGATTATCCGGGTTTTGCAAAACTAATCCCACACGTCGACGTATATCCTTACGAGTCTTCGGTGTACCGGTATCCATACCGTCCACCAGTACCCGCCCGCCAGTCGGTAACAATAAGCCAGAAATTATTCGGGCTAAAGTAGATTTACCCGACCCGTTGGGCCCAATCACAGAAATAAACTCAGCTCTGCCAACACATAGACAGATATCCTGCAATACAGGAAATTGGCTACCCGGGTAGGCATATGATACACTTTGCAGTTCAATAAGCAAGTTGCTTTGACCGGGCATAGATAATAACTCCCTGCCTATAAATGCCAAGAGGAAACCGCAATTAGCGATTTCCCTGTCAGCAAATCTATTAAATCATTTCTAAAAGCGCTAGCTGGGCGGCATCACCACGCCGATAGCCCAGCTTAACTATGCGTGTATAACCGCCCTGGCGTTCAGCGTACTTAGATCCATAGGTATCAAACAGTTTACGTACCACTCTTTCCTCGTAAATATATTCTAGTGCTTGGCGACGGGCAGCAAGATCTCCCCGCTTGGCCAGGGTAACCATCTTTTCAGCTATTTTTTTGACTTCTTTGGCTCGGGTCTCGGTGGTGGTAATACGTTCATCACGGAACAGGGCAGTCACCAGGTTACGCAACATCGCTTTTCTATGTCCGGTGTTGCGACCCAATTTAGCGTAAGCCACCTTTATCCCTCCTTAATCATCTTCATGGCGCAATTTCAAATCCAACTCGGATAGTTTGTTCATGACCTCTTCTAAGGATTTTTTGCCCAAGTTGCGTACTTTCATCATATCCTCCTCATTGCGCTGAACTAACTCTTCTACAGTGTTAATTCCCGCCCGCTTGAGACAGTTGTATGAACGCACACTTAAATCCAGTTCCTCGATGGGCATTTCCAGTATCTTATCCTTTTGTTCCTCTTCCTTCTCGACCATTATTTCAACCTCGTCCGCAGACTCGGTTAAACCAATGAACAACCGCAGGTGCTCGCTCAATATTTTGGCACTGAGACTTACAGCTTCATCGGCTTTAATACTACCATCAGTCCAAACTTCCATCGTAAGCTTGTCGTAATCTGTGCGCTGTCCCACCCTGGTATTTTCCACATTGTAGTTAACCTTGCGCACTGGAGTAAATATGGAATCTACCGGAATAACTCCGATAACATGATCCCCTTTTTTGTTGCGCTCGGCTGCTACATAGCCACGGCCTTTGGAAACGGTCATTTCAATAAATAGCCGCCCCCCCTCAGCCAAAGTAGCAATGTGCATTTCCGGGTTCAATATTTCCACGTCCGGATCAACTAAAATGTCCCCAGCCTTTACTACACCTTCTTGTTGGGTCTCAATACGTATAACCCTTTCCTCATCAGTATACATTTTCAGACAAAGAGATTTGAGGTTCAGGATTATGTCAGTCACATCTTCTTTTACACCTGGGATGGTGGAAAATTCGTGCAGCACCCCTTCAATTTTTACCGAGGTTATCGCCGCACCGGGTAGTGAGGATAGTAAAATACGCCGGAGCGAATTGCCCAGGGTAATTCCGTAGCCCCTTTCCAGCGGCTCCACCACGAACTTACCATAATGCTTTTCATCGTTGTTTTCTACACATTCGATTCTAGGTTTCTCAATTTCCAACATAGCTGAGATTCAAACCCCTCCTTAGGACGGAATGGGATTCCCCCTGATAAACCCGTACTACTTAGAGTATAGCTCTACGATCAGGGTTTCTTGTACGGGGGCATCTATCTGTTCCCGAGAGGGAAGAGCTACCACCCGGCCTTTTAATTGCTCGGCGTCGTATTCCAGCCATGCCGGGGCTGTGTTGTCAGCAGCACGTTCAATTAATTCCTTAACCCGCGGCGATTCCTTGCTTCTTTCACGAACAGTTATTTCATCCCCCACCCGCACAAGAAATGAAGGAATATTGGTCTTCCGGCCGTTTACAACGAAATGCCCGTGACGCACTAATTGGCGGGCCTCATTACGTGAAGCGGCCAAACCCAGGCGGTAAACGACATTATCCAGACGACGTTCCAGCAAGCGTAAAAGGTTTTCACCAGTCACGCCTGGCTGCCTGGCTGCCTTGAAATAATAATTTCTAAACTGTTTTTCTAAAATACCGTAAAAACGACGAGCTTTTTGCTTTTCCCTTAATTGCAGACCGTACTCGGAAACTTTTTTACGACCCTGACCATGCTGACCGGGAGGATAACTACGACGGTCAATACCACATTTACCGGTATAGCAGCGGTCACCCTTAAGATACATCTTTTGACCTTCGCGACGGCACAGCTTGCACTGCGGACCCGTATATCTTGCCATAAGTTGCTTACTACACCTCCTCTTATACTCTCCGGCGCTTGGGCGGCCGACATCCGTTATGTGGAACAGGTGTAACGTCTTTAATTACACTAACCTCCAGACCAACGGCCTGTAGGGAACGAATGGCGGCCTCACGACCTGCACCAGGTCCTTTCACCGTTACTTCCAGCTCTTTCATGCCATGTTCCATGGCTTCTTTAGCAGCTTTTTCAGCAGCCATTTGAGCAGCATAGGGGGTGCTTTTCCGTGATCCTTTAAAACCAACCCCGCCGGCGCTTGCCCAGGAGATGGCATTGCCTTTCGTATCAGTTATAGTAACTACGGTATTATTGAACGTGGACTTGATATGCGCCACACCACGGTCAATATTTTTACGTTCTCGTCTTCTGGTTCTGGTTGCTCTGCGAGCCATTTATTTCACCCCCCTACTTTTTCCTGCGTATGCCAACCGTGCGCTTCGGTCCCTTACGGGTCCTAGCGTTGTTTTTGGTATTTTGTCCGCGTACAGGTAACCCGCGGCGGTGGCGCAGTCCCCTATAGCAGCCGATTTCAATAAGCCGCTTGATATTCAAGGCTATTTCCCTACGCAGGTCACCTTCTACACGATAGTTCTTTTCAATTGCATCTCTTAATTTGGTTACTTCATCCTCAGTCAAGTCCCTAATACGAGTATCAGGACTAACTCCTGTTTGTTCCAATATTCTCTGCGAGGTGGGCTTACCAATGCCGTAAATATAGGTAAGGCCTATTTCCACTCTTTTATCCCGCGGTAAATCTACACCCGCGATACGTGCCATTCCTTTTAAACACCTCCAGCTTACCCTTGCCTTTGTTTATGCTTGGGATTTTCACATATAACCATTATCTTACCTTTTCGACGTATAATCTTGCACTTTTCACATATTGTTTTCACAGAAGGCCTGACTTTCATTGTTCAACCTCCTCGGGGCCTTACTTATAGTACATAACTATTTGTAGCGGTAGACAATGCGACCTCGGGTTAAATCATATGGAGATAATTCCACCATAACCCGGTCCCCGGCTAAAATACGAATAAAGTTCATCCTGATTTTCCCACTCACGTGGGCCAATACCTTATGACCGTTTTTCAGTTCCACCCGGAACATAGCATTCGGCAATGGCTCAATTACAGTACCTTCCACTTCTATAACATCCTTACCTGACATTAGATAACAAACCAACCTCCTTTAAAATGGCAGCTCTTCCGTGTTGCCTATCAAGTATTCTATCGCTCTGCGTATTTCGACATTACTTATACGCTCATCCGATTTCAACTTATCAGCAATCTCCCCGGCGATTTTCGTATGCAAAATAAGATGTTTTATATTTTTTTTCTTGGGATTTTCCAAGCGTCTAGCCGTTCCGTCAACAGCAAGCACGTATTTATCATCAATTACCTTAATCACCAGGTAATACTTGCCGCTATCCCGCCCGGCCTTAGGTTCTACTAGTTGTCCCGGGGTTATCTCAAACTTCGACATTGATCATCCTCCCGACCAACCAGCGTATTAAATCCATCGTCTCTTGCACTGCATAAGTTACCCATCGTACGAAGTCGCGTAAACACTATGGCAATGTCAATATCACCGGTTCACTGTCGGTAATGGCAATGGTATGCTCAAAATGAGCCGATGGTTGACCGTCACTTGTTACCACCGTCCATTTATCCAGAAGAGTTTGCACATGATAACTACCCATGTTTACCATCGGTTCTATTGCTAATGTCATGCCGGCTTTAAGCCGTGGCCCTCGTCCGGGTCTACCAAAGTTAGGTACCTGGGGTTCTTCATGCATTTTAGTACCAATGCCATGCCCCACGTAATCTTTAACCACCGAATAACCGCTTTTCTCAACATAATCCTGTACTGCATGAGATATATCGGAGAGTCTGTTTCCGCTCCTTGCCACACTAATACCTTCCGCCAGCGCTGCAGAGGTTACATCCAGTAACCTTTGCAGTTCATCTGAAATATCGCCCACAGCAAAGGTTCGGGCATGATCCCCAAAATATCCATTTATTTCCGCGCCAACATCAATACTAATAATATCTCCATTTTCCAATTTCCTTAAACTAGGGAAGCCGTGTACTACCTGTTCATTAACCGACGCACATATAGTGTACGGAAACCCGTAAAGCCCTTTAAAAGCCGGTTTAGCTCCTTTAGAAAGGATATATTCTTCAGCCATCCGGTCTAGTTCCGCGGTGGTTATTCCGGGTTTTATCACCTCGGCCAGCTCATTGAGAACTCCCGCCACTACTTTACCGGCCTCCCGCATATAAGACAATTCCCGCTCGGATTTACAGATAATCATACAAACACCCCAGTTACTTGATAAATCCCTGGTAGCTCCGCATTAATAGTTGCGACTCAATCTGCTTCATAGTATCCAAAGCTACGCCAACTACAATTAGTAATGCCGTACCACCAAAATATATATTTGGTATGCGAGTGGCCAACAATACAAAATTAGGCAAAATAGCAATCAATGCTAAAAATACTGCCCCGGCTAGCGTAATGCGGCTCATTACCCGGGAAATAAAATCCGCCGTAGGCCGTCCAGGCCTGATACCCGGTATGAATCCACCGTACTTTTTGATATTGTCTGCCATATCCACCGGGTTCGTAATTACTGCAGTGTAAAAATAGGTAAAACCAATGATCAGAAAAGCATACAGCAATGTATGTGCTGCAGTATTCCAGCCAAAATACTTTACATAAAATTCAGCAATAGCGGAGCCCTGAAACCAACGGGCTATTTGCTCGGGAAACATTAGCAGTGATGAAGCAAAAATTACAGGTATCACACCAGCCTGATTTACTTTAAGCGGGAGGTGGGTAGTTTGCCCGCCGTAAACCCGGCGTCCCACTACTCGCTTGGCATATTGCACAGGAATGCGCCTCTGCCCTTCTTGGACTGCCACTACTGCGGCGATAACCAAAGCACCGATAACCAATAGTATCAGCAAGCTAAGTATATTAATGGTGCCCGCTTGAAACTGCAAGTAAAGGTTCTGGATACCTGACGGCAGGCGACTAACTATACCGGCAAATATCAGCAGTGAAATACCGTTACCGATACCCCGCTCGGTAATCTGCTCGCCAATCCACATAAGTAATGTCGTACCGGCCGTAAGTGTAAACACAATAACCACATAACTGAAAATGCCCGGGCTATGCAATACACCGTACTTGCCCATCATCACGCTCATACCGATAGCCTGCAAAAAAGCCAATACCACCGTAAAATACCGAGTATACTGTGAAATTTTCTTGCGCCCCTCTTCGCCTTCCTTGGCCAGCCTCTCTAAATGTGGGATAACCACAGTAAGTAGCTGCATAATAATTGAGGCGTTAATGTAGGGAATAATACTCATAGCAAATACGGAAAAACTTTTAAAGGCGCCACCGGATATGACATCAAAAAAACCTAATACTATTCCGGCAGTGCTAACCAGCTCGCGAAACGCGTCAACGTCCACTCCGGGAACAGGTATATGCGCCCCAACGCGAAAAATAAAAATCATAGATAATGTAAACAGTAACTTGGTGCGCAGTTCACTGACCTTAAATGCACCCTTCAATCCATCCAGTAGCTGAGTCACTTTAAATCACCTCAGCCTTGCCGCCTGCAGCCTCAATTTTTTCCAGAGCTGATTTGCTAAATGCATGGGCTTTAATGGTAAGTGGTTTTTCCAGGTTGCCTTCGCCCAAAATTTTTACACCATCCCGTATGTTCCTGATCACTTTGGCTTCCAGCAAAATTTCCGGGGTCACTTCAATACCGTTTTCAAAACGGTTTAATTTATCCAGGTTTACCGTAATGATTTCCTTTTTAAAAGGTGCATTAGTGAATCCCCGCTTGGGCATACGGCGTTGCAAGGGCATTTGACCGCCCTCAAATCCAGGTCTTACTCCGCCGCCACTACGGGCTTTTTGACCTTTATGCCCGCGACCGGCGGTTTTACCCAATCCGGATCCGATACCCTGGCCTTTACGGGTAGGCTTACGCCGTGATCCGGGAGTAGGTTTTAATTCATGCAGGTTCATGGTGCACCTCCTTTACACTTCCTCCACTTTAAGTAAATGGGATACTTTATTGATTGCGCCCCTCACTTGGGGTGTATCTTCCTGGATAACAAAGCGATTGGTTTTTTTAAGGCCCAGGGCGCGCACAGTTTTTCTTTGGGTCTCCGGCCTGCCAATAACGCTCCTGACCAGGGTAATCTTCAACTTGGCCACAAAATACCCCCCTAACCCAACAGTTCTTCCACTGATTTATTGCGCATACGCGCTACTTTCTCCGGCGTTTTCAACATTTTAATTGCCTCAAAAGTGGCACGTACCACATTATTGGCATTGTTGGACCCCAAAGATTTGGTTAAAACATCCTTCACACCGGCCAACTCCATGATAGCCCTGACTGGACCGCCTGCAATAACGCCGGTACCTGGTGCGGCAGGTTTCAATAATACTCTGCCTGCGCCAAACCGTCCAATTACTTCATGCGGAATAGTAGCCTCTGCAAAAGGTACATTAACCAGTTTTTTCTTGGCATCTTCAACAGCCTTGCGTATAGCTTCAGGCACTTCACTGGCTTTGCCTAAACCGGCACCAACCGCGCCTTTACCGTCTCCGACAACTACCAGGGCTGAAAAGCTGAACCGCCTGCCGCCCTTGACCACTTTAGCCACTCGATTAATAAACACTACTTTTTCGGAAAACTCGGACTTGGGTGGTTCAAATCTTGACACCGTTTCCCCTCCTTTTTAACCGATACATCTTAAAACTCAAGACCGCCCTCTCTGGCCCCATCGGCAAGAGCTTTAACCCGCCCGTGAAAAACATAACCGGCCCGGTCAAACACTACTTGTTTAATACCCTTTTCCAAGGCCCTAGTGGCAATAAGCTTGCCCACTGCCGCAGCCGCCTCCCGGTCACCTCCGGACATAGTACCTTTTATTTCGGGCGAAAGGGATGACGCGGTCACTAGGGTTTCACCACAGTCATCATTGATTATCTGGGCATATATGTTATTGAGGCTGCGGTACACATTCAGTCTGGGACGCTGCCCTGTACCATTGACCCTGTTACGCACACGCAGTTGACGTTTCTTGCGCAGCGTATTACGGTCGGGTTTATTGATCATGCCACTTCACTCCTTTCCCCGTTAACGTTTAGCCCCGGCTTTGCCCACTTTACGGCGGATATGTTCACCCTCATATTTAATACCTTTACCCTTATAAGGCTCGGGTTCCCTTACCGACCGAATATTAGCCGCAATCGCGCCTACCATTTCTTTATCGATTCCCTTAACCGATATTTTAGTAGGAGCAGGTACTACAATTTCAATCCCCGGCGGCGGAATAATCTCCACCGGGTGCGAGTAACCCACTGTTAATACCAGTTTATTTCCCTGCATGGCAGCCCGGTAACCCACACCCACCAACTCCAAATTCTTCTGGAATCCGTTAGCAACGCCCTGCACCATATTATTTAACAAAGTACGGGTGAGACCGTGTAAAGACTTGTGCAACTTATTATCTGATGGTCTCTCCACTACTATAGTCCGGTCATCAAAAAACTTAATTTGCATGTCCTGGTGGAACTCTTTTTCCAACTTCCCTTTAGGACCCTCGACTCGCACGGTGTTACCATCCACTGTAGCCGTGACCTGGTCAGGAAGCGGTACCGGTTTTTTGCCGATTCTGCTCATGCCTTACACCTCCTATGCCCTGTTCTACCAAATGTAGCAGATAACCTCGCCACCGAGGCCCTCCTTACGGGCTTTTTTGTCGGTCATGATTCCCCGGGAGGTGGATATTATGGCAATACCCAACCCACCCAATACCTTGGGGATGGAATCCTTGCGAGCATATACCCGCAACCCGGGTTTGGATATACGCTTGAGACCGGTAATCACCCGATCTTTACCTGAGCTGTACTTGAGGTAAACACGAATAATACCCTGTTTATCATCCTCAATATACTCATAGTCCCTGATAAAACCTTCTTGCTTAAGAATATCTGCAATAGATCGCTTCATTTTGGAAGCGGGTGCTTCAATTTTATCGTGAAAAACCATATTGCCATTTCGAATACGCGTTAAGAAATCGGCAACAGGATCAGTCATCACCATCTAAGGAGTACCTCCTTCCTTTTACCAACTGGCCTTCCTCAGTCCGGGTATCTCACCTTTGTATGCCAACTCCCGGAAACAAACCCGACAGATCCCGAACTTGCGCATGTAAGCATGAGGCCGGCCACATATATTACATCTGTTGTGCGCCCGCACCGTAAATTTGGGAGGGCGCTTGGACCTGGCTACCATCGACTTTTTAGCCATACATTTCCCTCCTTTTGTTTCAAGCCAAAGTTATCTTCTATCAGGCAGCTTTAAACGGCATTCCGAGTAGACGGAGTAATTCCCGGCCTTCTTCGTCAGTTCGGGCAGTAGTTACAAAAATTATATCCATGCCCCTGACCTTATCTATTTTATCGTAGTCAATTTCCGGGAACATAAGTTGTTCGCGAACGCCCATGCTATAGTTACCGCGCCCGTCAAATGACTTCGGGGAAATCCCTCGGAAGTCGCGCACCCGTGGCAAAGCAATGTTAAATAGCCTGTCGACAAACTCATACATACGATCGCCCCGTAATGTAACCTTGCAGCCGACGTTCATTCCGGCACGCAATTTAAATGCGGCAATGGATTTTTTGGCTTTTGTTACCACCGGACGCTGGCCCGATATAATCATTAAATCGTTCACCGCGGCATCAATGGCCTTACTATTCTGGATAGCTTCACCCAACCCCATATTAATAACTACCTTTTCCAGCCTGGGGACTTGCATCGGGTTTTTATAGCCAAACCGCTCCATCATGGTCTTAACCACTTCATCTCTGAATTTATCCTTGAGCCTAGGCACACCTATACCCTCCTTCCGCCGGGTTAGCTGAGCACTTCCCCGCATTTCTTGCACTGGCGAACTTTTTTACCATCTTCCAGTATTTTTTTTCCCACCCGGGTGGGACTATTACATTTACTGCAATACAACATTACATTGGAACTGTGGATAGGGGCTTCCTTCTCCATAATACCACCTTGTGGCAAGCTGCGGGTAGGTTTGGTGTGGCGCTTTACCTTGTTTACCCCTTCTATTACCACTCGGCTCTTGGCTGGTTGCACTTCCAACACCTTGCCTTTTTTACCGGCACTTTTACCGCGAATCACCAATACTGTATCGCCTTTATGCACATGCACTTTGGGCTTGATCATACCCGTTACACCTCCTGTAGCGGCATCTACTACAATACTTCCGGGGCCAGGGAGACAATTTTCATATAATCGTGCTCTCTTAATTCCCGGGCCACGGGCCCGAAAATACGGGTGCCACGCGGAGTTCCGTCTTCTTTAATAATTACCGCGGCGTTTTCATCAAATTTAATATAAGATCCATCGGGACGTCGCACTTCTTTTTTGGTCCGTACAATAACAGCCTGAACCACGTCCCCTTTCTTAACAACGCCGCCTGGTGTGGCCTCCTTGACGGATGCAACCACCACATCACCCAGGCTGGCATATCGGCGTAACGAACCGCCCATTACGCGGATACACATCAGCTTACGAGCGCCGGTATTATCTGCCGCTCTAAGCATTGATTGTACTTGAATCACCGAATTAGCCTCCTTTGCGCAATAACCCCGGCGGGCTACCGGCGGCTATAACTGCTCTGTCTTACGTAATATTTCGACTATACGCCACCGTTTATCCTTGGACAATGGCCTAGTTTCCATTATCTTGACCTTGTCGCCGATATTGCATATATTTTCCTCATCATGTACCTTGTATTTTTGGGTTTGTCTTATAGTCCGGCCATAAAGTGGGTGTCTAACTAATGATTCCACTGCCACTACTGCTGTTTTATCCATTTTATTGCTTACAACCACACCTGTTTGAGTTTTGCGCAAATTGCGCTCCGTCAATATGGCTACCCCCTTCCTGCATCGGGATAATATGTTTTTTCATTAGGCCCGCTTAATACCAATTTCCCTTTCCCGAATGACAGTTTTGACGCGGGCAATATTTCTGCGAACTTCCTTGATACGCATTGCGTTATCTAATTGTCCGGTAGCCAGTTGAAAGCGTAACCGGAACAATTCATCCTTGGTATCGTCCATTTTCTTTTTTAGTTCCTCAACGGTCATATCACGCAGTTCCTTAGCTTTCACTTGCCTCACCTACTTCCCCACGTCTTACAAACTTGGTTTTGACGGGTAGCTTGTGCGAGGCCAGGCGCATGGCCTCCCGGGCAACCTCTTCGCTAACGCCGGCTAATTCAAACATTATCCGGCCGGGCTTCACTACAGCTACCCACCACTCGGGAGCGCCCTTACCGCTGCCCATCCGCGTCTCAGCCGGCTTTTTGGTTACCGGTTTATCGGGAAATATTTTAATCCATACTTTGCCGCCGCGCTTGATATAACGGGTCATAGCGATACGGGCGGCTTCGATCTGCCGGTTGGTAATCCAGCCGGGTTCCAGCGCTTTTAACCCGTAATCCCCGAAATGGACTTCATTGCCCCCCTTGGACTTACCCGAGGGTATCGCTCCGCGGCGCTGCTTGCGGTATTTTACCCTTTTTGGCATGAGCATAAAGCCTATTCGCCTCCTTTACCGGCAGCAGTTCTTTTAACTTCCGGTAAAACTTCTCCTTTATATATCCAAACCTTAACACCAATTTTACCATAAGTTGTATTTGCTTCAGAAAAACCATAGTCAATATCAGCCCGTAATGTGTGCAGGGGAACTTTCCCTTCACTGTACCACTCAGTTCGAGCAATTTCTGCTCCAGCTAAACGACCGCTGCATGAAATTTTGATTCCCTTCGCCCCCATCTTCATGGCCCTGCCTACACTTTGTTTCATGGCCCGGCGGAAAGCAATTCTTCTTTCCAATTGGGAGGCCACATTCTCAGACAGCAACTGGGCATCAATTTCAGGTACTTTAACTTCAACTATATTAATATTTACATGTTTTCCGGTCATTTGTTCCAATTGTTTGCGTAAATTCTCCACCTCGGCACCGCCGCGCCCGATTACAATACCCGGTTTAGCTGTATGGATGGATAATTTTATCTTATTAGCCGCCCGCTCTATTTGAATACGGGCAATACCAGCAGCGTACAATTTCTTTTTAACAAATTTACGAATATTATAATCCTCTAGTAAAAGGGTGGGAAAATTTTTCTTATCCGCATACCATTTGCCTTCCCAGTCTTTTATAATGCCTATGCGCAATCCTACGGGATTTACCTTCTGCCCCACACTAACCCTCCTTTTTTTCTTTTACTACCACGGTAATGTGGCTGGTACGATGACGCAGCACATCCGCACGGCCCATGGCCCGGGGCTGCCACCGTTTCAAGGTGGGTCCTTGATCAACATAACAAGCGGCCACATACAGGTTATCCTTATTCATTTCATAGTTATGCTCGGCGTTGGCAGCGGCTGATTTAACCACCTTGGCCACTGGTAGAGAAGCCCGTTTGGGCGTAAATTTCAATATAGCCAGCGCCTCTTGCACATCCTTACCCCTAATAATGTCAATAACCTGACGCACTTTACGTGGGGAGATGCGAATATATTTCGCAACCGCTTTTGCTTCTTCCATGGTTGTTTTACCCCCTTTACACGTTTACTTCAAGGACGTCGACCTTTCAGTATGTGAACCGTGTCCCCTGAAAAGCCTCGTGGGGGCGAACTCGCCTAATTTATGCCCGACCATATCCTCGGTAACATATACGGGAACATGCTTCCTGCCATCATGCACCGCGAGAGTGTGCCCGATCATGTCCGGAAAAATGGTGGAACGGCGGGACCATGTCTTAATGACCCTCTTATCGCCCTTATCATTCATCTCTTGGATTTTATTAAGGAGCTTTTCGTCACAATACGGGCCTTTTTTCAGAGAGCGACCCATCGGCTAGCCTCCTTCCTGCACCTGTACATATACTTATTTTTTACCACGACGCTTAACTATTAAGCGATCACTGGGTTTTTTCTTCCGGGTACGAGCACCCAGAGCCGGTTTACCCCAGGGAGTAACCGGGTTTCTGCCAATGGGTGAGCGGCCCTCACCACCACCATGGGGGTGATCCACCGGGTTCATAACCACACCACGCACTGTCGGGCGTATCCCCAACCAACGAGAGCGGCCGGCCTTACCAACTGATATATTTTCGTGGTCCACATTACCCACCTGGCCAATAGTCGCCCGGCAATCTTGTAATATTAAACGCATTTCACCAGAAGGCATACGTACGTGTGCATATTTGCCCTCTTTGGCCATTAACTGCGCTGCCGTGCCGGCGGATCGAACCAACTGCCCCCCACCCTTGGGGTGCAACTCAAGATTATGAATCATTGTACCTACCGGAATATTACGCAAAGCCAAAGCATTGCCAACTTTAATATCAGCTTCGGGACCCGATTCAACCTTCTGGCCTACCTTCAGGCCCACCGGAGCAAGAATGTAACGCTTTTCACCGTCAGCGTAATGCAGCAGGGCAATACGTGCCGAGCGGTTGGGGTCGTACTCAATAGTGGCTACCTTTGCCGGTATACCGTCCTTATCCCGTTTAAAATCAATTAACCGGTATATCCTTTTATGTCCGCCGCCACGATGGCGAACAGTTATTCTGCCGCTGGCATTTCTGCCGCCTTTGCTCTTTAGCGGTTCCAGCAGGGACTTTTCCGGTTCGGTGGCAGTTATCTCCTCAAAGGTTGAAACAGTAACAAACCTTCGACCCGGTGATGTAGGTTTAAATTTTTTAATCCCCACCTGGTTTCCCTCCTTATCGCACCCCCACGCCCCTGCCAGGGCAACGAAGGTATCATTTCACTAAACACCCTCAAAGAGCTGAATTTTTTGACCTTCTTTAAGAGTGACTATTGCTTTTTTGCGGTCGGGTGTTTTACCCCAGCGGTTGCGGACCCGCTTCAATTTACCTTTTACCCGCATGGTACGCACCTTGTCGACTTTAACATTAAACAATTCTTCCACAGCCTGGCGGATCTCAATCTTATTAGAACCCATATCCACGATGAATGTATATTTATTTTCTTCAACCATTCCCATGCTTTTTTCAGTAATTACTGGCTTTTTGATAATATCTCGAGGATTTTTCATTAAACAAACACCTCCTCAACCCTGGCCACCGCCTCTTTGGTAATGACCAGCGTTTTATGCGCCAGCAAATCATATACATTCAGCCCTGGAACGCTTAATTGCTTAATGCCTGGTATGTTGCGAGCCGACTTATAAACCGCATCATCTCTCTGCGCTGTTACTATTAAGGCTTTATTATCAACTTTAAGGTTATCAAGTATTTTAGCCATATCCTTGGTTTTAGGCACATCCAGTTTTAGCTCTTCCAATACTACGATAGTGCCACCCTCCACTTTAGACGACAGTGCCGATTTCATAGCTAACCTACGTACCTTTTTAGGAATCCGGTAGCTATATTTTCGCGGGTGTGGCCCGAAGACAATGCCGCCGCCGCGCCAGATGGGTGAACGACTAGACCCGGCCCGAGCGCGGCCGGTACCTTTCTGACGATAGGGTTTGCGACCACCGCCGCTAACCTCGGCCCTCGTTTTGGTATCGTGGGTACCCTGCCGCCTACCGGCCAACTGCATGGTTACGGCATCATGCAGAGCTTGCTGGTGAACCGCAATACCGAAAATGTCTTCTTTTAAGTCGATTTCTCCGACCTGGTCACCGTTTATATTATACATGGCAACTCTGGGCATGAATGACTTCCTCCTTTCGCTGCGCCGCCGTTACCTGGCTTTAACGGATTGTTTGACCATGACCAGACCGCCGCGCGGGCCCGGAATGGCTCCCTTAACAGCCAGCAGGTTCTGCCCGGCGTCCGCCCGGACAACCTCTAAATTCTGTATGGTCACCCGCTCAGCGCCGTAGTGCCCCGGCAATTTTCTGCCTTTGAACACCCGGGCCGGGCCCTTGGCCCCCAGCGAACCGGGCCGCCGGTGATACTTGGAACCGTGCGCCATGGGGCCACGGTGGAATCCATGGCGCTTTATAGCACCCGAGAAACCGCGTCCTTTGGTGGTACCCACAACGTCCACTTTTTCACCGGGTGCAAAAACATCCGCCTTGATTTCCTGCCCTACTTCATAGGCATCAATTTCATCAACGCGTATTTCCCGCAAGTAACGCTTGGGCTTTATACCTGCCTTTTCAAAATGGCCTTTCATTGGCTTGTTAAACAAATTTTCCCGTTTATCACCAAACCCTAATTGAATGGCATTATAGCCGTCTTGGGCAATGGTTTTCTTTTGGGCTACCAGACAGGGTCCGGCTTCAATAACGGTAACCGGCACGGCGATACCTTCATCAGTAAATACCTGGGTCATACCAACCTTCTTACCCAATATTGCTTTGGGCATTTCTCCATGCACCTCCCGAGCCTGCTCGAAGTACTTTGCTTCCTAGGCTTTTCGATGCCGTCAGCGGTTCAACGTACTGAGCGTCGGTTGTACCCGGCCAGACGCGCTGAACTTGACCTTCGAGACTGCTATCTGTTAATTTTCTTATAGTTCTTATAGTTTAATTTCAATATCCACACCGGCGGGCAAGTCAAGACGCATCAACGCATCCACAGTTTTGGGTGTGGGTTCCATGATATCAATCAGCCGCTTATGAGTTCTCATTTCAAATTGTTCCCGTGAGTCTTTGTTAACGTGCGGGGAACGTAAAATTGTATATATATTTTTTTCCGTGGGCAAAGGCACCGGGCCCGCCACATTAGCTCCGGTACGCCGGGCGGTTTCCACTATTTTCTGGGCCGACTGATCCAGCATATGATGATCATACGCCTTAAGCCGGATACGGATCTTTTGACTTTTCATGCACTGACCTCCTTTCGCCTAAAAGAAGAGCGTCAACAATTACTCGTTAATACCGGTAACCACACCAGCACCCACAGTGCGACCACCTTCACGAATAGCGAAGCGCAATCCTTCTTCCATAGCAATGGGAGTGATAAGCTCGATATTCATTCTAATGTTGTCACCCGGCATGACCATTTCCACACCCTCCGGCAGCTGGGCCACGCCGGTCACGTCTGTGGTACGAAAATAAAACTGCGGGCGGTAACCGTTGAAAAACGGAGTATGCCTGCCGCCTTCTTCTTTGGTCAGCACGTATACTTCTGCGTTAAATTTGGTATGGGGCTTGATGCTCCCGGGTTTGGCCAGTACCTGACCGCGCTCAATCTCTTTACGATCCACACCGCGCAGCAGGCAACCTACGTTATCTCCCGCTTCGCCACGGTCCAGTATCTTGCGGAACATTTCCACGCCGGTGACAACGGTCTTGCGCGGTTTATCCATCAAACCTACGATTTCTACGTCTTCGCCTACTTTAACAGAACCCCGCTCTATACGCCCGGTGGCTACGGTACCACGACCGGTGATGGTGAATACGTCTTCTACCGGCATCAAAAACGGCTTGTCAATGTCACGTTCCGGATTGGGAATGTAGGAGTCTACTGCGTCCATTAGTTCCCAAATGCTCTTGCACCATTCGCATTCCCGTTTGCCGCAGCCGCATTCCAGCGCTTTTAATGCTGAACCGGTGATTACGGGTATGTCGTCGCCGGGAAATTCATATACGCTTAAAAGCTCACGTACTTCCATGTCCACCAGTTCCAACAGCTCTGCGTCATCTACCTGGTCGGCTTTGTTTAGGTATACTACGATGTAAGGCACGCCCACCTGGCGGGATAGTAGGATATGCTCACGTGTTTGGGGCATAGGACCGTCAGCTGCCGATACTACCAGTATAGATCCGTCCATCTGGGCCGCACCGGTGATCATGTTCTTGACGTAGTCGGCGTGACCGGGGCAATCTACGTGCGCATAGTGCCGGTTCTCCGTCTCGTATTCTACGTGAGCGGTATTAATAGTAATACCGCGTTCCCTTTCTTCAGGAGCGTTGTCAATTTCGTCGTATTTCTTTATTTTAGCTCCGCCCACTGTGGATAGCACGGTTGTGATAGCCGCTGTCAGTGTGGTTTTGCCGTGATCTACGTGCCCGATGGTGCCAATGTTTACGTGCGGTTTAGTCCGCTCAAATTTCGCCTTTGCCATGGTTGGTCTTAATTCCTCCTTGCATTATCCTTAAAATCTTTTGGATATGATGTTTTCCGCAATATTTTGCGGCACTTCTTCATAATGACTAAACTGCATGGTGTAAGTACCCCGCCCCTGGGTTCTTGAGCGCAGCTCAGTGGCGTAACCAAACATTTCCGAAAGCGGTACAACACCATGAATGACCTGGTTTACTCCTCGGGATTCCATTTCCTCAATACGCCCCCGGCGAGCATTGATATCACCAATTACATCACCCATATATTCATCCATGACCACGACTTCAACCTTCATGACTGGTTCCAGCAATACTGCGCCGGCATTTATAGCCGCGTTTTGCAGAGCCATACTGCCCGCTATTTTAAAGGCCATCTCAGAAGAGTCAACATCATGATAAGATCCGTCCAACAAAGTTGCCCGCAAGTCCACCAGCGGATAAGATGCTACAACTCCATTGGACATAGCCGCCGAAATACCGCTTGATACTGCCGGTATATATTCCTTGGGTATGACCCCACCAACAATTTTGTTGACAAATTCAAAACCGATACCCGGCTCGGCCGGTTCAATTTCAATTACCACGTGGCCGTATTGACCATGCCCACCGGACTGGCGAATGAATTTACCTTCAGCCTTGGATTTTTTGCGGATGGTCTCTTTATAAGCTACCTGGGGTTTACCTACAGTGGCTTGCACTTTAAACTCCCGCAACAGGCGATCTGTAATAATCTCCAAGTGTAGTTCACCCATACCCCGGATGATGGTCTGTCCGGTTTCGGCATCGATGTTTACCTTGAAGGTAGGATCTTCTTCACCCAGTTTTTGCAGAGCTATACCCATTTTATCCTGATCTGCCTTAGTATTGGGTTCAATGGCCACCGAAATAACCGGATCAGGAAACTCCATGGATTCCAAAAGTATCGCATGATTTTCGTCACACAGGGTATCCCCGGTAGAGGTATCCCTCAGTCCTACGGCTGCCACTATGTCTCCTGAATAAACCGCTTTGACTTCTTCCCGGTGATTGGCATGCATCCGTAGAATACGTCCTATACGCTCCCGTTTACCCTTGGTTGAATTATAAACATACGAGCCACTAGCTATCTGTCCGGAATATACCCTAAAGTAAGTCAGTTTACCCACATAAGGATCTGTTATAATCTTAAAAGCAAGTGCTGAAAAAGGTGCCTCATCATCGGCTATCCGCGTGTCCTCATTAGCCGTATCCGGGCGTATACCGCTGATAGCGGGAATATCCAGCGGAGATGGCAGATAATCCACGATGGCATCCAATAAAGGCTGAACACCTTTGTTTTTAAACGAAGACCCGCAAAGCACCGGTATTATCTTTACCGCCAATGTGGCTTTGCGTAAAGCATCTTTGATCTCTTCGCTAGAAGGCTGATCACCTTCAATATATTTAAGCATCAACTCTTCGTCGAATTCAGCTACCGCTTCCAGCAGTTTTTCCCTATATTCGTTAACCAGATCCCGCATATCTTCAGGCACATCTGTTTCTTCCTTAGAAGTACCTAGATCATCAACATATCTAATAGCCTTATTACGGACCAAGTCAACAATACCGATAAAATTTTCCTCTACGCCAATGGGTAATTGCAATGCAACCGGGTTAGTGCCCAATCTTTTGCGCATCATTGCCATAGCGTTAAAAAAATCTGCGCCTACACGATCCATTTTATTGATATAAGCAATCCGGGGCACCCTGTATTTATCAGCCTGCCGCCATACTGTTTCAGACTGAGGCTCTACACCACCTACTGAACAAAAAACGGCAACCGCCCCATCCAGCACACGCAGCGACCTTTCCACCTCTACGGTAAAGTCCACGTGTCCGGGTGTATCTATAATATTTATACAATAATCTTGCCATTGGCACGACGTTGCAGCGGAGGTAATCGTGATACCTCTTTCCTGCTCCTGAATCATCCAGTCCATTGTTGCCGCGCCATCATGGACTTCACCCAATTTGTGCACTTTACCTGTATAAAACAGGATGCGTTCGGTGGTGGTGGTCTTTCCGGCGTCTATATGTGCCATAATGCCAATGTTGCGAGTTTTTTCAAGTGAAATTTGCCTCGCCATTAAGACCCCCCCTTTGATTACCACCTGTAATGTGCAAAAGCCTTGTTAGCCTCCGCCATTTTATGAGTATCTTCTTTCCGTTTCACAGAGGCTCCTGTGTTGTTGGATGCATCGATTAATTCATCCGCCAAGCGCTCCCGCATGGTCCTGCCGGAACGCTCCCTGGAATATCTGGTTATCCAACGAATGGCAAGCGTTTGCCGCCTTTCCGGCCTAACTTCAATAGGCACCTGATAGTTAGCACCACCTACCCGCCGGGCCTTTACTTCTAGAACAGGCATTACATTTTTCATGGCCTGTTCAAATACTTCGTTAGGATCCTTGCCGGTTTTTTCCCGGATAATATCAAAAGCACCATAGCAGATACTTTCCGCCACACCTTTTTTACCGTCGAGCATAACTTGATTTACTAACTTGGTAAGTACCTTGCTGCTGTATACTGGATCAGGCATAATGTCCCGTTTTGGTGCAGCACCTCTTCTCGGCATTTGTTTCCCCCCTTGCATATTAAGATCTATAAGACTTAAAAATTATCTTATTTTTTGGGTCGTTTGGCACCATACTTGGATCGGCTTCGATTCCGGCTCTGTACTCCGGCACAGTCCAATGCTCCCCTAACAATATGGTACCTTACACCCGGCAGGTCCTTAACCCTACCGCCGCGCACCAGCACCACTGAGTGCTCCTGCAGGTTATGACCGATACCGGGAATATAGGAGGTTACTTCAATCCCATTGGTAAGCCTTACCCTGGCCACCTTGCGCAGCGCGGAATTAGGCTTTTTAGGAGTAGTTGTATATACCCTGGTACAAACACCCCTTTTCTGTGGGCATTCCTTAAGTGCCGGTGAATCAGATTTTTGGGTTAAATCCTCTCTGCCTTTTCTGATCAGCTGGTGGATTGTCGGCATATTAATTACACCTCCTTTGTCATTTATTAATCTAAGGCAAATATAAAAATTAATCTTCTTCTATAATAGCTACCGCAGCACACTCAACTTTAATTCCACACGCCTTGCCTAGATTCTTCATGGAATCCACCCGTATAACAGTTACTTTTTTTTCCTCACAAATCCTGATAACGGGTTCGGCAATATGCTTATCAGCATCATCTGCTACATATACCACTTTGGCTAGGTTGTTTTTCAATGCCTTAACGGTTTGCTTGCTACCTACCGACTTTTCCTTAGCCGCCTGCAGCCGCTTATAAGGCATAATCACCCACCCCCAAAAATAACACACTTAGACATAATATCACTACTGATACTCAAAGTCAATAAATTTCACCAATGCCGGAAAGAAAGAGTCTATTTCATTTATCAGATGACAAGCCGGGCACTCTTTTGGTGCCCGGCTTGTCATCCCCCGGTACCATTTGACCGGTTATACCTCGGTCATTAGATCCACTGATTTATTAAGATCAGCAACTTCCTCAAACGGATTAATTTCAACGTTCCGATAGCGGCTCATACCGGTACCGGCAGGAACTAGCTTACCTATAATAACATTTTCTTTTAGTCCCAGCAGAGGATCCATTTTTCCTTTAATGGCTGCCTCGGTAAGTACCCTGGTGGTTTCCTGGAACGAAGCTGCAGATAAAAATGAATCTGTGGCCAGTGACGCTTTGGTGATGCCCAGCAGTACTGGTTTTTCCTGAGCCAACTCACCGCCCTCAAGCTCAATCAACCTGTTTTCTTCTTCAAAATCGAATATATCTATTAATCCACCGGGCAACAGTGAAGTATCGCCTTGATCCTCGACCCGCACCTTGCGCAGCATTTGGCGGATCATAACTTCAATATGTTTATCATTAATATCCACGCCCTGCAGGCGATATACTCGCTGCACTTCATGAAGCAAGTATATTTGTACTCCAGTGGGACCCTTTATTTTCAGCAGATCGTGAGGGTTAACCGAACCTTCGGTTAATTCATCCCCGGCATCCACCCGGTCTCCATTATGCACTTTCATCCGAGCACCGTAAGGAATCAAATAGTTATTTTTACTGCCGTCATCACTGGTAATGTCTATTTCCCGGCGGCCTTTGACTTCCCTTAATTCTACCACACCGCCCTCTTCGGAAATAATGGCTTGGCCTTTGGGCTTACGTGCCTCAAAAAGTTCTTCCACCCTGGGTAAACCTTGAGTAATATCATCCCCGGCCACACCACCGGTATGGAATGTGCGCATGGTTAACTGGGTGCCGGGCTCGCCAATGGATTGTGCAGCAATAATACCCACCGCCTCGCCAATATCCACCATGCGCCCGGTGGCTAAGTTACGACCGTAACAGTTGATGCACACTCCATACCTGCTTTTACAGGTTAGTACCGAGCGGATCTTTACTTTCTTAATACCGGCCGTAACAATGCTATCAGCATCATCGTATTCTATCACCTGACCTGCCGAAACCAAAACTTCACCCGTTTCGGGATGTATGATATCATCCAGAGCTATCCTTCCGGCAATGCGATCCTCCAGCTTTTCTATTACCTCAGTACCATCTTTAATTTCGGAGACACTGATGCCCTCTTGGGTGCCACAATCGACCTCTCGCACGATGACATCCTGTGCCACATCTACCAGTCGGCGTGTTAAATATCCCGAGTCCGCTGTGCGCAGAGCAGTATCAGCCAAACCTTTACGAGCACCGTGAGTGGAAATAAAATATTCTAAAACCGTCAGACCTTCACGAAAGTTAGCTTTAATTGGCAGGTCAATAATCCGCCCTGAAGGGTCGGCCATTAAACCACGCATACCCGCCAGCTGGCGAATTTGCTGAATATTACCGCGAGCACCTGAGTTGGCCATCATATATACCGGGTTAAATTTATCCAAGGAATCTATTAGTGCATCGGTAACCTTTCTAGTAGCATCGTTCCAAATGCCAATAACTTTACGATAACGCTCCTCCTCTGTGATCAAACCCCGTCGGTACTGGACCTCTACTTTCCCCACTTGTTTTTCAGCATCGTTCAGTATTTCTTTCTTTTCAGAGGGAATAATTATATCTGCATTACTTATGGTTACTCCCGCCTTAGTGGCAAACTTAAACCCCAGACTCTTAATTCCATCCAAAAACTCGCCTGTAGCAGAAAAACCAAGCTTACGGTAAGATTCGTCCACAATTTTACCCAGTGTCTTTTTATCGGCCACTCTATTGAAATATCCTAGCTTTCTTGGGATAACAGAATTAAAGATGACCCGACCCACGGTTGTTTCTAAAAGCTCACCATGCAACCTGATCTTAACCTTGGCGTGAAGACTTACAACGCCGTTTTCATAGGCCATCCTGGCTTCTTCTGCACTGCAAAACATCTTACCTTCGCCAAGATCGCCTGGCTTCTCCATAGTTAAATAATAACTGCCCAGCACCATGTCCTGAGTGGGAATGGCCACTGGATGGCCGTCCTTAGGATTCAATATATTATGCGCTGAAAGCATTAATAATCTGGCCTCGGCCTGTGCTTCCGAAGACAGAGGCAAATGAACTGCCATCTGGTCTCCATCGAAGTCAGCGTTATACGCAGTACATACCATAGGATGAATTTGAATGGCCCGTCCCTCCACCAGCTTAGGTTCAAAAGCCTGAATACCCAAGCGATGTAATGTGGGTGCGCGGTTTAACATTACCGGGTGGTCCTTTATAACCTCTTCTAGAACATCCCACACTTCAGGACGCACGCGTTCCACCATGCGTTTGGCACTTTTAATATTATGTGCATGACCTTCATTGACCAGTTTTTTCATCACAAAGGGCTTAAATAACTCCAACGCCATTTCTTTGGGTAAACCGCACTGGTGCAGTTGTAACTTAGGGCCTACTACAATTACGGAACGCCCGGAATAATCCACCCGTTTACCTAGCAGGTTTTGGCGAAACCGGCCTTGTTTTCCCTTTAACATATCGCTCAATGATTTTAACGGACGGTTCCCCGGACCGGTCACCGGACGACCCCGCCGACCGTTGTCGATAAGAGCGTCCACAGCTTCCTGTAGCATGCGCTTCTCATTGCGTACTATAATATCCGGAGCACCCAGATCCAGCAACCTCTTTAAACGGTTATTACGATTTATCACCCGGCGGTAAAGGTCATTTAAATCCGAAGTGGCGAACCGACCACCGTCCAGTTGCACCATGGGGCGCAGTTCGGGTGGAATTACAGGTACTACGTCTAAAATCATCCAATCTGGGCGGTTTCCACTTTTGCGAAATGCTTCCACCACTTCCAGCCTGCGCACGGCACGAATTTTACGTTGTCCCGAGACCTCACGCAATTCCAGGCGCAGCTCCCGGTTCATTTCTTCCAGATTAATCTCTTCCAGCAGCTGTTTAACCGCCTCAGCTCCCATAAGCGCATTAAAATTATTACCGTACTTTTCTCGATATTCCCGGTATTCGGTTTCGGTGAGTAGTTGTTTTTTAAGCAACGGTGTTTCCATAGGATCGATTACTACATAAGAAACAAAATACAGTACTTTTTCCAATGCCCGAGGCGACATATCCAGCAATAGCCCCATTCGACTGGGTATCCCCTTGAAATACCAGATATGAGAAACCGGAGCGGCCAGTTCAATATGACCCATTCTTTCCCGGCGCACCTTGGAACGCGTTACCTCGACACCACAACGATCACAAATTACACCCTTGTAACGAACACGTTTATATTTACCACAATGACATTCCCAGTCGCGGGTGGGACCAAAAATACGTTCACAAAACAATCCGTCCCGCTCAGGTTTTAATGTGCGGTAATTGATGGTCTCGGGCTTTTTGACCTCACCGCTTGACCAGTTCCGGATTTGTTCCGGAGAAGCCAGGCCTATGCGAATTCGATCGAAGTTATTCAAGTCCAGCAAGGACCTCTCTCCCTTCGAATTTTCTTTCTGCTTTAGTAATTCTCCTCATCGGGGTCTAAATCGTCTACAAATGCGTCTTCAAGATTATCTTCCTCATCAACAATATCATCCAATTCAATATCTTTATCTAGAGTATCCTCATCTAGAGTATCCTCATCTAGAGTATCCTCATCTAGCTCGTCGATATCCTCGCCCGATTCCCCGTCTTCTTCACCTTCAGTTTCATCATAATCTTCATCCCGCCGCCGCCCCCGATCCTCATGCAATTCAAGGCCCAAATCCTTGGCTGTTTCAGCAATATCGTCTTCCGCTTCCTTGATCTCAATTTCCCGGTCGTCCTCTGAAAGCACCTTCACATCCAAGGATAGGCTTTGCAGTTCCTTGATGAGGACCTTGAAAGATTCGGGCACACCGGGTTCGGGCACATTTTCGCCCTTAACAATAGATTCATAAGTTTTTACCCGGCCAACCACATCGTCAGATTTAACGGTAAGTATTTCCTGTAATGTATATGCCGCACCATATGCCTCCAAGGCCCAGACTTCCATTTCACCAAAACGCTGGCCGCCAAACTGGGCCTTGCCACCCAATGGTTGCTGGGTGACCAATGAATATGGCCCGGTGGAACGGGCATGAATTTTGTCATCTACCAGGTGAGCAAGTTTAAGCATGTAAACATAACCCACTGTAACTGGATTGTCAAATGGTTCACCAGTACGGCCATCATACAATGTTATTTTACCGTTGGTGGGCAAACCGGCTCTTTCCAAACTGCCTACAATATCCTTTTCCAACGCACCGTTAAATACCGGGGTGGCAACGTGAATACCTAATGCATGGGCCGCCCAGCCCAGGTGTGTCTCCAAAACCTGACCGATATTCATCCGGGAAGGTACCCCCAGGGGGTTAAGCACAATTTCTATAGGAGTGCCATCCGGTAAAAACGGCATATCCTCCTCAGGTAAAATACGGGCCACAACACCCTTATTACCGTGGCGTCCGGCCATTTTATCACCCTCGGATATTTTGCGTTTCTGGGCAATGTAAACTCGTACCAGCTGATTAACCCCGGGTGGCAGTTCATCACCATTATCTCGAGTAAATACCTTTACATCCACTATTTTGCCGGCCTCACCGTGGGGTACACGCAGTGATGTATCCCGTACTTCACGGGCCTTTTCTCCAAAAATAGCCCGAAGCAAGCGTTCTTCTGCAGTAAGCTCGGTTTCCCCCTTGGGTGTAACCTTACCTACTAGAATATCCCCTGGCCGCACCTCGGCACCCACCCGGATAATACCACGGTCATCCAAATCCTTTAATATTTCTTCACCCACATTGGGAATATCACGGGTGATTTCCTCAGGCCCAAGCTTGGTGTCCCGGGCATCGCATTCATATTCCTCTATGTGTATAGAGGTAAAATAATCCTGTTTGACCGTCTTTTCACTGAGCAATATAGCGTCTTCGTAGTTATAGCCTTCCCAGGGCATAAAAGCCACCAATATATTACGCCCCAAGGCCAGCTCGCCATTATCAGTTGACGGCCCATCAGCAATAACCTGACCGGCCACAATCCTTTCACCTTTATTAACAATGGGGCGCATGTTAATACAGGTTCCCTGGTTAGACCTGGTGTACTTTAATAATTTATGTTTTTCCAGTCTGTCATCATCGCTTCGGATAATTATTTCAGTGGCCGTAACTTTTTCCACCACACCACTGTTATCTGCCAGCTTAACCACACCGGAATCCCGGGCCGCCTTATACTCAATACCGGTGCCGACCAACGGAGCATCAGTTCTAAGTAAAGGCACAGCTTGCCGTTGCATGTTGGCACCCATTAATGCCCGGTTGGCATCATCATGTTCTAAAAACGGTATTAACGCAGTGGCCACACTAACCACTTGCTTGGGCGAAACGTCCATGTAATCTGCTTGTTCTGAAGGTGCCACCAATATTTCACTGCCATGACGAGCGTTGACCCGTTCCTCCGCAAAATAAGAATCCTCGTTAAGCGGGGCATTAGCCTGTGCAATAATTTGATCTTCTTCCTCATCTGCAGTAAGATATACTATTTCATCCGTTACACGCCTGTTTTCTTTATCAACCTTGCGATAAGGCGTTTCAATAAAGCCAAAGTTATTAATACGCGCATAACATGACAAAGAACCAATTAAACCAATGTTCGGACCCTCCGGGGTCTCAATGGGGCACATCCGGCCATAGTGAGAATGGTGTACATCCCGCACTTCGAAACCGGCCCGCTCCCTGCTCAAACCACCAGGCCCAAGAGCCGATAAACGCCGCTTATGGGTTAATTCAGCCAGAGGGTTGGTCTGATCCATAAATTGACTGAGCTGGCTTGAGCCAAAAAATTCTTTTATGGCCGCTACCACGGGGCGGATGTTTATTAATACCTGCGGGGTAATGACGTCCACATCCTGGATGGTCATACGTTCCCGCACCACACGCTCCATCCGGGACAAACCAATGCGAAACTGATTCTGCAGTAGTTCTCCTACCGAACGCAAGCGCCGGTTGCCCAGATGGTCAATATCATCTACTTGCCCCTCACCTTCCATAAGGCGCAGCAGGTAATTCACCGTTTCAATAATATCCTGAGCAGTTAACTCCCGAATAAATTCCCTAATTTTGGGGACATCAGTTTTTAAATAAGGATCATATTCGGTTTCATGGTTATCGCTTTCAGGATAACGGTACAACACCCCATGCCTTAGTTTTTTCTGAAGCTTATAACGCCCCACAACCGCTAAGTCATAACGTTTGGGATCGAAAAAAAGTGTTTCCAACAATGATCGGGCACTATCCACTGTGGGTGGCTCACCGGGGCGCAAGCGTTTGTAAATCTCAACCAGCGCGTCTTCCGTGGAATCAGTATTATCTCGCGCCAGGGTTTCCTGGATATGTATGTTTTCTTTAAACAAATCTGTGATCATGATATTGGATCCATAACCCAACGCTCTAATCAATACTGTTGCGGGAATCTTTCTAGTGCGATCAATACGCACGAACAGCTGGTCATTTACATCAGTCTCAAATTCTAGCCAGGCACCACGATTGGGTATAATAGTTGCACCAAAGAGCTTTTTGCCGCTAGGGTCGTGTGTTTCCGCAAAATAAACACCGGGTGAACGCACCAACTGGCTAACAATAACCCGCTCAGCCCCGTTTATAATAAAGGTACCTTTATCAGTCATGAGCGGGAAATCACCCATAAAAACTTCCTGTTCTTTGACCTCACCGGTTTCCTTGTTAATTAGGCGTACCTTTACCCGAAGCGGAGCGGCATAGGTAACATCTCGTTCCTTACATTGTTCAACCCCATACTTTGGCTTTCCAAGGCTGTAATCCAGAAACTCTAGCACTAAATTACCGGTAAAATCCTGAATTGGAGAAATGTCATGGAATACCTCCCTCAGCCCTGTGCCAAGAAACCAAACATACGAGTTGCGTTGCACTTCAATGAGATTAGGCAGTTTCAAAACTTCCTGGAACTTCCCAAAATTCCACCTGGTTCTAGTACCCAGTTGTTCAGGATACATCTACAGCACCACACTCCCCAAAAGGCAATATATATTAATACAGACAACGAAAAGCAAGGTCTTGTCCTTCACAATCCCTCGCTTACTAACAAAATAAAAAAAGCTGTCTAATATATTATTTCCAATTATATTATTTCCAATTTTTTTATGGCGAATACATTAAGCAAGTATGCATAAAAAATATATTGGCTTGTTAAACCCAGCTCGGAATAATTTGGTGTTATTACCAATGCTTTTCACAATAGGCATTTTTGAATTATAACATATCACTTTATGATTGTCAAGAGAAAAAACCGCACTCCAGCCAGAGAGCGGTTCATAAGTTAATATTTAATAACAACTACTTAATTTCTACGGTGGCACCAGCCTCAACAAGCTTGGCCTTAAGTGCTTCAGCATCTTCCTTGCTAATTTTTTCTTTAATTGGTTTAGGGGCGCTATCCACTAATTCCTTGGATTCCTTCAGACCCAGACCGGTGGCCTCACGCACCACTTTAATGACGTTAACTTTCTTATCCCCAACAGCTGATAAAATTACGTCAAATTCAGTTTGTGCTTCTTCCTCTGCCGGAGCAGCACCACCAGCTGCGGGAGCAGCCATAGCTGCAACGGGGGCAGCAGCACTTACACCAAATTCATCTTCAAAAGCCTTGACCAGTTCGGCCAGTTCCAACACGGTTAAGCCTTTTACGGCTTCAAGTATTTCTGCAACTTTGGACATTAATTTAAACCTCCCTAAATTTTAGTTTCTTATAAAAATCCCGGTTGATATTTATTCAAAACTTAAACTGCTGCTTCACCGGCTTTTTTTTCACGCACGGCATCAAGCACATAAACAAGATTCCTCAGCAGACCCTGCAATGCCCCGGCAAAACCATACATGGGAGCCTGCATTCCCCCCAGTACTTGTGCCAGCAACACCTCTCGAGAAGGCAAATTAGCCAATGCCTTAACTTGCTCTGCACCAATAATCTGTCCTTCCAAAATGGCTGCTTTTACTTCCAACATTTTAAACTCTTTAATAAAATCATACAACACTTTGGCCGGTGCCACCGGATCATTTAGTCCAAAAGCTAAAGCGGTAGGGCCTTCCAGATAGGGGCTTGCACCCTCCATGTCTAGTTCCCGTGCCGCAATTTTAATTATTGTGTTTTTGGCCACCTTTAACTCGCTTCCAGACTCACGCATTCTCCGACGCAACTTAGTTATAGCATCTACATTAATACCCTTATAATCAGCCATTATAATAATTTGCGAGGAACCCATCTTTTCTTTGAGCATTTGTAACATTTGTTCTTTTCCCTGTTTATCAATAGGCAATATGTACACCTCCTTTTCTAGTAACTAAAAAACCTCCGGCGCAGACACACATGCCAGAGGCCCGTTTAAGCAAACGCTTAAAAGGTTTAACCCTCCCGGCCTCGGCTGGCGGCGCTTGACCATTAAGCCCTTTTCGGGCACCTGCTGTCTGCGGCTAGGTATCACTATGCAGTTTAACTTATCAGGCAGTAATTTTTTGGGCACTAACCTTAACACCGGGCCCCATGGTGGTAGTCAACGTAACACCTTTGATATACTGACCTTTGGCTGCCGTTGGTTTAACACGGATAAGTTGTTCAACCAGCGCTTTTAAGTTTTCAGTTAACTTTTCGGAATCAAAAGATGCTTTACCTATTGGGGCGTGAATATTCCCGGCTTTATCCACCCGATATTCAATTTTACCAGCTTTTACTTCTTGAACAGCCTGGGTAACATCAAAGGTAACCGTACCTGTTTTGGGATTGGGCATTAACCCTCGGGGTCCAAGCACACGACCCAATTTACCAACCATACCCATCATATCCGGTGTGGCAATAGCCACTTCAAACCCCAGCCAGCCTTCCTTTTGGATCTTTTCAACCATATCCTCCGCACCTACAAAATCCGCTCCGGCAGCTTCAGCCTCTTTGGCTTTATCACCTTTGGCAAATACCAGCACACTACGAGTTTTACCAGTACCATGAGGTAAAACCATGGCACCGCGGACCTGTTGGTCAGCATGTCTTGGATCCACATTGAGTTTTACGGCAACTTCCATTGTTTCATCAAATTTGGCTTTGGCCAGGCTCTTTAATAGCTCAATGGCTTCTATTGGATCATATAGTTTAGCGCGATCAATTTGTTTGGCCGCATCTTGATACCTTTTTCCTCTTTTTGACATATATAGACCTCCCTGTGGTATAACGGATTAATCCTCCCACATTTTTTAACCGGCTATCTCTATACCCATACTGCGGGCAGTCCCCTCAATCATGCGCATAGCCGCATCAACACCGGTAGCGTTTAAGTCCTGCATCTTTAACTCGGCAATTTCTCGCACCTGAGCGCTGGTTACCTTGCCGACTTTCTTCTTGTTAGGTTCACCCGACGCAGTCTCCAGCCCGGCCGCCTTTTTCAATAGTACCGCTGCCGGCGGAGTTTTAGTGACAAACGTAAAACTCCTATCCTCATAAACAGTTATTTCCACAGGGACAATCATCCCCGCCTGCTTCGCTGTACGCTCATTATAATCTTTAACAAATTGCATAATATTAACCCCATGTTGGCCCAATGCTGGTCCTACCGGGGGAGCGGGAGTAGCTTTACCCGCCATCACCTGCAATTTGATAACTGCTGCCACCCGTTTAGCCAAATGTCACACCTCCTATCACTGCTTATTTTAATTTTTCAACTTGGTTATAATCAAGCTCCACCGGGGTTTCCCTGCCAAACATGGATATCAATACCCTTAACTTGCTTTTATCCAGCAGTATTTCTTCAATAACCCCGCCAAAATTTTCAAAAGGCCCGGAAATAACTCGTACCTGCTCACCGGCGTTAAAGTCAACCTTAGCACGCGGCTCTTCCATGCCCATTGTCCTGATAATTTGCCGGGCTTCCGCTTCATCCAGAGGAATAGGCTTAGCCCCGCTACCTACAAAGCCGGTTACTCCGGGAGTATTACGCACCACGTACCATGAATCATCGGTCATTATCATTTCCACCAGCACGTATCCGGGGAAAATTTTCCGTTTGGTAACCTTTTTTTTGCCATCTTTCAGTTCAACCTCGTCTTCCATGGGAACCAAAATACGGAATATCTTGTCTTCCATATTCATGGACTCAATGCGCTTTTCCAGGTTCGCCTTAACCTTGTTTTCGTAACCTGAATAGGTATGTATGACAAACCAGCGCTTACTCATATACATAAGGGACCCGGCGTGAACGCAGGCCCCTCACCCCCTTGATTATTTTATCAGCATACCCATGGCCGATCCGAGAATTATATCAAACACCCAGATTAACATTGCCACAAACACAACCGAAACCAAAACCACTGAAGTATAAATAATGGTTTCTTTGCGAGTTGGCCAGTGCACTTTTTTAAGTTCGTTCACTACTCCGCGGAAAAAAGATTTAGTTTGTTCAATCCGTTTAGGCTTATTGGTAGTAGCATTTTTTTTGGCCACTTCTTTGCGGTTATCTTTTTTAACCAGTTCTTTCCCAATGCCTGTGTCTTTATCTTTTTTCATAGAACCGTCCTGTTTTTTGGCAACGGCCACTTATGCCACATCCTTAAATATACTTATCTAGTCTCTTTATGCATGGTATGGGTATGACAAAACTTGCAATACTTCTTCATCTCAATACGGTTAGGGTCGTTTTTCTTATTCTTGGTTGTTGTATAGTTTCTTTGCTTACACTCTGTACAGGCCAACGTTACTGCTACCCTCACCGGACCCACCTCCCTAAACTAAAAAAGGCATTTTGTCCTTTTTTTAAAAATTACCTTACAAACTTTATCACAATTCAAATGTGGTGTCAAGATAAGGGTGGAAATCGGCAGCGACCAATTAACCACCCCTGACGCATTAAAATTACTCGTTAATACCGGTAACCACACCAGCACCCACAGTGCGACCACCTTCACGAATAGCGAAGCGCAATCCTTCTTCCATAGCAATGGGAGTGATAAGCTCGATATTCATTCTAATGTTGTCACCCGGCATGACCATTTCCACACCCTCCGGCAGCTGGGCCACGCCGGTCACGTCTGTGGTACGAAAATAAAACTGCGGGCGGTAACCGTTGAAAAACGGAGTATGCCTGCCGCCTTCTTCTTTGGTCAGCACGTATACTTCTGCGTTAAATTTGGTATGGGGCTTGATGCTCCCGGGTTTGGCCAGTACCTGACCGCGCTCAATCTCTTTACGATCCACACCGCGCAGCAGGCAACCTACGTTATCTCCCGCTTCGCCACGGTCCAGTATCTTGCGGAACATTTCCACGCCGGTGACAACGGTCTTGCGCGGTTTATCCATCAAACCTACGATTTCTACGTCTTCGCCTACTTTAACAGAACCCCGCTCTATACGCCCGGTGGCTACGGTACCACGACCGGTGATGGTGAATACGTCTTCTACCGGCATCAAAAACGGCTTGTCAATGTCACGTTCCGGATTGGGAATGTAGGAGTCTACTGCGTCCATTAGTTCCCAAATGCTCTTGCACCATTCGCATTCCCGTTTGCCGCAGCCGCATTCCAGCGCTTTTAATGCTGAACCGGTGATTACGGGTATGTCGTCGCCGGGAAATTCATATACGCTTAAAAGCTCACGTACTTCCATGTCCACCAGTTCCAACAGCTCTGCGTCATCTACCTGGTCGGCTTTGTTTAGGTATACTACGATGTAAGGCACGCCCACCTGGCGGGATAGTAGGATATGCTCACGTGTTTGGGGCATAGGACCGTCAGCTGCCGATACTACCAGTATAGATCCGTCCATCTGGGCCGCACCGGTGATCATGTTCTTGACGTAGTCGGCGTGACCGGGGCAATCTACGTGCGCATAGTGCCGGTTCTCCGTCTCGTATTCTACGTGAGCGGTATTAATAGTAATACCGCGTTCCCTTTCTTCAGGAGCGTTGTCAATTTCGTCGTATTTCTTTATTTTAGCTCCGCCCACTGTGGATAGCACGGTTGTGATAGCCGCTGTCAGTGTGGTTTTGCCGTGATCTACGTGCCCGATGGTGCCAATGTTTACGTGCGGTTTAGTCCGCTCAAATTTCGCCTTTGCCATGGTTGGTCTTAATTCCTCCTTGCATTTATCCTTAATTAAATAGTTTAGTTTGTGGCATATTACGCTTGCCAATCAGCAATATTACGCATGAAATATGCTTAAAAGCTTAAGGCTTGGCCAGATTAAAAACATACAAGAGCATTACAAAACCACGTAAAATCTAGCAAGCAAGATTTTACCTGTATGATACTATGTATGAAACAACATTTATTTATTATTTCCAATTTTACCATTTTTATTAACTGACACTCAAACAACAATTTTATTCGATAGTCATCAAATAAATCCTTCTTTGACCAAACGAAATTTGTAAGAATACTAAAATGCAAAAAAACCAGCTCTATGCTGGTTTATTGGTAGCGGCGCAGGGATTTGAACCCCGGACACTGCGGGTATGAACCGCATGCTCTAACCAACTGAGCTACGCCGCCATATATTAAGCTGGAGCCACTAACCGGATTTGAACCGGTGACCTCATCCTTACCAAGGATGCGCTCTACCTCCTGAGCTATAGTGGCATTTGGTTGCGGGGGGGGGATTTGAACCCCCGACCTTCGGGTTATGAGCCCGACGAGCTGCCAGCTGCTCCACCCCGCGTCAACATTTATTACTATACCATATTTTTAAATACTTTTCAAATATCAGTTGCTGTAAGTTTGTTTAAGATTTGGTGGAGAGGGCAGGATTCGAACCTGCGAAGGCGTCGCCAACAGATTTACAGTCTGCTCCCTTTGGCCACTCGGGAACCTCTCCACTATAATGTTCAGCAAATCGATTAAGCCAAAAAATACTGGAGCCGGCGATGGGACTCGAACCCGCAACCTGCTGATTACAAGTCAGCTGCTCTACCAATTGAGCTACGCCGGCACTAGCGACAAAAGTTATTATAAGCGAAGGATGTATCTTTGTCAACAGATTGATGCAATTAAAATATTTAAATGTAACACAACAGAAAGCCAGCTGCCCCGACGAGCAATCTGGCTTTCTTGACCTGTAAAAAATTATTAGACTTCCCTTTTTTCCAGATAACGCTCCAACTTGCGTTTTACTCTTTGTAAAGCATTGTCAATAGATTTAACGTGCCTTTTAAGATCTTCGGCAATTTCCTGGTAAGATTTGCCTTCCAGGTAAGACATCAACACTTTCCACTCCAATGAACTCAGTATCTCACCCATCTTTTCTTCTATGTCATCGAATTCTTCCCGACTGATAATCAGCTCTTCAGGATCGGATATTTTAGAACCCGATATAACATCCAGCAGGGTACGATCAGAGTCCTCGTCATAAATGGGTTTATTCAAAGAAACATACGAATTTAGTGGAATATGCTTTTGTCTGGTGGCAGTTTTTATAGCTGTTATGATCTGGCGTGTAATACATAGTTCTGCAAAAGCACGAAAAGACGACAACTTGTCCATCCTAAAATCACGAATAGCCTTATATAGACCAATCATACCCTCCTGGATAATATCCTCCCGATCCGCACCGATCAAAAAATAAGAACGGGCTTTGGCTCGTACAAAATTTTTATACTTGTTAATTAAATACTCAAGAGCTGCGTCGTCACCCTCACGAGCAAACTCCACAACGTCTTCGTCAATCATCAATTGAAAATCGCTGGAAGCATCCATTTGGGCGTGTAAATTCAACAATATCCCTCCCGCCGTAATCTCCCCAACGAAACCCACAAAGAAAAAAACAACCCACACCGCTTCTTAAAACAATTAAAATCCAGGCACTATTAGTCCTAGATAGCCATGGGGCATAAAAATGATATAAATATTATAATCAACTAGCTAGTACACACATTTATAGACTTTATTATAACCATACCCGAAGGGCTCGTCAAGAAAAAAAGCTTCCTTCCTATATATACCCTATTCTTTTTTTCTTCTCCACTGTTCAAATATTTGGCGGACATGCCCCGCTAAACGGTTTTCCAAATAACTATCGGTATAATCTTTACGCGTCAGATGCTGTTGATTTTCTTTCCCTATCTCACGCACCTTGGTCATAAGCTCCCCTGGCGTCATACGGTAAGCACCCCGCCCAAAAACAACCCTTTGTTCCTCCCAATCGGAAGTAACCACTCGGATATTGCCATCCCTTGGAATATCACCAACCAACCTTTCAATCAAAGAGTCAGCAGTCTCTTCTTCCCGAGTATAAAAAATTTGCACCCCACTTACTTCTATATACCTTTCTACATCACCCTTGACACTATGTGCGTCAAAAACTAAAACAACCCTGTCGCCGCTAAACCCGGCGTAATTGACTAAAATGTCCACTAACTTGTCCCGAGCATGCTCCATGTTTTCGTTCGCCAATTTGGACAATTCCGGCCAAGCATGGACAACATTATAACCATCCACTACTATGTATTCATTCATTTTATTTCCTACTTCTCTGACGTACCACATCAAACAACACCAGGGCAGCCGCAACTGAGGCGTTAAGTGAATTAACCCGGCCCGCCATAGGGAGCTTAACTAACAAATCGCACTTTTCCCGCACCAGCCGTCCCAGTCCTTTATCTTCCCCACCGATTACTATAGCCAGCGGACCTGATAAAGAAGCATCCCAAACCAACTGCGGGGCATCGGGATGCGCACCCACCACCCAAATGCCCCGCTCTTTAAGTAATTCAATGGTTCGGGCCATATTACCCACCCGGGCTACGGGTACAAACTCCACCGCTCCGGCTGAGGACTTAACCACCACCGGGGTAACCGCTGAAGCCCGGCGCCTGGGTATAATCACCCCGTGCGCTCCCGCCGCGTCAGCAGAGCGAATGATTGCCCCTAAATTATGAGGATCTGTAACCTCATCCAGCAGCACAAGCAAGGGGTCATCGTCTTTTATACCATCTAGCATATCCTCAAGCTCTACATATGCGTAAGGCGCCACCTGAGCAATTACGCCCTGGTGCACCATACCAGGTGCCATACGATCCAAAAACTGTTTGTCCACATTTTGCACAGGCACCTGTTTTTCCCTGGCCAAATTGCTAATATCTGCGGTGACGGCTGATTTCATGCCCCGGGCCAGGTAAATTTTATTTATGGTCCGGTCGGCCCGTAATGCTTCACATACCGGATTGCGTCCAATAACAATTTGTTCCATAAACTTCCCCACCCAGTAACTATAGTTTTAGAAACTTTTCGCGCACTTTAGCCTGTTCGCCACAGCACATCGCACCTTCCGGACAAGGTCCCGATAGACAACCGGGGCCGGCATTCCGAAACAATTCTGGGGATTCCCGCCGCACCAGGCGCAGCATCTCGGTGGCAAGTGCACGGATTTCCCACTGTGCCCGGTTACAGCAACGAAGGGCAAAAAAGTGCAGCAACTCCCGTGCGTTCATGGTGACCACCAGCTTAGTTTCAGCTGCATTGGGCAGAATAAACCGGGCATCTTCCCGAGCCGCATCACCGTAGCAGGCCAGTTTTTCCAGCCACCCGTCATACCATTGCTGCATTATTGCCATTTGCCTGGCATATTCCTGGACATCAGCGGCACCCAAGGCGGCAATGCGCGGTGGAATTATATAATTAAACACACCATCTGCTTTGGCTGCACTATCTTCACTTACATATCGCTGGGACTTTACACTGAAGCTCGCAATTCGATGCCTGGTTATTTGTGCTAAAAGACTTCGGGATACTCCCTCCACCCCAAAAGTAAAGCTAGCATGCTCCACAGGCGTTAGATGCCCCATATCAGCCAGTTTGCGCACGAAATGCGATTGATCCCGCTCGGTAACACCCTTCTGCAGTTCTCCTATATCAGCGGATGAATAACAAAGCTTGGCCGCTAAAGCCACCAACTGCTCAGGATTATGGGTATATTGCAGTAATTCCACCCGCAACTCAGTTCTCCCCATAACATTGTTCCCCCAAAAACTATTTATATAATGCTATCCAGATACAATCAAATTCAACTTTCAACATCCGTCACCAATTCCTGCTTGATAACTTCCCGAGCCAAACTTAATATTTCCTCCAACCTGGGCCAATCTCGTTGTAGATACAGGTAACCTACCAAGCTTTCAAAACCGGTGCTATGCCGGTATTCAATTATACTGTCGCCTCTTGGTGCATGACCGGGCTTGGCATTGCGCCCGCGGCGGGCCACCGCTTCCTCGGCTTTATTAAGGTGTCCGTCCAGGGCGCGGAAAACCCTAGCTTGGGTAGATGCCCTTACATGCCTCACTGCCTCCCGGTGTAATTTATTAACATTAGTTATACCCTGGTTGACAAGATACTCCCGTACCGCCAGTTCGTATACCGCATCCCCGATATAAGCCAAAACCAAAGAGGACACTTCCCGTGGATCAATGTTTGCAACCATTTTCCCAAACATGTTTACGCCTGTTTCTTCCAGCGCACACCGCCGGGGGTATCTTCAAGCGCAATACCTAACTCCTTCAACCGGTCACGTAAACGATCAGCAGTAGGCCAGTCTTTATTTTGGCGTGCTGTTTGTCTTATCTCAATAATCAAATTAATTAAATCCTCCACCAGTGTTTCTTTTTCCTCATCTTTGTCTTCCCGCAAAATATCGCCACCGACACCAGTTTTAAATATTCCCAGTACGCCGTTAAACTGAAGAAACATCTGCCGGGCTTTCTGTAACGCAGCTATTCTTTCGGCTAAGCTGGGAAAATCGCTCTTTTGCAAGTAACTATTCACTTCCCGGGCAAGATCAAACATCATGCCAATGGCCAGAGCAGTATTAAAATCGTCATCCATAGCCTTTTCAAATTCGAGTAGTATTTCTTCTAAACGAGAGACTAAGACAGGATCAGGCTTTGCCTCGCAACCGGATTCCCGCCCCGCCAGAGCCTCATCAAGTAAACGCAGGCTTGTTTTTATGCGCCCCAGTCCTCTTTGAGCAGTGGCTAGTTTTTCATCATCAAAGTCTAGAGGACTACGATAATGTGTCCCCAGCAGGTAAAAACGCACCACCTCGGGCGCAAACTTGTTCAAAATATCACGCACTAGAAAAAAATTGCCTAAGGACTTGCTCATTTTTTCCTGGTTTACAGTAATAAATCCATTATGCATCCAATATCGGGCAAAGGACTGGCCGGTGGCAGCCTCAGTTTGAGCAATCTCATTTTCATGGTGGGGAAAGATTAAGTCGAACCCACCACCGTGAATATCAAAGTTAATACCCAGATATTTGAGCGCCATGGCGGAACACTCAATATGCCAGCCCGGCCTACCCTCACTCCAAGGACTGTCCCAGGCTGGTTCACCTGGCTTTGTGGATTTCCATAGTGCAAAGTCCATAGGATCGTTTTTTCGTGCATCAATCTCCACCCTGGCACCAGCCTGCATATCTTCCAGAGTTCGCCCGGACAATTTACCGTAACCGGCAAACTTGTGCACATTATAATAAACGTCGCCATCTACCACGTAAGCAAAGCCCTTGTCCACCAGTGTTCCAACTAACTCGATAATCTCGGCGATATGACCGGACACTTTTGGATGAATGTCCGCCCGCAATACATTTAACGCATCGGCATCCTTAAAATATTCACCGATATAGCGTTCGGCCAGAACCAGGGGATCATCCCCTTCTTCCCGGGCCCTGTTAATTATCTTATCATCAATATCTGTAAAGTTTTGGACATATAATACATTGAATCCTCGATATTTTAGGTACCGGCGTACCGTATCAAAAAACACGATAGGCCGGGCATTACCCAGATGGATATAATTGTAAGTGGTTGGACCGCAAACATATATGGCCACTTTGCCCGGCTGCCGGGGTATAAACTCTTCCTTTTTTCTAGTCAAGGTATTATATATACGCATAATCCAATAATTCCCGTTCCTTTCTCCACTAACTGGTATTCATCATTTTTTATCTGATAATACCAGTTCCACTTCATTAACAGCTTTCCAAGTTATTACGCCATTCCAGTCAAAGCCAAGCCGGCCGGCAAAGACTCCTTCTTTACTTCCGATGAGTGCATTAAATCATTATCCTCGCTATACAAACGACAAATTTACCACTATTACGAGGGACAAAAGCCGGTTAAACGCAGCTGAGAATGCCCATCTATCTATATGTAAAAGTCCTGTTGGGTTTATGCAAATCCAATCCGATCAATATGACGGTTCAACTCCCATAATTATGTATGCTTTTTCGACACCTAATTATAGCACTGCGTAGCATTTATAAGCAACTTGTTGCACTAATATTCCAGTCAATAAAGCTGGTTAAGAATTAAAGCCGTACCCCGCAAATTGTTTAGGATACGGCTTAATGATTTACCCACTAGACTGTGCTCATTCAAAGCCAGACACATTTGTATTATAAACACAAGCCACCGCCTGGGCAGCAATACCTTCACCCCGTCCGGCGAACCCCAATCTTTCCGTAGTTGTAGCCTTAATGCTAACTAATTCTGTAGCCACACCCATTTCCCGGGCCATATTAATCCGCATTTGCTCTATATAAGGGGATATCTTGGGAGCCTGAGCAATAACCACGGCATCCACATTGCCTAACATCCAGAACCGATTATTAAGATGATTAATCACCCTTTTCAATAGCACCAGACTAGAGATACCATGATATTGTCGGTCAGTATCGGGAAAATGCATGCCTATATCACCAAACCCGGCGGCACCCAGCAAAGCGTCCATTACAGCATGCACCAGCACATCAGCATCCGAATGGCCTTGTAGTCCCATATGATAGGGCACTTTCACCCCACCCAGAATCAATGGCCGTCCCACCACTAGCTTGTGCACATCATATCCAATACCCACCCTCATTTAGCAACCTCCTATAGGGTCAGGCTTTAACTTTATTAATATTATCGACATGTTTACACATTAACGACTTGACTAGCTCTAAATCCTCAGGGGTAGTAATTTTTATATTTGTATAATCACCCCGCACCAACTTGACGGGATAACCCAAGCGTTCCACCAGGGAAGCATCATCAGTGCCCGCAAAACCATCCAGAGCGGCTGCCCGATGTGCTTCGACCAGCAGTTGATACTTAAACACCTGAGGCGTTTGCACCTGCCACAGTCTGTCCCGCGGCAGGGTTTCCCTAACCAGATCTTGTTCGCCTGCTACTTTAATGGTATCCTTGGCAGGTACCGCCAGGGTGGCAGCCCCCCACTGCCGGGCTTGGCGAATCGTTTCCCGAATTCTTTCAGGCCTAATTAATGGACGTGCGCCATCATGCACCACCACGAGTTCAGCAGTGACAGGCAAAGCCATCAAACCAAGCATAACGGAATCCCCTCGACTGGCACCACCCGGAATAATTTTTAAATGAACCCCTTGCATAAACTTACTCAGCAATGACTGAAAGTTTTCTTCTTCACCCGGCGTCACCACAAGAATAATACCGTCCACCGGTACTACCTGCAAAGCCAGTAGCGCGTGAGCCACCACCGGCCGCCCCGCGAGGTCAAACAACTGTTTATTTACTCCAACCCCCATGCGGGTACTCCGGCCGGCCGCAGCTACCAACGCATAAATGCTACCCAAGCATTTTCACCTCTTCATAACTATGGGCTTCATGCTTGAGATCACCTCGCCGGTCCGATTTATGTTTGGCAAATATCATGCGCCCGGCCGCCGTTTGCAGTACACTGGTCACCAATACAGTGATGGTTTGGTGCATATGCGACTTGCCTCCATCCACTACAATCATAGTGCCGTCATCCAGGTAAGCTACACCCTGTCCGGATTCCTTACCCTCTTTAACTACCTGCACCACCATTTCCTCGCCTGGCAGCACAACCGGCTTAACAGCGTTAGCCAGTTCATTTATATTTAATACCTTTACGCCGTGCAGTTCTGCCACCTTATTTAAGTTAAAATCATTGGTCATTATTTTAGCTCCCAGTTTCTGGGCCAGCTTAACCAGCTTTGTATCCACCTCCAGGTTATCGTCAATACCTTTGGTGTTATCATAAATCACCACTTTAACTGTTGAACCCTTGCGTAAATTATTTAAAATATCCAGCCCACGGCGTCCCCGGTTGCGCTTAAGCAAATCTGATGAATCCGCTATATGACGTAATTCCTCCAACACAAAGCCCGGCACCACCAAGGTCCCTTCAATGAAACCGCTAACTGATAAATCGGCAATCCTGCCGTCAATAATTACACTGGTGTCAAGGATCTTTTGCATATCGCTTTGTTTCGCCTCTGAGGCAGTTTTGTCCTTACTTCCACCCAAGCGGGGTATGTTATTAAAAAAACTCATTATTTCTTCACGCTTTTTAACACTTATCGTCATTCCCAAGTAACCAAGCAACAAAGTTATAGCTATTAAGATTATCTTTCCTAGAAAACCCATAGATGAAAAAACTAAACCTAATAGATTAGCTATAATAAGTCCGATAATAAGTCCAACTGAACCCATGACCAAGTCTTGCACCGGCGTTTTACTGAGCATTTGTTCCAGCAAGGCCGTCAGCCACAGGGAAAACCGGATCAGCCAGGGTGTTAATAAAATACCCAACACCAGACCGATCAGTGCACCCAGACCTATAATGCCAAATTTCATAGCATCATTAAGGGGCAACAAGTCTAATCCCGATAGATACCGGCCCAAATAACCACCACCGGCGGAAAATAATACCACAATAAGTATAAATACCAACTTTCTAACCATGCTTATATCACCTCCCCATTGGTTAATTATTATTTACACCTGTATTATATTCTATTATGGATGATTTAAAAGTTTGTTTCAACCATTTTGGTGATTTTTTCCGGCTCGTAAAAATACGTCAGTTTCCTGACGTATTACGCAAAAACTCCCTCAAGCATGGATTTTGTCTTATCCTCACCCAACTCGGTAGCCAGCACCAACTCACTGATCAGTATTTGCCTGGCGTTTTCCAGCATTTTTCGTTCACCTGAAGAAAGGCCTTTTTCCTTATCTCTCTTAACCAGGTTTCTTACAACCTCCGCAACCTCATATATATTACCGCTCTTTATTTTTTCCAGGTTTGCACGATAACGCCTGTTCCAGTTGTCTGACATACTAGTGGATTGCTCACGTAAAATATGAAAAACCCGCTGCACCCCATCATTGTCAATAACCTGGCGCAACCCCACCTCTTCACAATTAGAAATGGGTATCATTACCTTCATATCACCAACCGGCAACCTAAGGATATAGTACTGTCTTGTTTCCCCGAGGACTTCCTTCTCCTCAATGGCTTCGATAATCCCGGCACCGTGCATAGGATAAACAACTTTATCTCCAATTTTAAACAATTCACGGACCTCCTTACCATATTCATAAAATAATATACCACAAAAATAAGATATTGTCAAGGAAATCTATTATTTTAGCACAGCGCCAACATTGTGTCAATAATATTTTTTAAAGTTCACCGGTTTGACAGGATATGTTGCTCACCGTTATAATTATTGCAAGGTTATAAAATATTGAAGGGGTGAAACCGTTTGCTAAAAGATATAGTTTATGACGAATTTCAACATACGGTTTCTGAAACACTGCTCTGCAATCGGAGCATCCTGGACCTGCTGGCCAAATCGCAAGAAACCAACGCCAGAATGAACCGGGCCATCATTAAATCAGTAACCAGCTGCGGGTGTTTAAAAATAAACGCGGCTAAAAAGAAAATACCACTCGAAACATCACTAGCGGAATTAAAAAGTTTATTAGAATCACATTTGGAAGGCGAGTTGTGTGATAGCTGTCGGGAAACTGTAGAATTAGAGATGGGACGCGCCCTCTTTTACTTAGCGGCTCTGTGTAATTTACTTGATTTAAACATGTATGATATTTTAATCAAGGAACAAAAAAAACTAAAAGCTCTGGGATTATATAACTTAGCCTGACCAGCTTTTATGTAAAAACAGCTATTCTATGTTTTTTACATGACATTGAAGGCATGACCTCGAGCCACGCCTTCAATATTTTAATTATTTACACGTAACGTTCCTGAGTAAGCTGATCCCGATACCTCAGCAGCCCTTCCTTTATTGAACGTGCCCTAACCTCACCAATTCCCTCCACGGCATCCAATTCCTCAATAGTTGCTCCAAGTACTTTTCGTAACGATCCAAATTCCCGCACTAAGTTTTCCACCACCTGCAGAGGCAGTCGGGGGATTTTTTCTAAAATACGATAGCCACGCGGCACTACACTCTGGTCAAGTATGCTGGTACTGCCCGGGTGTCCCAATGCGCGAGCCACCAGAGTAAGATCCAACAAATCTTCGGCGGGCCAGCTGCCAATCATCTCCAGGACACTTTCCGGCGATTTTTCCCCACTTAAAGTAGCGTAATCCTGAATAATTAAACGTCCTTCATCCTCCACATTGGCTACCAATTCCTCAAGTTGCATGGTAATTAAGCGTCCCTCTGTGCCTAGTTCACTTATATATCGTTTGATTTCCTTATCCACCCGTAAAACCATTTCTGTTCTTTGAATGGCCTTAGCTACATCGAACAGTGTTACAGCCTCTTCAAATTCCAACATACTTAAATTAACCACTACCCGAGTTAATACATGACGGTATTTCTCCAAAGTCTGCATAGCCTGATTGGCTTTGGTAATAATAACTCCCGATTCCCGAAGCACATATTTTATATTACCTTTATAAATAGTAATAATGCTGCGCCGCTGGGAGATAGAAATGACCAGAGCACCTGTTTGTTTAGCCACCCGTTCAGCCGTACGGTGCCGAATACCCGTCTCACCGGATGGGATACTTAGATTGGGGATCAATTGGGTGTTAGCCGCAATAATTTTTTTAACATCTTCGCCAATAATGATAGCCCCGTCCATTTTAGCCAACTCATAAAGATTAGCCGGAGTAAAGTTGGCATTAATGGCAAACCCATCCTCCGCTAGTTCCATAATCTCGGGACTATCACTAATAACCAGCAACCCCCCGGTTTTAGCCCGTAAAATATTTTCCATGCCATCCCGCAACGGCGTACCCGGCGCAACCATCCGCAGAACTTTGAGTAAAGTATCTTCCAATTTTCTCCCCCCTTTAAAGCCCCGGTTTATGTAAAATTCTACTCACATTAAAACACTAGGTCAAATGCTTCAGCTAGCGTAGCCACTTCCTTTGTCTCCAGCTCACCTATTTCAGGCAAGCCCTTTTGCCTGGGGACAATGCAACAGCCAAAACCCAACTGAGCAGCTTGACTAATTCTTTTATCCAGTGCGGTAACCGGCCTGATTTCACCTGTCAACCCAAGCTCACCCATGACTACCACGCGCCCGTCAATTGCGCGTTCCCGAAAACTAGAAGCCAGCGCCATGGCAATACCCAGATCGGCTGCCGGTTCATCTATGCGCACACCACCCACCACATTAACGTAAGCATCACAGTTGCCCAGCATCAACCCCAAGCGCTTTTCCAACACTGCCATTATTAACGCCACCCGGTTATGGTCCACACCGGCAGTCATGCGCCTAGGCGTACCAAAGGAAGTAGGACATACCAAAGCCTGGATCTCCACCAGCAGCGGGCGGGTACCCTCCATCGTCGGTACCACTACTGTTCCAGCCACATTTCTGAAGGCATGGTCCATTAAAAAAAAGGAGGATGGATTGGCCACCTCCTGTAAGCCAATACCAGACATCTCAAAAACACCAATTTCATTGGTAGAACCAAAGCGGTTTTTAACCCCGCGCAATATCCTAAATGTTTGGTGGCGCTCACCTTCAAAGTATAACACCACATCCACCATGTGCTCCATAACCCGGGGACCGGCGATCATGCCCTCCTTGGTCACATGTCCCACGACAAAAACAGACACTGATTGCTTTTTGGCCCATTGCATTAGCCGAGCGGTACAACCGCGTACCTGGCTAACACTTCCGGGGGCAGATGTTATATCGGAAATATACATAGTCTGGATAGAATCCACCACTATCAGTAAAGGATTTACCTTCGCCACTTGCTCTTCCACAGCTTCTAGATTGGTTTGGGGATATACATAAAGTTCGTCACTGTTTACCCCAAGCCGGTCGGCCCTTAGTTTAATCTGGTGGGGTGATTCTTCTCCTGATACATAAAGTACCCGATGTCCAGCGGAACCAATAGCACCGGCTACTTGTAGAAGCAAGGTAGATTTGCCAATGCCAGGATCACCACCCAATAAAATTAGCGAACCCGGCACCACACCGCCACCCAGCACACGATCCAATTCAGCCATACCTGTAGACCGGCGATCACTGTCTACCAGCGGAACCTCAATAAGTGGCCTAGGCTCTACCTGGCGTTCTATCGACCGGTGGTTCCGAGGTGATGCAACAACCTCCTCAACGTAAGTGTTCCACGCACCGCAACCGGAGCAGCGACCCATCCAGCGGGCAGTAAAATGCCCGCACTCTTGGCAATAGTAACCAGGTTTTTTAGTAGACACAATAATTCTCCCAAGTAAAATTATCTAATTATTATACCATAGTATATCCATCGTTGTAAGTGAAAATGGTCATGTGCTGTATGTGAAAATAGTCATAATCATTATTATGTTTAAATTAAGAGGAGTAAAAGATATTTAATATCCTTTTACTCCTCTGCAAATGTTCTCCATATTACAACGACACAACTAAATTTTTGTCACCGACAACCCACCATCGGCCTCTCTGCTCTGTGCCCCAAGGGTATCAATAAGCACACGATCACCGCGTCTAAAGGTACCCCGCAGCATTTCCTCAGATAACCGGTCTTCAATTTCCTTTTGGATGGCCCGGCGCAGTGGCCTGGCACCATATTCCTCGTCAAATCCCTCTCTGGCCAGGTATTCACTAGCCGCCTCAGTAACTTCAATTTCTATCTCATTTTCAGCCAACCGTTCAGCCACTTCCTGTACCATTAAACCGACAATTTCCGCAATGTGTGCCTGACTCAACGCATGAAATACAATTACATCATCAATACGGTTTAAAAATTCCGGCCTAAATGCACGACGCAAGTCATCCATTATTTTTTTCTTCATATTTTCATAACTTGTACTTGTCCCCTCATCTGTTTTAAAGCCCAGTGTGGTTTCCCGCTTAATCAGGCTCACACCTACATTTGATGTCATTATGATTACAGCGTTACGAAAATCTACCGTACGCCCCTTGGCATCAGTAAGGCGCCCGTCCTCAAGCACCTGAAGTAATATATTAAATACATCCGGGTGCGCCTTTTCAATCTCATCCAGCAGTACCACGGAATAGGGCTTGCGGCGTACCGCCTCGGTAAGTTGCCCGCCCTCGTCGTAACCCACATATCCTGGAGGCGCACCTACCAATCGGCTTACCGCAAACTTTTCCATATACTCGCTCATGTCTATACGTACCATGGCGTCCTCATCACCAAACATTGCCTCGGCCAGAGCCCGGGCCAGTTCAGTTTTACCCACACCGGTAGGTCCCAGGAAGATAAACGAGCCAATCGGTCGTTTAGGATCTTTAAGTCCGGCCCTGGCCCGGCGGATAGCCTTAGACACCGCCATAACAGCCTCGTCCTGGCCAATAACCCGCTGGTGCAGTATTTCTTCCATATGCAACAGCCGGTCGGATTCTTCCTCCGCCAGTTTTCGTACCGGTATACCGGTCCAACTGGCCACAATTTGGGCTATATCCTCCGCAGTCACCTCCAACTCCTTGCCGCCCTTTTGCTGCTGCCAACTGCTTCGCTTACCATCCAATTCCTGTTTTAACTTGCTTTCCTCATCCCTCAATTGAGCCGCTTTTTCAAATTCCTGATTGTTTACAGCAGCTTCCTTTTCCTTGTGTGTTTCCTCAATGCGCTGCTCCAGATCTTTTACTTCCGGGGGCGTGGTAAGCGTATGCAAGCGCACACGTGAGCCCGCCTCATCCACTAAATCAATAGCTTTATCGGGTAAAAAACGGTCGGTAATATACCGGTCGCTCAGCCGAGCCGCCGCTTTTAATGCTTCATCAGTGATACGTACCCGGTGGTGCGCTTCGTATTTATCTCTTAGCCCCGTTAATATCTGTACCGTTTCTTCCACACTGGGCTCCTCCACCGAAATCGGCTGAAAACGTCGTTCCAAGGCGGAATCTCGCTCAATATTTTTACGGTATTCATCCAATGTGGTAGCACCTATGCACTGCAGCTCTCCTCTTGCCAGAGCCGGTTTTAATATATTAGCCGCATCAATGGCCCCTTCTGCCGCCCCGGCACCAATAATCGTATGCAATTCATCAATAAATATAATAACATCCTTTTCCTGGATTATTTCTTGCACCACTTTTTTAAGCCGCTCCTCAAACTCTCCCCGGTACTTGGTACCGGCTACCAGCAAGGCCAAATCGAGGGTAACCAAGCGCTTTTGCAGCAAAATCTCAGGTACATTTCCAGCCACAATACGTTGGGCCAAACCCTCAACAATAGCCGTTTTGCCCACTCCAGGGTCACCAATTAGCACAGGGTTGTTTTTAGTACGACGGCTTAAAATCTGTACCACCCGCTCAATTTCCTTATCCCGGCCCACCACAGGATCTAATTTATCCTCACGGGCCATGGCGGTTAAATCCCGGCCGAACTGATCCAGAGTGACGGTTTTAGTGCCGCAACTCCCCCCTGCACAACCCGGTTGAGGCTGCTGCATCTGCCCCCCCCCTCCTCCGGCGCCACCCAACAACTGTGCAACCACTTGGCGCACCTTGTCCTGGTTAACACCGAAGGCAGCCAACACCTGTGCAGCCACACCTTCTCCTTCCTGTATTAAACCCAACAAAAGGTGCTCTGTGCACACGTAATTGGTGCCCATGCGTCGGGCTTCCTCAATGGAAAGCTCCAATACTCTTTTTACCCGGGGTGTCAGAGCCATTTCTCTGGGCACTTCTTCAACTTTGCCCATAGACTGTTCTACCATAGCCCGTACTTTGTCGGACTGCACTCCCAAGATGGTCAGGGTCTTAGCAGCCACCCCTTCGCCCTCGCCGATCAGCCCTAATAATATATGCTCCGTGCCCACATTGGGGTGTTTAAATCGTTTAGCCTCTTCCTGGGCTAATATAAGCACTTTTTGCGATCTCTGAGTAAACCTACCAAATAACATATTTATCAACCTCCCTGATTTAGCTTATTACGAATGGTCTGAGCTCTTAAAATATCCAGCTGCAAAGAATTTAAGCTATTCTCCTGCTGATTCATCAGGTACGCCTGTCGGGTCATCACCATTAATTCCGTCAATTGTTCTGTCGTTGGGCCGGTGATCAGTCGTAAATCAACCCCCATCCGCACATCAGATAATCGGCGCATGGCTTCTTCTGAAGATATCATATGCGCATATTTCAGCAGACCATAAGAACGCCCCACTTTATCTTCAAGCTGATCTTTGCGCTGCTGTAGTAATGCTTTTCGAGCCTCCCGTTCCTGTGTCAGTATCTGACCGGTAACTGAGTTTAAACTATTGATTATTTCCTCCTCAGTATGTCCCATGGTAACTTGATTACTAAGCTGAAACAAATTGCCTAACGCTTCAGTGCCCTCACCGTATAGTCCCCGCACCGCAAATCCCAACTTGGAAATCATAGCTAGCACCGCACCTACTTGATCAACCAGCACTAACCCGGGTAGATGCAGCATCACCGAGGCCCGCATGCCCGTACCGACATTAGTGGGGCAGGCAGTTAGGTAGCCAAACTTTTCGGAAAAGGCATAGTCCAGCGTATTTTCCAAACCATCATCTATTTGATCTACCAATGCCCAGGCCTTCTCCAGCTGCAATCCCGGCAGCAAGCACTGAATACGCAAATGATCCTCTTCATTGATCATAATACTGATTACTTCATCATCCCGCAGAGCTACAGCCTTTTTCCCATATTCCTCTAAAAGATTTGGGCTGATTAAGTGTTTCTCCACTAGTATCTGCCTCTCCACGGGGCTCAATTCAGACATGCGAGTTGTTTCCAAGTCGCCAACTTGGCTTCTAATAGCTTGGTTCTCCGAGGCCAACTGCACCGCATATATAACTTGTTCAGCCTTTTCCTGATCCAGTAGATGGGGGAAAGCATATCCTTTTAGATTGCGGGCCACCCTAACCCGGCAGCTAATCAGTATATCCCCATCAGGTCCGTCCCCTTTCATCCAGCCGCTTTTAGCACTGTTCACCGTTTCCTTAATAGTCATTATGCTCACCTCCGGACAGCTGCTGTTCCAATTGCCGGATTTTATCACGCAGCTGAGCTGCCTGTTCAAATTCTTCCCGTGACACGGCTTGCTTAAGATACTCTTTCATCTCTTTAATTTGCTTAATTACCTTAGCCCGCCCGCCAGTGCGCTCGGGCACCTTACCCACATGGCTGCTGGAACCGTGAATTCTTCGCATTATAGGCCCCAAGCGATCCTGAAAATGCCGGTAGCAGTCACCACATCCTAATAACCCCTTTTGGGTAAATACACTTTCCGTAGTGCCGCATGTTGGACAACTAGTTTCCTGCCGTGTTTTGGTGGCATATTGTTGGGCGGACGGTGCCTGGCTCAATAAACCGGCCAGAATATTAGGCAAATTAATTTGGGGCATAAAACCAAATCCCCCGGCCTGCACCTGACCGGCACAAATCTCGCATAAATGAGTATTAGTTTTATGGCCATTTACAATCTCTGTATAGTGCACGGTGGCAGGTCTTTCATTACATCTTTCACAGAGCATCAACAATCCCCCAGTATATTATTTATAGTTTTTAAAAATTACCATTAATATTGATTTAAGAATATTGGCCCGCAGTTGATCCCGAGCCGGTAGACCAATGCGCAATACATCTCGGGCAAGACATGCATTAATAATAGCGGCCTCCCGGAAGGTAATAATCTCCTCCTCCAGCAGCCGGGATAAAATAGCACTAGCACCACGCTCGGAGATACGCTCACCCACAAGACTTACTACTTCGTTCACCATATCTAGTTCCCCGGCATTCAGCGGCACCTTAACTATCCGCACGAACCCCCCGCCACCTCGGCGGCTTTCCACCACATAACCTTTTTCAATGGTAAACCTGGTAGATAAGACGTAATTAATTTGCGAGGGGACGCAATCAAATTTTTCCGCCAGCTCATTGCGCTGTATTTCGATTATTTTTTCACCACTCTGCTGGATCAATTTATTTAAATATTGCTCAATTAGGTTAGACAAACTGGACATTATAGCAATTGACCTCCTACAATCAGATATACTTGCGCTATCGCACCCATTTCGAATACTATGGCTAATTATTTTGATTTTGACTTTAACTTACCTTAACTATAGTATACCACCAACCTATAACAAATTTTCAACAATCAAAAAGGACCGGGAAACTTAATAGTATTTAAATATCTTTGTTTTTCTTAATATAGTTTGTTCTTTCTAAAATTATTAGTCTTATATATATGTCAAATAACCCCTTTTGTACTTAATAAAATACCAACTCATTTTTATTGCAATCATTGCCAAACGTTATCTGCTGTTATAAAATGAACATATAATAAGCCCATGAGTTACTTGCTCGTGGGCTTACTATCTATATTAATGTGGATGGAGAGAAAAAACGTTTTAGAGAGTAAATACATGGCCAATGCAAAGCGACTGGTTATAATAGCCTTATTTATCGCCCAGGCAACCGCACTAAATATCATGGAAGGTTTTATAACACTGCCCATTGTTGTTCCGGGCGTAAAACTGGGGCTGGCCAATATAATTACCCTACTAGCTTTATTAATCCTGGGGTGGAGAGACGTATTTTTAATTGTCACCTTGCGATGCCTACTGGCTGCCCTGTATGGCGGCAACCCTGTAAGCTTTTTATTCAGCATCGGTGGCGGTTTGTTAAGCACATTAATCATGGTTTTAATGTGGAAGTATTTTAGCAAGTACATCAGCGTCGTCACCATCAGCCTGATGGGAGCAGTCGGGCATAACATAGGGCAATTATTCGTAGCCGGCTTACTAATAAAAGATTTTCGCATTTATGTTTACCTGCCGGTTTTATTGGTGTCAGCGCTAATAACAGGATATATCGTCGGTATAGTTGTCACACAAACCCATAATATTTTTCTTAAGAAGAGCTGGCATTTTAACAGTTAATATAACCTCATAAATATTCTATGAACTTGTGTCATAAACAACACTGCGGGTATCAAATTTTATTTCCAAATGTTATTTCATTAAAATAACCGGTTGTGCACTTAACTATTATATGGAACTATTAACCTTTCCAGATATACATAAAAAGGACACAGCGGAGTTTGTACTCCGCTGTGTCTTTTATTGGCTCCCCGAGCTGGATTCGAACCAGCAACCCTCCGGTTAACAGCCGGATGCTCTACCGTTGAGCTATCGAGGAACATCTGGTGGAGATGACCGGACTCGAACCGGTGACCCCCTGCTTGCAAGGCAGGTGCTCTCCCAACTGAGCTACACCCCCATTTAATGTTTAGCCCTACGATTTAAAATAATATCATATTTAAAGCAATTTGCAAACATTATTCTGCTTATCCAGATCACAATTCGGCAACATGAATTGGTGGGCCTGGGTGGACTCGAACCACCGACCTCACGCTTATCAGGCGTGCGCTCTAACCGACTGAGCTACAAGCCCCAACTGGACTGGTTATATTTCATTACCGCCTCGGTTTTAAATATTATCATAAAGCGCGAAATGTGTCAATAAACAAATTATATCCAATTTAACGCTAATTATCCCGCGGCTTCAATAACGGGAATAATATAACGTCTCTTATGGATGCCGCATCCGTCAAGAGCATCACCAGCCGGTCAATGCCAATACCTAGTCCTCCTGCAGGTGGCATACCATATTCCAGGGCATTAACATAGTCTTCATCCATCATATGTGCTTCATCATCACCAGCTTGCCTTTTTTCAAGCTGATTTAAAAATCTCTCCTTTTGATCAATTGGATCATTTAGCTCGGAAAACGCATTGGCCATTTCTCGCCCGCAAATAAACAACTCAAACCGGTAAGTAAGATCAGGCCTGTCCTCCATTTTTTTAGCAAGAGGTGATATGTCCAGTGGATAATCGTAAATAAAAGTGGGTTGGATTAAATTTGACTCGACCATTTCCTCAAACACTTTATTTAAAATGGTACCCCACGACTCACCGCGCTCCACTTCAATAGGCAAATGCCGTACTGCATCATAAGCTTCATCATCAGTGCTCAGCGTTTCAAAATCTACCCCACTGTATTTTTTTACCGCTTCCAACATAGTCACCCGTGCCCAGGGCTTAGCCAAGCTGATATCTACATCGCCATAGTGCACAATATTGGTACCCAGCACCTGCTCTGTCACAGCACAGATAAGATCCTCGGTCAAATTCATCATATCATAATAGTCAGCATAGGCTTGATAAAGTTCCAACGTGGTAAACTCGGGGTTATGTTTGGTGCTAATCCCTTCATTGCGAAAATTGCGATTAATTTCGTATATTCGGTCAAAACCGCCCACCAGCAACCTCTTCAAGTAAAGCTCCGGCGCAATCCGCAAAAATAAGTTCATATCCAACGTGTTATGATAGGTAACAAAAGGACGGGCCACCGCTCCGCCAGCGATAGGATGCATCATGGGCGTTTCCACTTCCAAGAAACCCCGCTGATCTAAATATCCACGCATAGCCTGTATAATCCGACTGCGCTTAACAAAAGACTCCTTGACATCGGGATTAACAATCAAATCCACATAACGCTGCCGGTAGCGCAACTCCACATCCCGCAAACCATGCCATTTTTCAGGTAGGGGACGCAAAGACTTGCTTAACAACTGCAGGGTTTCCACCGCCACGGTGATTTCACCCATGTGTGTCTTAAATACCTTGCCGACCACGCCTATGATATCACCAATATCCAGCTTAGTATACAATTCATAAGCCTGTTCGCCAATGTCGTTTAATCGGGCATAAATTTGAATTTGACCCGTACTGTCCTGTATGTTCGCAAAACCAGCCTTGCCATGCCCCCTTTTGGCTATAAGCCGTCCTGCCAAAGAAACCTGCCGGTTTTCAAAGCCCTCGAAGTCATCCAATATTTCCCCGGCCATATGGGTGCGCTCGTATTTACCGCCATATGGTTTTATGCCCTGCTGCTTGAATTCGGCTAGTTTGGCCAGCCGTACCCGCATCAAATCGCTAATATCCTCGGTTCCCGCCCGGGATGCATTAACATCCTGTTTTGATCGATCACTGGACATTTTATGTACTTCCCTCCGATGTACTCAAACTACTTAATAATATCTACTATTTGATATTTTAAAGCACCTGCCGGTACGATAACTTCCACGGTTTCACCCTTTGATTTACCTAGTATAGATTTGCCCACCGGAGATTCATTGGATATTTTATTTTCCCCGGGATCGGCTTCCGCGGAACCAACAATGGTGCACTGAAATTCCTCATCAAATTCAATATCACGTAAAAGCACCGTTGAGCCAATGGATACCACCTCGGTGCCTAAGTTTTCATCATCAATAATTTTGGCATTGCGCAGCATTTTTTCTAGCATGAGGATACGTCCCTCTATGAAAGCCTGCTCGTTTTTAGCGTCTTCGTATTCGGAGTTTTCGCTAATATCACCAAATTCTATAGCCTGTTTAATCCGCAAGGCCACCTCCCGGCGGCTTACCGATTTTAATTGCTCCAATTCCACCTCTAATTTTTTCAGACCTTCTATAGTAAGAATAACTTCCTTATCGCTCATTTAGTTTCTTCTCCTATCTTAGGGTTTACAAACTATATATGTTTTTCCCTTTTAGTAATGCAAAAAAACAAGGATATAAAAAAAGTTAAATTTTAACAAATTCTTCTAGCCATTATTAAAGCACTGCAAAAAAAAAATTTTGCAGTGCCTCAATGTTCCACTGTTCATCCATAACATTATATGTATGTCATTATTTTTTGTCAAGCTTGAAGACATATTAATAATTAACATTATGTCAAACTATCTAACGTTATTGATTAAATTAGCCTGTGCTCGCTCTTTAATCCTGGTTATTTCCTCATGACTGACCGCCTTTTCAAAACTACGCAAACCAGCCAGCCGAAAACCATGTTTACGTGCAAGCGCCGATATTTGTTCCACTTGTTCCTGGCTTAAGTCCCGACCCAGACTATAGTTCTCGTAGCGACCTTCCATGGCAAGTATCATAGTTTCCGCCATGCAGGCATAGGACGTACCTGCAGGAAAACCAAAATTAAAGTTAAAATTTACATTACCTGGCACTTTAACCACGCCGCCCTCAATAACCAGTACATCCCGGCGTTTTTCAGCAACCTGCTTGGAAACATTACGTGGACGGCTGACGTCGCATACCACGGCACCGGGCATTAAGTCATCAGGAGCAATAATGGTATCCACCGCGCTAGTAACAGCAATCACTATCTGGGCGTTCCTTAAGGCATGTTTTATATCTGAGGTAATCCGGGCCGCTACACCGGTTTCATACATAATCTTGCTAGACAGTTCCTCCAGCCGGTTTTTCTGCCGTGCCACTAGTGTCAAGGATCGCACATCACGGGCTAGCATACGGGCACAAACTTGCCCAATTGAACCCGTGGCACCCACCACCACGGCATGGCACTTTTTCAGGTCATGACCCATCAAGCAGGCTGCCTCCCTGGTACCATCCAACGCAGTGGCCACAGTATAGCTATTGCCAGTGGTAACGGCTATCTCCAGATTTTTGGCCACTGTAATTCCTGCGTCTCCCACCACTGAGGTAAAAGCACCCAATCCCAGTATTTTAGCCCCCATTTTCTGTGCCAGTTTGCCGGTTTTAATAATTTTTTCTATAACATATTCCTCAGGCAGTTCCAGCATTAGGCGGGCTGTAATAGGACAAGCCACAAACCAGCCTTCGATCTGAGCATGATCCGAATAAACACCGGTAATTTTAGACACTTTTAAAGGCGGTGAGTATTTAAATAACCCCTCGAGCAGGCGGGGCGGCAACTTGCCCAGCAGTCCAAACTTGCGACCGATATCACTTATATCCAGAGGGTGAATCATGAACGCGAAATTATTCATTAGACCTTCCTCCTTTAATGGCCCGCTTTAATAGCTCTAATAACCGCTACCAGCTCCGCCGGGTCAACATACTTGTCTTCCCTAATAGGAGATTCGCCTATTACCAGCCCTACCACTTTTTTATCCAGCACAGCCCGAATAATTTTAATTCTTTTATCAGAGCCAATGACCACTATTTGGTCATAAGAATGGGCCCGAGCAATGAGCTCCATAATAGCGTTAAAAAGTTCTATGCCACTTTTTTGCCTAACAAATTCCCAGCGTTCTTTTTCAGTCATTAAAAGTGCGTAATCCACGCCCTCGGCCTGCAACAAATTGTATATTTCATCACAATTGGAAATGGGAAAACCGACTACAGCCACACTTTTGCCCTTACGCACTTCTCCCATGTTTTCCAAGCGTGATACCAGGGTGCGATCAATGCCCAATCGGGCGGCCACATCGGTCTGGGAAAGCCCCATAGACCGAAGCTCTAAAATTTCTGTTATAAAATTATCTATTTTATGTCTGCTAATCACTTTATCGCTTATGCGTATCAAGTCCATAACCTTCCCCCTGGCCTACAATATAGGGCGATTACAAGGTAAGAATAGTTTGTGCACAATCTTGTGTACAATAATATTCTAACAGGACTTTCCTTATTAGTCAAAAAAATTTCCCAAAGGCTCCTTCAGATATATCAGGCATATCCAGACCTGACATTATTTTTATTATATGGCCGAAAATTAAAATAAACCGGTTAGGCACCGGTTTAATTAAAGCTTATCCGCTTCGTCCAATGGAGTTGCGTTATCTTGCCATGTTTTCAACAACTCCCAAAACTCCTCTGTGTAGAATTTATAACTGCAGCCATGATTAATCCGCGCCCGAAGACTGGCCGCACCACGCAGCCCCTTGGTGTACCAGGCCAAATGCTTGCGCATCTCCCGGTTAGCCACGTCTTCTCCCTTTGTTTCCACCAGAAGTTTATAATGTCGTATAGCAGTTTCTTGCCGCATTTGAATCGTGGGCATGGGAAGCAACTCACCGGTGGCTAAATAATGTGTGGTGCGGCTATAAATCCAGGGATTACCTGCAGCTGCCCGACCAATCATAACAGCATGACAACCTGTTTCCCGCAACAAACGCTGTGCATCCTGTGGAGTGCGCACATCCCCGTTACCTATTACCGGCACAGTTACAACCTCTCGCACCTGCTGGATAATCCGCCAGTCAGCCTCACCACTGTAGAATTGTTCACGGGTACGACCATGCACAGTTATCGCCGATGCCCCAGCCTGTACAACCATGCGGGCTAGTTTCACCGCATTGACCGATGTATCGTCCCAACCTTTGCGCATCTTCACCGTTACCGGGCAGTCCACCCGATCTGCCACCGCCCCTACAATACGCATCGCTAGCTCCGGATTACGCATAAGTGCGGCACCCTCGCCGTTTTTAACTATTTTAGGTGTAGGGCAGCCCATGTTAATGTCGATAATATCAGCCCCCCGGCCGGCCACAATCTCAGCAGCACGGACCATGTATTCCACATGGCTGCCAAATATCTGCACGCAGATGGGTCCCTTTTCACCGCTCAAGTCCAATAAAATATTGGTTTTGGGGTTACCGTAAATAAGGGCTTGATCACTAATCATTTCAGTGTATACCAGGCCGCAGCCATGTTCTGCAGCCAGTATTCTGAAGGCCCGATCTGTCACCCCCGCCATGGGGGCCGCCACCACCGGATTAGCGACAATCACATGGCCTATTTTAAAGACATTCGTTCTTTGGCCGTTAGACATTGATAGTCTGCTGCACAAATTCCTTCATCCTTCTATGGCTTATCATACCAATAGAGCAGCCAGGTTGATTTTTTTTAAATATTATCCTAATATTTAAATTTTCATTTTCTAATGGTGTAGCACAAGCAGCATGGATGTTCCATTTAAGCACTGGGTACTTTTTGGTTGCGCTCATAAATAATGCGCAGGCCATTTAAAGTTAAATACTTGTCCACCCGATTAATACTAGATGTTTCTCCGGCAATCAACTCGGCCAGACCGCCGGTAGCCACCACCAAGGGATCACCATCAATTTCTATTTTTATACGGCGGACGATTTCGTTTACTTGTCCCACAAAACCGTAGACTATGCCCGATTGCATACTATTTACAGTATTTTTTCCTATTATTGAGGGGGGTTTAACCAGTTCCACCCGGGGCAGTTTGGCGGCCCGGGCAAATAGAGCCTCGGTAGATATGCCAATCCCCGGGGCAATGGCCCCGCCCAAGTATTCTCCTTTATCCGATATTACGCAAAATGTGGTAGCAGTACCAAAATCCACAATAATCAAAGGACCGCCATATTGCTCATAACCCGCAACAGCATTAACAATACGGTCGGCCCCGACTTCCCGCGGATTATCATATTTAATGGGCATACCAGTTTTAGTACCCGGACCCACCGTATGGGGGGTTAATCCAAAGTATTTTTGGCAGGTTCGTTCAAGTATCGGGTTAATCGTCGGCACCACCGAAGATAGTATCGTACCATTGATATCAGCCATAGATACTGTTGACGCCTTAAATAATTCCCTCAACAACACACCATACTCATCAGAAGTACAATTCCGAGTGGTAGACAGCCGCCAATTTTCCACCAACTCTTGACCATTGAAAACACCCAGCACAATATTAGTGTTACCCACATCAAATACCAGTATCACCGGCTGTTCCTCCTCTTTCCCTTATTGGCACTCATTAAGAACTATGCCAATTTTAACAAAATCAGTGTACACACGCAATAAAATCACATCGAAAGAATAAACCAGAACATTGCGGGGCGTTAAAATGTTCGTATAATCAGATTAAATTGTACACCGTGCGTCTGTCTCATTTAACCACCACGATTGCTTTTTTTCAAATTCACTGCCCAACTCCCCTATTTTAGCAAGTAGATAAGGACGCTGTTTTATCCTTCTTTCAGCAGCAGCCTTCAACTCTTCCAATAAATAGTACTGTATGGCCTGATAATCTAGTTGACCATTATTGGTATTGAAATATATTTTATTATACGTGTTAATTAATAAAGAACAAATACTAAATTTCCATTGTTCAAACATGGGGTCATTATCCAATATAAAGGCACAAAGACCCCCTAAATCCCTTTCAGGGGAATGATAACATACCTCTTCAAAATCAACACCATAAAAATTTTCACCTGTGAAGATAAAATTGCGAAGGTTTAAGTCAGCTTTACACAGACAATTGCTATCTGCCTGCTTAGTTGTGCCATGCAAATGATATAACCACCGGGCAAGATGATTAACCCAATCCCGGTAGTTAATATTTGTATTGATCAACAGGTCCGTTAAAAGAATCCCGTCAATATATTCCATAATAATTAAGTGATTATCATACCAATTAATTTGCGGTACAAAAAGCCCCCGGTTCCTAAGGCTTTTAATAATAAATGCCTCATTCTCAGCCGTTGGCGTTACATATTTCTTAACTATATATCTTAATCTTACATTATCCTGGTTTACACCATTAACCAGATAGACTTTATTTCGAAAGCTTTTTTTTTGATGATAGTCTAAGACCTTGACCTTTAAGTATTTTTCCAGTTTATACATCCATTCCATTATTTCTCTTCCTTATATCAATAGTAATTTCTTCCTCCCCGTCATAGTTATCCAATTTTACTAAAATCTTTGCCAATATGTTCTTGATGTACATTTGCCGCAGATAATCTACAGACAATTCCCGATCACCAACCTTAATAATAACCTCATTTCCTGCTAAGCATTCAGCAGCTGTGGCTTTGCCTTGCAGTATTCGGGATGCCAGGTCTCGACAGCTGCCACCACAGGCCTGACATTGTTCCAATTCACGAATAAATGGTAAACAACCCGTCATTTTATCCTCAATCAAATCAGCCAATCTTTCAACATCTGAAAGGGCATTGATAACTGGAGTGTCCTGAAAATTTGATATCCTATTTGATACACGACCGGATATGGCAAAAACCAAATCGTTTAAACCTTCTTCTATTTCAGTTTCATCCCTAGCGCAGAGAATTTTAGGTATCAATGTATTAGAAACTCCTTCGATAGCAACATAATCATGGTCAAAAAAAGTTAATATTTCTTCTATGCTTAGCTGCCGGGGAATAAGCACATCTGTTTCTGTTAATCCCCTGGCCACCACCATTTCCGCACCGGCCTGCCTATGTCGCCAGGTATTAGTACCCGGTGTATCAATGGCAAAACCTTGAAAGTGAATATTTTTAATTGACCCTACCCGGTAACCCCTCCGGCCCAGTTCACTAATAATTCTCTCTATAGTTGCAGTTTTTCCGGACCCCGAAACACCGAAAACGGAAAATATTTTCAAATGTGCCACCCCCTTTTAGTTTGTAGTAGTATCAACTTGATCCGATTGACCTTTTATAGAAATCATTAAACGATTTGGTGCGCAAAAGGAGATTTGACCGGGTCTACTCAGCCAGCCTGTTTTAACACAAATTTGATTTGGGCAGTCGGCGTCTTTAACCCTGGCTTTTCCAGCTTTTATTTCCACCGTATTATAATGCCCGTCTTGACCTGTAATCTTAATTTGCTTATTCCTTACGGCAGATAAGTCTATTTGTTGGATCAAATCACCATCCTGGCGTATCTCCAGAACCATTTTATCCCCCGCCTCCTGCCGGTTAATTAAATAGCTGGCTGTAATACTTAAAATGGTTAGCATAATGAGACCCAGAGTTATATATTTATTGATGTTCATTTGTGTCACCTAACAAACGTCAAAGTTCAAAAGGAGCCTTTTTTGCTCCGGGTAGCTAAAGCTTACTTGAACCATTTCCATAAAGGCCATTTTTTTATCCCCATTAAAGGTTGATTTTGATTGAGAGCAAGTCTTAGATCACAAAAATTTGTGCCTGGCCAATAATTCCTTATCCTGCAGTAATGAGGAAGATCCATCATTAGCCAATAGTCCATCTTCCAACAGCAATACCCGGTCAGCAATGATTAGTGCTTCCAGATCATGTTCCACTATAATAATGGTTTTACCTCTCCGGCGCAGTTCCAACAATATTTCGGTAACGCTTTTTTTAACTGCCGCATCTAACTGAGCAAGCACTTCGTCAAGCACCAATATCGGCGGGTCCAGTGCTAAAACCGCGGCCATAGCCACCAAATGTTTTTGGCCACCAGATAAATCATTGGTATTTTCATAGCGTAAATGTTTAATCCCTACCATCTCAATGACGGCATCCACCCGCTGTCTAATTTGTTCCGGGGGCAAACACAAATTTTCCGGGGCAAAAGCTATTTCATCTTCCACTGTAGGTGAAAACAACTGGGTATCGGCGTCCTGAAAAACTATACCCACCTCCAGAGCCAACCGAGCAATTTTACAATCCGCGGTGTCCTGGCCGTTAATAAGCACCCGCCCGGTCATTTCACCGCCAAGATAGTGGGGGATTATGCCCCCCAAACACAAGCAGAGAGTGCTTTTACCACAACCGCTCAAACCTAAAACCGCCACAATCTGACCTTGCTCCACTGTAAAGTTCAAATCTTTAAGAATTTGCTTTCCACCTTTCTGGTAGCGGTAACTTAGGTTATTAACTACCACTGCGGTCATTAATTAACCTCCAATTCAGTTACATATTTGACAGCCCGCAGGCCAAATTGATCGCCTAAAATAATTATGCGGAAGGGCCCCGTACCGCCATCTTTTTTGCTTCCCAAAAACTTTCCATCCTGGGCATAAACCAACAACACATGGTCATTGGACAGTATCTCCTCACTATCAAACACCACGGTGTAAGAGTCCAAACCACTGGCAGTAACCTTTTTAGCATCTGTTAATAAAGTTTTATCAAGCCCGGTTAGAATTTCCCGCACCGGCGTACCAGTAAAGACGTGGGTTTGAGTTCCCTCGCTGGATGAGCGGATGGTTACCTCTCTTTCAACCGCCGGCAGTTCCTTAATCTCTTCCATCGTAAATGTTTCTATCGACTGACCATTACTAATAACAGTTAAACTTGCACTTTCCCGGCCATTTGGCATGTTCAGATACGCAAACACCCCGGCCAGTACCAGTAACAAGCCTATAGACCAGTAAACCATCTTATTGTTGATTATCACTTGCCTACAACCTCCCCTACCTCCACGGAACAAATCCTCGGTCCAAAGCCACAACTTACATTAAGCTGTTTTAGAGTCAAACCCGGTTTTTTTCAACTGCTGCAGCACTTTATAGGCAATAATGCCGCCCAGTCCACCGGATAACGCCGCCACCGTCAGAGTAAGCATTAAAGGCACCAGGGGCAAGCGAAAATACAATATGTTCACCAAAGCAGCGCCACAAATATTTGCCAGCAAACCAGCCAAAAAAGAACAGGGCAAACAACAAATCCTGTGACTAGTTAAACATAGCATCAGGTCAATAGCCACACCGGGTAAAGTATAACTAAGCAGGGTCATCGCCCCGTGGGAACCAAAAACACCTGTACCAAATACCATTAATGCCTGGACAAGGCCGATTAAAGTAGCTGTTCCGCGCTTGCCTGTCAACCCGGCCCCCAGTACCAGCCACATCATATAAAATCCACCGGACACAACTCCGCCGGGTATTAGTAATGGACCTGTTATAATGTGAGTAATGGGCGCAATAATTGGTTTGGTGGCAATGCCCAGAGCGGATAGCATGGCCACGATAATCAAGTCAAATACAGAAAATTTGGCGATAAACTTTTGCCAAAACATTGTTTCACCATCTTTATGTTAAAGTGGTTAATATATAATTAAGTTTTTGCTTTTTCCAACGCATCCTCAACCGCTTCCACAAGACCGTTACTGGTATAAGTGGCACCGGATACAGCATCCACTTCGATTGATTGACTTTTTATAATCCCGTCCGGTATTTTTATAAAAGCTTCTTCGTAATAGCCGCTGGTTTCAGAATGTTCTACAACATCAATTTTATTGATCCGACCATCATCAATTTCCACCTTCACCTTCAGACCGGGGGAAAAACCAAATCCAGTGCCATAGTAGATTCCGTCATTATAAGTTTTCCGGGGCATTATGCCCACACCGGCAGTATCAGTAGCCCCCAGGACACCGTTAAAACCAATGCCAATATAAATGCCCCAAAATATTGTAAAAGTTCCCAGCACATATGGATAAGTTTTCAGACTTTTATTAGCGAAAGTCAGTTCAAAAGGGTTTATTCCCATGGGGCAACTGCCCCCAACACATCTCAGACAGTGAATACATTCCGGTGAATCGATAAACTCCCGGTCGCCAAGTTTTATATTTACAGGACAGTTCAAAGAGCAACTTGGGCAATTGTGACAATTTGTTATTGTCCCGCTCCTTTTTAATTGCACCAGACCGGTGCCAACCAATATGCCCTGTAGAGCCCCCAGAGGGCAAAGATAACGACAGAAAAACCGCTTGATTAAAAAAGCCCCGGCTATAACCAGCAACAAAACCAGAAAGGCAAAAGGTATCTCCTTAAAGGTACCGGGTAAACCGGGCAAGTTGGCAAAAGCAACCCAAGGGTCAAAACCGGTTAATATACATGATCCTACAAATATTTTAGAAACAAGAATAAAAAACAGTATAAAATATTTAATATAGCGCAGCCGGGCATCAATTTCCAGAGGTAGTTCATAGTTTTTCCCCAGGATTCTCCGGCCCGCCAGGCTAATAAAATCGTTTAACGCGCCAAAGGGGCATAGCCAACTGCAAAAGAAACGAGTGCCCAGAAGTGCCAGCACTATGATAGCTAAAGCTAACAGAAATGCCGGTGCGGTATAATTTAATACATAACTTTTATCTGTTACCCAATCATACATCATGTTTAATCCTCCAAAGGGGATTAAACTGTGCATGCTGAATAACTTAAAATTTATCAGGCCATTAATATACAGCCTGTATAGGATAAAGGAAAGACAGACCACCAAAAATATTACCAACTGGATCGCCAGGCGTAAATTTTCCAGGTTGCCTTGTTTTTTAGCCAACTAACTACACCCCGGTTAGCTTATTTCATTTATTTCCAATAGGTCTGCCAACTGCACCAAACCATCGGCTCCCTGGTAAAATGCTGTGACTTTTTCTTGCTTATAAACCAGAATGCATTTGGTTAAATCTTGACCGGGAATTTGAATAAACTGTCCCGTGGTGTTCATCAGTTCAAACTTTTTTTCCCGGGGGGTTATAACACCCACACCTTCCAGAACTTTTTCCAACATCATGCCCTTTTGGGCATCCAATTCTGATAAACCTGTTATTTTTTGCATTTCCCGAGGGAAAATAACGGCATCTGTTGTAGTGGAAAAGTAAGCCATAGACTTAACATTCATCCCCAGTTTAAAGTTCGGTGCAATATTCATCGGCGCGCCATCCCCGGTTACCTTGATGTAGTAACGTTGTCTAACCATATTAATTACCTCATTCTTGGATAGACCGTCTGAAGATACCATGGTGAAAAAACCTTCGAGGTTGACATAATTGAATTTAGCCAGTATCTTGCCAATTTCTATTGCCATGTCCTTACTGCCATAGTATTCATACATATATGGCTCAATATCCCTGGTCAAGGGGTCAAAAATTTTAACGGATTTAATATCCTTGTCCGGGATATCAGTATATAAATCGATATTTGAAACCATTCTTACCCAATAAACACCTAATTCATCGGGAACCACCACACGTACGGGTTTATCTTCTTTAATATTCTCCTGACCGTTCACTCGATAAGTTAGAATGACCTTGCGTTTCTCCAGTAACTCCTTGGACATCAGAGCGTAATAACCATCCCGACCGGTGACACCAATCCCTTGAAAGTCCGCCAATTGGATACCGTGCTTCTTTAGCACTTCACTTAGCAATGGTCCCTCCACCACCATATCTTCTTTGCTACCGGTGGATTTAATTAATACAGTGGATTCTTTAACGGTGGGATATTTTTTTAGCTCATCCACGGTCACCCGAATGAATTCCTCGGTTCCCCAATGGATAGTAAAGCTATTTTCATCCCGGGCAATTAGCTTATCCACCACAGCCGGCACTGCGGTCATCTTATGGCCATCATTTAAAAAATTGCAGGCACCAATGGCTGAGTTAACACCGTTGACCACTGCCTGGCTGCTTATGGTAGCCCCGGTAATTTGCACAATATCACTGGGGCTTTCCGGATCAAGCACCACCATATTTAAGTATTCGCTCAGACTTTTTCCCTTAAACCGGTCCGTGAACCACTGTTCAGAAAGATAATTGGCATATTCAGGGTCTTCCACATGCTCCAGCACTTTGATACCTGTAACTTGATTAGTCCGCCCGTCAACCGCCACTGCAATGGTCATCGGCCCGTTATAACCCGAAGATTTAACAATAAATCCAAGACCAATTTGCTTTTGCCCGTCGTCCTGGATTTGATAAATCTTTTGTACTGCCGGAAAATTTTCTTCAATATAAACCTGCTTAGCATTATCAGTTATTTCCTGTACTTTTACTTTTTCATCGTAAAGCTCTGCCAGGATATCAGTTTCATTATCTCCACCGGCATAAAAACGGCTGAAAACGAAGGTTAATACTACCAACGCTATACATGCACCCAGGTAAATTCTTTTTCTATTCAAATACACCCACTCCCACTAATTAATCAACTTTGATGGTTTTCACCTTGGCTACCCAGTTTTGTTTGTTAACATCTCCGGGCTCTTTCTGGCCCATCACCAAGCGGAAGGGGTATTGTGTTGGATCATAGGCCTGGCCGTTTTCTTCCCAGGCAATAATCATTTTGTATTTCTTTTCAGGATTAGTTTCATCAATATAATCTTCCCGTTTAACATCAGCAATAGTATAGGTGATGGAATAGCCATCCTCTGAGGTAATCACCACCTGTTGGGCAGTATCCTTTACCCCGGCCTTGCTCAACAGCTGCCACAACGACATACCTTTAAAGGAAAAATATTGTTTAGTGCCCCAATTATTAAGGGCAAAATAATCATCCTGGATAATGTCTAACTGCATACCCTGGATTTGTTGCAAAGTTAGCCGGGTGGTTCCGACTACCCCACTGCCTTCAATGGTGAGCACATTTTCCTCAGCAACAGGATCTGATTTTGTAACCAGTACTTGGTCATTATTATCCTGACTTCCACAACCAGCTGCCACCAGCACCATTATTAATATCAGAGCCGCCAATGTAGCAGTTAATTGTTTATTTATTTGAAGCAAATAATCACTCCCCTTCAAATGCGCACTTAATTGGCATTATTTGGCAACAGGTTGATAATCACCGTATCCAATAAATGTAAAATTTTTAGTTAAGGTATCTGAATAGAGAATTTGTTTATTCGGGCGGACAAACACAACTTCAGTATTTTCAAGTGTGGTTACCATGTCAAATCCCTTTTCAGGACCCAGTACAAACAGCGCCGTTGATAAAATATCAGCATCTGTCGCACTATCGCCAACAATGGTTACTTGGGTTGCGTCCCTGGCCTGCCTGCCGGTGGCCGGGTCCAGGATATGATGATAACGCACCCCTCCCCGGGTAAAATATCTCTCATAGTCACCCGAGGTCACCACTGCGGTATCTTGAACTAAGATGATGGCAATTATTCCATCACCACGAGGGTCTCGTATCCCAACCCGCCAAAGTGATCCATCCGACTTGGTGCCCAAGGCATAAACATTTCCCCCGGCATTAATAATGGCATGCTTTATACCCAGTTTTCTCAGGGCAGACACCGCCTGGTCGGTGGCATAACCTTTGGCTATACCACCTAAATCCAAGCACATCCCGGGACTGGGTAATAGTACCGTACCCTGATCATAATCAATTTTGATCTTCCCATAATCCACCAGAGTTAAAGCTTCATTTATTTCTTCCTGCTCCGGCACATGCTTATTATTGCCAAAACCCCACAGGTCCATTATGGGACCAATGGTAACATCAAAGGCACCTCCGGACAGTTCTGAGAAATAAGTTGAGCGCTCAAGTATGTTCAATGTATCATCGCTAACCCGAACGGGACTGATACCGGCATTCTTATTAACTTTGATAACATCACTTGATAAGGGAGTTGTTATACCTTGATCGTTGAATTTGTCAGTTAAATCATCAATCCTTTCAAAAGAAGAAAAGGCTTCATCCAAGGCCTTTTTCCCCTGGTGTTCATCCTCACAATAAACAGTAATACTTACCAGGGTACCCATAATAAATCTTTCTCCGCTAAATTCCTGTAGCTCGGTAGGTTTTCGCTCACAAGCTGTACAATAGAGCACTAATAATAAAGTTAAAATACTTCCGTATTTAAAATGTCCACGCAGCAAACCTGTCACCCCCCCCCAAAATTAAAGCGTGGTTCCCCCGCAAGAGAAAACCACGCCTTTTAATAATATCACGTTAATTCCTTTCCAAACGGGAGGCATAATCGTTTCCTTTTACACCCATCGGTTAGTTCCCATAGTTATAATACCTTAGGTAAACCAACTCGGAATCCAACTATTTAATTATAAGAAATTTTACTAACTATGTACATTAAAGTCAATATACAAAATATTTAACGATCATACAAGAGAATGGAGGAAGCTTTTGAGCTCCCCCATCCGCTTGCAGCCCACGCTTGCAGTAAAAAACCACTTACGTTATCTGGTGATTGTAATCTCCTTGGTCTGGTCTTCATAATTCACTTGCGCTCCCAGATTCTCACTAACGAATCGCAGGGGAAGGTACGTTCTTTCGGATACGATTTGCGGTGCACAGTCAATTGTTGACTTAGTACCGTCAACCAGGACATTCGTGGAGCCGATGGCCAAGGTGAGCACCTTTCCGGCGTCCGTAATCTTAACCTGACGGTCTGTCGCAGCCCATTCCACATTTGCTCCAAGCGCCTCGCTGATGAAACGGATCGGAACCTGGGCTCTGCCGGCTTTGGTATCGATATATGGCTTGACATCCAAAGTATACGATGCACCATTGATGCTGGCCGCCAATTGCCCGATAGTGAGCTTGATAACGTTAACTTCCGGTGCCATGTCAACTACATCCTGCGCTTTGTCTATTGCGGTACTAAGGACGGCAAACTTGGTCAGGTGATTAACATGCGTAACCGCATACCATTTGCCGTTCTCCTGTACCACCGTGGTTTCCAGAGCCACCCACTTACCGGCGGACTCGTCGTAGTAGTGCAGCACCGGCTGTTCTTCGGCGGCTATCTTGGATGATTCATAGCAGATTTTGATAGTTATAGTCTGCTTACCAAAGTCTTCGCTCCCCGTGGTGGTAATCTCATAGACGTCGCTGCCCAGTCTCACCCGCATGCCTTCGGAGACAACCTGGTTAGCTTCGCTTGACGTTAACTTATTAGCGCTGACCGTGGCGTTTCCTGGCAGGGCTCCGGCGGGTATATTTACGGTAAGTTGGCCAAAACTTACTGCTCCCCCGGCCGTGGCCGTGATGAACTTACTTGCTTCGCTTGCTGTTGAAGTAGTAGATGTACCGCCGCCGCTGCCGGAGCTACTGTTTGCTTTTTCCGTTGTTACGGTCGTACTTGGCCCGCTTGTGCTACAGTTATTGGCCGCATCTGCTGCTTCAACCTTGAAGGTGTAGCTGGTATTGGCGCTAAGCCCAGTGACATTGTAGGTCCTGGATGTTGCACCGCTGACTGTGCTGATAATTGTGCCATTCCTGTATATCCTGTAGCCTGTTACTCCAACGTTGTCAGATGCGGCGCTCCAGGTCAGGGTCAACCCGGTTTGGGTCACGTTGTTCGCACTCAATGTGCTGTCTAACGGCCAGGTTGGGGCTTTTGTGTCTGTGTCGGTCGGTGTGTCTGTTCCTACGGTCAGGGTACCAGTAGCCACGTTACTACCTTCACCAACAACAACTGTTAATGTACCGGATGCGCTTGCGGGTACAATAAAATCAATGCTATAATTTCCGCTGGCATCAGCCTTTTTGCTTTCAAACCAAACTATATTTTGGGCAGCATCAATTATTTTAAGGGGCACCCAAGCGTTTGGAATCGTTTTTCCGGAAGCAGTAACAGTTTCGCCAACTAAGGCTGCGTTTTTACTCAAATCCAAACTTATATTTGCACCATTGGCTGCAGCAATAGCCGGGACACATATCAGCAACAGTAATGCTATTTGTAAAAATACGACTAGTCTACGCATCATTTTGGTCACTCCTTAAAGACAAATTCACCTTGGTACTGGAATGGGAGTATTCTACTAAAGCATTACTGCAGAATTTCCGGGTTATGATCTGTTGAATTGGTCAGTTCATCAACAATGTAAGCTTTGATCACATCACCCGGCTGAACATTACAACCGACCTGAGCTTCTATCTCATCCTGATCAAAATCAGCCCTGATAGCATTGAGTTCCAGCTGGCTGCCGTTTCTCAAATGGACAAAGACCACGGTTTCCTTACCACTGTGGGGAATCACCGGTTCAATACCGACGGTAAAGTATCTGAACCCGGACACACCGTCATTCACCGTCATAGTGCTGATACCGTCCGACGTTGTCCCTACGGTGTAGGATTCATCGGAGGTAGGAGCAATTGTGTAGACCGGTTTTTTACTTACCAAATCTATGCTTACAATCTGTGAAATAGATGTTGCCCCGGTGACAGCCGGTCCAACGAGCCGGAGCGGCCAATTGCTATCGGTATCTGGTATGGTCGAGCCGTTCAGCGAATTGGCGATAATATAATCGCTGTTTCGAATAATATCCGCGCTATCGATAGCTACTGAATAACCGTCGTCCGCAGTAATCACCACCTGGTACCCATTCACAGCCAGCTCATCATTAAAGGCGTTATCGGAATGTTGATCAGCGTCATCAACAAATCCAGCGAGGAACCACAGGGGCATGCCTTCCCAAACCCGGTCTTCAGAATCTGTGTAGGATGCCTTGTGGTTGGCGCCGAACTGACAGGCGAGAGCCTGTTCAAAGTAGGTTTTGCTTACGTCATAGTTTATACCGCCAATACCTCGGCCATCAAGTTCCAGTGTCCAATCGCCCTCAGGCACGGAGTATATCTTTATTTCAGTAATGTTCTTTGATGATAAGCCTGCGCAAGATGGGTATTGAACATTACCGCTGTAATAGTAGTGCCAGTAGTTTGATGCAAGTGTCTCGTGCATATCCCATTGGCCGTAGATATTGTCACCACCTGGAGTAAAGAATAAACGCATACCATCTGCATAGCCGGGTACGTATTTTCCATCACCCCACCAAGCCAGAATGGCATCTCCCTGGCGTTCTTGCACCGCGGGGTTGGTATATATGGAGGAATAGGGAAGTATGGTTTCGTAACCATCTTCTGCAATTAATACTATTTCCGTACCTGCCCCCATGCCGCCCACAAGATCACAAAGATCCTGAATCTGGGTACCCTTAACGGCATTAGCTATCTTGTAACCGCCGGGATATGTCTCATCTGCATCCCATACATCATCCGGATTGTTTGTGATACCTTCGTAGCGGTATACCGTTGTCCCGTCTCCAATCACATCGAGGTTTTCCTGCATCCATAGATAGTCGACCGTCATCTCGTTAAGAGTGGTCGTTCCATCTTCAGCATATTTGACAATATGGACTTTGGGTATGTCTTCAGGTGTATCAGTCTCAAAAGATGTTAGTTCTATCTCCACAATATTCCCAACGCTGGTACCGCTAAGAGATCCATCTTCATTGGCAACACCGGCGCCCACCAAACGCAGTGGCCATGAATCGGTAAGTGGCGCGCCGTTGCATTTATTTGCAATGATATAGTCATTGCTCGAAGCTACATCCGTGCTGGCAAAATCCTTGGTATAGCCGTCTCCGGCTTTTACCAGGACTGTGTAACCGGCCATGGCCTGATTAGTATTGTAATTGTGTGGCTGCCGGTCATCTACCCAGCCCGTTAGCAACCATAACGGTATCCCTGACCAGACATTACCGTCACCGTCGGTCCATTCTTTCAGATGGCCTGAATTTGGGCATGCCAGACCGGCCTCAAACTCAGCCTGCGAAATGAAATCACTAATCTTTCCATTCAGAGAAAGGTTCCAACTGCCGGACGCAGCCGCCGGTGTCTGCAGATCGGGAATTTCTATCTTTACGATGTTACCGACGCTGGCACCGCTAAGGGATCCATCATCATTGGTAACACCGTCACCTACCAGGCGCAGTGGCCCTGAGTCGGTAAGTAATGCACCGTTGCATTCATTGGCAACTATATAGTTATCACTTCGGGCTACATCTGCGCTGGCAAAGGTCTTGGAAAAACCATCTCCAGCAACTACTTTTACAGAATAACCGTCTGCAGCCAGGATATCATTGAAAGTCCAGTGGCTGCTTGTTTCGATACCATCCACAGCACCCAAGAGCACCCACAGGGGCACGCCGGACCAGACGTTGCCTTCATTATCGGTCCATTCCTTGTAATGGCCTGAACCCGTGCAGGCCAGCCCTTCCTCAAACTCCTCTTGGGTGATGGTATCCCCCACATCCCCGATCATCTCCAGGGTCCACCCTGTGGGCGGTTGGGGAAGACCGGTCAGCTCGATGCGAACGATGTTGCCTACCTGTTGCCCGCCAAAAACAGCTGAACCTTTTAGGTGAAGCGGCCAGCAGCCTTTTCCCCCTTCGGTCTGCATCGGCAGCGGTTCTCCGTTAAGGGTATTGGCTACGATATATCCATCGTTGCGAGCGATATCGGCGCTGTCGAGGGTTGCCTTCCACCCATCGCCGGCAATCACATTAACTTCGTAGTTCTGGCCGGCGAGCTCGTCGTTGAAGTTGTAGTGGTCAGAACCCACATCGGGGTCGTCATCAACCATAGCCACGAGCAACCATAACGGCACGCCTCCCCACTCATTACCGTCTTCGTCGGTCCAGAATACCTGGTGGCCTGATGACGAGCAAGCCAGGCCTGCTTCGAAATCGGCTTTAGTGACGGTTGCATCCTTTGCGCCCGAAAGCTGAAGGGTCCAGTTGGTCGGTGTAACACCTGTGGCCATAACGGTTTTCACTGCTGCAGTAGCCGCTGCCTTAACAGCATTTAGATTATTCGGGTCAGTAATACCGGCGGCGTAATAAAACTCAACCTTATCCCCATTTACAAGTTCAATCAGGTTCAAAGCACCGTCGGCATTGTTGTAGCCATCTTTATAGGCGTCGTTGACGTAGGCAAGCCACTTACTGCCCCCCTTTACATAAGGGTAGCTGCCAACATTGTCTAAAAGAAGAGCGCCCGACGCTGCATAGTTCTTATCGGTGACGTCATAGGTGAAACCAGCGACAGTTGCAGCTGCCTGAAGTGCCCCAAGCGGCGTGGTCTCATCAACAGTGTATTCTGTGCCCGAGTTGTATGCGGTCACGGTAAAGGTCTCGTCAGATGCCAAATTAACTGTCCCATCGTAAAGAACGTCAATTGTTGTCGGCTCGGCCATAACGGTTTTCACTGTTGCAGTAGCTGCTGCCTTAACAGCATTTAGATTATTCGGGTCAGTAATACCGGCGGCGTAATAAAACTCAACCTTATCCCCATTTACAAGTTCAATCAGGTTCAAAGCACCGTCGGCATTGTTGTAGCCATCTTTATAGGCGTCGTTGACGTAGGCAAGCCACTTACTGCCCCCCTTTACATAAGGGTAGCTGCCAACATTGTCTAAAAGAAGAGCGCCCGACGCTGCATAGTTCTTATCGGTGACGTCATAGGTGAAACCACCGGCAGTTGCCGCTGCCTGAAGTGCGCCAAGCGGTGTGGTCTCATAGACAGTATATACCACACTTGAGTTGTATGCGGTCACGGTAAAGGTCTCGTCGGCTGCCAAAGCAACTGTTCCCTCGTAGAGAACGTCCATTGTCGACGGCTCGGCCACAGTAATGTAGTCCGTCTTTACCTCATCGTCACTGCCGGACGCATTGGTGACAGTGAGCTTGACGCTGTAGGTGCCGGCTGAACCGTACTCGTGGGTCGGGTTCTGCTCGGTGCTATCCACTGTGCCGTCGTTATCGAAGTCCCAGGCATAGGTCAGTAGTGCCGTGCCTGTAGACTCGTCGGTAAAGCTGACCGTCAGCGGCACCGTGCCGCTGGTTTTGTCAGCTGTGAAAGCAGCCGTCGGCGCAGCCGATGCTCCATCCACCGTATAATTAAACTCAACAACATCGCTGTCGTCTTTGCCGGGGCCGATTACAACAGCCTTAATAGTAGTATTATTCGTGATTTCGATCGGGTGGTTAATCTCATAAAAATCTGACCGTGACGACCACTGTTGGGCAACCCAGTTATACATCGGGCTAGCCACGGTCGGTTCACTGCCGTCCAAGGTGTAATGCACCTTGTCCGTATTGTTATTGGTAGAGCTCAACCGTACCAGGGTTCCCGAGGACACCTCTCCACCGGCTGGAGTGGCCGTGGGAGCGGCCCATTTATCAGGGATGTCGGTGAGCACTTCCACTAATGCAACTTTTTTGGCAAATACAGCATTTGTCTGCTCGGTTAAAGCCCTTTGTCCAAAGATCAGGTGCAATGCATCACTGTCACTCATATAGTTAAAATTATTGCTATCAGTACTTTTTAAAGCAAGGATGGGTTCCACCTTTTCCGCATCATCTGGAGATCCCAAAATATACCCGAAATATTCATGATTATCCTTGAAATGCGGGAAAAGATAACGATCATCATTTAATAACTCCTGAACCGTAAAGGTAACTTTAAAACCATCACCGCTGGTAAACCTTATCTGCTTCGCATCATCCTTAATTCCCGCTTCTTCAAGTAATGCTCTTAATCTAACCCCTTCAGCAGCATACCAATTTTTGGTGGGCCAGGTATTAATCGTGCTATACAGATGCCGATATTGTTCCATTCCCTGGAGATGGGACATGGTATACTTCTTGGGTGTCGTTACCCCAGTCCCTTTGATTTCCAGCGAAACCTTTTCAATTTTCTGCGTCACACTCGCGTCTAAATACCCCTCGGCCTTAATGACAATGTTATAAACCTGTTCTGAATCGAACACTTCTTCACTGAAGATAATTTTACCTGCAGTATCTTTATTATATTTATCCATGTTTAAAACATTGCCATCAACATAAACCGCATCAATTACTGTTCTCCAATTCTGGTCATCCTCAAAGGTAATTTCAATTAAATTGCCCACCATATTGTCAGTAATGTCGGCAGTCAGAACCGGAGGGGACCCCGTTCCTTCAGCCTGTGCTGTTGTGGGCGCCAACAACCCGACCATACCGGCAAACAAAAACATGCCCAAGACAATCGGCAAAAGCCGGTACAACCATTGAACCGTTTTATTTCCCTTCATCTTTTTCACCCTCCTTTAGCCTCTGTTAATTAATTGATCTTACATAAAACAAACATATTCCACCTCCTATAAGACAAAAATAAGATCCGGTCGACCAAAAGGAAGCCAACCGGATCTCAGTGCCCGGATAAAGGTTCCTTTCCACAACGGGAGGCTCGCCAGTTTCCAGGCGAACCCTGCAGACCCGGTAACCATGGTGTACCTTTAGGTCACGGGGCTCGGAGCAATATAAATTTTACCGTTTAATTAACACCTGGCCGCTGCCGGAGTCATAATCCACCCCGGCCCCCAGCGTTTCGCTGATAAACCGCAGGGGTACGAAAGTCCGGCCGGACACGATTTCCGGTGCACAGTCGATAGCCTGCTGCACGCCGTTAACTCGGACATCACTGGAGCCCAGTGTCATGACGACATTTTTCCCCCCGTCGCTAATGGTAATCAGGCCGGTATCAGGATTCCAATCTACCCCGGCCCCCAGCGCCTCGCCGACAAACCGCACCGGTACCAACGTGCGTCCGGCTCGAGTGTCAACGTACGGTGCCGCGTCCAAGGTGTAGGGACTGCCATCGATACTGGCTTCCATTACACCGGTGGACAGTTTGATGACCCTTGTTGCCGGCTGGCCCGGCGCTCCTTCATTTTGATCGGGTGGCGATAGCTCACCCACCGGGGTTCCGTCACCGCCAAGCGGTTCCGCACCGGCAACCCGGTAATTATAAGTGACCACATCACTGTCCAGCTTGCCGGGACCGATGGTGACCGCCTTGATAATGGTGTCCTCATTGATGGGTCCGATGGGTTTATTAATAGTGCCCAAAACGTCGGCACGGGCCGCCCACCACCGGCTGGCAATCCAGTTATATACCGGGCTGTTCATATCCGGGGTGCTGCCGTCCGTAGTGTAATATATCTTGTCATCGTCACTGTGCATATTGCTCAGGGTAACCATACTTCCCGCCGGCACCGTTCCACTGCCCGGATTAGCCTGCGGGGCATCCCATTGCTTGAGCTCGGCGGTAAGCACTTCAATCTTATTTAGATACTTAACAAATAAATTTCCTGTCTGTTCAGTAACCGCCCGCTGCCCCAGCATCAGCAGCAGGGAACTTACATCGTTCATATAGCCGGGGTTATCACTACCTTCGACGCTGACCAGGGCGATGATCGGCTCGACCTCCACCTTACCTGACAAATCGCCGGGAACATGCCCGTCATCATCGCCACCTGTTTTGAAATTGGTGTACCGGTAACGCTTGTCCTGAAGCAGTTCCTTGACTGTAAGCGTTACAGTGTAGCCATCGACAGAGCTGAATTTGAGCATCGTGGCCTCACCGGTCATCCCCGCCTCGTCGAGCAAGTCGCACAGTTTAACTCCTTTTCCCACATACCATTTCTTGGTGGGCCAGGTGTTAATACAACTGTAAACACACTGGTGTTGCTCCATTTCCCCAAGTTGATCCCGGGTAAATGTTACCGGGTTGGTTACGCCCTCGCCCGTGATTTCCAACGAGTCCGACGCGGCTAGAACTGCCCCGGCCGACATCAGACTAAACATACCGGCCAGCAGCATACCGAGGACAGTAAACATAAACCCGTTGAACCATTTCTTTTTATCAGTCCGCATTGGCTAAACTCCTCCTTTCTTAACTCATTACTAGTTGGTCAGCATGAACAGTTGTCCCGTTAAGGGATCTTTGTAAACCGTACCCATCCTTTCGTAAAGCTCGCCCTCACCCCGGGCGATCATTCCCGGCCCCAACTTCAGTCACTTGGGTCATCGCTCTCTTGTATATTCTGCGAATCTTTTACCGGCTCCGAAAATAAATAAAAGCAAAAATACTATCGCCGCATAAACCCCCATCCGTTTTTTAGCTATCTGTAGCGGCAGGGGTATGGTATCGGACGACATTTCAAAAACCTGCCAGGAATCGCTGCCCGTCTGCTCCAGAACGTTGTCGGCGGTCAAACCGGCAAGTTCCTCTTTCTCGGCCAGGTATTGCGCTCTGTCTTCCGGCACCGACGACACGGCAGGAACTTCCGGTGCCTCCCGGGACACAAATTGACCGGCATCTGGCTCGACCTCTTCCGGTGGTTCGGGCTGTTCGGCTTCCGGTGGCGGCGGTTCCACCGGGGGCTCAGGCGGAGGATTCTCTTGGGAACCGACGACAACCTGATCCGCTTCCTGGATGCTTTCGTCCCCACCTGGGCCATTCACAACGCAGATGGCCGTAAAGTTACCTTCCAATGTGGTTACAGTAATGACAGCAGTGCCCGGGCCGACCACAGTTACCAGGCCACGGTTATCCACCGTAGCCACCCTGGTATCGCTGGAACTCCAGGTCACGTCCCGATCGGTGGCGTTGAAGGGGGCCACGTTCGCCATCAATTGGAAGCTACCGCCGATTGGAAGATCAATTGCGCTCCGGTCAAGGGTCACCCCGGTGGGCGGCCCGCCCGGGACCTTCGTGGGGTCAACCGCCTTGCCTGAAAGATCAGCCGTAAAGACAAAGGTGACCACATCGCTGTCCAGCTTGCCGGGACCGATGGTGATCATTTTTATGACGGTGTTTTCTTTGACTTCAATGGGTTGATTGATGCCTTCCACGTCACCTCGCTGGTCCCACCAGCGACTGGCGCTCCAGTTGAACACCGGGCTGTTTACCGTGGGAGTACTGCCGTCGATGGTGTAATAAATCTTATCCACGTCGTTACCTTTATTTTTCAATCTGACCTCGGTCCCCACGCGCACAACCCCACCGGGCACATCCGCCTCCGGGTTATCCCATTTTTCCGGTGGATTAGTGAGCACTTCGATTTTGCTTACATACTTCAAGAATAGATTGTTTGTTTGCTCCGTTACCGCCCGCTGCCCCAATGCCAGCAGCAGTGCATCCCTGTTGTTCATATTAACGGGATTGTCACTGCCCTCGGCGCTAAACAAAGCCAAAATGGGTTCCACCTCTTGGGCACCCTCGGGTGAACCGGAAATACTCCCGTCACTGGCATGATTATCCTTTAAGCCCGGAAAATAATAACGCTTGTCTTCCAGCAGTTCCTTCACCGTAAGGGTCACTTTGTAGCCATCGCTTGAAATGAACCTAATCAGTGTGGCATCATCCTTAATCTCCGCCAAGGTAAGCAGTTCTTTCAATTTAACTCCTCTTGCCGTGTACCACCATTTGGTAGGCCAGGTGTTTATCGTACTGTATACATGTTCGTACTGCTCCATCGCCTCCAGCTCGGCCAGGGGCATTGTTATTGGATTAGCCACCCCGTCTCCGTTAATTTCAAGTACATCCGCCGGTTCGGCAAGGGCAGCCGCAGGCATAGCCAAGTAAAACAAACCGGCCAGGAACACCAAACCCAAGATGGTTGGCAAAAGCTTATAAAACCATTTTTTTTTGCTGACTTGCATTGCTTAAACACCTTTTTCATTGGCCAATCAAGTTATCTACCGCACTTAATTACCGGTTTTCTATGTTAAGGCGCGTATACTATCTGGTGATTGTAATTTCCCTGGTCTCCGCTTTGTATTCCACTTTTACCCCCATAGTCTCGCTCACAAAACGGAGCGGAATAAATGTGCGTCCGGGCTGCAACATTGACGGGGCGCTGTCGATGGTTTGCTTTATGCCGTTTACCAGAACGTCCCCGGAGTCGAGAGTAAGGATGACTTCCTTGTCACCGTCCTTAATACGGACCTGGCAGGTTTGGGGTAGCCATTCCACTTCCGCGCCCAGGAATTCGCTGATAAACCTGACCGGCACCAGCGTGCGCCAAGCCCTGGTGTCTACGCAAGGGGCCGCGTCCAGGGGGTGGATTATACCGTTCACGGTGGCCGCCGGCTCTCCAATGGTAAGGTTGATTACCACTACAGCTTCCACGGGAGCCGTCACGGCAAACTTAGTGAGGTGCTCCACCTGCACAATGATAGTTTCGCCGGATACCTCGCCGCCGATATCAACCCACTTCTGCTCGGTTTCGTTGTAATATTGAACGGCCGGGGTTTCGCCGGCGGGTATCGCGCCCGGGTCGAAGACAAGCTTGATGGTCACGGCTTTATTGAAACTGTAGCTGGCCCTGCCGTCCACGCTGAACTCGTACACGCCGCCAAGCAGCTTGAAGCATGCAGGAGCGGCGGGCGATGCTGCCACACGCTCTATTTTCACTTCTACCGGGGCGGTCCCGGGCAGCGCGCCGGCCGGTATATCAATGACGGCTTCTTCACCGAGGCTTACCGTGCCGCCTTTACCTGGTTCGATGGTTGCCGTTACAATGGTGGGGACGGCGACCATTACGGCAAACTTGGTGAAGTGCTCCACCTGCACAATGATAGTTTCGCCGGATACCTCGCCGCCGATATCAACCCACTTCTGTCCGTTTTCGTCGTAATAATGGACTGTCGGGGTTTCGCCGGCGGGTACCGCGCCCGGGTCGAAGCGAAACTTGATGGTCACGGCTTTATTGAAACTGTAATCGGTCTTGCCGTCCACCGTGAACTCGTACACGACGCCGAGCAGCTTAAAGCCTGCAGGAGCGGCAGGAGGTGTGGTCACGCGATCTATTTTTACTTCCACAATTCCGGGCAGCGCGCCGGCCGGCATTTCAATAAAGGCTTCTTCCCCAAAGCCTACCGTGCCGCCTTGGGCTGTAATCTGTTCACTGGTGCTCGTCGGGGTTCCCGTCACCTTGTAGGTGAAGGTGACTTCTTTACTGTTCGATTTGCCGGCACCGATGGTGATTGCCTTGATGGTGGTATCTTTGGTCAGCTCGATGGGGCGATTAATTTCTGCCAAAACATCCTCTCGTGATGACCACCATTGCTGGGCTATCAAGTTATACATCGGGCTATCCAGGTTTGGGGTGCTGCCGTCGGTGGTATAATAAGCCTTGTCTTGCTCATTATTCTGACTGCTTAGAACAACCTTGGTTCCCGCCGGAACAGTTCCACCGGCCGGCTCCGCCGTAGGCTCATCCCATTTCTCCGGTGTGGAAGTGAGCACTTCGATTTTTGTAACCCGTTTTACAAACAGAGGGCCGGTCTGCTCGGTAACGGCGCGCTGCCCGAGCATCAGCAGCAATGCATTGACATCGTTCATATTGCCCGGGTCTTCCGTGCCCTCGGCGCTTACCAGAGCAAGAATAGGCTCCACCTCAACCGCTCCAGATGAGGAGCCGGGAATATGCCCGTCAGCGCCACTACCACTCTTGAAATTGGGAAAACGATAACGCTTATCTTTTAATAACTCCTGAACCGTGAGTGTTTGTGAGTAGCCATCTTTGGCAATGAAGTTTATCTGCCGGGCGCTTCCCTTCATCCCTGCCATATCGAGCAGTTCCCTTAAACTAACTCCTTTCCCGACATACCATTTTTTGGATGGCCAAGTGTTAATGCAACTGTACACATTCTGGTACTGCCGCATTTCTTCCAACTGTAATTGGGTAAACTCCTTGGGGGTCGTCACCCCATCCCCAGTGATTGTTAACGCAACATCTCCGTCGCCGGGCTGTTGCCCGCTGTCGGCGGTTTTAACGGTAACAGAAATGCTACCGGTGAAGCCCCCGTCTTCACTAGTAACCGTGATGGTAGCCGTACCCTCCGACACAGCGATCACCAGGCCGCTATCGCTGACCATGGCAACAACTTCGTTGTTACTTGACCAGGTAACATTCTTGTTCGTAGCATCCTCGGGCTGAACTTTAGCGGTAAGCTGTACCGTCTTGCCGATACCCAGCTCCTGGTCTACTTCCGAGATGCTTACACCGGTGACAGCTACTTTTTCATCATCAACGACCTCTATTTTTGCTGTTAAAGCATGATCACTAATTTGTAGAACATCTCCAGCCAAAGCAATAATCCCGGTGCCTGTTTTTCCCAGGTTTCCGTATACTGCGGCTGTTACTGTTGTATCGCTTACTTTGGTCACACTTTTAATACTTAGGGATTCAAACGCATCTCGCAGTTTAATATCATTTTTATATACTGCTCTTATAATGGTATCGTTTGTAACTGATAATTCGAACACTTGACTAAAATCATCAGACGCAAACACTTTAGGTGGACTAACTATCATGGACGGTTCTTCCGGAGCAGCTTTCACGGTCACGGTAATACTGTCTTTATAATTCCCGTCACCGGTGGTAACGGTAATTTCCGCCGTGCCCGCCGACACCGCGGTCACCAGGCCGGTTTCGTTTACCGTGGCAACGTTTTCATCGCTGCTGCTCCAGGTTACGGCATTGTTCGTGACGTTTTCGGGTTCCACTTGGGCGGTGAGCTGGACCGTCCGGCCTTCCTCCAGTTCCCGGTCACTTTCGGAAATACTCACACCGGTAACCGATATAGGATCCGGTTCTTCTATCGTATAGTTAAACTCAACAATATCACTGTCTTCCTTACCGGGGCCAATAACAATGGCCTTGATGGTGGTATCTTTAGTCAGCTCGATAGGATGATTAATCTCTTCCAAAACATCCTCTCGTGATAGCCACCACTGTTGGGCAATCCAGTTATACATCGGGCTAGCCACGGTCGGAACACTGCCGTCCAAGGTGTAATATACCTTGTCCGTATTGTTATTGGTAGAGCTCAACTGTACCAGGGTTCCCGCGGGCACCTCTCCACCGGTTGGAGTGGCCGTGGGAGCGGCCCATTTATCAGGGTTGTCGGTGAGCACTTCCACTAATGCAACTTTTTTGGCAAATACGGCATTTGTCTGCTCGGTTAACACCCTTTGTCCAAAGATCAGGTGTAATGCATTACTGCCACTCATATAGTTAAAATTATTGCTTTCGGCACTTTTTAAAGCAAGGATGGGTTCCACCTTTTCCGCATCAGCCGGAGACCCCGGAATATACCCGAAATATTCATGATTATCCCTGAAATACGGAAAAAGGTATCGATCATCCTTTAATAACTCCTGAACCGTAAAGGTTGCTATAAAACCATCACTGCTGGTAAACCTTATCTGCTTCGCTTCATCCTTTATTCCCGCTTCTTCAAGTAATGCTTTTAATTTAACCCCTTCAGCTGCATACCAATTTTTGGTGGGCCAGGTGTTAATCGTGCTATATAGGTGCCGGTATTGTTCCATTCCTTGAAGTTGGGACAAGGTATATTTCTTGGGTGTCGTTACTCCGTTTCCTTTAATCTCCAGACAAGTCTCGAGCGGCTCCTGCTCATCCGTGTATCCATCAGCGAAACTAGCCAACGAAGTACCGGCAAAACCGGCGGTCAAAACAGGAGGCATTGCCGCCTCTCCAGCGCACATCGCTATGGGAGTCGACAAGCCAAAAATTCCAGCAACTATGATAAACAGTGTGGTTAATAACAAAATACTGAACTTGCCGGGCATTTTATATAAAAGCACCTTGTTTTCCCCTCTCTGCTTCACTGTAAAATGGTCGGGTTGTGATCCACCGCATTAGTCAGATCGTCAACCATGTAGACCTTGACCACATCGCCAGGCTGCACGTTGAAGCCTGCCTGGGCTTCGTTAATCTTATCAAAATCCGTTTTGGCAGCATTGAGACTTAGTTGGGTACCATCTCTAAAATGGGTAAAAACCAATGTTTCCTGCCCGTCATGGGCTATAACCGGAGCAACCTGCACGCCGAAATACTTCATTCCGGATATACTGTCATTTACTGTCATAGTGCCGATACCGTCTGCGGTCTCCCCAACGGTATAAGCAGCATCACCCACCGGGCTAATCTCGTATGCAGGGTTATTGACAACCGGTTGCTTGACCAATTTATAACTGTCGATAACATTCCCGTCTTCATCTTTTGCAGTCAAGTTAAGGGTATCCCCGTCGATGTTGATTACCTGATAGTTACTAACGTAGGCCAGCTGTTTTGCGATGTAATCGTAATCCGGGCCGGGGCCGTAATATTTTGTCCCCGCATTACCCATTATATAGACAATACCCTCTCCGTCCTGCTGAATCCGTCCGTCCCGCATAGGCTTGGTCCGCATATAAACGTGCTGGTGCCCAACTAAAACAATGTCTACCCCGCATTGTTCCAAAAACGGCACCCAATGAGTCTGTAAGTGTTCCGCCCGCCAATCGTAAATCACCGGGTAGGGTGGATGATGGAATACCACCAATTTCCAACGCTGCCCGCAGTTGTTAAGATCATTTTGCAACCAGTTAATAAGCTTGTCATAATCGCCAATTCCGGGAGCACCCATTAAATTGCTGTTCATCACAGTAATATGACAGTTTCCGTAGTCAAAGGAGTAGAAACTTTCTTCGTATCCATCCGGCCCGTTCCGGGGCAGGGCAAAAGAACTCCAAAACAGCTCAGTATCGTCGTGGTTACCCGGGGCCGGCATTAACGGGATTTGATTAAAAACAGACGAGGCAGCAGCAAAAAAAAGCTGCCATTCCTCAATACTGTTTCCGTTTTCGATCAAATCCCCTCCCAGTAGTCCGAATTTGAGGTCGGGATGATCCTCATAAGCATTTTTGAGCATTTCTCCCCAAGATTCATAGCCATCCTGAACGTCACCCATATAAAGAAAAGAAAACTTATCCCCGGCCACAGCAGTGCTGAAGGTAGCCGGTTCAATCCAGGATCCTTCTTTACCAATGCGGTAGACGTAACCTGTGCCGGGGCTCAGTCCCCAAATGGTCGTTTCATAGTAAAATTGTCCGTTGTTAGAACTGGATGATACAGCAATCACTTCCCGAGCACCATCAAAGCTGCCGCTAAAGCCGGCAGCAGGCTGGTATTGCACCCGGTCTTGGTTTATATCTCCTGTTCTCCAAGTAATGGTTTGTGTAGTCATGGGGTCTTCCGTCCACGAGAGGATAATATGTTCAGATAGGTTACCATCGAGACTACCACTGCCTAGCTCTGCAAAACAAGGATTTACAATTGGAGATAAGGCAAATAGTACCGTCAAAACGGCTATGTAGATAATTGTTTTTGCTGGAATAGGCTTAATGCCATGCATAAAATTCATTTTTTTCTCCCTTTAATCTATTTTTCGCTTTTCCGTCCACAACTACCCCATGCCGTTGGCCGATTGCTAACGTTTTTTACAACAGCACCTTGTTCTATTTTTATACTATAAGAGTTGGACAAAGCTTGTCGCCAAACTGTTTAGTCCAACTCGTCTCTCATCCATTTCATCGGTTTTAATTTACTACTGCAGGATCATAAAATTGACATTTGTTGCATTGAACATTCGGAAGATAAATTTTTCCACCTAATCAAAATCACTCGTCATAAAAAAATGAAAAGCAGTTTTCCTCCCACGGAAAACTGCTCATATCACTTGCGGAACCATCAAATAGAAAGCTGATCTTACAAGGTATAATTTCCTTTCCAAAAGGGAGGCACAAACGTTTCCGTTTTTACCCTGCGGTTAACTGCCATCGCAATTGCTTTAGGCCGGTTAACTCGGAAATCATTACTATTTAGTTAGACATTATCCTACCTGTTCTGGCACCTGTTGTCAATATGTTTTTCACTTTCATGTCAGTCATAACACAACACACCCAGGAATATCAACTAGACATCCTGGCCCATCTGTCCATCTGTAATTTGCCCCAGTAGATGTTCGGGGCGAGAGAGCCATTGTTTTATATGCAAGTAACCGCGTGTGCTATTAAGCATATCAATTTTGCTGTTCTTTCAATACCGGAAGGCGCACCCCCACCATGCGCACAAGTGCACCGACAACTAGTGCTTTTAGCAAGTCAAATCCAATAAAAGGGACGAAGAATAGCATTATAACTTGCAGCACATCAAAAGGTTTACCCACATAGTAGTTCAGTATAACATACAGATATGGCAACCCGATAGCATAAATCATAAGCAATCCCGCCAGCATGGCCAGGGAAAGTCGCACAGGCCCGGCATCCCGCCGGCCCTGAATAATTAAACCACTCACCAAAGCAGCAAATATAAAACCCAGCAAAAAGCCAAAGGTAGGTGATAATACATAAGCCGGTCCCCCAAAGGGCGGTTTTTCAAATACCGGCATCCCCAACACGCCCATCAGCACATAAATACCCATACTCAGCGCTCCCAACCTGGCCCCCAACAACCCGCCGGCCAGCAGCGCCACAAAGGGCAGCAAACTAAAGGGCACAATCATACCGCCAAGAAAACGAAACAGCAAAGCGGCAACTACGGCTAACGAGGCAAACATAGCCACCAGTACCATATCCCGCGGTGTTAGTTTACTCATACATACAGTCCTTTCTTTTCACATATTTCTTGGTTAACCAAATAAATATATTAGGTTAACCATTGAGCGATAAAAAATATACCCCCTGCATAAACAGAGCAGTAAAACTTAAACCTTACGCAGCGACACCTCCCCTGCCACCAAACGCCGCACTGTACCATCCGGCATTTTTACCAGTAGTGCCCCGGTTTCGTCCACGTCCAAGGCGTGACCGACATAACTGTCTTTAAGATTATGTACAGTAACCGGGCAATCCAAAGTAACACATAGCTCCCGCCATTTATTCAGTATAGGAGCGAAACCATCATGCAGCCAGCGCTGATACCAAATATCAAAAGACCGCAATATAGCCCGTAATAATGGTACCCGGGGTATATGATGCCCGGCTGCAATTTTTAATGAAGTGGCAATCTCAGATAGCTCGGGAGTGAATTGATTGCTATCGATGTTTACATTTATGCCAATACCCGCAACCATAAAATTAACCCGGTCCATTTCAGCATTTAGTTCAACCAGAATGCCGCATAATTTTTTACCTTCCACCAGCAAGTCATTGGGCCACTTAATACCCACCGCAACCCCGGTATGTTCGCGAATCGCCAGTGCCACCGCTACTGCCACCACCATGGTTATCTGCGGGGTATCCACCAGATTGACCTGCGGACGCAACACGGCGGAAAACCATAAGCCCCTAGCCCGGGGAGCAAACCAAGACCGATCCATCCGCCCCTTGCCGCCGCTCTGGCTTTCGGCCACCACCACTGTACCTTCCGGACAGCCCGCCCGGGCCAACTTTTTGGCCTCCTCGTTAGTAGTTGGGACATCAGCAAAATATTCAATTCGGTTACCTATCACCGCAGTACCCAAGCCAACAGTAACCTCATCGGGGTATGGAACATCAGGCACACTAAGTAAGCGGTACCCTAGATTAGCCCTGGCCTCTATGTCATATCCTTCTTCCCGCAAACCCCGTATATGTTTCCACACTGCCGTACGAGACACACCCAGCTCACGACATAGGTATTCACCTGAGACCCAGTCATCGCTTTGTTTTAAAATATGCAATATACTGCTCTTCATATGCCGACACTCCGTTGAGTTAACTATAATTTCAAATGCATTAATGCTATTTCAGCTAAATAAATTATATTTGACGCAAATTGCATTGTCAATCATAACGCCACACATGGTTTACCATTAAACTGTGGGGCGCATTGGTTTAAGCTCTCCAACATCAAGGCTAATATCAAGCGCCGTGGCGGAATGAGTCAAAGCCCCTACAGAAATAATGTCCACTCCGGTAGCCGCTACAGCAGCAATGGTTTGTGCACTGATCCCCCCTGATGCTTCCACCAGTGTACGGCCGCTAACCAGTCGCACCGCCTCAGCCATGGTATGCAGATCCATATTATCCAGCATAATAATATCTGCCCCTGCTTCCAATGCCTCCTGCACCCCATTTAAATCCTCGGTTTCTACCTCGATTTTTGCGGTATGAGGTACCAGGAACCGGGCATTTGCCACAGCCTGCTTAATACTACCAACCACTCTGATGTGATTATCCTTAATCAATACAGCATCAAACAACCCCAGGCGATGGTTATGCCCGCCACCCACCCGGACAGCGTATTTTTCCAGTTGGCGCAGTCCCGGAGTAGTTTTACGAGTGTCCACGATACGCACCGGGTAATTCCGTACTACTTCCACTAGATCCGCCGTGGCAGTGGCTATCCCGGAAAGGCGCTGTAAAAAATTAAGGGCCAGCCGTTCCCCGGTAAGCACGGTCCGAGCCCGCCCGTTTAACTGCACAAGCACATCACCGGGACTGATACGAGCCCCTTCAGTCACCCGGGGCAAGAATTGCAAATCAGGATCGAGATGCCGGAACACCGCCCGGGCTACGGGCAAGCCGGCCACAACCCCGTACTGCTTAGCTTTGATATAGCCAACCGCAACAATATTGTCAGGTACTGTACTCTCTGTGGTCAAATCACCTGAACCGATATCCTCGGTCAGGGCGCGATCAATTAGCTCATTTAGTAAACGTTCGTTTATCATCATTTAAGTTCCCCACCTCTGTATGCACAACCAATACCACCGAGTTAAATATTACCAAATCAATACTCCGCTTAATACAATCACTGCCAAAACTGCCGTTCACTTGCGTAAAATAATATGTTTTTTCCAACTATTGCGCGGTTCCGGGTAATCCTGGCGGAAATGGCCGCCTCTACTCTCGGTGCGCATTAGAGCTGATTCCGCCACCAGGCGGCTTACTAATAAACGGTTGTTCATCTCAGCGGCAAGCAGATCCCGGGCCGCGGTATTTTCCAATCTGGAATACCCATCGATAAAACCAAGCACCTTTTCCAAACCCTCCCGGTTGCGCAGCGGGCCAACATACCTGCTCATCAGAGCCTGCAGTTCTTGCTGCAGCGACTGGTAATCTACCGGTTCCACAAGGTCGGGCAATTCCGAGGAAAAATCAGGCCAAGGGCTCATATTCTCCCGCCAAAGACCGGCAGTGCGCTCCACGATGCGGCCACCGAAGACCAGGCCATCCAACAGTGAGTTACTAGCCAAACGGTTGGCCCCGTGCACCCCCTGACAGGCCACTTCGCCGCACGCGTATAGCCGCTCTACACTGGTTTCCCCAAAATAATTGGTTTTAACACCACCCATCATGTAATGAGCAGCGGGAGCCACCGGCAGCAAATCGCGAGTAATATCCAAACCAAAACTCCGGCAAGTACGGTTAATATTGGGAAATCGGTGCAACACAAGTTCAGTATCCAGATGACTTAAATCCAGGAATATACCTTCGGAACCTTTATGAATTTCCTGTAAAATGGCCCGTACCACAATGTCCCGGGGCGCCAGTTCCGCAAGCTCATGATAATCGGGCATAAACCGCTTTCCCTGCCCGTTGCGCAGGTAGGCACCCTCGCCCCGTACGGCTTCGGATATCAAAAACCGCGGTGCACCCGGCAAGTTTAACACGGTGGGGTGGAATTGGTGAAACTCCATATCCATTACTTCGGCACCCGCCCGGTAGGCCATAGCAATGCCGTCCCCTGTAGCCACCCCGGGATTAGTGCTATGTTCATAAAGCTGACCCAAACCACCAGTGGCCAAAACAACGGCTCGACTCCGGAAAACCTTTAAGCAGCAAGTCTCGCAATCATAAGCAAGCACACCATAGCAAACATTATCATTGACTAAAAGATCTACTGCAATGTGCCGTTCAAGCACCTGAATATTTTGCTCGGCAAGAGCCTGCTCGTTCAACACCCGCTGGATTTCAGCCCCGGTGGCGTCACCACTGGCGTGCAGTATACGCCGGCAGCTGTGAGCACCTTCCCTGGTTAGCGCCAGACGGTTACCTTCCACATCAAAGCGGGCTCCCATATCCATCAGCTGCAAAACCCGGCGTGGCCCTTCATTGACCAGAATGCGCACCGCTCCTTGGTCACACAGCCCGGCACCAGCCCGCAACGTGTCCTGGTAATGAAATTCCGGCGAATCATCAGAGTCCATGACTGCAGCTATGCCGCCCTGGGCCTTATCGGTATTGCTGTCCAATATACTTTGCTTAGTCAGCACGGTAACCCCGGCACCCAGTCGACCGGCCAAGAGAGCGGTAAAAAACCCGGCAATACCACTACCCAAAATTACGTAATCCGTATTAGATATAGGTAGATCCCGGGTGTTAAAGTTCATAATATACTGGTTAGCCACTGGTAAACCCTCCGTTTTATTGTACCGCCAGCATTCTTTCCAGGGACTTCAAAGCCCGCTCCCTGATCTCCGCATTCACAGTCACCCGGGGTTCCAGGGTTTGTAAAGAGTGAAGCACTTTCTCCAGTGTAATAGATCTCATATCCCGGCAAACAAGTTTATCCGAAGCGGGATAAAAGCTTTTATTGGGGCACTGCTTATTAAACTGGTGCAATATACCCTTCTCGGTAGCCACAATATATTCCTTGTTTTGGCTTTCCCGGGCAAACCGCAGCATACCGGTCGTACTGGCTACATGATCGGCAAGCTCCACCACCTCGGGGCGGCACTCCGGGTGCACCAGCACAAGAGCCTGCGGGTGTTCGGACTTGACTTTTAACACCTCGTCGGCAGTCAGCTGATCATGAATAGGGCAGCAACCTTCCCAGATGTGCATCTCCCGCCCTGACTGCTTGGACATATAACTGCCAAGGTTTTTGTCCGGCACAAAAATAATTGGCCGGTCAGTAGGTAATGAGGTCAATACCTGCACAGCATTGGCCGATGTACAGGCAATATCGCATTCCGCCTTAACTGCCGCAGAAGTATTAACATAACATACCACCTGAGCGCCGGGCAATTCAGATTTTTTGGCTCGCAACGCTTCAGCCGTAACTGTGTTCGCCATGGGGCACCCAGCATTTACCTCGGGTAACAGCACCGTTTTTTGCGGTGATAGTATGGCCGCGCTTTCAGCCATAAAATGTACCCCACAAAAGACAATCACACTAGCATCAGTGGCAGCAGCCCGGCGAGACAGTTCCAGGGAATCACCCACCAAATCGGCAACCTCCTGTATTTCGGGCGGCTGGTATACGTGACTTAATATAATCGCGTTGCGTTGCTGCTTAAGCTGCATTATTTCTGCAATTACTTGTGTGGGATTAGCGACATTGGGCACGTAATCACTCCTTCATAACGGAAAATTAGCCACCAGGGAATTAACGTCCCCAATATTATATACATAAATTCCGTTATATCTCAATAAATTTTACCACCGACCGCCACCAATGCAAAACAAGTCAAGAAATATAACACGCAGATTAAGCTTCTTCGCCGTGTTTTTCCTCTATTACGCAAACAACTTTATTATGCTCGTCCACCAATATCGCCCTGGGCTTATAATCACGCGCTTCATTACGGTCCATAACAGCATAGGTTATGATAATTACGGTATCGCCGGGCTGAACCAATCTAGCCGCCGCCCCGTTCAGGCAAATCACACCGGAGTCCCGGGTACCGGGTATAACGTATGTTTCCAGACGGGCGCCATTGTTATTGTTTACCACTTGCACCTTTTCATTCGGCAATATATCGGCAGCCTCCATCAAAGCCTCATCAATTGTAATACTGCCAACATAGTTTAAATTGGCCTGAGTAACTACAGCACGGTGAATTTTGGATTTAAACATATTTAGAAACATCTGTCATACCTCCACAACCATATTATCAATAAGCCTGGTTTTGCCAAAACGTACCGCCAGAGCAGCAATGCATTTGCCGTTTAATGTATCCAGCAGTTCCAAATCGGGCACAGATAATATTTCTACATAATCGATCCTGGCACCGGGAGTGGATGAAATCATCTCCTCTATACCCCGGCGCAGTTTTGGGACACTTCTTTCACCATCAGCCACAGCATCACGGAAGGCGCACAAACTATGGTAAAGAACCGGCGCATCCTGGCGTTGTTCTTCGTCTAAATAAACATTACGAGAACTCATGGCCAGGCCATCCGCTTCCCGTATAATGGGCAAGGTAACAATTTTCAACCCCATATTCAAATCCCGCACCATTTTTTCTATAACCATGGCCTGTTGGGCGTCTTTTTGGCCAAAGAAGGCTTGGTCCGGCCGAACAATGTTAAACAGCTTGGCCACCACAGTGGTTACCCCGCGAAAATGACCTGGCCGGGATGACCCGCAAAGTTTACCTGTTATTCCGGTTACCTCAACGAAGGAGCTGTATCCCGTCGGGTACATTTCATCATTGCCGGGAGCAAAAACCGCGTCCACACCCACTGACCGGGCCATGGCGCAGTCCCGGTCAAAGTCCCGGGGGTATTCGCCCAGGTCTTCTTTAGGGCCAAACTGGAGCGGATTAACATACAGGGAAACCACCACAACATCGCACTTTGTTTTAGCTTCCCGCATCAGACTCAGGTGCCCTTCATGTAAATAACCCATGGTAGGAACTAAACCCACGGTTTTACCCGCAACCCGAGCTTTGTTTGCAAACTCTTTGATTTCCCCTATAGTACGACAGACCTGCATAGGCATAACTCCTTATGATAATGTATCTTTTGGTTACACAAAAACCCTCCGGACAAGTCCGAAGGGCACAATATCCCTGTGCAACCCGTCTCGGTCCTACCCGGCTCCAAGCGGAGATATGTTAGTTCAATCTAACAAACGAACCACCCACCCAACCAACCATTAAACAAATGGTGCGGTTCAAAGCAGATACCGCCCAAATCTTAATTAATTTTAACATACGAATAATGTCGTAGCAATATTTTTATAATTATTACTATAGTAAAATTTTGTTTGATTATTGAAATTAGCAATGATAAATTTAAAGCATGAAACTGATTAAAATCAGAAGTACGTATAACTATGCAATAACTATTAGTAATATAATTGAAGACCGTGACCAGTCTATCACTACAGGCCAAAAACACTGTATTTACCTTGATAACGGAAGGATCGCTGCAATTACCAGGGCAGGAGAGATTTCCTATAAATTCACTCAACCTACCCGTAAAACTATCTCCTTGGATTTAGGCCATTTAACAATATTACCGCCATTAATAGACTGCCATGTACACCTGGCCCTGGACGGCCAGGATTTTTCGGTTGCCCGACAACGCTGGAACCAACCCGAAGAACTTGACACGCAAATCGGCGCTCAACTATGGGATACCATCCGTCACGGTATATTAGCCGTGCGGGACGGAGGAGACCGTCAAGGCATTGCCTTGTATTACCGAAAACTTGTAGAAGCCGGCACTATAACCGGTCCTGTAATCCGAGCCTCAGGTTATGCATTGCGTAAGCCACAAAAATACGGGTCTTTTCTTGGCCGGGGCATCCCCGCCGAAATGCTGGACAGCGCAATAGAAAATCTAGCCCGGCACAAAGTAGATCAAGTCAAAGTACTTGTCTCGGGTTTGGTAAGCTTTAAGGAATACTCCCAGGTCGGGCCGCTGCAGTATACCGCCGGTGAGCTAAAAGCTATTGTAGGGAGCGCCCACAGCCGGGGGCTTACCGTTATGGCCCACGCCAGCTCGGATGAAGCCGTGGCCATGGCAGTACAGGCCGGTGTAAACACAGTGGAGCACGGTTATTTTTTAGGCCGGGATACCCTTAGGTTAATGGCTGAAAAGGGCGTGGCCTGGATTCCCACAGTTATACCGGTGGCCGCCCAATTAGCTGCTCATTCCCGGCAGGATAACTATGTTATTACCAAAACTATAGACCGGCAGCTATCCATGATCAGCGAGGCCCAAGCGCTCGGCGTTACCCTGGGAGTGGGCACCGATGCCGGTGCATTGGGTGTCCGGCACGGTTATGGTTATCACCAAGAGCTAGACCTTTACCGGCAGGCCGGGCTGTCACCCAAGGAAATAATACGCTGCGCCACAATAAACAGCGCCTGCCTGTTGAACCTGGACTGGGGTCGTATTGCGCCGGGCCGTCCCGCCGCCATGATTGCCGTATCCGGGGACCCCCTTGCGAATATTGACAATTTACAAAATATCGCCTATGTATTTAAACATTCGGAATAGCGAAAGCTAGGGGACTTCTTCTGTTACCAAATGCTATAACCGGAAGTAACGCAAAATAGATCAACATGGCCCGGGAGGTCATTTGACATAGATCGTAATTGGGTAATCTTTAAGATATAATACTTTTATATTGCATTGCACATGGAAAGGTTTTGTTAATATGGATAAAATACTATTTCTAGCGGAAAAACCCTCGGTGGGAAGAGACCTTGCGCGAGTTTTAAATTGTCTTAAAAAAGGAAACGGGTATCTGGAAGGCGATAAATATATCGTCACCTGGGCACTGGGCCACCTGGTAACACTGGCCGACCCCGAGGCCTATGATCAAAAATTCAGCGCTTGGCGGCTGGAGGATCTGCCTATTCTGCCCCCCCACTTAAAGCTGGTGGTAATAAAGCAGAGCGGCAAGCAGTTTAATGCCGTTACCACACAAATGAAAAGAAAAGATGTCCGGGAGATTGTGATAGCCACTGACGCCGGCCGTGAGGGTGAGCTGGTAGCCAGATGGATTATAGAAAAGGCGCAGGTAAAGAAGCCCATTAAGCGACTCTGGATTTCTTCCGTTACCGACAAAGCTATCAAAGAAGGAGTAAGGAATTTAAGAAACGGCAAAGATTATGAAAGTCTTTACGCCTCGGCCGTTGCCCGTGCAGAGGCCGACTGGCTGGTAGGCATCAATGCCACCCGGGCTCTCACTTGCAAACATAATGCCCAGCTTTCCTGCGGCAGGGTCCAAACCCCAACCCTAGCAATCATCGCCAAAAGGGGAGAGGAAATTCAAAACTTTAAGCCCCGGACATTTTACGGCATCACAGCCAAAGCAGATAAACTAAATCTAACCTGGCAAGACAGCCAAACTAAAGATACCAGAATCTTTGACCAGGATAAATGCGCACGAATACTATCATCAGTACAAAATAAAAACGCTATAATTTCATCGGTCGATAAAACCTACAAAAAAAGTTTTGCTCCCCGGCTATATGACTTAACTGAGCTCCAGAGGGACGCCAATAAGCTTTTCGGTTATTCGGCCAAGGAAACACTATCCATTATGCAGCGACTGTACGAGCATCACAAGGTACTGACCTATCCCAGAACCGACTCCCGATTTATCACCACGGATATTGTCGACACCTTAAAGGACCGACTTGATGCCTGCAGCGTGCCGCCATATGCTAAACTGGCGGCAAGAGTGCTGCGAAATCCCATAAAGGCCAATAAGTCCTTTGTGGATAACAGCAAAGTAACCGATCACCATGCCATTATACCGACAGAACAGCCGGTTTTCTTAAACAATTTAAGCGATATGGAAATAAGAATATACGATCTGGTGGTGAAAAGGTTTCTAGCTGTTTTGTATCCCCCCTTTGAGTACGAACAGACCACCATCAGGGCAAGTATCGGTAATGAGCTTTTTATCGCCAGGGGTAAAGTGGTAATCGCCCAGGGCTGGAAAGAGGTGTACAATAATCATTTCGACGAGGAAGAAGAATCCGAAGATAATATTTCCGAACAGGTATTACCGGCTTTAAATAAAGGCGATGTTATTAAGATATCAGCCGTATCCCAAACCCATGGGGAAACCAAACCACCGGAGCCGTTTAACGAAGCCAGTCTGCTTTCCGCCATGGAAAATCCCGCCAAATATATGGCCGGGGAAAATAAAGGTTTAATTCAGACCATCGGTAAAACCGGCGGGCTGGGAACCGTAGCCACCAGGGCCGATATTATCGAAAAGCTCTTTAATAATTTTTTAATTGAAAAAAAAGGTAAAAGTATATTTATCACCTCAAAAGGCAGACAACTGCTTGATTTAGTCCCCGGGGATTTGAAAACACCCGCCTTAACCGCTCAATGGGAACAAAAGCTTGAAGCCATTGCCAAAGGAAAGCTTAATAGTAACAATTTTATCGGGGAAATGAAGCATTATGCCAATGTAGTTGTTAATGATATCAAAAATAGCGCAAGGAAATTCAAATATGATAACCTGACCGGTGAAAAATGCCCTAATTGTGGAAAGCGCCTCCTGGAGGTAAACGGCAAAAAGGGCAAAATGCTGGTTTGCCAGGACAGGGATTGCGGTTATAGAAAAGGGGTTGGCAAAATAACCAATGCGCGGTGCCCCAACTGCCACAAAAAGCTAACCCTGCACGGCGAGGGAGAAGGACAAATATTTGTCTGCAAGTGCGGCTACCGGGAAAAGCTCACCGCTTTCAATGAGAGAAGGGGAAAAGATAAGCAGGACGCCTCTAAAAGAGATGTACAAATATACCTTCGACAGCAAAAGAGCTCCAATGACGGGCTGACCAACCCTGCCCTGGCAGAAGCCCTGGCTAAATTGAAGATAAAATAAAACAATGTGTTCAATAAAGCAACCAAGGGGCACAAATGAGTACCTCTTAAAAAGACCTCTTCCCCCACGTTAATAATGAGGAAAGAGGTCTTTTATATCCCTTGCTTGTAGTCCACCGAAAAACTAGTAAATGGCAAATTCATGCTAACGAACCTTGGTAGCCTTAATCAGTTGCCTGCCCCCCACTTCTTCCCAGGGTGCCGCGGAGCAACCGGCAGCAGCCAGCCACGTTTTATATTGTTCGAAAGTCCATGTTCCCCCGGAAGATGTGTTAACCAACATATTTACCGCGAATAACGCGGACATAACGCCTGTACCCCGGATCATATCATTAATGACAATTTGTCCTCCCGGTTCCAGTTCACGCGCTGCATCCTGAAATAATTTTCTATTCTCCTGCTCACCGTAAATGTGGCATACATTACCAAGGTATACAAGGTCATAGGGTCCTGGTGGAAGCCCTTCAGTAAAATCGCCTTTGACCATTTTAATGGGTAACTCTGTATCCAGCTCCGGCTGCATCATATCTATAACTTCAGGCAGGTCCAGTATGGTCACCCTGGCCCCGTTACCGGCAAAGGCAAAAGCATTAGTTAACGGACCGCCGCCGACATCAAGAACCCTTGGGTTTGCGGGCAAGTCTTTGAAGCAATACTCAACAATTTGCGGTGCCGTCTTCCGGGCAATATGGCTCATGGCATTTATAAAGTGCTTTGTGTGTTTGGATACATCCTTTTTAGAAACCGGTTTCCCGCTCCTTATTACTTCCGGCAATTGCATCCATGCATTCATAATGTTGTAGGTATGCATGAATGAGAAACCTGTATATTGTTCATGGCCGGGATTAAAAAAGATGTTGTCCGCTTCTTTGGAAAGCTTAATTTTATCACCATCATATACCAGATACTTTAAACTAATCAAAGCTTCAATAACCGTCCATAAAGCCCTGGGATCGCTATTCGTTTTAGCAGCCAATTCTTCCAGGGTACAGGGAGTATTCTTTATTCCTTCAAACAATCCTGTTTGTACACCCGCGCTAACAATAAAAAATTCCTGTGGCAGCTGAAAGGAGTCAATGTTTGGCATTCAAGTCACCCTCTCTAAGTTTCAATATGTAAAAACTATAGCTCTTTATTCTTTGAAAAATTTATAAGTTCACTTCATTCTACAACGAGGTGTGTTCTCAATACAAGCAATTCCACAATACTCCGAAAGCTAACGGCGACAATGCCTGGCACGTAATTAGCGACCGGCCCAAGAGATTTGCCGGCGGTAGCTTCAATAAGAGCACAAACAGGGCATTATAATAGCTCTGGCTCTGGGGGATATACTAACATTGTTTGAATAACCTTAGCCATATCGGGGTGATATATTTGTTTATACCCAAGCGAGTTTTTTTTGAACAGGCAGCTTTGGATTACCCTCTGGGTCAACAGCTGCATGAAAGGTTTAAGTCCGATAGGGTACCTGTTTTCATGATCGGCAGTCATAACCGGGTAACAGGCATACCCGGCAAAACGGCCCGGGAATCTTATCTGGAAGCCAAACGCACCCTGGTGGTGGGAGTACGCCGCACGCTGCAGTTTTCACCGTGCAAGCCATCAGCTCACTACCAGCTGCCATTGAGCACCAGCTGCACCGGCCGGTGCCAATATTGTTACCTGAACACAACGCTGGGCAAAAAACCATACGTTAGAGTATATGTAAATATTAATGAAATACTGCAGCAAGCAGAAAAATACATAAGAAAAAGGGCTCCCGAGATCACTGTGTTTGAAGGGGCAGCCACTTCCGATCCCATTCCCGTGGAACCGTATACCGGCTCGCTGGCCCGAGCCATAGAGTTTTTCGGCCAACAGCCCCTGGCCCGGTTTCGTTTCGTCACCAAGTTTACCGACGTGGACACGCTGCTGGATGCCCGGCACAACGGGCATACACGCTTTCGCTTCAGCATCAATACCGATCACATTATTAAATCCTACGAACAGGGCACCCCGATAGCCCATGCCCGGCTGGATGCCGCACGGCGAGTAGCGAAAGCAGGTTACCCTCTGGGCTTTTTAATCGCCCCCATTTTCATCTACCCGGGCTGGCAGCACGATTATACCCAATTAATCCGCTCCCTGGCAGAGGAATTACCGCCTGCGGCCAGAACGGACATTACCTTTGAATTAATCTCCCACCGGTTCACACTAACGGCTAAAAAACGCATACTGGAGGTGTTTCCCGACACAACCTTACCTATGGAAGAAGATAAGCGCAAGTTCAAGTTCGGACAGTTTGGTTACGGTAAATACGTTTATCCAAAGGAGACGCTCCAGGAGATGGACGAGCTGTTCCACCGGGTGCTTGGCGAGCATTTTCCGGGTGCAAAAGTGGAGTACCTGGTATGACCAATAGCAGCATGAAACAAGTAAAAAACATATAATAAAAACGTACCATTTATGAATTTAGAAAACCCATAGAAATACTTATTTGTAGGTCATCTAATATTTACCATTATATGGATAATGGGTATTCAGGCTTAATTTGAAAAATATCATCAAAGTGTATCAATAATATTTATTTATTTCTTCAAAAAAGCTCTACTATCTTGTTACCGGGCCTGAGTGATCCCACTAAGTTGTTGGAAGTTGAGTAGTTGGTAAGTTCCAATTTCTATCCACCATATTTAACTAATTCGCACCCGATCCACGGCACTCTGTAACTGTTCAATACTTGCTTTACCATAAATGGCCAGAGTGTTTATATCCGAATGGCCGGTCATGGCCACAAAATAACAACAGCTTATTTGAATGATACTTAACCCATAAGCTTGCCATGAATACTACTATGTATATTGCTGGAGACGACCGCTTGTCGATGTATGCACAGCCAGAAACTTACTTTTTATATCCTTATATTATAACGCTCCACGGCGTTAGCTTGGCATTGGCTCTTAATTAATTTATATTTTACCTCTTTTCATACTTCACACCTCTGAAATTTCTAGATAAGCTAATTGTCAATCTCGTCATTTTCTTGTGGTATCTTTCTAATGTCTTCAATTATTTTTATAACTGTTAATCTGTCTGCATTCGATGCATATACCGTTCCCCAACCTCTTTGTAACTGAAAAATTCCATCATAGGCTAAGTCGTGGTAGCATTCTAAATGATGGTCTATTTGTTGCTCATTTAAAGCAGCTTCAAGCAATTGCGCCTCAAATTCATTATTAAGAATTGCAATTCTTATCTTTTTATCCACTTCATTCACCTCACCATCTTATATTCCTTCCACCGAAACCGTGCCAGACATTTCATCTACCGTTACAACTTGACCGTCGTTAAAAATCTGAGTAGCACTGCCGATCGCAACAATTGCCGGGATACGGTACTCTCGTGCGCTAATAGCCGAATGTGACAGAAGGCCGTCCGAATCAGTAACCAGGGCACCTACACGGGATAGCTTGACGCTTACACTCCTATTAAGCCTCTTACTCTTTCTTAAATGATCTAATTAATATTATACCACCTAGTATACTTGCTAATGATCGGCTATAAGGCGAACTATACAAAAGACTAATCATTCCTTTGAAACTGTGTACCGTCGGTATTCCAAAGTAATTTGTCATAGTTATAAAAGGAATCATCGGGAAAATAATAAGTATGCATGCCCCAAGAAGACAGCCAATTCTTATTGTTCTTTTTTTTCTTATATCAAATAAAGCTTTCCACTCAATTAAAATACCAAATATTGTTAACACTAAACATTCCAAAGCTCTATAAATATCATATTCAGGATAAATAATATTCGCAGCCGCATATTGAATCTTTATATACAACAATCCTAAAAAATAAGCGAGTACAAAACCTAAACCTATTACAACAATATATTTAATCAATTCTTTATTATTCATAACCTCTACCTCCTGAAAAATTAATATATCTGTGTAGTTCTTTATCAAGCAGTGGTCTTCCTCGTTGTGGCCAGTTGAACCGTATGTTAAGTCCTATGCAATATGGAGATTTAGTTGGCACTTCAGCAATTAATGCAATTTGTTCTGAGATTTTCTGAAACCAATATGGATAAAATATGAATCAGAGCTTATTTGTCAACTTCATCAGTTATGGACGGTCTGACCTATTATGTCAAGGGTTTTCTGTTTAAATTAAGCTATGGAAATTGAGGTATTATAATCTTAAAAGTAAAATGATATATTAAAACCAACAGATATTGCTAATTGGTGGCGACTCAAAGATGAGCGGTTTAAACAAACGGTTTAACAAATTTAATAAAAAAGTACTGTGGTTAACTGTTTTGGTCTTTATTTCTTTTGCTTTTTATGTAGGGACAGAAAAAATAATAGGGACTAATTATAAGCAACTGGGCAACCTGTTAACAGTGTTTAACTTAATCAGGACCCTGTATATTGAAGAGATTGATACTTCCACTCTGGTGGAGGGAGCCACTAGGGGCATGGTTAATGCGTTGGGTGACCCGTACTCGGTTTACATGGATAAGGAAACCTTTGAGCGATTGAAGGAGGATCATATACAAGGCTCTTTCGGCGGTTTAGGCATATTGATAGGGGTTAAGAACAATTTTCTTACCGTGGTGCGAGTTGATGAGGATACACCTGCTCAAAAAGCAGGCGTGCGAATTAGTGACCAGATTATTGAAATAGACGGCCATGATGTGCAGGGTATAGACCTAAAAACGGCTACCGAATTCATGCGCGGTCCGGTGGGGACACAGATTGAGTTATCTGTTTTGCGCGAGGGAAATCATGAGCCGATTCAGTTCAAGATTACCAGGGGAAAAATTACTATCCCAACTGTAGAGAGCAAAATGCTTTCAGATTCTCAGATCGGCTATATCCGTATATCCAATTTTAATGAGCAAACACCAGGTAAAATGCTGCAAACGCTTGCCGACTTGCGGGATCAAGGTATGCGAGGTCTTATTCTTGACTTGCGAGATAACCCTGGGGGTGAGTTGGATGCAGTAGTCCGGGTGGCGGATAATTTCGTTCCCCAAGGACCTATAGTATATATTGACTACCCGTCCGGCGGAGAAGAGGTTAAAGAAGCAGATAACGAGTTCCTGCAGTTGCCGCTGGTTGTGCTTATTAACGAGAACAGTGCCAGCGCCGCCGAAATTCTCGCCGGCGCCATCCTGGATACAGAGACCGGAATTCTTGTCGGCACCACTACATTTGGCAAGGGCCTTGTACAATCCATAATTTCCCTAAACAATGGGGCTGGGTTAAAGCTAACTACCGCTCGGTACCTAACCCCGGACAAAAAGGATATTAACAAAAAAGGAATCCAACCCGACGTGGTTGTGAAAAACAGAGATAATCTGCCTGGGGATGAGCAGCTTGATCGGGCTGTGCAGCTGATGAAGAGGGAAATATTAGATAATACACAAAAAGAAGGACAGAATTAAAAGACTGTGGGGGTTAAATGCAAAAAATATTGCATTTGGAAAACAGATTATGTTATGGATTTGGAAAATTAGTTTTTCTTTTAAAATCAGCACATTTCATACCTGCCACCTGACTGTCAACGCTTAGTCCAATACATTACTGCATTAAACCCATGATTCGCTACTGATGGTTCAGCTTAAACATTACCAGACAGGTTTTCCACCTGCTAAAATACATGCCGTCATCCATAATGCCTGCGGTTTTGGACATATTTATTCTTATTAATTTTAACTTCATCTAGTTTTAAGAGTAAAAAAGTTAGCCTCGACATTATTTCCAGGTTTTGTCATGATAATATGCTATTATAAATAATCCGATTATTCCAAGCAAAGTTAAACACATCATTATGGCTAGCAGGTTCATAAAAATACATTCTCCTAGTATACTATATAATACTGTTATTACCATTTCATAGCATAGTAATTGCTTCTTAGCTATAAAGAAGATAAATAAATACTTCTTTAATTTAACCCGAAAAAAATCTTATTTGAGTAATAACAACATTAAATAATTCTATATTTTTAATATTTTAAATAATATAGAGTATAATATTTACTTATTAATTGATCAATTTGCTGACTAAGCTGTATCATCTTCTCTGTATTGTATTGTTTTTCATACTGCAATAAATCGTATAGTTTGCGGCGTTCCCGCTCTATTTCAGCTAAAAGTTTATTCTTACTTTTTGAGTTCATCTTAATCTCCACAACCATATTAACATATAAAGATTATGATCATTCACTCAATAGTTATTTCATTTTTAACTATCAATAATCAAATAACAGTATCAATAATATTTCCTGTTTTATTTTTGTCAGCATAAAGTGTAAGCAGTTGTTGCTGAAATTCGTCCATAGTCAGACCTTGATCTTCAATAATTGTTTGTAAGCACTTCCTGATTACAATTGAGTTCCAAGTTCCTCGGATGATAACCCTAAAATACTTGATGCATCAGTAACGAATTGTCCAGTGTCTGGTGGTGGCGGTGGCGGTGCACTTTGAGTACTACCAGTTTGTTCTTGGTTAGGATTTAATTCAGCCATCTCTTACTGAAAATCATCCACAGTCAAGCCTTGCTCTGTAACAATTGTGTCTAAGTCAGTGCCTGATTCCAATTTACTTTCGAGATCATCGTACGAAAGACCTAAAACACTTGCCGCATCGGTTAAAAAAGGATCTTTCTCATTGCTATAACCACTAAGGCTGACACCATCGACTCCATTCATTTTTTTCCTCCTTTAAATATAGTTTAAAATCCCAACCACAAAAGTTGTATATAAAACATCCTTTGATATTAATCGGTAAAAAAATATAGAACTTTACATATTAGTTATTTTTCAGCATAATTTCAGTTGTCTTTCAGCTATCTCTCAGTTATAACCACATTAAGTATATATGCCAAAAAGCTCCGGCTATCCAAACTATAAAAACTAATTAAAACCCCGTTAGGCCTTGGTAGACAATGGCTAATGGGGTTTTAAGTTTTAAGGTGGTTCACACGATAAATACGTTTATCCAAAGGAGACACTGGAAGAGATGAAAACCTTCTTTCACCGGGAGTTAAATAAGCATTTTCCCGACGCTAAGTTGGAGTATCTGGTTTAGATAACTTCCATTTTCTGCCTAAGTACCTGTTTACCTCCAGCTATTCAATACTCAACAGAACTGCTTGGGAAGCGGTAGGAAGGCTGTTTAGTCCAGCAAGCCCTAATTAGGGTTTGCTGAACAGAACAAATCCCCAATAAAATCAAGGAATTAGTAG